>JBPESU010000001.1:0-1136253 GCA_051710485.1 Wolbachia sp. | reverse complement strand
AATCTTATCATCAAGCTGTAACTCAATAACAATATCTACATCTCTATTATAACTCTCCAGCAAGGTTTGAGTTAAAAAATGAGCTTGATTTAAATTTCTCGGGAAACCATCCAACAAAAAATTATCATCTACTAGTGCAAGCTGATCACGTAATAATTCACATATAACTTTATCTTGAATCAAATTACCGGATTCTACAGTATATTTTATTTTTTTACCTAACTCGCTATTGCTAGATATAATATTTCTCAATAAATCCCCTACTGAAGTTAGTTTTAAGTTATATTTTGCTATTATCAAGCTCGATTGAGTGCCTTTACCAGAACCAGGAGGACCAAAAATTATAATAATCATCTTAATTTTCTCGTTTTAGACTCATATTTTTTTTATCCAACATCATATCTGTTCGAAAAGATATAGGACTGTATTTGTATAATAGTATCAGTAACAACGTTAACTATAATCAATAAGCTTGTTCCACCAAAAATAAATGATATATCATAATAATATCTTATTACTTCAGGTACAGCACATATAATCACCAAATACATAGAGCCAATGAACGTTAATTTAAAAACTATATCTTGAAGATAATCAGAAGTATGTTTTCCAGGCCTCCTACTAGGTATAAAACCACCATTCTTTTTAAGAAAATCGGCATTTTCTTCTGGGTTAAATATAAAATTGGTGTAAAAGAAGTTAAAAAATATTATAAGTGCTAAGTAAGCTACAATATAAACTACTTTATTTGCCATAAAATAATTCTAAATAAAGTTAGAAAAAGCATATCTTTTATAGAAGTTCGCAATTGAAATAGATGTAAGTAAAACTGCATTATCAAAATATCCAGTAATTGCAGTTGGAGGTATAAATCAAGAAAATGTAGTACAGGTTATGAAGACTGGTACATCATGAGTTGCTATTATTGATGCAATCCATGAAGCAAAAGATCCATAAAATGTGGTACAGCAATTGTGTGATATTATCAGTGTAGGTAAGAAGTTATGTTAGAGCAGATAAAATTTTCTGTTGAAAAAATTCAAAAATCAAAACCCTTGATTCTGAATTTAACTAATTATTTGACTATGGATTTTGTTGCAAATGCTCTACTTGCGATAGGAGCTGCACAAGTCATGTCTGAAGAAATAAATGAGCTTGATGAGAACTTATATTTTACTCAAGTTCTGTCAATGTTAATATTTGAACGGTTAATGATGCTTTTCTTGAAAGAGTAGAACATGCGTTAAAAATTGCAAAAGATGCAAAAGAATTGAGAAAAAAAAGTAGTACTTGATCCGGTAGGTTGTGGAGCAACAAAAGCTTGCACAGTAGCGAGTCAGAAGTTCATTCAATATGCTGATGTTGTTCGTGGTAATGCTAGTGAGATTATATCATTTAATAATGATAATAAAGCTGAAACTCTTGGAGGTTGAGTTACAAGATACTACTCTTGATGCAGAAGGAAGTGCTAACCCTTTAGTTGAGCAGTATGGTACAATAGTTGTAGTTAGTGGTGCAATTGATGTTGTAGTAGAAAAGGAGCTTTATAAGACACCTATCATTTAGTTTATCACTTATGCACAACGTATTATAAGAATGGGTTGTGCATTATTTTCTGTTATCGCTGCATTTTGTTCTGTAGAAACTGATTTATTTCAAGCAAGTTTACTAGTTACTGTATTCTACAGTTTATGTTGTGAGCAGGAAGCACAGAAAGCTTCTTGTCTTGGATCTTTTAAGATATGTTTTTGACGCTTTACATGATCCTGATTTCAACCTTATGAAGGAAAAGTTATGAAATATAAAGCTCTTTCAATTGCTGGTTTTGATGGTTCAGATGGTGCTGGTATTCAAGCAGATCTTAAAGTATTCTCAGCCTTTGGTTGTTATGGAATGAAAGTATTAATTGCTTTACCAATACAGAATACTTTAGGAGTAAAGAAGTGTTATCCATTTCCTTTAGAATCAATTGAGGAGCAATTAGTGGCTATTTTTGAAGATATAATACAAGATGTTTTAAAGATAGGAATTTTATTTAATTCTGAAGTTGCTGAATTAGTTTCAGAGTCTATTATTTTGAAATATAACATTAAAGCACCAATTGTAGCTAATTCAGTGATGATAGCAAAGAGTGGAGACAATCTTCTTTTTCCTGAAGAAGTTAAGTCTATCCAAGAAAAGATTATTCTAATAAGTACAGTGGTTACTCCAAATCTATTGGAGGCTAAAGAATTAATAGGTATTAAAGTTAGCACTAAAGAAGAGATGCTTACTGTTGCAAAAGAATTACTAAAATTTGACTCAAAATCTATATTACACAAAGGTGGACATTTAAAAGACAGTAATGAATCATGTGACTTACTTGCTACGTCTGATGATGATTATGAATGGTTTAGTTATCCTAGAATTAAGACTAAAAATACTCACAGCACAGGTTGTACGTTATCTGCTGCAATTGCTTCTTGTTTAGTTCTTGGTTTAGATCTTTTTGATAGTTACAGAGCAGCAAAGAAGTACATAAGTAAAATTTTAGAGATTGCTCAAGATCAACATATCGGTAAAGGAATTGTACCTGTTCATGATTTTTATCATATATAGCCAACAACTCAGTAAAATTATTGAGGAACAAAATGACTAAGTTATCAGAAATAGTATGGAGAAAGTCAGAACGTGTTTATCAAGATATTATTAACTAACCATTTAATCAAGAATTAATGAGTAGAGTATTATCAAAAAAAAGGTTTTAATACTATTATAGAGCAAGATTCTTTTTATTTAAAACACTATGCAAATGCATTTGCTATGATTGCAACATGATTACAAAATGTTGAATATATCAAATATTTTCTAGAAGTTTCATTTGGCATAATTGATGAATAACAAAACCTACATTCGCTACTTAAAAAAGAATTTTCTTTTAAAGAAACAGGTAATCTTACACTTGCAACTTTAGCCTGTAAAAGTTACCTTCGCTGCATATCTGCAGTTGAACCTCTTGAGGTTGCTGTTGCTGCATCTTTATCATATCCTTGGGTATATAGGGAGGTTGGTCTTCATATTACAAAGACATTTTATGTACAATAATCCTTTTACATTTTGGATTAAGAACTATTTTAGTGAAAAGTTTGCGTTATGTGTGGAAAAAGCAATCGATATTTTTGATGATGTTTTTGAACAAACAACAGAAAGCATAAGGCAACAAATGTGTAATGCATTTTATAAATGTACTATTTTGGAATGGTATTTTTAGTATGATGCATATGAAATGCGTGTTTTTGATAATACAAAATGTATTAATGTTCCAGTTCTATAAAAAAGTGTCGACTTTATTATTTAGCTAGCTGTATTAGAAGGTATATTAATTTTCAATGAGCGCCTTTTTCTTCGTTATTATCCAATATAATAGGAATTGATATTGGTATTATACCTTGATATTCTAACTTGACAAGAACATCATTATTTAAACAGCTCTTTGAGCTAAAAACATCTTATATATTTGATATATTAATCATATGATTTAGATCATCATATATATTAGTATTTTGTAAAAATTTATAAAAAAGCTTATTTTCATGCTTAAAAGCTATAAATTGAATAAGTGTAGATAAACATAAAAAAAAAATTACCTGTGCCTAAAATGAGTCAATATTTAATGAAGTATATCATTAATAAAGAAACAATAGAGCTTTGTTACAAATTTATAGAAGCATTTTAGGTAAATCGCTTTGAAATATTAATGAAAGATTAATAGTTAATAGGAGGTAATACAATATTGTACTTAGCTGTATCTTTATAAAAAGTAGAAAATGTGGAGAAGAACTACTCAAAGAAAGAGCAGAGGTAAATGCAATATCAAATAACGTAGCAATATTACTGCATTTAGTATTTCTAAGAATAGGAATAAAAACAATAGAAGTGTTAATAAATACAGGAGGAAACATATAGGCAATGGATAAATTTGGATGTAGTTCATTAAACTATGCAAAAATTTACAAGAATGTGATGAGTCATTTAGAAAAGAAGGGAGTGAACATGAGAGATATACCTCCGATTTATGGAAAAGCAAATGAGATAATGGAGAGATATAGAACAAAAATGTTGCGTTCAGATGAAATAGAAGAAATTTCTTTGTCTTATAAAGATTATTCAAACTATTCAAAAAAGTTGACGAAAGATAATGAGCAAATTTTTCTATATTTAATAGGTTGAGTATATAAGTTTATATTTTAATATATAGCATTAATATTAAAAAAAATGTGTATATTTTTCAAAAACTTGCTTTTGATAGCAAAAAAGTTATAGCTAAAATAGTAGTGATTAAATATAAAAAATTCACCTAGTGCTATAGAGCAAGTCAAATTATGCAATTTTATATGGATTTAATAATTGAGAAGCATTATGGTAAAATTTAGTAAAAAGAAAGAGAGGAATTTAATAAATCGTTAGAAGAATTATTAAAGAACTTATTTAAAAATATTAATAAAAAAGATGAAAAAAGAAGAACGATATTACATTATGCAGTACGAAATTCCGATCTAAGAACAGTATGATTATTGATCAAAAAGGAGATGATATAAATTTCACAGTATGAGATGGTTATTTATCAATGCACTTAGTTGTAATAAGAAAACATCTAGAAACGTAATGGAGCTAATAAGTTCAATGGCGAAAGCAAATCAATCTGATAAATCCGGCAAACACAAATTTATTATAATAGAAATTTATTATGATAGAAATAATAAAGAAATAACGGAAGTGTTATAGAGTGTAAAAATTTCAAAAAAAAAACAAACAGAGAGAATTTCTAAAAAAGACTGTAATTGATGTGATATTCGCAGAAGAGAATTGATAGAAACGAATAAAGAAAAAGAGGAAAAGAGATAGCAAAAAAGCTTTAAGCTGGAGCTTTTTATCTATAATTATAGATTTAAGTGAATTTATGTTTTATTTAATATGAGTTGAAAATTACTGGAACTATGGATTAAAGAGGAGTGTTTTAGCATGCTTTTTCATTTTTAAAATTTCACACAAAAGCTGAGAGAAATAATAGTTGCTTTTCTGTATTGGTAATTGATTTATGGAAAAAGAGAATGGTAAGGCTCCAAAACTACAAAATATTCACAAGAAAAAACGTAAGAAAAGATATTAACTTGTAATTTGTCGATATGAGCTTGATGAGTGAGCGGAGCATCATTTAGCTTATGCTCATGGTCTATTGCTAGAATTTGCAGTAAAAGAAACAATAAAAAGAGAGTAGAAAAATGATAACAGTGGCTTTATATGCGAGAGTTTTATCGAAGAACCAAGTGCAGAACAATACAATTAAAAAGTCAAATTATAAATTCTAAGTCTAGAATTCCTCTAGATGCATATAAATTATTGAGTGAATATATATTCACTGACGATAGTTATCGTGAATTAATTTTAAAGCGTGAAAATTTAAAGAATTTACGTAAAAAATAATGAAAGGAAAAAATTAACAAAATTTATATTCATTCACTTAATCTTTTATCACATGATTTTGTAGATCAAGGAAATTTAATAGATGAATTTATAGATGCAGGAGTAGAAATAATCTTTTCAAATCATAAGATTGATGATATTCCAAAGTCCAGTTTAATAATAAATATGCAAAGGAGCATTTGGAACTTATATATTAAAACAAATTTAGAACTGAGTAATAGAGGAAAAGAACATGCAGCAAAAGAAGGTCATGTAAATTTAATTACTATTGCACCTCTTGTTGATTATAAGCATGTAAGGCATTTTGATAGAAATAAAGATAAAATTTGAAATAAGTGAGAGAGGAAGCAAAAATAGTAATGGCAAATATTCGTATGAATTAAGAGAAGAAAGAACAAGTATAAAAAAGAGGCTATAATAATGAAGATTGCAAGAAAAGTTTATCCTTTCTCCAAGAGAAAGAGAGTTTGGAATGTATGTACAAATTCATAAAATATTGAAGAATAGAGCATACAAAATACAAAGAAGAGATAGCATATGGTGAGATAAAAGTAGAGCCACTAAGAAAGGAAATAAGAGTAAGATGGAAAGTACGGCAAAAAAAAATATTTTGTTTATAATAAAAAAGAAAAAAAAGTTGGTAAAATAAGAATACCAAGGATAGTTGAAGAGGAATGATTTAATATAGTACATAGTACAAAAACAACTTGATGGAAATAGAAAGAGAGAGTAAGAATATATCAAAATGAAAGAGAGCATCTATCACCTATTATAAAGAATAATAGCATGTAGGTATTACAATATACTTAATTATATAGCAAGAAATTCTAAGAGAAGAATATATACTATCGTTGTACTAACATAGATGCAAATCTTTTCGGTGAATCAGAGTATGTGAAAGTAGATCGATCAGAATAGAGAGAGATGCTAGAAATTGTTATGTGAGAATAAATAAAAAGGATATTAAAAGATCTTCAAATGAAATTACAAAGGAGTATAAACATAGGCTTTTAGAATAAAAAGATGGGAAACTAAATGATGAAACTTAAAAAAAAGAGGCAAATTAGAACAAGATGTCAAAAGACTAGCTTATGTTTATACTCGAGAATATATAACTCAAGAAGAATGTGATTAAGAAATTGAAGGAATGAAGAATTAGTTTAAAAGCAATTAAAAATCAGCAGGAAAAATGATTAATAAATAAAGAGATAAGATAGAAGAGAAATTATATTTTAGTATAGATGTTGTAAAGATTTTTGTCTATAGAGTTGAATATGAACTTGATCAAGAAGATAATAGAGATTTAACTTAGTAAAATTTTATAATTAATGAAAAGCGTTAAAATTTATCACGATGATATGCATATAATGTTTCGATTTCAAGAACTTTCTATGAAAATACAAGAAAAAAATGTTTAACATTGTATAGTAGTGCAATATTCAATGTATTTGGCGTACTATTTTTTGTACCATGTGCACTGCATTGTCTTAATGAAAACTATGAGTTTTCAAATTGAAACGCGCTTATAAGTCGTTTAAGACATCATTCAATACAGGATTAAAATAGAGAATGGAATAACTAGCTAATTCTGGATTTTATTGTTTTTTTATCTGGTAGATTCTAAATATTAAAATTTAGACTAATTGTATTAAAAGTAGTTAAATTGAAGCGTTTAATGGATAAAAAATCCAAATACTAAAAATGAATACCAAACTAGGTTTTTTTTACTTATGTTTAGGTTATGCAAAAAATCTAATGCTTTTACAGTCATAATAGATCTGGAAATTTTTATAAAACTAAAACTAAAGAAAACTTGCATATGAACTTATCAGAGTGTACAATTAAAGTTGTTTTAAAATGAATAGGTAAATTATGAATCTTGTTACAAAGTCCGCTATTGATTTTACTGCTCCTGCTGTTCTCTCTGATGGGAAAATAGTTGAAAATTTCTGTTTAAGCAAACATGTAAAAGATAAATATGCGGTCCTTTTTTTCTATCCACTCAACTTTACTTTTGTATGCCCAACTGAGTTAATATCATTTAGTAACAAAATAGAGGATTTTTCAAAACGTGATGTTGAAGTTATAGGAGTAAGTGTAGATTCAAAGTTCTCACATCATAGGTGGCGAGAGACTTCAATTAGTGATGGTGGTATTGGAGAGATTAGTTATACTTTAGTATCTGATATCAAAAAATTTATATCAAGAGATTATGGAGTATTGCATGATGATTCAATTGCACTAAGAGCAACTTTCATTATTGATGATCAATTTGTTGTACGCCATCAATCAATAAATGATTTACCTTTAGGACGTAATATTGATGAGTTTATTAGAATCATTGATGCAATTAGACATAATAAAGAGTATGGTGAAGTATGTCCAGCAGGATGGAAGAAAGGCAAATCAGCAATGCAAGCAAGTGATGAAGGAGTAGCTGATTACTTAAACTCATACAGTGAACAATTATAGAGATGGGGCAACTTAATACAAAAGTTCTTATTATTGGATCTGGAGCAGCAGGTTATGCTGCTGCTATATATGCAGCGCGTGCAAACTTAAAGCCAATTGTAGTAACTGGAATGCAACCTGGTGGTCAACTTATGATTACTACGTATGTTGAAAATTATCCAGGGTTTATTTCAATACAAGGTCCGGAATTAATGAAGCAAAAGAGATTGCATGCAGAGAAAGTTGGAGCAAGAATAATAGATGATGAAATAAAGAGCATTGAACAACTTGAGGATTCTAATAAATATAGATTTAGGTCTTTTGGTGATATTAATGATTACTACTCAGATGCAATGATTATTGCATCTGGTGCACAGGTAAAATGGCTTGGTTTGGAGAGTGAAAAGAAATTTCAAGGTTACGGGGTCTCAGCGTGCGCAACTTGTGATGGTGCATTTATTAGAAATAAAGTTGTAGCTGTTGTTGGTGGAGGAAATACCGCTGTTGAAGAAGCAATATTTTTAACTCACTTTGCTAAAGAAGTTATACTAATACATAGACGTAATAAATTAAGAGCAGAGAAGGTGATGCAAGAAAGGCTTTTTAAAAAAGATAAAATAAAAGTAATATGGAACCATACTGTAGAGCAAATTCTTGGAGAAGAAAATCCAAAAAAGGTTACTGGTATTGTAATTAAATCAACAGAAATTGGAAAGATTCAAGAATTAAAAGTGGACGGAGTGTTTGTTGCAATTGGACATTTACCAAATACAGGTATTTTAAAGGGTTTTGTTGAAATGGATGAGCATGATTATATCATAATAAAACCTGGAACAACTTTAACTAGTAGGACAGGGGTGTTTGCTGCAGGTGATGTTCAGGATAAAATATATCGACAGGCAGTAGTTGCGGCTGGGACTGGATGCATGGCTGCGCTTGATGCAGAGAAGTTTTTAGAGTGTATTATTAATTAGATTGGAACTTTGGAAAGTCTCTTAACATTTTCTTTATTCTTTTAATATAATTACATCAGTAAGTTTTCAGTAGTAGAGGCAGTATGTCTTTAAGAAGACATGGAACACATAGTTTTGTTTATAAAGAAATCAAAAAAAAAGCTAATCGAGTGCCAAATAATCATAGAATTTCAAAACCACTTAGTGCGTTAATAAATAGTTATTTGATATTGTTGATGATGATGAAAATCTAGAAAATTTTAAATAAGCTCTAGCAGAAAGTGTAGATGTAATGCATTTAATGAAAAAGGAATAACATTTTAATGTTTATTGTGCTAGTGCTTACATAACTAATAATGATTAACCTACATTAGAAAAAATGGCTAAATTGCTTATACAAAACAGAAGTATTAATATTAATGTTCAGAGTAAGCAAGCTATATCTGAAGAATAATGGCGATATACTTGTGAATTTTTCCATGTGAGGAGTATGTTATTATACTATTAAGGTTTAGGCTTAACGGTTTGATATACACAAAGACACAGCCTTTAATATATTGTTTTTAAGTTGGTGGGCTAAATGATATATTAAAAATATTGCTTATATACCAGAATTGTAGAAATTGATGTTAGAAAATTGTGAATATAAAAATCTTGCGAATTGTATTGTAAGAGGATCTTAAGACGTAATAAAATTAGCTTTTAAAAAGCACAAAAAGGAAAAGAATTATTAATTGTCCTTCCTGAAAATATTGATTCAGCACAAACTCTATTGATGAATCAAGATTTTAATCTTGACTGTTAGAAAAAATAAAGTAGAGAAATAGAAATGCCTCTCATTTTAATTATCAAATCGTGTTTAAAAGGAATAACAGAAGATAAAAAGAAGTATTGGTAAACTTTTAAAATATAAAGGACTGAGGGGATTTTAGTCAGATAAAGTTAATATATGGAATAGAAGAGCTATATGTGGCATGAATAATGTACAGTGGATTTTACTGAGCAATTTGTACAAGAGCTTGTGGAAAAATTTGAAAAGATAAAATCAACTTACAAAGAAGGATAGAAAATTGAATGATATAAGATAAGAGTAAAATGAGAAGATTCATCGAAAAAATGATTAGAGTAAATTTTCAAATAGGAAACAAAACAATTACGCTCTTATATTTTTATATTATAGGGAACATTTGTTGTTGATACATGTTTAACGATAGTAAATTATCCAGAAATAAGTTCTGGTCTTGCTGCAGTTGCGCTGGTTCTTTTTTTAGTAGAATATTTTTCATACATAAAAGGAGATGAAAATGATATAGGACCTGCTAGTACTAGCGATACTTCTCAAGTTACAAGTATATTTTTCTTTTTTTTTAAATTCTGCTGGAAATTTTTATATATATTAAAAAAGTCATCATCATTTAGATGAGTGTAAATTTAGGTAATTTTAAGATTGAGTGGCTAAGCAGTTGTTGTATTGATTTTATATCAACATTTGCTTGAAGCAAATAAGTGGCGAAACTGTGATGGAATGCGTGTGGAGATATAATCTTTTATAAATTTAACGTTCTCCTTATCTTCTTTAAACGATTAGCAATTTAAATTCTTCTCAATTTTTTTTCTTTTTATTTCAACAAAGAGATATTGTGTTTCAGAGTTTTTATATCAGATATTGATAAATGCTTTAGACAAAGTTTTTCTCTAAATTGGCTTTGACGAGGAAAATACAGCCTCATTATTTATTTCATAATTGTTTTTATATACTTGAAAAAGTTTCTGACTACTGACAGTGCGCGAGTGTTAGAACTTTTCACATTTTACGCTTCTTATAATATATAACGGAAATTAATCCACATTCTTAGCTCAGATATGCTCAATTTTTCTAAGGAAACCAATATTTGCTTCTCCATTAATTTGAACGCTGAGAAAATTTATAAGGTTCTTTAGATCTATAAATATATGATTCTAAAATATTAGAGATTAGTAAGATTTATTATATCTCAGTTATTCATATCAATTTTCAATGATTGAATCAAGGTTATTTTTTAAAGAAGGCATCGATACACGCATCGCGGAAAGCTTCGTTTATATCAGGGTGAGAGTGACAAATTCTATATATATCCTCTGCTGCAGAACCATATGCCATTGCAACTGCTGCTTCGTTAATTAATGTATCAGCATATGCTCCTATGATATGTACGCCTAATATTGTATCTGTGGTGTTGCAAGTTAGTACTTTTACGAATCCTTCAGCATCATCAGTTATTTTTGCTCTACCATTTGCAGCAAATTGGCATTTACCAACTTTATACTTGAGACCTGCACTTTTCAGTTCCTCTTCGGTTTTACCAATTGAAGAAACTGCAGGTTGAGTGTAAATGACAGATGGTATGATCCAATAGTCAACGTGAGGTGACTGCCCTGCTATTGTCTCTGCAACTGCCATCCCTTCTTCTTCTGCTTTATGAGCAAGCATTACTCCACCAATTACATCACCAATGGCAAATATTCCTTTCACATTAGTTTCATACCTGTTATTAACTTGAATGAAACCACGATTATCTTTTTTTATCTTTTTATCGATACCAAGATCATCAGTGCACGGTTTGCGACCTACTGCAATGAGCACCTTATCTGCTTCTATAATGTTTGTTTGATTATCTTGAGCAGAGCAAACTTTTAAATTGAGAGAATTACTATTTTGTTTTATCTCCTCAACTTTAGTACTGAGTAGGAATTTTATTCCTTGTTTTTGCAGATTAGAAAGAAGAGACTTACTTAATTCTCCATCCATTGCTGCAGCGACTCTATCAAGAAACTCTATTACAGTTACTTCAGATCCTAGCCTTTTCCATACAGAAGACATTTCAAGTCCTATTGCCCCAGCTCCAATTACAACAAGTTTTTTTGGCACTTCAATTAGAGATAATGCACCGGTAGATGAAATGATGTTTTTCTCGTCAATATTAATTCCTGATAAAGAACTAACATCAGAACCTGTTGCAATTACTATATTTTTTGTCTTTAATATTTTGCCTTCAGCTAAAACTTCAAGATTACCTTGATTAAAAGTAATAATTTTTGCAAGTCCGTTGATTTTAGTGATCTTGTAAAGAATGAACAAATATTCTATGCCTTTTCCTAGTTCTTCAACTCTAGCGTCCTTATATTCTAGCATTTCTTTTAGGTCGAAGCTTGTATCCTTAACTTTTATGCCAAGTTTTGATAAATCATTTTTCGTATGAATATACTCATAAGAAGAGTGAAGTAAAGCTTTAGAGGGTATACATCCAATTCGCAGACACGTGCCGCCAAAAATGTTGTTTTTATCTATGCAGGCAACTTTCAATCCAAGCCTTGCAGCAGTAATGGCGCATTTATAACCGCCTGGACCTCCGCCTATAACAATTAGATCATAATCAGTCATAAAAAACAAACCTATTTTCTAAATAATAAACACCGTTTCCCTCAGTTGTCACATATATCTTCTTATCATTGGTAAACACTGGAGTATGAAATATATTGCCAGGTATTTCAATTGCCTTTCCTATATTTTCAAATCCAGGAAAGGCAAACATAAATTTTTTATCACTTGTTACCCATAAAGTATTAGCATAAATAATTGGAGCAAATAATTGCGTATTTTCTATTAAATCGGATGTCCAAACTGTTTCTCCGTTTTTTATGTCGACACCGATTATTTTATTATTTTTAGTAATTATAAAAATCCTGCCACCGGCTCTTTGTTCTTTTGTAGGAATGAGAGGACTATAATATGATACAATTTCTGATACACTTTTTACTTGCAATGACTTTGACCATAGAATATTTCCTGATTTTACATCAATACCATAAATATAAGAATTATTTGTAGCTATTAAAATATCATCTAGCACTCTTGGTGTAGTTGTCACATCTGTGAGTTGTGTGTTCAAAAGATTTGGAGCTAATTTTTGACTCCAAGATTTTGTACCATCTTCGTAAAAAGCTATCAACTCTCCATTTGAAAATGATGCAATAATTTTATCATTGGAAATTGTGAGTGATATGGAATATAAACCACGAATCACATTTATACCATTTTGATAAGTCCAAAAAGAGCTACCATCTTTTATATCAAATGCATACAGATAGTTATCGATGGTTAGTACTATCAATTTATTGTTTTTTACTATTGCTTTTCCTCTTATCGGAGCTCTAAGTTCTTTTTCCCATTGGATCTTGCCAGTTTTTCCATCTATTGTATGTAGAACGTTATTTACTATAAAGAAAACAATTCCTTTATGATACGATAGGCTCATGTTACCAATTTTTTTTCTGTGTAGAAGGTGTAATTTCCAATTCAAAATTCTTGGATTATCAGTATCAAAGGAATACAAAGTGCCATACTTATCTGCAAGAACGATACTATTTTCTGTAAGCACAGGAGCAACATAACCTTGAGATAATTTTTTATTGACTAAGGTTATTCGTTCACTTGCCATTGTATGATTGCTACACAATAACATTATCATAACAATTATTACTTTCATTATTTATTGAAAACATGACTTATCAATATACATACTAGGAGTATTAATCACAATGAAAATATTTTAACTTGAATCAAGAGTTAAATATCAATATTATGCACATTTAGTGCGTTGGTATTGATAAAATTACGACGTGGTTCGACTATATCGCCCATTAACACTGAGAATATAGAATCAGCTTCCTCACAATTTTTTATTTCAACTTTGAGCAAAGTTCTAGTTTCAGGATTGAGTGTAGTCTCCCAAAGTTGATCAGCATTCATTTCGCCAAGACCCTTAAATCTTTGCAGAGTTAAACCCTTTTTACCATAATCCATTATTATTTTTGCAAGCGCACTCGGAGATTTAATCTTTATTTCAGTTTCTTGTGACTTTAAAAATGAATCACCATTGAATAAATCAATTATGTCATCAAGAGAACTCAATATATTTTGTATTTCTTTGCTTTCAAGTATTCTAAGCGGAAATATGTATTTGTCTGCCAGTCCTTGAAATAATTTAGAGATATGCACTTCTTTTACTTCATTTTTTATTTCTAATTCCCAATTGTATTCGTTATATATTAATTTTAAATATTTCAATATCTCATCAGCAGATGAGAGAGAATTCTTTTTGCTTAGAATTAATAGTGACTCTAATATATTATGTGGTATTTCCCTATCATAATTTTTAGTAATATTTGAAATACCAAGACATTTGTTTAAAACAAAGTGTAAATCTTTGTCTGTATTGCTTAATGTTAATCTTTTAACGGCAGAGTTTATTATATATTTTTCAAAAATTTCATCATCTTTAATATAAGTATCTTTAGCATTTTTTGTAACTTTATAGAGAGGTGGCTGTGCTATATATAAATATCCTCTTTCAATTACTTCACGCATATATCGAAAAAAGAAAGTTAGAATTAAAGTTCTTATATGTGAACCATCAACGTCTGCATCTGTCATAATGATAATTTTATGATACTTAGTTTTCTTAATATCAAAATGCTCATTTCCTATTCCAGTACCTATTGCTGTAATCAAGGAGCCAATTTCTGCAGATGAAAAAATACGATCTAAACTTACACGTTCTACGTTTAAAATTTTCCCTCTTAAAGCAAGTACTGCTTGTGTTTTACGATTGCGTCCTTGCTTTGCAGTACCACCTGCAGAATTACCCTCTACTATAAATAATTCTGATAATTCAGGAATTTTTTCCTGACAATCGGCAAGCTTTCCAGGTAGAGTGGAAATATCAATGGTGTTTTTGTTTTTAATTAATTCCCGTGCTTTTCTTGCAGCTTCTCTTCCTTTAGCTGATCTGATAGCTCTTTCTACTATACTCGCTGCTAATTTTGGATCAGTTTCAAATGTTGTACTTAATTTATCAGAAACTATGTTTTCTACAACTGTGCGCGCTTCAGAACTGATTAGCTTGTCTTTTGTTTGTGAAGAAAATTTAGGATAAGGCATCTTAAGAGATAAAACACAAGTTAATCCTTCTCTAACATCTTCTCCAGTCAAATTTACTTTTGCCTTTTTTAAAAATCCTTCGCTAATTGCATAATTGTTAATACATCTAGTTAAAGCAGACCTAAATCCTGCCAAGTGTGTACCACCATCTCGTTGTCTTATATTATTTGTAAAGCACAGCATATTTTCGTAATAGGATTCATTCCATTCCATTGATACTTCTACGCTGATTCCTAGATCTTGTGTATCTCCTCTCATGCTGGCAATTTTGGTAACATGCGTTTTATTTTTATCTAGATATCGTACAAAATTTGCTGTACCAAAATTATCTTGAGATTGTTTACTCTCATTAAAATGAGACTCTATGTGTGGTTTGTTACGGAGATCATTTAAAGTGATCTTGATATTCGAGTTTAAAAATGCTAATTCTCTGATACGACTCTCAAGAGTAGAATAACTGAAATTAATATCACTGAAAGTCTCTTTCGATGGCATGAATGTTACTCTAGTTCCTCTTTTATTTAAATTTTCATTTACTACCTTTAAAGGCTTAATGGATTCACCATCTTCAAAGCGTATAAAATGTTCTTTTTTGTTGCGCCAAATAGTTAATTCCAGCCAATTTGATAATGCATTTACAACTGAGATTCCAACACCATGTAATCCACCGGAAAGCTTATAGGTATTACTGTCAAATTTGCCACCTGCATGCAATTGAGTCATTATTACCTCTGCTGCTGATATTCCTTCTTCTTCATGAATATCAGTTGGAATGCCACGACCATTATCAATTACGGATACTGAGCCATCTTCATTTATGCTAACTTCAATTTTATCACAATATCCAGCTAAAGATTCATCTATCGCATTATCGACAACCTCATATACCATATGATGTAAGCCAGATCCATCATCAGTATCACCAATGTACATACCTGGACGCTTCTTTACAGCATCAAGACCTCTTAAGATTTTTATTGCATCAGCGTTATAATTATTTTCCATGGAATTGCTTTATTTATGAATATTAATAAATATTATATTTATATATTTCGATTAGCAATATTTTTAAACTGATGAAGAGATTTTTAATTTGTAGTACATAGATATAATGTATGTTAGCACTTATATAATGATAACATCCACTTCCACAAATTGTTTCAATGTATAAGCTTAAATTGAAACAAAATCCTGTTTTATATTTCGAGATAAATAGCTATAGAGAATTATCTTGTTATTTGTTTAGGTTTTCTAATTCAATGTATGATAAGATTGCTTAATACATGTTTTTAATATTTCTTTTTGTTTATCACTATCCAGCTTACTGCTGAATTTCTGACATTTTTTCTTAAGTGTTACACGTATGCGGTAACAAACATTACTTTTTCAATTGAAAGTTCTGAAGAGCTTACAAAACTCTTCAGAATCGTTTCTTATTCTCTTTTGGAAAAAATTACTTATAAAACTTCTATAGCTATTACAAGAGAAACTCTTAAGTGATTGTTTTCTCCTTATCATTTTACTGATTTTCCTTTCATCTAGCGTGATAACTCACTGATGAATGTAAACTAGATAAAGACTCAAATAGTTTTTATAAGTTCCATCAGAACATCTTTTATTTTTGTTACTATAAGTTATTGTTGTATCTATAAGATTTTTTACAAACATATCCTTTCTAGCTTTTATATTCTTGTTCCTTAAAAGAATTGTTTGATCTTCCATATCTTGTATTTTTATCATTGTAAGCTTTACAACACAAAATGGTGCTTGTTTGAGTGTTAATTGATTATAGTTTGAAACTATTTCCTGTTCTATTGATAAACTTTAAGCATTCGAGTGCTTGAGATTTTTCATTTGTTTTAAATTAGCTTGATTGTATAATGTACTCTTCAATATTAGTTGTATTTCTTTATATAGTTGTACATAGAACTCTTCCTTATTTAAATCTTATTTATATTTCTCTATGAGTTTATTAACACTTAAATTAACACTAGAAACTACATTTGGATCGTGAATAGTTTGCGTAACAAAAGAAAGGAATCAATTAAATCATGAATGAGAAGAGTCTTTTTTCTTTTGGAATTTCTCACATTAAATTAAAAAGCTGCTGCATCTTTAACAAGTATCCGATTTAGTAATCACAAGACTAATGCAGGTAATTCTAAAGTATACAAGAAGCAATAATGCATATGACTAGAACAGCTTTTAATACTACCATAGTGATATTCTTTGGCCAAGACGATAATCTTGTTTCGTTTTTTCCTGGTTTTTAAAAATAATCTACTAACCATGAATATAGAAGAAATTGTACAAGTAAGAGCAAACGGGACAAATTATACACTTACAAGTAAAATTATTCTAATGGATCACTTGATTTTATCAGTATTATGATAAACATTTTATGTTCTTTTTATCATAGAACGTGCTCTATTTTGCTATTGATTATTATTTTCGCCTAAAAAATATCATATATTATATCTTAACATCAGTATATCTTGTTGTACAAAGGTATGTCAGTAAGAATTTTGTAGGCTATAGCTTAATATAAAGATTATATCAACTTTCATTATCAAAAAGTTAAACAAGATAATAAGAGATTTACTTTATTATAGTAAATATATTGCTTTTTATAAAAATGTTAATAGCATTAAACAAGACTCTGGTATTAGTTTTGACTATCTTAATTCTTCTGTAAGATTAAGTTTTATATAGAACAATAAATACGATGTTTAATTTCCCGAATACACGATTAAGGCGTAGACGCTCAAGTAAATGGATTCGCACTTTAACAAGTGAAAGCATTTTATCAGTAAATGATTTAATTTTTCCTCTATTTGTTCATAGTAAAGAAGAAATAATAGAACCCATTCCTGGATTATCTGATATAAAATGTTACTCAATAGATGGATTGGTTTCTATGTCTCAAGAAGCTGAGGATTTAGGAATTAATGCTATTGCAATTTTTCCTGTAGTTGACAGTAGATTAAAATCTGAAAATGCTGAAGAAGCGTATAATCTAGACAATTTAATCTGCAAGACAATTCGTGCTGTAAAATTAAAGGTTCCGAGCATTGGTATTATCGCAGATGTTGCACTTGATCCATACACTATTCATGGCCATGATGGCATCTTAAAAAGCAATCGAATAGATGTGGAAAACGATGAAACTGTGTCAGTATTGTTAAAGCAAGTGCTTGCTTTGGCAAAAGCAGGATGTGATATAATTGCCCCTTCTGATATGATGGATGGTAGAATAGGGAAAATAAGAAGAGCATTGGATGATAATGGCTTTCAAGATGTATCAATACTATCTTATGCAGTGAAATATTGTTCCAGCTTCTATGCACCATTCAGACAAATTGTTTGTTCATGCGAGCCGTCAAATTCTATCAATAAAAGTGGTTATCAAATGGATTATAGAAATGCAAGAGAGGCAATTTGCGAAATCGAAATGGATATAAATGAAGGCGCAGATTTTATTATGATAAAACCAGGTATGTCATACTTGGATGTAATTAAAACAGCAAGTGATAAGTTTAATTTTCCGATTTTTGCCTACCAGGTAAGTGGTGAGTATGCAATGATAAAAGCTGCAACAAACAATGGCTGGTTAGATTA
Source organism: Wolbachia sp. (assembly GCA_051710485.1). Taxonomy (GTDB): domain Bacteria; phylum Pseudomonadota; class Alphaproteobacteria; order Rickettsiales; family Anaplasmataceae; genus Wolbachia. Next base: position 1,117,788 of record JBPESU010000001.1, on the reverse strand, counting down.
TGAAAAAGTAATTTATGAGTCTTTAATTAGCTTTAAACGTGCGGGTGCGAATGCAATATTCACCTATGCCGCACTTGATGTTGCAAAAAATTTGAGACAAGAAGGATAATAAATACTGTAGAAAGTTTACTTTTTATATATCTATTTAGTGTAATGGTAAAATGAGATAAACAAGATGCTATAAAAAATAATCATATATTAAAAGTGAGTTTACAACAAATTGTGCATCTTAGTGCTTCTTTTTCTTCTCATTCCAGCACGATCTTACTGTTATTAAAGTAACGGACACTAGAGTTAATTTTTCCATAAAAAGGTGTATTTTAACACAAACTTTATACTCAATAACTTAGTAAAATTCTTGGATGTCAGTATCAGATAATTGCATGACATTCTAGTGATAGGCTTAAATTACAATATTCATACAATTGTGTGTTAAGTACTGAAATGACATCACTTATTGTAAAAATAAATATTCGTTCATAAATTGCAATTAGATATAGATATTTAAGAAATTTACTAAATAAGAAAGGGCAAAAAAAATCCAGAGTGACAAATTTGACTCTATAATACTTTAAATTAGCACTATAATAATTTACTGACACTTAGGTTTAAGCACGATTTAGCTAAATATAGAAAAATTGAAAAGACATTCAGCTGCTATAAATTTGATAAATTTACCAAAAAACACCATAAGTTTTTAACTGAATTTTGTCATTAAGATTGCATATCAAAAATGAGTTTTAAGTTAGAAGTACTCTTATCATTAAGATAAGTAAATTGTTACAACTTATCAAATAGTTTTTTATTTCATGACACACGCTACCATGCAATACAATAAGTTTATTGACTTCATAACAATAGTTAATTTAAATTAGTAATTGTTGTTGTAGTTAAATACTAATGACTTTTTTCTTTTATTTTTTTGTAATTTTTAGCATTTTATCTGCTATTTGTGTGATCATCACAAGGAATCCTGTGTATGCGATATTATTTTTAATTTTAACTTTTGTTAATTCTGCGGCTCTTTTTATCCTTCTCGGAGCTGAATTTATTGCTATGATGGTGCTGATAGTATATATTGGAGCAGTTGCAGTTTTATTCCTTTTTGTAGTTATGATGCTCGATATTGACTACATAAGATTACATCATGGTTTTGCAAAGCATCTGACTATTGGTGCTGTATTATGTGTAGTGTTTTTTCTCATTATCAGTTTCATAATTCACAGCTCAGCTCTTAATATAAGCAATGTTATAAATTATAATGTAAATAATGTAAAAGCCATTGGTAATTTGCTCTATACTGACTATATGTACGCTTTTCACTTTTCTGGCATTTTGCTACTTGTTGCAATTGTAGGCGCAATTTCTCTTACTTTGCAGGATAAGAAAAAAGGAGTCAAAAGACAGAATGTATTAAAGCAATTGACACAATCCTCATCTGTAAAATTAATTAAGGCTAAATTTGGAAAAGGAGTAGAATGGAAATAGGATTAGATCATTTCTTGATAGTTGCCGCTATTTTATTCACTATTGGAGTAAGTGGTATTTTCATCAATCGTAAAAGCATAATTAACATATTATTATCAATAGAGATATTGTTATTAGCAATTACTATTAATTTAGTTGCTTTTTCTGCCTTTATGAATGATATAGTTGGACAAATTTTTGTCATGTTTGTATTGACTGTTGCCGCAGCTGAGTCAGGAATAGGACTTGCAATATTAGTTGTATATTATAGAAGCCATGGCAATATAGATGTTGAACGAGCAAATTTAATGAAAGAATGAAGGTATGACTGATATACTAAAATTAATAGTGTTTTTGCCACTTTTTAGTTCATTGTTTGCAGTGCTTTTTGGAAGAGATATCTTGAGTCAGTTTATAACAGTTGCAGGAATTGGAATATCTACTGTTTTATCTTGGTATGTTTTTTTTACCTCTTCTCAAGATTATCACTTGAATTTATTCCCTTTGTTTTCGTTGAGCGTCCTAAAAGTAAATTGGGCGATTAATGTAGATGCTCTCTCATCTTTGATGTTGATTGTAATTACCACTGTTTCGCTAGTAGTTCATTTTTATTCTATCGGTTATATGAAACATGATAAAGGAAAGTCTAGATTCTTTTCTTATTTATCGCTTTTTACGTTTTGTATGATTGTACTGATTATGAGTGACAATTTTGTGCAACTTTATTTTGGCTGGGAAGGAGTTGGCTTGTGCTCTTATTTACTCATAGGATTTTGGTTTCAAAAATACTCTGCAAATAATGCAGCATTCAAAGCATTTATTGTAAATAGAGTAGGGGACTTTGCCTTATTAATTGGAATTTTTCTTATTTATTATACATTTCATTCTTTGAAGTTTGCTGAAATATTTGATACAGCTGATATTCTTGGTATACAGAACATTAGGGTGTTCTGCTATGAGTTTAAGGTGATTCATATAATATGCATATTACTTTTTATTGGTTGTATTGGAAAGTCTGCTCAGCTTGGACTACATGTTTGGTTGCCAGATGCGATGGAAGGTCCAACACCTGTTTCTGCACTCATTCATGCAGCAACTATGGTAACGGCAGGTATATTTTTAGTAGCAAAATGTTCTCCACTATTTGAATTATCAAATGTAGCACAAGAATTGATAGTAATTGTTGGTGCGCTTACTGCTTTTTTTGCAGCTACCGTTGCGATTACTCAGAACGATATAAAGAAAATAATTGCTTATTCAACTTGCAGTCAACTTGGTTATATGTTCATGGCATGTGGCCTTTCTGCTTACAATGCCGCTATTTTTCATTTAATGACACACGCTTTTTTTAAGGCTTTATTGTTTCTGAGTGCAGGTAATGTGATTCATGCAATGCGTCATGAGCAAAACGTTAAGAAAATGGGAAACTGTTGGAAAAAAATTCCTTTTACTTACTCTCTTATATGGATTGGATCTCTTGCACTTTCTGGAATATTTCCATTTGCAGGTTTTTATTCAAAGGATCTAATAATTGAGCATGCTTATAGTGTTGATAGTTTTGCTTTTGTAATGAGCTTGATTGTTGTATTCTTTACTGCATTTTATTCTTGGAGGTTATTGCTTCTTGTATTTCATAGTCAAAAACAAAGTAAAATTAATATATATGAAGCACCGAAAATTATGCTCATACCACTATTAATACTTGCTCTTGGATCAGTATTTTCTGGAATATGGGGAGTAAATGTTTTAAACATAACTAGTAATGCGTTTTGGAAATTAAGTTCAGTAGTTGTTCATGAGCATGAAAATCATAATTTCTTTATAAAATTACTATCAACTCTAATAAGTCTAAGCGGAATAGCGTTTGCGTACTTAATTTACTATTATCAAAAATTTCAGCAGATAAAAATTAAATTTTTACTTAAATTTTTGCAGAATAAATGGTATTTTGATGAGGTATATGATTTTGTCATAATTGCACCGATGAAGTTTATATCTAGGTTTTTATGGAAGTTTGATGTTAAAGCTATTGATTCATTTGGACCAAACGGTGTGGTAAGTTTGGTTAATGAGTGTTCAAAAAGTTCTATGAAGTTACAAACAGGCTACATATTTGATTATGCGTTTATTATGTTTGTTACTTTAATAATCGGTGCTTTGTATATTCTTGGAATTAAATAGAAAGTGTTGTTACTTATTATATTCTTGCTTCCATTAATAGGAGCTTTAATTTTATCTCTAATTAGGATTAATCATAAATCAATATATCTAAGATTCCTATCTCTACTTTTTGCCGTATTGCCATTTTTATTTAGTATTGTAGCTTGTATAGGATTTGATTATAATAGTGCGGACTTTCAATTCGTTAGCTACCCAATTAAAAATGTAGGAATAGGAGTGGATGGTATATCGCTACCTTTCCTTTTACTTACAACTTTTTTATTTGTTATTTGTATACTCTATAATTGCAAAATGAGTTATACGACTCTTAAGTCATATATGGCATTATTTTTACTGCTTGAAAATTTTGTAGTCGGTTTTTTTATTTCACTGAATGCTGTAAGCTTTTATGTGTTCTTCGAAGCTGTTTTAGTACCAATGTTTTTTATTATTGGCATTTGGGGAGGGAAACAAAGGGTGTATGCAGCATTTAAATTGTTTCTCTATACACTTGCAGGTTCTTTATTGTTTTTGCTTGGATTAGTGTACATATATAATGTCTTTGGAACATTTGATATACAAAAATTAGTTACATTAATGTCAAACTTTGATCTTAAGGTGCAATTATTATTATGGATTGCATTTTTTGTTTCTTTTGCAATAAAAGTCCCGATGTTTCCATTTCATACTTGGCTTCCTGATGCGCATGTGCAATCGCCAACTTCTGGATCGGTAATTTTAGCTGGCCTACTTATTAAAATGGGAGGATACGGGTTTTTAAGATTCTCTATTCCAATGCTTCCTGAGGCTAGTTTCTATTTTTCAAATTTCATTATTGTGTTAAGTGCAATTGCAGTAATATATTCTTCATTAGTTGCATTTGCTCAGAACGATATAAAGAAGTTAATAGCTTATTCTTCAGTAGCGCACATGGGAATCGTAACTGCTGGCCTTTTCTCGTTTTATGAGGAGGGAGTACTTGGTGCTGTATTTCAAATGATTAGTCATGGTCTTGTTTCTTCTGCTTTATTTTTTTGTGTTGGGATGCTATATACTCGAACTGGAACTTTGGAAATTGCAAAGTATTTTGGCATAGTAAACACGATGCCAAAATTTAGTTTTATGTTTATTTTATTTTCAATGGCATCAATTGGATTGCCTGGAACGTCTGGGTTTATAAGTGAGTTTTTGACTATGATTGGAATGTTTAAGAGCATAAAATTTTTTACAGGATTTATCGCACTTGGTATTATTTTGAGTGCAGTTTATATGTTGAATTTATGCAAACAAACAATATGGGGAGTTAGCTATTCTAAATTATTGAATAACCGTTTAGATAGTATAGAATTTTCTGTCTTAATTTTACTTGCAGTGTTTGTTATTTTGCTTGGATTTTATCCAACTCTTGCACTAAATTATTTAAAACCATGTATGGCAAATTTATTAATTAAGTATAACGTCCTATGAGCTATATACAGATATTACCAGAAACATTCTCTATTGTTTCCTCGTTAGTATTACTACTGCTTGGTATCGTATTTAACCGCCGCGCTATTAATTTATTAGCATTGGGCTGCACAGCAATTACTTTAATTGTTTTAATTCTCTTAGCAGAAAATAATGAAGTTTTTTTCTTTAATTCATTGTTAAAACTTAACTTATACATCAGATCTGCCCAAGGATTGATTCTTATCGTAGGAGTTTTAATACTCTTGCTGCTGAATTTATCAAAATATGACTATAAGTATGAATTTTCAGTACTGATTCTTTTTGCATTGTTTGGCATGATTACTCTTGTTTCAGCAAATAATTTAATTTCTTTTTATTTAGCTTTTGAATTGATGAATATATCTTTATATGTTCTTGCGAGCTTTAATAAAGATTCAGTTTATTCATGTGAAGCAGGAGTAAAATATTTTACGCTTAGTGGATTATCTTCTTGTATTATGTTATACGGAATGTCCCTCCTGTATGGATATACAGGACAAATCGATTTTTCTCAATTAAGTTCATTTGTACAAAATTATCAAGTAACTTATGGAATAGTTTTTGGATTAATCTTTATCCTTATAGGGTTGTGTTTCAAACTTGCTGTTGTTCCTTTTCATATGTGGGCTCCGGATGTCTATCAAGGTGCACCTACTATAGTGACTGCGTTTTTTTCCACTGCTCCAAAAGCTGCACTTGTAACATTTTTAATTAGACTGATGAATGAGGAATTATTAAATATAAAAAATTATGTTCAACCTGTTCTTTTATATGTTTCAGCATTATCTGTACTTATCTCAGCTTTTATGGCTTTGCGACAAAAGAACTTAAAAAGGCTATTTGCTTATAGTTCAATAGGTCATGTTGGCTTCATATTTGCTTCGCTTTCTATTTTTACACGTATGGGAACAGATAGCTCTTTGATGTATTTGATGATGTATATTATTATAAGCATAGGATTGTTTTCATATTTCATACAAATTGACGACGATGATTGCAATATTGCAAATTTATCTGGTGTAGGAAGAAAATATCCAGTTTTAGCATTTCATCTTTCTATATTATTTCTTTCTATGGCAGGAATACCACCACTTGCAGGATTTTTTGCTAAGCTGTTTATATTTAAAAGTCTAATAAACTCAGGCTTTATCAGCCTATCTTTGATCCTTGTAATAGCAAGTGTTATATCATGTTACTACTACCTAAATATCATAAAAGCTATGTATTTTGATAAGACTAGTAGTAATACTATTACTTATCCTAATGGGCTATTTATCATTACTTCAGTGGCTTCCTTAATTAATATCATTCTTTTTATATATATAGAGGATTTATACTCTCTAATTCATTTAGTAACTAAAGGGTCGTAAAGTGATTCCTGAGATATTCGAAGGCTTTCATATTCATCATTATAAAGAAGTCTCTAGTACTAATAGAGAAGCATTGGACTTAATTGATAAAGGGATATCACATGAAACTGTTATTATTGCTGATAAGCAAATAGATGGTAGAGGGCGTATTGGAAAAAGTTGGATTTCTCCAAAAGGCAATTTTTGTGCAAGTTTAATTATAAATCTTTTACATAATCGTTCTAGTATCATTCCAACGTTGGATTCTAGAGTCATGCACTGGAATAATAGAGAAAATCTAAGTGAGTTAACAGAATTGACTTTTGTTACAGCTGTTGCTGTTGGCAATACATTATCATTATTTACAAATAATAGTAACATTCAATATAAATGGCCAAATGATGTTTTGGTAGATGGAAAGAAAATAAGTGGAATATTGCTTGAAAAAAAATCTAATTCAAATGGATTAGTTATAGGAATTGGAATTAATATTGATCATGCGCCCCTTTCATGGGCAACATGCATTAGTAGTTACGGTGAGTCTGTGTATAACACAGATTTATTAAAAGAACTAATAATAAATTTTAATAAATTAAGAAAACAGTGGTTATTTGACGGGTTTTATACTATAAGAGAAATGTGGCTGAAAAGAGTGTTCAGAATGAATGAACGAATCAATCTAAAGTTATGTGGCAAATTGCATGAGGGGATTTTTATTGATATAGATAAAAATGGTAGATTGATATTGCAGCAAAAAGATGGAAATTTAATTTATTCTGATGCAGGTGAGTTATTTGTTGATAATGCATTATGAATACATATGTAATTTTCGCTTATCTTATCAGTTTTGCATTGATTGCTGGAGAACTGATTTTTACTATTTCTTGCTATATCAAAACCAAAAAAATCTTAAAAAATCTTAAAAATAATAATGAAGAAAAAACATAAGCGGTTATTTATAGCTTCAGGAGCTTTCTTTTTTTTAAATTGTATAATTTTTCTCATCTTAACAACACTCAAAGAAAACATCTCATTTTTTTATACAGTAAGTGAAGCAATAGTTTTACCAAACAATCAAAAGCTAATTCGTATCGGTGGTATGATTGTTGAAGATAGTGTTATACGCAACGAAAATGAAGTAGTTTTTAAAATGACAGATTTTAACAAGAGCGTTGTTGTAAAATATCAAGGAATACTTCCACCAATGTTTTCAGAAAAAAGTGGTATTGTTGTACAAGGTAAAATGCTAGGAGGTGGAGCGTTTTTAGCAGACACAGTGTTTGTAAAACATGATGAAAATTATATCTCCCTTGAGAGTAAATAATAAAATAGAGAATTTTTCATTTCGTACGTACGTGGCGAATAAATTTTCTCACATATTCATTTTTAGTATTTTTTATTTCTTTAACAGTTCCATGAGAGATGATATTTCCCTCATATAATACTGCTATCTTATCAGCTATTTTAAATGCACTATGAATATCATGTGTAATTTTGATAATCGTAGGATTAAAGTCTTTAGACAGCTTCATTATTATTTCGTTTATTGTATCTGACATAATTGGATCTAGTCCTGAAGTTGGTTTGTCTAATACAATAATTTCTGGATTGTGTGCAATTGCCCTTGCAAGTGCTACCCTTTTTTTTTCATTCCACCTGATAGCTCTATTGGAAACATATTTGCTATGTTTTTCTCCAGCCCGACATCACTTAATTTTTTAATTGCGAGTTGCTTTACCTCCTTTTTATTAATATTAAGGCGCTTTGTGTAATTATAAAGATATGTCTTCCCAGACTGTAACTTAATCGAATAAGGCGGAATTTTGAAATAAAACTCCAAATTTATTTTTGCTTTTGCTATCCATTTTAATGGACTTTGAGTATGGTGTTAGCAAGCCAATGATTGTTTTTATTAATGCAGATTTGCCACTTCCTGAGCCACCGAGTATGATTAGTGACTCTCCTTTTAATATATTAAAACTTATATTATTTAGTATCGTTTTATCGTCAAAAGATAAACTTAAGTTCGATATTGATATTATGGGATTATGCATGTATCAAAATAATCATGTAATTTGCTAAAAAAAATCAGTATGAATGATAAAACAACAGTTGATGTTGTAGCAATACCTGCTCCTCGAGCACCTTCTCTACAGTGATAACCGTAATAACAGCTTGAGACGGAAATTATGACGCCAAAAGCAGATGCTTTTATTAGTCCAGTGATAAAATCGTTTATATTGAAGAATTGAGCTGTATATTTTATGTATATATTCACATCGTGGTTAAATTCAAAAACTGCAGTTATATATCCTCCAAATATTCCTATTAGATCTGCACATATTATATGTATAGGGAATACTATAATTGACGCTAAAATCCTTGGTGCAATTAAGTATTTGAAAGGATTAATGTTCAAAGTTGTAAGTGCATCTATTTGTTCGGTAATTTGCATAGTACCAATTTCTGCCGCAATTGATGATCAAATTTTTCCTACCATTATTAAGCTGATTAAAATTGGCCATAACTCTTTAATAATGGTGATTGTGACAAGCTTAGGTATTACTTGCTCTTGATTAATCAATGGACTCCGCTCAGGCTGCTTTGCAATACTATTACTACTCCTATAAAAATCCCTGTAAGTCCAAGAATTGGCAAGGAAAGAAAGCCTATCTCTATAATTTGTCTTGCTATGTTGCTTAAATAGTAAGGTGGTGTAAAACAGTGGTGTAAAGATTGAATAAAAAATATAAATGCACTACCAAGTTTCAACAAGAGGTTGATGAAGCATTTGACAACTATTCTAATACTCATTTATATCAAAGGAGTTCACTTTTGCATTTGTCTCAGCTAAAATCGGTTTTACTGAGAATTTTTGTTAATTTCATCTCAGAGTATAGCTTAGATATAATCTAAATTCAATATGCTTTAGACTTTTCGCATTACAAATCAGTTTTGGCAGTGTATGTCATTCAATAGAAACAAAAAAAAATACTTGACAAATTTTTCTAATCCTTCTTCAATATTATTGAAGCTATTTGTTTAATTTTTCAATCTATGTAGATAAAAATAACAACAAAACTTGTGTTTGGCGTACTATTTTTCGCACAATGTGCATTGCATGTCTTTTGAAGACTATTGATTTTCAAACTGGAATGCGCTTATAAGTTGTTTAAGACATCATTCAATATTGGATTTAAAATAGAAAATGAAATAATTAGCTATCTCGTGATTTTATTGTCTTTTTTTGTTTGGTAGATTTCTTAAATATTTTAGCTTAGCCTAATTTGTCTTAAAAGTATTTAAATTGAAGCGTTTAAAGGATAAAAACAGCAAATACTGAAAATAAATATAATAACTGAAATTTCTTTCGTCTTTTCTTCTATTTGATAAATTTCTTAAATATTTATTGCTAAAGCAATTTAAAAATCCAAAAAGTATCATCTTAGTATTTGCTACTTGTGTTTTATGTAAAATCTGGTACAATATTTATCACATTGTTCTTGCAAACAACAGATGTATGCTTGATATTGGAATACAGTATGCTTAATTCATTGGACATAAAATTAATGTATTTGTAAAGTTGAAATAAACCATTAATAATAGCAGATTTTGTAAAGTACGTAAAATGACAGTAAGTAAGTTTATGTGTGAGAGATTCGTCAAAAAGGTAAATACAAGAGGATACAATAGGTAGCTAACTTACTGATTTGGAAAGTAAATTAATAAAGATGGATATGAGATGATAAATGAATATAAATTAATTGATAATGGTCATAGCGGATTAAATTTAAAATATCTTGGTTTAAATAATTTACGTGATAAAATATCAAAAGGTAAAATTGATAAAATTTAAGTTCATTCTCCTGAATATTTATAACGTAAATATATTGATTTTAAATTCTCGTTTAAAAAGTTGCAAAAAGCAAGAACAGAGATCGCATTTAGATGATAGTCTAAAATCTGAATTATTAAAAGATATACGATGAATAACAATAGAATATTTGTACGAAAAGATGAAAGAACGAAATTGCCGAGAGAAGGGGAAATTTTTGTAGTGAGAGAATATCGTATAGTGTAATGAATAATGCTCCTTATAGTTACTGTTATATAAGATATATAGTGATGGATGAAATAAGATTTGAAATTAATGAAGAGAAAACAGAAATAGTGTACAAATTCTTTGCGTGAGTAGATCAAGAAATAGTGACTTTAAGAGAAGTTGTACAATGATTGAAAAGATGTATTTTATATCAAAATATATAAAGAGATTGATATCCAAATGTAATTAATAGATTTTTGAAGAGTCTTACATGCAAAGGACAAGCAGCATTTGATAAAACAAAAATAGATTCAATAAAAAAAGAAATAGCGTGGGAAATGCGCGAAAAAAGCTATTTAGCTTATCATAATGACCGAGAAAATTGATTCATTTAAATAATATTAAATATAATTAAAGAGGAATTATTTGATGCAATATGAGAACAATTGTTTGAGAATAGAAAAAGATCGAGAATACAGATAGGGTAAAGAAACGTTTTTACTACAAGAATTAGCTGTGTTTCTGTATTATGGATATATCTATTACGGTATAAAAAATAGTAATATTATAAAGAATCTATTATCGTTGTAGTAGTTCAAATCTTTATTATTATGATAAAATTAGAATATATAATAGTAAATTAATTCGTGCAGAGATATTGAAACTTCTGTCTGAGAAGAAGTGAAAAGCTTATTAAAAGAGCCAGAAAGAATTATAAAGGAGTATCAACATAGAATTTAGAGTATAAAAAACCACTGAATAAAACATTTGAAAAACAGAAAGGTAGATTAAATCAAAGTATTGAAAGGCTCATTTATTGTTAAAATAAAGGATATATAGATGAGTAAGGTTTGAGATGAGAATGAAAGAGATAAAGCAAGATTTAGAGAAAGTTAAAAAGCAAAAGATAAAAGATCAGGAAGTAGTGCAATTGAAATTAGTTAGTATTGAAAATAGCTTAAAGAGGTTTTTTCTAATATTAAGTTAGAGTTTGATCAATTGTATTGGATAAATAGATGTAGTATGATAAAAAAATTAGTCAAGAAAATTGAAGTTATTCTTAGTTGTATAATCATAGTATTTAGATAAATACTTATCTAATCTTATCTAAGATGGATAGAGTTATATTTTATAATATTGTTAAGAAAGTTTAAGTAGGCTTTAACGCAAAAATTACATAATTTTATATAAACTTTCATCGATGCGATATTTATATTATATTACTTTTCTATTGTGCTGATAAAATGCAAATGATGCAACATAAAATACAACTTCTTCAGTTGTTGATCTAGCAGTCACGAACTTGAATTCTATAATATTTTGTGTCACCTTCCTTAAGAATATTGCACTTAAGAAATTTTAATAGCTACACAAATGTTAATCAGAATAGGTACCAGAGGAAGCAGACTTGCGATTGCTCAAGTTTTAGAGGCAAAACAAAAATTGCTGGATTTTTTTCCTGGTTTATTTTTTGAGATTATTGAAATAAAAACTTCTGGTGATAAATATATCAATGCAAATCTAGCAGAAATAGGAGGTAAAGGATTGTTTCTCAAAGAAATTGAGACTGAATTACTTGAGAATAATATAGATATGGCAGTTCATTCACTAAAGGATGTTCCTGCATTTTTTTCGAAAGATTTAACAATTCCTTGCATTTTAGAGAGATCAAGTCCATTTGATACATTTATTTCTAATAAATATAATAGCCTTGAGGCTTTGCCGCAGCGAGCATTGGTTGCAACTTCTTCAATAAGAAGAAAAGTTCAGCTACTAAATTTCAGACCAGATCTAAATATAGTGCCACTTCGTGGAAATGTAACAACTAGATTACAAAATCATAGTTTTGATGGAATAATTTTAGCTGAAGCAGGGCTAATAAGATTAAAAAAGCATCATTTAGTTACAGAGGTATTATCATCAAAAATCATGTTAAGTGCAGTAGGGCAGGGGGCAATTTGCATTCAATGTCGAAAAAATGATGTAAAAATTATAGATCTTTTAGAGAAAATTAATAATAATATTTCTTTTATACTTGCAAAGTCGGAACGTAGCTTCATGAAGACAGTAAATGGTTCATGTTTTACACCACTTGCGGCTTTAGCAGAATATGTGAGTGAAAATATGCTACATCTTCGTTGTATGTTAGCAGACGAAAAAAATATATACTTTACTGAGCGTACTTCATTTGTAGAAGATGCAGAAAAAATGGGTATAGATGTAGGATTAGAATTGAAATCAAAATGCTTATAAACTTACCTAAGATACGTGGAATCTATCGCTATAATGTTTCGATGTCTAAAATAACGTGGTTGAGTGTCGGTGGACAAGCTGATGTATTATTTAAACCACGTGATATTGAAGATTTAACATGCTTGATTAAAAATGTTGAATTGTCAATTAATGTTATTGGTGTAACATCCAATTTAATAGTGAGAGATAGTGGTATTCTAGATATAACAGTGAAATTGGGTAAGGAGTTTGCGTATATTAAATGTATAGATAGTAATTCTATTATTGCAGGTGCTGCTGCGCTACTTAGCAATCTTGCTTACTTTGCTGGAGAACAAAAAATTAGTGGATTTGAGTTTTTGGTTGGAATTCCAGGTACAATTGGTGGTGGATTAGAAATGAATGCAGGTGCGTATGGTAGTGATATTGCAAGTATTGTACAGTCGATAAAAGCAGTGAACTTAGAAGATGGAAATATATATGAATTCTCCAACGAAGAGATGGGTTATTTTTATCGTGGGCATAGTTTAAAGGGGCAGTGGATTTTCATTGAAGCTAAGTTTAAAGGAGTAAATTCAGAATATGAGGTTATATTTCGTAAGCTAAAGGAAATTATTGATAAAAAAAACAAAAGCCAACCAATAAGAGGGAAAACTGCTGGTTGTATTTTTAAAAATCCAAAAGCCTACCAGGCATGGGAATTGATTGATAAATCCGGCTGTCGAGGATTAGATAACGGTAGAGCTAAAATTTCTAAGAAACATTGTAATTTTTTACTTAATTACAATAATGCAACTGCATCTGATTTGGAAAATCTTGTCAACAAAGTAAGAGATACAGTGAGAGATAAGTTTAATGTTGAACTTGAGTGGGAAATAAGATTCTTAGGTAGATAATTAAGAGATTTTTACAGCTACTGATTTCTAAGTTGTTAACACTATTTATTATTCAATTTTATGTTATTTTAAGCAAAAAGTCAAACTTTTTCTTAATATATTAATAAAAAGAAAAACAGGAATTAGATAAGCATGAAAGATACATATAAATATTTAAATATATAGATCTTATCTATGTTAATATATGTTAATAGAATATGAAATCACCATTCATTATAAAGTTAGTAAAGATTTTAGTTTACTTAAAATTCGTTAATTGTTATATATTTAAAATACAATATTTACTATTGCGCCGTATGCTTAGGATTTTTTCTGAAGTTTTATTTATATTAATATTTTTTAGTTTTAGTTTTTTTGTTTCATATGATACTGAAGCTAAATCTAAGGTAAAACTTAGTAAGAAATATGTACCACAAGGTAATCCTGGCGGTACAAGTTTTTATGAAGATGAGGATTTTGCTGAGTCATATAGACTATATGAAAAGCGTAGAGAACTTTTAAAGAAAAAAAAATTGCAAAGCCGAGCTAATGCTAACATGAATAAAGAAAGTCTAGCCAAGAAATTAAAAGAAAAAAAAATTGCCCTTCTTAGTAATAAATCAAATGATATGAAATCTTGTATGGTTGAAAATGAAAAGGATGCTATGATAAATCAGCATGGTATCAATATTACACGCTTGAAAGGAGCTGTATTCATAGATCAAGCTCAATATGAAGATGAGCAATTTGAAAGTAAACAACAAGAAGGAAAAAAGTCTACTACAATACGAGAGAAAAAAAAATTCCCCATAAATATTACTATAAAAGATAGTACATCAAAAAAAACATGCTCGCGTGATTCCATTGTAGGTCTAAATAACATGATGCAACACAGCTTGAACGGTTCGGATTCATTTGGAAGTATAGCTGATACAGTAAAATAGATTAATCGTTAATGACATGTTGAATGAAAATTTGGTAGATTATAACTTGAATGATAGATTTGCCTCTCGACATAAGACTCATACTGTAAAAGTTGGACAAGTGAAAATAGGTGGAAATAATCCTGTAGTTGTTCAATCCATGGCACTTGGTGTACATATAGATTCTGATGATATAAAAGGCAGTGCTAAGCAATATGCAAAAGAAGTAATAGAGTTAGCACATGCTGGTTCTGAGTTAGTTAGAATTGCTTTAAATTCAGAGGAAGTAGCAAGAGCAATACCTTATGTAGTGAAAGAGTTGAATGAAGAAGGTTTTGATGGTAAGATACTGGTAGGTTGTGGACAATATGAGTTGGACAGGCTGATTAAAGATTATCCAGATAACATTAAGATGCTGGGTAAAATTAGGATGAATCCAGGTAATGTGGGATTTGGCGACAAACGTGATGAAAAATTTGAAAGAGTTATAAAGTATGTAATAAAGCATGACATTCCGATTAGAATCGGAGTAAATTGGGGTAGCTTTGATAAATACCTTTCACAAAAACTAATGGATGAGAACTACTTGTCTAGTAATCCAAAATCTTCTAATGTTGTATTGCGTAAAGCACTTGTAATGTCAGCTCTGAGCAGTGCAAAGAAAGCTGAAGAAATTGGCCTAAGTGCAGATAAAATAATCATTTCATGTAAGGTTAGTAGAGTGCAAGATTTAATATCAGTTTACTCAGCACTTGCGAAATCCTCCAATTATGCTTTGCACTTAGGCTTAACTGAAGCTGGCATGGGTAACAAAGGTGTGATAAATACTACGGCAGGGCTTACTTATTTATTACAAAATGGTATTGGAGATACGATACGTGCTTCTTTAACTCAACGCCCTGGCGAGTTACGAACTAATGAAGTGACAGTATGTCAAGAAATATTACAGTCTATAGGTTTGCGTCACTTTAGTCCTAAAATTAGCTCATGTCCAGGATGTGGGCGCACAAATAGCGATCGTTTTCTGGTATTAACTAAAGAAGTAAATGATTATATAAAAAATTGTATGCCGATCTGGAAGAAAAAAAATCCAGGTGTGGAGGATATGAGTATTGCTGTTATGGGATGTATCGTAAATGGTCCTGGAGAAAGTAAACATGCAAATTTGGGAATCAGCTTACCTGGATATGGAGAAAAGCCTGTTTCAGCAGTTTATAAAGACGGTAAATACTTTAAAACTTTACAAGGAAATAATATCTTTGGAGAATTTAAGGTAATTATTGATAATTATGTGAAAGAGTATTACATATAACCATCTAATGGCATTATGCCAGTGCTCTTTTCTTGTTATCTCAATACAGGAGTACTGAGATCTAATCTTTCCATAATTATGGATTATATCGTATATTAACATAATTTTTATATTCACTAACTTAATAAAATTCCTGGATGCCAATGTTAGTTACTTACATAATATCTTATTAGTAAGCTCAAATTATAATGTTCGTAACAAAAGAAAAGGACAATAAAACTTTGAAGTAGATATCTATTCCAATTCTTTATTTTAAAATTTGGCATTGAGTGACGTCTTAAACGACTTATAAGTGCGTTTTAACTTGAAAATCCGAAGTTTTAAAAAGATATACAGTGTACAACTGTGCAAAAAATAGTACGTAAAATACAAATTTTCTTATTGTTTTAATCTGTATAGATTGAGAAGTTAAACAAATAGCTTTCAGTATCATTAAGAGTAATGATGAAGGTTGTCAAGTAGTTTTTTTGTTTTATACAATGTCAAAATTGATTTGTTGTGCAAGAGCTTTACTAAAGAGTAAATATAAGATTTATTAATTCTGAAAATCTTATCTTTAATTGCGAAAATAGGTACTTTTTTAAAAAAAAATATTCTATGATTTTTTAGCTCTAATTGAAACTCTCGATATGAGTAGCTGTTTTGTAGGTTATTATTATATACATCATGTAGCATTTATGAAAAAGGTAGTAGTTTATCTACATAATAATCTCTTGCTTGTTTTGACATCACTATGTTGGTTTCTGGAGAAATAAAAATTTTAAATCTTCTTTTGCATTTATTACAGTGTATTTGGATAAATCTAGCTTTTAAATCCAAGTTATGTAAGAAGTAAAAGCTCTAAATTGAAATAATATCCTTGTCAGAATCTCATTATCGAGCTTGATTATATCGATTAAAATATCGAAAATTATTATACAGTATAGTATAGGATCATTTTTTGAAAGCATTTTCTCCAAAATAGAAGAAAAAGAAACAATAGCAATGCTTATTAATCTGTTCTTAAAGAAATTATGAGATGAAGATTCAATCAGTTCGAATTTAAAAAATTCCAGATTTTCAGGTAATTTAGTACTCTATTCTGCATGTAATAGATTGCTTATTTGAAACTTGTAGTTTACTAACGTTTGTTAGTATTGGTTAACACTCTGTGCTTTCCGTGTTTTTTGTTGTAAATAAAGAAAGAATTAAGTTTTGTCACATTATTTTAATGGTTATAACAATGTTTTCATCTTTCCATCTCATTTAGAGTATATTGATCTATAATACATTATATAGTAGTAAAATCAGTACAGTAAATTCTAAAGCTCTCTAATTAAAAAGAACTTAAATTGTGATGCTGAGGCTTTTTCATGCTGCCATTGAGTAAATGCCATTATTGTGCAATGATCGTATATGTTGAGCTAAAATTATTAGGATAGTAACGTTTATTTTTATATTGACTATTGAGGTTTATTAATTTATAATTAAAATTTGAGTTATTTTATAAGCTTTGGTTTTTAATATATGCCTACGATAAATCAGTTAGTACGCAAGGGTAGATTTGGATTATTATGTAAGAAAAAGGTACCAGCTTTGGGAAAAAATAACCCTCAGAGAAGAGGTGTTTGCACTAAGGTTTATACTACAACTCCTAGGAAACCTAATTCAGCATTACGTAAAGTAGCTAGAGTAAGGATTAGTGGATATGGTGAAGTGACAGCTTATATACCTGGTGAGGGCCATAATTTACAAGAGCACTCTGTTGTTTTGATACGTGGTGGAAGAGTTAAAGATTTACCTGGTGTGCGTTATCACATAATAAGAGGTGCCCTTGATTTGCGTGGTGTACAAAATCGAAAGAAAGCTCGTTCAAAATATGGTGTAAAGAGATCTGGTTGAAGTTTATGGCTCGTCGTAATAAAGCAAGAAAAAGAGAGATAGTTCCTGATTCGCGTTATAATAGTGTTTTGTTGATGCGTTTCATTAATGTAATTATGAAATGTGGTAAAAAATCCATTGCAGAAAAAATTGTTTATGATGCTTTATCTTCAGCTGAAAGGAAAATAAATGAAAGTGGGATATTAATTTTTGAAACAGCGGTAGAAAATGTTACACCTTCTGTAGAAGTACGTTCTCGCCGTATTGGCGGTGCAACTTATCAAGTACCTTGTGAGGTCAGGAAAGATAGGGCAATTTCTTTATCATTGAGATGGATTGCTAATGCTGTTTCCTTCGCCAGAAAGAAGAGTGGTAAAACTTCTTCTGATTGTCTTCAATCTGAAATAATAGATGCTTATAATAAGCGCGGTGGTGCGTTTAAGATGTATGAGGAAAAATATAAAATGGCTGAAGCTAATAAGGCCTTTTCTCATCTTCGCTTTTGATGTTGACTAATTAATGATAATATGAAAATTAATATATCTAAATACAGAAATATAGGTATAATGGCTCATATAGATGCTGGTAAAACTACTACAACGGAGCGTATTTTATTTTATACTGGTAAACAAAATAGAATTGGTGAAGTGCACGATGGTGCAGCTTCTATGGATTGGATGGAGCAAGAGAAAGAGCGTGGTATTACAATTACATCTGCTGCAACAACTTGTTTTTGGAATAATCATAAAATCAATATAATTGATACTCCAGGGCATGTTGATTTTACTATTGAAGTAGAAAGATCTTTAAGAGTTTTAGATGGTGCAGTTGCTGTATTTGATGGAGTTGCAGGAGTTGAGCCTCAGTCTGAGACTGTTTGGCGTCAAGCTGATAAGTATAATGTCCCTCGCATTTGTTTTGTCAACAAAATGGATAGAATAGGAGCAAATTTTTATCGATGTGTTGATATGATTGAGAGTAAGCTTGGGGCAGTACCTCTATTTATTCAGTTACCGATAGGTAATGAGAAAGATTTTAAGGGCATAATAGATCTTATCTCTATGAAAGCTATTATATGGAGAGAAGAGATGTTAGGTGCTAATTTTTTTTATGAAGATATTCCTTTTGATTTGCTTGATAAAGCTCAAGAGTATCGAAATCTTTTGTTAGATACTGCAGCTGAGATGGATGATGAAGCAATGAATATTTATTTTGAATCTAATGATCTGCCAGTAAATTTGCTGAAGAAATGTGTGAGGAGCGGAGCTATTAAAGGGGCGTTTGTTCCTGTATTATGTGGATCAGCTTTTAAAAATAAAGGAGTACAGCTGCTTTTAGATGGTATAGTTGATTTTCTACCTTCTCCTATTGATGTTAATGAAATTGTTGGAACTAATCCTAAAGATTCAGAAAAGAAAATTGCAATTAGACCTTCAGAGCAAGGAAAATTTATCGCTCTTGCGTTTAAAGTGATGACAGATAAATTTGTTGGTAGCTTAACATTTATTCGTATTTATTCCGGTAAGTTGAATTCTAAATCTACTGTATTGAATGCGGTAAAAAATGAGACTGAAGGAATTGGTAGAATGCTGCTTATGCATGCGAACAACAGAGAAGATATAAACGAAGCTAAAGTAGGAGATATAGTTGCTTTAGTTGGATTAAAAAAAACAATTACTGGTGATACTTTATGTTCACATGATTTTCCTATATTATTAGAGCGTATGGAATTTCCTGAGCCTGTTATTGAAATTGCTATGGAGCCTAAGACTAATTCAGATCAAGAAAAATTGGGTTTTGCTTTAAATAGATTAGTTGCAGAAGATCCTTCTTTAAGAATGTCGGTAAATGTGGAAAGTGGTCAGACTATATTAAAAGGTATGGGTGAATTGCATCTTGAAATTATTACAGATAGAGTAAAGCGTGAATTTAATGTTGATGTTAATATTGGTGCACCTCAAGTTGCGTATCGTGAAACTATTACTAAATCTGTTGAAATTGATTACACTCACAAAAAACAATCAGGTGGTGCTGGTCAATTTGCTAGAGTGAAGATTTTATTTGAACCTCTTAAACCTGGTTCTGGATTTCAATTTGAAAGTAAAATTGTAGGTGGTGCAATTCCAAAGGAATATATTCCTGGTGTGCAAAATGGTTTGGAGTTGATAAAAGAGGGAGGAATGATCTCTGGCTTCACAGTTATTGATTTTAAAGCTACTCTTATTGATGGTTCCTTTCATGAAGTTGATTCAAGTCCTTTAGCTTTTGAATTAGCTGCCAAAGGTGCTTTTAAAGAAATGGCAAATAAAGCTTGTCCAAAGATGTTAGAACCTATAATGAAAGTTGAGATTATTACTCCTGAAGAGTATATGGGTGATATTATTGGTGATGTAAATAGTAGGAGAGGACAAGTTTCAAGTATGGAAATGAACAATAATAGCACTATAATTTTTGCTTTAGTTCCTCTTGCAAATATGTTTGGTTATATAAATGTTTTGCGTTCTATATCTCAAGGAAGAGCTCAATATAGTATGCATTTTTCTTGTTATGAACAAGTACCACAGTATGTGATTGATGAGTTAAGATATAATTAAGGGTAACGATTATGACACAAGTAGTAGAAGCATTTGGCAAGCCCCATATGAATGTAGGAACAATAGGGCATGTGGATCATGGGAAGACGACATTGACAGCGGCGATAACAAAGTATTATGGGAATTTTGTAGCATACGATCAAATAGATAAAGCACCAGAAGAGAGGAAAAGGGGAATAACGATCGCAACAGCACATGTTGAATATCAGACGAAAAAGAGGCATTATGCACATATTGATTGTCCTGGGCATGCTGACTATATAAAAAATATGATAGTAGGTGCAGCACAGATGGATGCAGCAATATTGGTAGTGTCAGGAGTTGATGGGCCGATGCCACAAACAAGAGAACACATATTACTAGCAAAGCAAGTTGGTGTTAAGTATATTGTGGTATATATAAATAAAACTGATGTTGCTGATTACGATATGATTGGTTTAGTGGAAATGGAAGTCAGAGACTTGTTAACAAAGTATGGCTTTCCTGGAGATGAATTACCAGTTATTATGGGTTCAGCATTGAAAGTACTAGAAGGTGATGAAAATAGTGAGTATGGAAAAAAATCAATGGATA
Source organism: Wolbachia sp. (assembly GCA_051710485.1). Taxonomy (GTDB): domain Bacteria; phylum Pseudomonadota; class Alphaproteobacteria; order Rickettsiales; family Anaplasmataceae; genus Wolbachia. The sequence continues at coordinate 1,096,913 of JBPESU010000001.1, read as the reverse complement.
AATTGATGAAAGCATTAGATGAATATGTGCCTGATCAGCCTAGGCCTGTGGATTTACCATTTTTAATGCCAATAGAAGATGTATTTTTGATATCAGGGCGTGGAACTGTAGTAACAGGAAGAATAGAAAAGGGAGAAGTAAAAATTGGTGAAGAGATAGAAATAATAGGTCTGAAAGCAACACAAAAGACGATATGTACAGGTGTTGAGATGTTTAAGAAGTTACTAGACAAAGGATGTGCAGGACTTAATGTCGGGATATTACTTAGGGGAACAAAGAGAGAAGAAGTGGAGAGAGGGCAGGTATTAGCAAAGCCAGGGACAATAATGCCGCATAAGAGGTTTAAGGCGGAGGTATATATATTAAAGAAAGAAGAAGGAGGGAGGCATACGCCATTTTTTGCAAATTATCAGCCACAATTTTATATAAGGACGACAGATGTAACGGGAAATATAAAATTGCTAGAAGGGAAAGAGATGGTAATGCCAGGAGATAATATAAGTATAGAAGTGGAATTGCAAGTATCAATAGCGATGGATAAGGGATTGCATTTTGCAATAAGAGAGGGTGGTAGAACTGTTGGTTCTGGTGTTGTTTCTGAAATTTTGGAGTAGATTTTGTGATTGAAGTAGAGCAAGTTGGATATATTATAGGTGAAGCTTTTGATTGTTCAAAATTAGAAATGTATATTGGAGATTCTGCACGTGTGTTAAAGAATAAACTTAAGCATTTTGGTGTAAAAGTGTCCGGCCCAGTTGCATTAAAAAGGAAAAATTTTAGATTTGATACTAATAGATCTCCTCACGTTGATAAAAAATCTCGTGAACAGTTTGAACAAAGAGCTTCTAAGCGTTTAATTGTGTTATATGGTCTCACCCCTGCTGTAGTACAAATGCTTGGAGATTCATCTCTTTTTCCTCCTCCACCTTCTGGTGTGGAAACTTATTTAAAGATTAAAAAAATCAAATTTAAGAAAGAGAAATGAAAAGAATGAATTTGTTGAAAAGAATTGGTTTATTAATGACAAATATTGGTCATACTGCTATATATTCTGATAGTGGTCGCATGGTTGTAACTTTATTGTATCTTAGTGAAACTTGTATTGTTGATATGAAAGAGCAGGATAAATGTGGTTATAATTCGATTATTTTAGGTACTGGGGATTTTAAAAATATTGCAAAACCTCAATTAGAATGTTTAAAGAAGAAAGGAATAAATAATAGATATAGATTATATGAAAGTAGATTGAGTAATCTCTCAGGAATAAAATGTGGTAAAAGAGTGGGGGTTAATCATTTTGTGGTTGGTCAATATCTTGATATTACAGGTTATTCTGTAGGTAAGGGGTTTGCTGGTGTAATGAAGCGACATAATTTCAGTGGGCTTAGGGCATCTCACGGTGTTTCTATTGCTCATAGATCGCAAGGTTCTACTGGTCAATGTCAAGATCCTGGTAGAGTATTTAAAGGAAAGAAAATGGCTGGTCATTTAGGTAATAGCAGAGTAACTGTACATAACATGAAAATATTATCTATCGATCATAAAAATAGTATAATTTCTGTGAAAGGTAATAACGTTCCTGGATTTAGAAATTCTTACGTTTTTGTGAGGGATGCAGTTAAAAAGCCTTTACATAAAGATGTTCCTTTTCCGGTAGGTCTACTATTAGATGATAATGCTAGTAATTTGGTAAATTAGTTATGGAATATAAATTAGTTAATCTATCTAATGATAATATAGGTATTGCTCAGCTTAATCCTTTGATATTTTCTGTTACTCAAAAGTTGAGTATTTTGCATGATATAGTGGGATGGCAATTAGCGAAAAGAAGGGCTGCTACTCACAAAACAAAAGGCATCAGTGATGTTTCTGGTACAACAGCTAAGCCTTATAGTCAAAAACGCACTGGTAAAGCAAGACAAGGAAGCTTGCGTTCTCCTCAATTTAGAGGTGGTGGAGTTATTTTTGGTCCCGTTGTTAGGAGTCATGCCTATTCTCTTAACAAAAAAGTACGTAAATTTGGTTTAAAAATTGCTTTATCTTTAAAATATTTTAATAATCAACTAATTATTCTTGATAATTTGAATATTGATGTGAAGAAAACATCTGAAATGTGTAAATGTATTAAAAATTTCAAATTTTCTTCTTTTTTGATAGTTGGTGATTATGGAGATGAATTGTTACGTGCTACTAGAAACTTACATCATATAAATTTGATTAAGCCTATTGGGTTGAATGTTTTTGATATATTAAATCACGAATGTATAATGTTAACAAATGATGCTTTAAAATATCTTGAAGGTAGATTGTTATGATTAAATGTAATAATATAATAAAATGTCCTATAATTACGGAAAAGTCCTCTTTTTTAAGAGAGAAATTTAATAAATATTCTTTGTATGTTTGCATGAATGCAAATAAGTATAAAATAAAGTTGGCAATAGAGTTTTTATTTTATGTTAAAGTTTCTTCTATAAATATTGTTAGAGTTAAACCTAAACGCAGACGCTTTAGAGGCGTGATTGGGTATGAAAAACAAAAAAAGAAAATTTATTTTTCTTTAATTGATGATCAAAAATTAGATATAATGAGTATTTAATATGGGTATAAAGTTTCTTAATCCTGTTACTCCATCCTCTCGTGGAACTGTGTTAGTAAGTAAAATTGGTCTATCAAAAGATAAGCCAGAAAAGCTTCTTACATTTGGTAAAAAGTCCAATAGTGGAAGAAATAATTACGGTAGAATTACAATTCGCCATAAGGGTGGTGGTCACAAAAAGAAGTATAGAATTGTAGATTTCAAACGTAATAGAGACGATCAAGGTATAGTTGAGAAACTAGAATATGATCCAAATAGAAGTGGGTTTATAGCGTTAATATCATATAAAAGCGACAATACTAAATCTTATATATTAGCTCCACAAAACGTAAAGCCCGGTGATTCTGTAATTTCAGGAGATGATGCTGATATATTGCCAGGTAATTGTTTATCATTGAAGTGTATACCTGTTGGTTCTTTTGTTCATGGTATTGAGTTGAAGCCAGGTAATGGTGCTGTAATTGCTCGAGCTGCTGGTTGTTATGCACAAATTGTTGGTCGTGATGGCAATTATGTTTTATTACGATTGAGGTCTGGTAAAGTTAGGTTAATTTTGTCTTCTTGCAAAGCAACTATTGGTGTAATGTCTAATCCTGATCGTAAAAATAGAAAATTAGGTAAAGCAGGAAGAAATAGGTGGTTGGGAGTTAGGCCTACTGTTCGCGGAGTTGCTATGAATCCAGTGGATCATCCTCATGGAGGTGGAGAAGGAAAGACTTCTGGTGGGCGTCATCCCGTTACTCCTTGGGGTGTTGCAACAAAAGGAAAAAAAACTCGAAAGAGAAATAAATTTAGTGATAAGTATATAAAACAATTGAAAGGTTAGTTTATGAGTAGATCTGCATGGAAACCACCTTTTTGTCACCCATCTGTATTAAAGTTAGTGAATAGAGCTTTAAAAGAGGATTCTATTAATAAGGTGATAAAAATTCATTCTAGAGCTTCTGTAATTCTTCCTAGTTGTTTAGGTTTAAAATTTGCTGTTTATAATGGTAAAGATTACATTCCTGTTAATGTTAATGATCAAAATATGATAGGTCATAAATTTGGTGAATTTTCTCCTACTCGTAAATTTACTGGGCATAGTGGTGATAAAAAGACAGTAAGAAGGTAATTAATATGAAAAATAAGTACACAGTAATTAAAGCTATTTCTAGAGTTTTAAAATCCTCTACTCGTAAATTAAACTTGGTTGCAAGTTTAGTACGTAATAAAAAAGTTTCTTTTGCTACTATGCAATTGAGATTTTGTGAAAAGAAAGCTGCTGTTCTTATAGAGAAAGTATTAAATTCTGCAATTGCTAATGCTCAATATAATTATGGATTGGATATTGATAATCTATATATAAAGGAAGTTTTGATAGGTAAGTCTTTTACTTTGCGTAGAGTATTTCCAAAAGCTATGGGTAGAGCTAATAGAATTAGCAAGCATTACAGCAATATAATTATAAAGTTAGAGGAAATTGTATGATTTATAAGAGTATAAAATTAATTAGGAAAGTGTAAAATATGGGACAGAAGGTTAATCCTATAGGATTTAGATTAAAAATAAATACTAATACCTGGGATTCTATTTGGTATGCTAATAAAGATTATAAAGAAAAATTACACCAGGATTTATCTATTCGCAATTACATAAATGAGTCTTTTAAGCACTCTGGTCTTTCCAAAATAATTATAGAGCGCAAAGTTGATTTAGTTTCTGTAACGATATATTCTTCTAGACCTGGGGTAATAATAGGTAAGAAGGGCTTGGATATTGAGAATATAAAACAAAAAATAGCTGAGAAAGTAGAAAATAATGTGGAAGTGAATGTAATAGGAATAAAAAGACCTGAAGTAGATGCAGCTTTAATATCAAACAGCATAGCACAGCAATTAGAGAAACGTGTTTCATTTAGAAGAGCAATGAAAAAAGCTATTCAAAATTGTTTGAGAATGGGAGGTGGAGGTATCAAAGTAAGCTGTTCTGGACGTCTTGGTGGAGCTGAGATAGCTCGTACTGAGTGGTATAAAGAAGGTCGTTTGCCTTTACATACTTTACGTGCTAATATAGATTATGCTTTTTATGAAGCAAAGACTATATATGGTATTATAGGAATTAAGGTTTGGGTTTATGTTGTTAATTAGGGCGTATTGAAATGTTTGTTCCCAAAAAGAGTAAATATAGAAAGATGTTTAAAGGAAGAATTAAGGGTAATGCAAAAGGTGGTAGCACACTATCTTTTGGTGATTATGGTTTGAAAGCTATAGAAGCTGGTAGAATTCAGTCTAAGCATATTGAGACTGTGAGGCGTGTGATATCTAGAACATTAAAACGTTCTGGTAAGGTGTGGATAAGAATTTTTCCTGATACTCCTGTAAGTAAAAAGCCAGCAGATGTACGAATGGGTAAAGGAAAAGGTAGTGTTGAGTTTTGGGTATTTAAAGCTAAGCCTGGTAGGGTGTTATTTGAGATTAGTAATGATGTTCCAATGTATTTAGCAAGATTGGCGCTTGAAAAAGCAATTGCCAAACTTCCTATAAAATGTAAATTTATATCTAATCGTAGTTGAATGGAGTTACTATGGATATAGTTGATATTAGATCAAAATCCTCGCAAGAGTTGCATGAAATTCTTGTAAATTTGAAGAAAGAGTTTGTTAATTTAGTTTTTCAGAAGAAATTAAGACAGTGTAATAATATTTCGCGTTTTGGCTTGATAAGAAAGAACATAGCTCGTATTTTAACTATATTAAATGAAAGAAGAATAGAGGAAGAGAATGCCTAAGAAGATTTTTTGTGGTGTTGTAACTAAATCTGAGTCCAAAAAAACTGTAAAAGTTTCAGTATTACGTGTATATAAGAATAAACTTTATAAAAAAGTTATAAAAAAACATAAAAAGTATACAGCACATGATGAGAATAATAGTTGCAAAAAAGGAGATAAGGTTTTTATACAAGAATATAAACCTGTTTCTGCTACTAAAAAATGGATTATTGTACAAGTTGAATAAGGTACATATATGATTCAAAAAAATACTTTGTTAAAAGTAGCTGATAATTCTGGTGCACGTGAAGTGCTTTGTATTGGCTTGTTGGGTGGAAGGAAGTCTGCATCTATAGGTGACATAATTATTGTATCTATTAAATCTATCAACTCGAAAGGAAAGGTTGAGAAGGGAAAAGTATATAGAGCAGTTGTTGTTAGAGTGAGAAATCGTATTAGAAAGTCTGATAACTCTGTAATTTGTTTTTCTAGCAATGCCGTAGTTTTAATTAATAATCAAGGTGAGCCTCTTGGTACTAGAGTATTTGGTCCAGTGAAGAAATTGCCTTATGGTTCTTTTATGAAAATAATGTCATTGTCTGTTGAGGTTTTATAATGAGTGCAAAAATAAGAATTGGTGATGACATTATAGTTTTAACTGGTAGAGACAGAAGAAAAGTTGGTAAAGTAATCAAAATTATTACACATGATACTAAAAAAAAGGCTATTGTTTCTAGAGTGAATATGTATAAGAAACATACTAAATCGAAAGCTGGTAGTAGTGGCGGTATATTAAATAAAGAATTAGCTATTGATATATCTAACATTGCAATATTAGATCCTAAGTATAAAACTCCAACTAGAGTAGGGTTTAAGATTATAGATGGTAAAAAAGTGCGTTTTGCAAAAGTTTCTGAGGAAATAATAAACTAGATTGATATGTTTAAAGAATTGTATAGAGATAATATAGTAAAATCTTTGAGGGACAAGTTTAATTACGGTAACATAATGCAAGTACCTAAGCTTGTCAAGGTATGTGTTAATATGGGTGTTGGAGATGCTGCTACGGACAATAAAGCAATAAATGAGCCGCTTGATGATTTATATTTAATTACAGGGCAAAAGCCTATATCAACGTTTGCAAAAAAATCCATTTCTGGTTTTAAGATAAGAAAAGGTGCTACAGTAGGTTGTAAAGTAACTTTGCGTAGAGATAAAATGTATGAATTCTTAGAAAGATTGATATATGTTGCTTTACCGAGAGAAAAAGATTTTAGAGGATTTAGTATAAAGCAATTTGACGGTAATGGTAATTTTTCCTTTGGTATAAAGGAACATATCTCATTTTTAGAAATAGATTACGATAAAATAAGTAGGGTTAGAGGTATGGATATTAATATTATAACAAATACAACTAATGATAAAGAAGCAAAAGAGTTATTGCTAGCTTTTAAGTTTCCCTTTTTTGATTAATTAAGAGAAGAGGTATATGGCAAAAAAATCTATGATACAAAGAAATCTTCGTAGGATAAAATTGTACGATCAATATGAAGAGAAAAGAAAAAAGTTGAAATCTATAATAAATAATAGGAGTATATCTATAAGTGAGAGATTTGTAGCTCAAAATAAGCTGATTAAAGAATTGCCTAGAGATTCTTCTCAAATCAGAATTAGAAATAGATGCGCTTTAACAGGAAGGCCAAGAGGGGTATATAGAAAATTTGGTTTATGTAGGATTATTTTGCGTGATTTATGTTCTTTTGGAAAAATTCCAGGAGTTACGAAGTCTAGTTGGTAATATAATATAGGAGTATATTGTGGCGTTATCTGATAGTATTGGTGATTCTTTGACGAGGATACGTAATGCTCAATTATCAATGCACAGGACAACAAGAGTTCTGTTTTCTAAGGTAAATTCTTCTATACTGAAAATCTTAAAAGATGAAGGATATATCCTTGATTATCAGAAAGAGATTGTAGGAAATGTGTCATCTTTTATCGTAAAATTGAAGTATTATGAGAAATCACCTGTAATTAGTAATATAGTTAGAATATCAAAACCTGGTTGTCGTCGTTATTCTAAGTACAAAGACATTGCTAAGGCATATAATGGACTTGGTATTTTTATTATATCTACTTCTAAAGGAGTGATGACTGATTATAATGCACATAAATTGAAAGTTGGTGGAGAAGTTTTGTGTCGTGTATTTTAAGTAGTAGGAGGAGTTTATGTCTCGTATAGGTGCTACGCCTATTAATATTCTTGCTGGTATTTCAGTTGAGTATAATGATGGTAAAATGTTAATAAAAAGTGCCAAGATGGAAAAAGAACTTAGACTATGCAGTGATGTTGTATGCCATATTGTTGATAATCAGTTGTTGCTTTCTGTTGATCAAAGCAAGGATAATTATAATGAGATAAAGCCTATATGGGGTACTTATAGGAGTAATATTAATAATATTATTAATGGTATGATTAATGGTTTCTCTGTTGATCTTGAAATTAATGGCGTTGGATATAAAGCAGAGTGTGATGATAAATATTTGACTTTATACCTTGGTTATAGTCATAATGTTAAGTATAAAGTACCTAATGGTGTTGAGATTAAATGTGTAAAACCAACTCACTTAGTAGTGAGTTGTGTAGATAGGCAAAAAGTCTATGTAGTAGCATCCGATATATGTAAAATTAGAAAATACGACCCTTATAAAGGTAAGGGTATTGTAATAAAAAATAAATTTATGTTGCGTAAAATTGTAAGTAAAAAGAAATAATTAAGATGAGAAGGTTATATAATTTTTTAAGTAATTCTAAAAAAAGGAAATTACGTAATAGAAAGAAGCTCAATAACGATGCTAAACGTTTACGTATATCAATATTCAAGTCCAATAGGCATTTTTATGCTCAGTTAATCAATGATGAAAAAGGAGTAGCTCTCACTTCTGCTTCTACTTTGGATGCTAAAATTAGAGATGTATGTAAAGGTAGAGTCAATGCTGAAACTATAAAACAGGTTTCTTCTTTAATGATTGAACGTCTATCTGATATGAAATTAGAGCAAGAATTAGTATTTGATCGTGGAGCATATAAGTATGTAGGATTAGTTTCTCAATTTGCTGAAGCTTTAAGAAGTTCTGGATTTAAGTTTTAGAAGGTTTTGAATATGGTTGTAAAGAATTTACAAAATAATAATGATTTATCAGAGCTTTTAGTTTCAGTACGAAGAGTGACAACAGTTACCAAAGGTGGTAGAAGATTTTCATTTTCAGTTTTGGTAGTTGTTGGAGACGAAAAGGGTAGAGTAGGATGCGGAATGGGCAAACATGCAGAGGTTGCTGAAGCAAGGATAAAAGCTGTAAATGCTGCAAAAAAATCGATGATTAGAGTGTACTTGCGTGAAGGTAGAACTTTGCATCATGATATTAAAGCTAAATTTTGCTCTGGTGAAATAGTTTTAAGAGCAGCTAGAGCTGGAACAGGTATTATTGCAGGTGGAGCGATTAGGTCGGTTTTTGAAGTGCTTGGCATAAAAGATGTAGTAGCTAAGTCTACGAGATCAAATAATCCTCATAATGTTATATGTGCAGTGTTTAGAGCTTTTGATAATATTTTATCTCCTCGTCAAGTAGCAAGCAAAAGGAGTAAAAAGATTAGCGAGATAGTTAGAAATAGGTAAAATATGAATAATGTTATAAAATTAAACTCTATATTTACTAAATTTTCGAAGAAAAAAAAGCCTAAATTGCTAGGTAGAGGTATTGGTTGTGGTAAAGGTAAAACATCTGGTAGGGGACATAAAGGGCAAAAGGCTAGAAGTGGAGTTTCAATAAATGGATTTGAAGGCGGACAACAGTCTATATATGCTCGTTTACCTAAAAGAGGTTTTAACTCTATACGTAGGAATATATGCTTCATAATTAATGTCGGTGATATACAGCGTTTAATAGAAATTAAGAAAATAGTAAAAGATTCTGTTATAGATAAAGAGATGTTGTATAAGCTAGGTTTCATAAAATCTATCAAGAATAAAATCAAGCTTCTTAATAAAGGTAAACTGACTAAAAAGTGTGTATTTCACGTTAATTGTGCATCAGAAGCTGCAAAAAAATCTGTAGCTTCAGTTGGTGGTAGTGTAGAAATACTATCATAAATGATGAGTAGCAAATCCGCATTTAATAGTTTCGATCCTGCTTTATTATACAAAGGAGATTTATTGAAGCGTATGTTTTTTACTCTAATCGCTTTAATTTGTTATCGTCTAGGTACTTATATACCTATTCCTGGAATTAATCTTGATATAATTAATGATATCTTTCCTAAAGAAGGTTCTGGTGTTTTTGGAGTATTTAATTTATTTTCTGGTGGTGCATTAGCTAGAATGACGATTCTAGCATTAAGTGTTATGCCATACATAGTTGCATCTATAGTTATGCAGTTATTATCCTTTGCCATCAAAGGGATTAATGAAATTAAAAATAATGGAGAATTAGGACGTAGAAAGATGAATTCCTACACACGATATATGACTATAGTGTTTTGTACATTTCAATCGATTACTATTTTAATCGGATTAGAAAAAATGAATAGAGAAGGTGCATCAATTGTAATTGAACCTGGTCTTATGTTTCGTACAGTAGGTGTTTTCAGTCTTTTAGGTGGAACTATATTTTTAATATGGCTTGGTGAGCAAATTAGTACTAATGGCATAGGTAATGGTATCTCATTAATTATTTTTACTGGCATAATATCAGAGCTACATAATGCTTTTTCATCTCTGTTAACATTGAATAAAAACGGTAGCATATCGTTATTTATTATCCTTCTTATTTTGGCAGTGTTTTTTTTGTTGTTGCTTTTGGTTATTTTTGTAGAGTCTTCTTATAGAAAGGTCATTGTTCAGTATCCTAAAAGGCAGTTTAAAAAAATAAATAATGACGATTTTACTTATATCCCATTAAAGATTAATTTATCTGGCGTAATACCAACTATTTTTGCTAATGCAGTTTTACTTACACCTATTTCAATTGCGAACTTCTATAAAGGATATTCTTTTTCTGACTTTATTTTAAATTATTTTATGGCAAATAAAGTAGTTTATATTGTAGCTTATTTAGTGCTTATAATATTTTTTAACTTCTTTTACACCAATTTTATATTTAACCCAGAAGAAAATGCCGATTTTCTTAAAAAGAATGGTGGTTTTATACCTGGTAGGAGGCCTGGAAAACATACTTCTGATTATCTTCAAGATATAGTTTTTAAATTAACGTTCATTGGCTCTATGTATTTGGTGATTATATGTGCTGTACCTGAAGTAATAAGATATTATTATGATATATCATTTATTTTTGGTGGAACAAGCTTATTGATTATAGTTAACGTTGTTACTGATACTATTATACAAATACAGTCCTATATCTTTTCGAACAGATATGATGTTGGATAAAAAAAATATGAGTCTAAAACGAGAAAATTAAGATGATTATTATAATTTTTGGTCCTCCTGGTTCTGGTAAAGGCACTCAATCGAGCTTGATAATAGCAAAATATAACTTAAAACTAACTTCAGTAGGGGATTTATTGAGAAATATTATATCTAGCAATAGCGAGTTAGGTAAAAAAATAAAATATACTGTAGAATCCGGTAATTTGATTCAAGATAAAGTTATATGTGAATTATTACGTGATCAGCTTGCACTAGTAGATGATAATTTTTTGTTGGATGGTTTCCCGAGAAATTTAAATCAAGCTCATTTTTTAACTCAAACCTTGCTGGAGAGTTATAATAGAGATGTAGATATTGTTATTGAGTTACAGCTTGATGATAAGATTGTGATTAATAGATTAAAGAGTCGCCTTGTGTGTTTAGAATGCAAAAGTGTATACAGTGCATCTTCTCTTAAAAACGATGACGGTTTTGTTTGTATGAAATGCAAAAGTACAAAGCTAGAAAGGAGAACTGATGATTCTGACTTATCCGTAATTAATAGAAGAATAAGTGAATATCATATTCAAATAAAGTGTTTACGTGAATATTATAAAGACAAATTATTAACGATCAATGCTAATCTTAATGTTGATCAGATAAGACAAGAGATCGAAAGCAAAATTTCTTGCAATTTAATTTGACTCTGGATTTGTTTTATGGTATAAATTAAGAATTACTATTAATAAAGTATCGGAGTACCAGTGGTGCGTATTGCGGGTATAAATGTTCCAATAAAGAAATGTATTCCTTTTGCATTAACTTATATATATGGTATAGGTATTGCTACTGCAAACACAATTTGTCATGTTAGTGAAATTGATAAGAGCAAACGTGTTTCAGAATTAAAAGATAAAGAAATAGAAAAGATCAGCAGTTTCATTAGGCAGAATTATTCTATAGAAGGTGAGTTGAGAAAAGAAGTAGCTATGAATATAAAGTTTTTAGTAGAAATGGGATGCTATAGAGGAGTGAGACACAGAAAAGGTTTGCCTGTAAGAGGGCAAAGGACTCATACTAATGCTAAAACTCGTAAAGGTAGATCTCGTTTGCCTATTGCTGGAAAAAAATAAGATTTGTTATTGTTGTAAATTTTAATGAAAAAGGTCAGAATAGCTGATAAAAGTGCAAAAGAGTTTTTTATTGGAGTTGGTTCATATTAGTGCAACTCTTTTAAGTAATATCTTTATAAATGTAACTGATGTTCAGGGTAGAGCCCTATACCGAATGTCTGTAGGTGTATGTTTTTTCTCAGTTTCAAGGAAATCTACACCTTATGTTGCAGATAAAGCTTCCGAAGCTACTGCAACTTTTGCAGTAGAAAGATTTGGTATGAAAGTTGTTTTTGTGGTAATTTGTGTCCATAGTTTTGGGGATGAAGCTGTAATTAAGACACATCAGGGATGTGAGTTAATAAACCAAATCACTTCAATTGCGAATAAGGCTGTGATTCCTCATAATGGACGCAGATTAAGAAAAAAAAAGAAGATAGAATATTTGAAATGGTTATTTTATGTATTATAATAATAGTGTTTCTATTTTTAGCAACTTAGATAAATTGACTAGACCTAATTCAATGAAGATAGTTCAAGGTGATTCAAATGAAAAAGTTGATATAGTATTGGAACCATTGGAGAGTGGTTTTGCTTTAACACTTGGTAATGCATTAAGGCGTGTGATGCTATCTTCTCTTGTAGGTAGTGCTGTTTATGGAATAAAAATCGAGGGCATAACTCATGAGTTTACTTCAATTCAAGGAGTAAGAGAAGATGTAACTGATATAATATTAAATATGAGTATGTTGAGATGTAAGTTGAATGGCACTTCCAATAAATATTTGAGTTTAAGTACTAAAGGACCTTGTCAGGTATTAGCCGGGATGATAGAAACTGATGATCAATGTTCTATCATTAATAAAGATCTGTTGATATGTACACTTGGACAGAATGTAGAGCTCAACATGACTATATATGTGGCTAATGGAAAAGGTTACCTTCCTGTCGCTAAATATAAGGAAAATGAATTTTTGAAATTAATGAATGAGCAAGATCTAATAGGATTCATTCCGGTTAATGCTTTATATAGTCCTGTCAATAGGGTTTCATATAAGGTAGAGAATAGTCGTGTTGGTCAAGTTACTGATAAGGATAAGTTGATATTATCAGTTGAAACTGATGGTACAATTTCTCCAAGTCAAGCTATTGATTCTGCTGCAAGGATATTACAAGAACAACTTCAGCCTTTTATTAGTAGCTCTGACGTGAGTTATAAAAAATCGTATACTTCCTCGTCTAATGATTATAGAGATTTAGATTATGAACCTATCTTATTGAGCAAAGTGGACGAGATGGAGCTGTCTGTTAGATCACATAATTGCTTAAAAAATGAAAATATCACTTATATAGGTGATCTTGTACAAAGAACAGAAAGTGAAATGCTAAGAACTGCTAATTTTGGTAGAAAGTCCTTGAATGAGATTAAGGCAGTTTTAAATAATTTTGGCTTGTCATTGGGTATGGATGTTCCAAATTGGCCACCTAAAGATATAGATGAATTGGCTAAACAACATACTGATGAAGATTAGATAATATATAAAACATGGAATCAAAAAACATAAGCTGTTTCTATCTACGTCAAATTGAATATAGATTGTAGGTGTTGAAGGGCTTATCTATCTCATTAATTAATCATGAGATGATTATAATTATTCTGTCAAAATTTAATGAACTTCATTTGTATATGGTAAAATTTATTACACTTGCTAAGTATAAGAATACTTTACATGATAGAAGATTTTTGCTTTTACGTCTTCATAATAATAGATCAGTAACCGATAAGTTATTAAACGTTTTAGCCTGATCGTTATCAAAATCTTAAAGACGTTGATATTCTAGGATAATAAAGTTTTAACATCAGAAATGGTGATTATGCTTTAATGATAGTAATAGAATTAATTAACAAGAGTGTTACAGCAAAAGATAAAGTTTTTATTAAAAATAAAGAAAAAAAATAAAGTAGTTACAAAAAATTAATTATTATCAGATTTCATTTTATGATATATAAGTTAATATATATCTTATAGGTTATTTTGATAAGTTATTAATTTTAATATATTTAAAGTTAAAGTAGTATAATACTATAAAGTAACGTTGTCATTATAGATTAGGTGAAGTTAATTTAATTGTATTTTAAAAAAAATTGATTTTTATAGAAAAAACAAACTTCTTTGAAAAAGAAATACCGATATCTTCCTTTAATATCATTTTATTGTAAATTCCTCTAAATACTTTCTAAGTAAAAATCTTAATAAAAGATGCTGAAATTAAAAGAAATCTCAATGATAACTTAAAAAGTTTCCTCACGATTAAAGGTATAACGAATTTATTATATATCTTGTTTGATAATGAAAATTAGTATAACTTTTATGTTTAATAAATTTATCAAATGAGAAAAAAGTAAAAGAAACTTCGTTCACTAGTTATTCACTATTTATTATATAATATTAGTTGTTTTTTTTATGTTAAAAATTACTTATAAGTGAGTTTGTGAGTTTGAAATCAGAAGTTTTAAAGAAATAAGGTACATATAATGCAAAAATTTAAACGTGAGATGTCTAAATATCATAAGTTTTTTATCATTAATCTATACAAATTAAAAAGATAAATGAATAGCTTTAATACTATGATAATTAGTTTGGAGAAATTTTCTTAAGTAGTTTTTTTTGTATTCAATTTTTAGCCTCGTCTCTATAACTTAGATTTCATTTAGATGATATACTTTTGATATTTTCGAAATATAATATTTTTATGATTGTACGATCTTCTTGAATATTCTGCGCTGCTCTTAAAAACTTCTTACCATAATGTAAGAAATCTAATGCAAAATGACGCAAAAATAACTTATTTTGTGTGGCATAAATCATGCATTTTTTGATATGCCTTTTGAAAACCAAGTAGAGAATAAGTATCAATAATAGTTGCTGCTTTTGTTTTTCCATTGACCACCATTGATAATCCTTGCTTCATTTTGAGAATTAATTCTTGATCTGTTTTTATGTGCTCTGCCCATGCGAAACTCCCTTGTATTATTGGCAATGTATATTTGATTTTTTTGTCAACATTAAGAATTACAGGCTCTTTATCGTACTGAAAACCAGATGTAACACTGACTTCGTCTGCTTTTTTATCGACATAACTAACCATTACATATGATTTACGATCAGTTGTATAATATTCACTTTTCTTCTTAGGATAAGATAAGATGTAGCACACTTTATCTCCATCTTTTAATGCAGTATATACAAGCCAATCTTTATATTTCTCTTTCAATTGCACATTACCAACCGATGCAATAGCGCTTACTGAAAAAAATGTTAAAAGTACAAAAAACCTATTCATGCAAGCCAAATTTTAAGCTCTCCGATTGTATATGTTGTTTTACCTTACTCATTGCATGCTCAGCTAGCTGTCTTATTCTTTCTCTTGAAACACCATATTTTTTACTGAGCTCATCTAGGGTTTGAGTGTTTTCAGATAAATATCTATTGATAAAGATGTTTCTTGATCTTTCATTAAGGTTTGTCAATGCATTGTTTAAAATTGTTTCTTTTAATTCTTTCTCTTCATAATTTTGGTAAGTTATTTCTTGACTAATTGAATTACATGGAATTATATCTTGTAACTCCTTTTTAGAGTCATCACTGATTTTTATACACTTATTTAAAGACTGATCCTTACAAGCTAAACGATAACCCATCTGTACAACATCTCCTTCAGATACAGAAAGTTCATTAGATATTGTTTTTATTTCCTCATTATTTAAAATTTCTCTGTTTGTATATCGTAAAATTCTTTTTTTTATCTTACGTAAACTAAAAAATAGTTTTCTTTGCGCCTGTGTTGTACCTATTTTTACAAACGACCAAGATTTCAATATAAAGTCTTTTATTGAAGCTTCAATCCACCATACCGCATAAGTTGAAAAGCGAAATCCTAAATCAGGATTAAATTTTTTCATTGCATGCATTAAACCCATGTTTCCTTCCATGATTAGATCCATAAGCAGCAGACCATAATTTTTGAACTTCATTGCAATTTTTACTACCAAATTCAAATGACTGGTAATCAACTTATGAGCAGAAGAAATATCTTTATATTGATGCCAATTTTTGGCCAATCGTACTTCTTCTTCTTGAGAAAGAAGAGGAAATTTTCGTACTTCAGCAATATACTGTGTGAGATTAGTATTATTATTAATACATAAGCTTGCTGTTGGAATTAACATAACAACTTAAATTAAAACTCTATACATAGAGTATAGAGATTTTCCAACAAAATTCAAGATTTAATTTAAAGAAGTGCATATATTTCTGTAGCTAACTAGCAGTTTAAATGTCTCAGCACTTCTCTGTTAGTATATAACTTTCTCCATACTCCATAAATTAAAGTAGCTCTAACATATGTCATTCCAGTGCTTAAAAACACTGGAATCCACATTTTTTCTATGTCCCAGTACCAGTTACTTGAATGACAAAACTGGGACAACAAGAAGAGCTGCTAAAGATGGACTAAAAATTAAATGCCACTCCAGCTTCTGCACCAATAGTGCTGTAAAGGACTTTATATATTCCTTCATCAATAACCTTTTTAGTTGTATCTTCAGGATGTGTAAGATCTTGTTTTTGTCCATCAAAGCTAGCGCCATAAGAACCGAAATAGCGAGCACCAGCATAAAGCTTGATTTCTGGAGTTACATCATAGCTAACACCAGCTTTTGCTTGATAAGCAAAACTAAATCCATGTTTTTTATCTCCCACAAAATTCTTTAAAGGGTTGCTTAGATATGCTGTACCAACACCAATGCCAACATATGGAGTAATAGGCATATCTTCAATTTCTACATCATAATATACATTAACTAGTCCTGATATTACTGATAAATTATCTGCAAATGGATTAACTGTATCTTTGTTGCTGTTGAGTTGTGAATAAAGTGCTTCAATATCAATTCTAATGTCATCCATTTTGTAACCAAATGAACCACTGCCAGCCATAAAAGAAGCTTTAAAATGATCAACTTTGTCAGAATTAGGTATGCCACTGATTTCTGTTTTAAAAGGTGAAAATTCACCATTGTATTGTAGGCGAATGTAGTAGCTAGTTTCTTCATCAGCTATTGGACCAACAGGATCTGAAAAAGCAGCATTTGATAAACTTAGCAACGTCATTAAAGCGGTTGCTGAAAAAAACTTTTTATAATGCATAATTACCCTCGTTAAAAAAAATAAAATTCCACTTTAGCAATTTAAGTAAAAACTAAAGTTAAGTCAAGTACTAACTTAATAACATAAAATATTTGACATTTAAACCAATTTTTAAGAAAAAGGTAAAAATTTTATTAATAAATAAAACAATTATATAACTTTTTATCTTTGGTTTTTTAGTATTTTCTTACTGATTTTAGTATTTTTTGCTTTTTGCATACCATTTTCGCTGCTATGACTTCATTCATCTTTGAATGATATTTTAGATACAGTATATGAAATAATGCTAATATCAGAGATACAGGAATCTAGTTAGCGATACAGAGAATTTTTAAAAGGGAAGTTTAAACCCAGGTGGTAACCCCATCATACCTGCAAGATCAGAGGTTGCATTTGCCATATCTTCTTCTGCTTTTTTAATAGCATCGTTGAATGCTGCCGTTATTAAATCTTCTATTATATCTTTCTCCTCATTTCTCATAAGCTCTAAGTCTATACTTACTTTTTTAGCTTTGTAACTACCTATTTTTACAACTTCCACTAACACAAAAACTTTACCACCTCCAGAAATACCTTGAAACTCTTTCCCAATGTATTTCTCTTGAGCTTCTGTAAGCTTTTTTTGCATCTCTTGTGCTTGTTTCATTATTTGACTAAAATCCACAATCTACTCCCTATTTTTTATATTAACTATCTTTGCACCCTTAAACGTATCAAGTATATTCCTGACTGCAGGTGCGTAATTTAAATTACTTATTTCCCTACTTATATAACCTGTATCAATTGTGACAACCCATTCTTGCTGAGTCACCTGATTTAAGTAATTTTTCAAGTCATTACAAAAACTATTGTTTAACCGAGATATGGCTCTTAATTTTAAATATCCAGGTTTGCAATCCACTAATTTTAGATTACTACATAGTTGTTTGTAAAGATAAATTTGGTTATTTTGTCGTAATAGTTGTAGAATTTTATCAAAATCGTAATTTTTTTGCTGTGCACTTTCTGTGTCGCGCATATTACTTTGCTGAATATTCTGCGTAAGAACTTTTTTTACTACTTGCTCAGGAGAAGGTAAATCAGAAAGATAACAGAGACTAATTAACATCATTTCAGCAGCAATATCGTTACATGTTGAAGTTTTTATATCACAAACTCCCTTGAGCAACATCTTCCACAATCTCGAAAAAAATATTAAAGACTTTTTTATACTTAAGTCTTTTATCCTGTTTTTTTCACATTCTACAACTGAACTATCGATTTCTTTTGTGATTAAATAACGGCATATTAATTGGATTATTTGTAATAGGCTCTCGAAGACATTTAGTGGATTTGCTGTTTTTATTGTCTTGTCG
This sequence comes from Wolbachia sp., assembly GCA_051710485.1. GTDB lineage: Bacteria > Pseudomonadota > Alphaproteobacteria > Rickettsiales > Anaplasmataceae > Wolbachia. The sequence continues at coordinate 1,078,463 of JBPESU010000001.1, read as the reverse complement.
AAGACTGACAGAGCTTTCTGTAAATCACCATCTAATATTGCTTCTAGTAGATCAAATATAATATCTTTGTCCACCAAACTGAGTATTTTTATCATATCTTTAATGGATATTGTAGCATCTTTGCTATATAACACTGCTTGATTCATCAAAAATAAAGCATTACGCATCGAATTGTTACAGTGATGTGCAATTAATTCTGATGCTCCATTCTCAATGAGAAAATTTTCTTTTTGTGCAATTTCATTCAAGCGTCCCACTATTTTAGCTGCAGGTATATTATACAAGTCAAATCTTTGACAACGTGCAATAATAGTTATTGGTATCTTTTTTATTTCTGTGGTTGCAAGAATAAACTCTACATTAGATGGTGGTTCTTCTAAAGTTTTAAGCAATGCATTGAATGCACTGCTGGATAACATGTGTACTTCATCTATAATATAAACTTTGAATCTAGAGCTTATAGGTGAATAGCAAATGTCTCCTAAGATTACTTTGATATCCTCAACGCTAGTGTTACTTGCCGCGTCAATTTCTATTACATCGGGATGATTTGAATTCTTTATCGCCAGACAATTTTCACATGATCCACAAGGTTTAAAAGTTGGTCCAATAGAACAATTTAAACATAAAGCTATTATTCTTGCTGTGGTAGTTTTACCAACTCCACTACTACCAGAGAGTAGTATTGATTGTGGGATTTTGTTGAGAGTAAAAGCGTTTTCTAGTATACGCACTAATATATCTTGACCTATTAGATCTTTAAAGCTACTGGGACGATATTTTAATGCTAAGTTCATAACTTATGATAAATAAACAGTTCGATAGGCATGCAACCCAAAAAGATTCTGATATGGCTGCTTCATCTCTGATCTGACCAAGTTATAGAGTTTTTGCCTGCATACCTTGTAAAATATTATACTTTTTTTTTTTATTTAGCAAGGTATATCCTATGATAGTTTACAATTAGTTGGAGTTACACAAGTTATATATAGAAATTAATTATGATTTTATATCATTTTCCTCTTTGTCCGTTCTCACGAAAAGTTAGAGCTCTTCTCAAAGAGAAGAAGTTAGGTTGTGATTTAATATATGAGAATCCGTGGGAGAAGAGAAATGAATTTATGGAGATTAACCCAACTGGACAAGTACCAGTGCTTGTGGATAATAATTTTATTATAACAGATAGCATTGCTATTTCTGAGTATCTAGAAGAAACTTATAGCGGTGATATTAAATTGCTAAATTTTTCTACTGTTGTTAAGTCTAAAATACGTGCTTTGATTAATTGGTTTGATAACAAGTTTTATAACGAAGTTACTAAATACATTATAAATGAAAAAGTAATAATTAATCGCAGTCCTGATTCTAGATTTCTTCATGCAGCTCAGCACAATTTGTCTTGCCATATAGAATATATTGAACATTTAATTAGCAAAAACGTTTGGCTTGCAACCGATAAGTTCACTTTGGCTGACATTACTTTAGCGTCACATATCTCTGTAATGGACTATGTAAATAGTTTTCCATGGGAAAAAAGTAGAATTTTAAAAGAGTGGTACTCTATTGTTAAATCAAGGCCTTGTTTTCGTGAAGTGTTATTAGAAAAGATTTCTGGATTAACTCCTCCTAAACATTATGCAGACTTTGATTTTTAACACTTATATTAGTTTTAAAGCTACAATCATTCCTTCATCAGTTGGAATTAATATAGAGTGATATTTTTCTTCGTCTGATAATCTACGATTAAATTCTCTCATAGCAAGCCATGTTTTTTCTGATACTTCCTTTGGAGGTGATTCTAAAAACACTGTATTAAATAATAGGGTGTTATCTGCAACAATGAGTCCGTCTCGTTTAATATAAAGCTCTGCCCAATCTAAATATTTAGGGTAGCCACCTTTATCAGCATCAATGAATATCATGTCAAACGGTGCTTTTGCTGATAACTCATTCAGTTTTTCCAATGCGTCTCCTTCTATTAAAGTAATTTTTTTGTTCAGATTAAAAGTACTAAAATTTTTTTTTGCTATGCTTAAATGCTCAGGATTGTTTTCTATTGTGTATATATGGCCATATTCAGGTAAAACTTTAACCATACAAATCGATGAATATCCATACAATGTACCAATCTCAACGATACTTTTTACTTTATGAATTTTTATAAATAAACTGAGTAGCTTTCCTTCTTCAGCACTAATTTGGATATGTTTCTTTTCTTTAAAAATACAATATTCCTCTATTTTCTTGTATTTCTTTGCGAATAAATCTCTTATGTATGATAATTTTGCACTAAAGTTGTTGCGTGTCATGTCCTGTATTGTAGATACAATTTATATATATTAGCTTAAAATAATAAAAACTTTTATTTTAGTTTATTATTTTTTACTGTGTGAAATTTTAAGTGACAAAAATTATTATATATAATATTATAATTAACTAGTATAATAGTCAATAGATTGACATACTAGAATTTGAGGAATTGCTCATGAGCATTTCTCTATTAGTTAAAATATAACATAATCAATTAGAGGGGGTTATATGTCTTATAATATTGCTGATGAAGTTGAAACGTTAAGCAAAAAATCTAATAAAGATGAAGGGGTTACATTATTACATAATCCAGCTTATCGTGAGAAATATAGGGAACGTTTTGATGAAGCCCAGAAAAAAGTTATGGATATGGTTCAGTTTTATGATGGAACAATAATATTAATTGAAAATAAGATTGCTATGTATTATTATGCTTGGCACAGTAAAAAAAGAGAATTTGAGCGTAAGAAACAACAAGCAGTAGTAAGAAACGACAGCTCAACATAGGGTTTTTATAGTAAGCTATAATTGTATTATTTTGCTATAACTTTTTCATATAGCTTATCTATTAAATTAGTGAAATATTCTAGTGTTTTATATCCCTCGTGTTTAATTTTATTATGTTCTGTATATGATTTATCTTTGCTAAGCTTGATAAAAAATATTGGAGTAGCCATAATACCAAGTTTATTTATTGCCAATGATTTATCGTTGATAATTTTGTTAAACACTTCTTTGTTTTTCTTTTCATCGATGCATTGATTAAACAAGTCTTGCTTTAAGTTACTTAGTCCAGCAATCTTTTGTAGTATAGTTAAATCACTTAAATCAGAATAGTTCCACGAGTCTATTGAATTAAAAACAGCTTTGTTGAAATTAAAATAGTCTTCTTCTTTTTCATAGCAATAGCTTAACATTGCAGCTTTTAATCCTCTGTAATCCAGAGGAAAATGACGAAATATATATAACATTTTACCAGTATCTATATATTTCTTTTTAATTGAAGGAAAAACCTCCTTATGAAAAAGAGAACAATGATAACAAGTGAGCGAAGCATATTCTATCATTAAAATTGGCGCTTTTGGATTTCCTAGTGATTTATCATCGTACAATGGTGATAATACTTCTTCTACTGTTATTTCACCAATTTTTCGAATGTATTGGTTGTTAGATAAGTTTTGTTTGATAAATGCATGAGAATTAATACTTATAAAAATTAATAAAAGCAATAACCTAAAAATCATTACAATATAAACACTAAAGTTAGTGAGAAAGTTATGTATCTATTTTAATAATGTCAAGATAACTTTTACTTAGCAAGATTTTCAATTCTTTCTTTAAATGCAGTAATTATTTTACTTTGTGTATATTTGTACACTGAGTTTAATATAGTTGAAAGCGAGTTTGATTTAAATTCAAATTCTATATAAAACTTCAATATGGTCTTATTTTCATCTATAGGAATGAATTCCCATTCATTGTATAAATGTTTAAATATCCCATTTGATGATACAGCTTTTATCCAACCTTCATTTGTTCTTTTTGGAGAAAGAAAAGTTACTTCTGATATATACTTTCCTTTAATACCACAAAAAACTGCTAGAAGATCCACAATCATTTGGCTATCAGTTTTTTCTTTTATATAAATAGCTTTGCACCAAGGAACAAAATAAGGATATTTCTCAACATCAATTACAACATGAAATATTTCATCTGATGAATAGAAAAAAGTACCTTGTTCTTTGTATCGATAGAGCATAAATCTAAATCAACTGAAACAGGATCCGTATCTACCGTTAGTCTTAGTAGATTCCTGAGACCTAAAGTTAAAGTGGGCATCACGTATTAATTTCAACGAAATCAATAGAGATAATTCCCTTGATTAGAAATTATCGCTCAGGAAATTCAACTTAACTCATAACGTATAGAACAGACCCTTATAATTATAGCTAGTTTATATAAGTTGTGTCTATATGTATATTGCAATCAACAATAAAATTCACTTTTTTTATTAAACTTTGCATTTTAAGTATTACGATCAATAAATGTACTTTATGAATATTACTAAAGCTTTAATCATTATTGTTTTTGTTATGATTTCTTCAAGCGCTTATACTAATTGTGCAGATCACAAAATTTTTGTGCATGCTATAAAGCAACAAATGGATAGCATATACATAAAAGAGAAGAAAAGAAATTTGGAATATATATATATAAAGCTTCAGGGAAGCATTCAAAGCAATTTTAATCTCAAAGAAATATTTCGATTTGTAATGGGAAAGTATTGGATTTTGACTGCCCACAAGAAGAAAGAGAAAGTTTTTTAAAAGAATATGAAGTGTATCTTACGCGTTTGTGCGTCAAAATTTTATATAAGTACATGAATAACAACAAAATGACTATAATGAGCTCAAAAGAAGATGATGATGGAACTTGTCTGATTAATACAAGATTTTCTTACGGAGAAGAAGAATTCACAAATATTGACTTTAAAGTTGCTAAAAGCAACAGTTCTTTCTTAATAAATGATGTTGTAATGAATGGAATAAGTATTTCTATTAATCAGCGTTCTCAATTCAATGAAAAAATTGATACGCATGGTATAGCGAGTGTTATAGATGAATTAAAATGTAATAACAATCTATGAATACATGCTTCATTTAGCTAAATCGCTTGGCAGAAAATCAAAATACTTTTCTTTTGAGCGCATGAAAAGCTTTCTAAGTAAATTATGTAATTCCTAAAAAATGTACCTACGGCAATTCATATTGCTGGAATTAACGGAAAAAGATTCAATACTTTTTTATAAGATGCATAATGCAGTTAGTAGGATATAAGATTCATGTATACATTTCTCCACATTTAATTAATTTTAATGAGAAAGTAATAGTTGCAGAAAGTAATATCAACGACAATGAATTATATAGTTTTTTAGAAAAATGCTGCAATGCAATCACAGATCAGTCTATCACTTTAATTGAGATAGATATTGATGAAAGACTTGATGCAACAAACATTATAGATAATCTGATTTAACAAAATCATTACTTCTATTGTACTTGATCATATAGAATATCTTGATCATGTTTGTAGGAAACAATAACAGAAGAAAAGACTAGAATAATAAATGTAATATTTCTTGCGTAATAGTATTATAAGAAAAATATATAATGAATACACTAGAACAATACAATATGTAATCAATAAGAAATCTTCTTTATATAAAGATGTAGAATTAAGTGGAATTCTAAAAATAGAATAGCAAAATGATCTTCCAATCGACTATTCAATCGATAGGATTTTCTTTGTCTTCTTTGAAGGGTAATAATCAAATAATTAATGCAGGAAATGTTATTACAGCATGTAGCATTTTACTTGAAAGTATATGGATACTCTATAATTAGAGAAGAGGATATCCATTTAGATTTATAACATATCTATTGGCCTGGACGATTAGAGCTTATATAAAGAGGAATTAATTTCTTTGTTATTGAAAGATTGATAATTATTTTTAGATGATGCTTACAATAATGTTGTTGCGAGAGTATTAGCTAATTAAGTGAAAGATAATTTTGTTGAAAGTATTTATGTGATTTTTAGTGTTACTTGTAACAGAAACGTAGAAGAGTTTTTTGGAACACTTGAAATTATATATCAAGTTACTATGTGTAGTTTGTGTTAAGTCTGAGCCTAAAGCAATAAATACAGGTTTAATTAGAGAGAGGTAAATAATATAGGAATAAATGCTATTGAATATGAATCAATCGATGATGCAATATTAAACCACATACTAAAAATTCCTACCATGAACATGAAAATCATATTGATTTATGATTCGTTATTCCTAGCTAGAGACTTTGCTATGGAGCATAACTGTGCCTTTTAAAATTTATATCAATTAGTGCTATATCTTTTTTTTTGAGAAAGTTATATTATAGCTATGGACAATATAATAATAAAAAAATTTGGTGGGACTTCAATAACTGACTTAAACCGAGTTGCAAATTTGATAAAAAAAGATGTTGAGAGAGGTTGTAACATAATTGTCGTTGTGTCAGCTATTGCAGGATTTAGTGATCAAATGGCTTTTCAAGCTAGACAAATCTCAGATTTAAGCTGCAAACGAGAGCTGTCGGAGTATGACGTTATACTTTCAGCAGGGGAGCAGATTTCTTGTGGTATGTTAGCAATAACTCTTCAATCTATTGGAATAAATGCTAAATCATGGCTTGCTTGGCAGTTACCGATTATTACAGACGATCTTTACTCTGAATCTAAGATAAAAACAATAGAGATTGATCATCTAAAAAGATCTTTTATTGAAGGGTACACTGTAGCGATTATTGCTGGCTTTCAGGGTATATATGATGGTAGAATCACTACTTTTGGAAGAGGAGGCTCTGATATATCAGCAGTTGCTTTAGCGATAGCTTTTAATGTCAAAGTTTGCGAGATTTTTACTGATATTGATGGAATATATACGGCTGATCCAAAAATTGTTCCAAAAGCACGCAAGCTCAAATCTATCTCTTACGATGAAATGTTGGAAATATCATCATCTGGTGCTAAAATACTACATAATCGTTCAATACAGCTTGCAATGAAACATAATATTAAAGTACAAGTGTTGTCTACCTTTAAAGAGATGGAGGGAACTGTAGTATTGCATAAAAAAGATTTATTGGAGAGATATACAATTACTGGAATAACTTATAGTACCAATGAAGCTCTCGTAACTTTTGCTAATCTTGTAGATAATTTGCGTATTTTAATGGATATTGCGGGAGCAAACATCAAAATTGATATGATACACGGATCAAGTTTTGTAATTTCCAAATTTGATATTCATTCAATGAAAAAGCTAGTCAATGAGAGTTATATCATAAACAATAACGTAGCTATTATTTCAATAATTGGTATTGGCGTTATGTCTAATACTGAAGTGATGCATTGTATATTCAAGGTCTTGAGGAAAAAAAAGATAGAAATGCTCACTATCACAACATCTGAAACTAAGATCAGTATAATCGTTCAAAGAGAGTGTGCTGAAGCTTTAGTTAGAGATTTACATACAGAGTTGATATAAATAGCCTTATGCTATAAAATTTATACCTCTCGTATGTCAAACCAACTTTGGTATATGTGAAAAGCTACTTGACAGATTTTTCAAACTCGTTTCAATTTCATTGAAACTATTCATTTAGCTTCAACCTGTGCAGATTGAACGATAAGAGTATTAAGATTTGAGTTTTATGTTTATTTTTTGCACTATATGCACCTCATATTTATTTAAAACTTCTGATTTTCAAGCTTAAATACGCTTATAAGTTATTTAAGACAGTATAGTATGCCAATTCGTAGGATTAGAGAGTGAGTAACTTCTACTAAAGGAAAGTGCTCTTTTGTCTTTTTTTCTACTTAGTAAATTTCTTAAATACTTTTTACTAAAGTAGTATCCGTGATCTTAGTGTTTAGCTATTGAGATGACAAGTTACTTAGTGTATTTCTATATTAGAAAATACTTGCTAAGGCTTTTTGACTGCTTATATATAGATTATAGCACTTCATTTGTAAATCTTCTCTGTTTTTGGTAGTTTGTTTTAATATAGATGAAATAAATTGTATATTATTTTTAATAAGTTGATTATGCTAAAGATATGCAAAAGCACTATGTAATTGTTTATCTTATATTACTACTTATAAGTAGCATACTACTTTTAATGTGCCCTATTATTTTTCTATACTTAATATCTATCGTTGTTGTATATTTATTTAATCCTCTAGTAGTAAAATTTGAGAAATATAAGATATTAACGCCTATATTTTGTAATTTTTACAATATTTGTTTGCTGATGATTTTTGTATTAGTTGTTACATTTGTTTTACCTATTGTATATGTTCAAATCACTTCGATATTGAATTTTTTAGTCAGTAAAGTATTTTCGTTAAACCTCAAGGTTATTCCATCTGTGTTAGAATTTTTCAATATAATAAAAAGAGAAGATGATTTGCTTGATCGCTTATCTGAAAGTCTAGCAAAAAATTACAGTGATTATATATCATATTTCGTAAATGCTTTTGATATTATTAGTAATTTTATAATTCAAGTGTTAAATTTGAGCTTTAGCTTGATTAATACACTACCATTAGTGGTAATCACTTTGATGATGTTCTTTTATTTATTGCGTGATTGGTCTTTGTTTATAACAAAAATTAGTAAATTAATCTCTATTTCTTACAGAGAAGAAATTGTAGATTACTTTTTAAAAATGAATTTTATTATATCTAACTATTTAAAAGGACAGGAGAATATATGTATTTTTATGATGATTTTTACTATATAGATTTTAATATAATCGAGTTGAAGCATTCTGTTGCTATTGGAATTTTATCAGGAGTACTAACATTTATATCTTGTATAAGACCATTATTATATACCATTGTTAGGTTTTTGAATTCTGTGTCATTTTTCAATGAATGTTTTAAAAGCACTGCCGTTTTAGTATTATTTGGTATTAGAAAGTTAATGGATGCAAATATATTTCTTCCTTTATTAAAAGAAAAAAAAGTTCATATATATCAAGCTGTAATTGTTCTTGGAGTTATCGTATATGTTTCATATTTTAAATATAAGGATATATTACTTCGTTGTTTCAATAATAGCAATATTTTATTTATCAGTTGAATATATAATTGATAAATATCTTAAAAGTGAGTTTTATAGAAATGGCTAATAGATTTTTGCATTATAATAATTGGGGGGAATATCTGATGTACTCAAAGAGAGTAAGTAAATTATAACATAAAATTACTGTCAGGAACACAAAATGTCTACTGTACAATTGAATTTATTTAATAACAATCAAGCTGATTATAGTCGACAAAACTTCATAATCTTAGACGAAAATAAACATGTGTACCACTCAGTTATTGATGATTTATCCTGGAAATCTTTTATCCTTTTTGGACCTCAAAGCTCTGGTAAAACTCATCTTGCTCACATTTGGCAATCAATGAACGATGCAATTTTTATCAATGTAAATAATTTTATAAGCGAGATTAAACATAGCAACGCTTTCATTTTAGAAGATATACAAAACGTTCAAGATGAAGCAATGTTACTGCATTGTTATAATTATATGAAAGAAAATAATAAGAGATTGCTTATTACTTCCTCGACTTCACCAAACAAGCTTAATTTTAAGTTGAAAGATTTAACTTCTCGCATATTATCAACCATCAGTGTAAAAATTCCATCAGCGAATGAGGAATTGTTAAGAATTATGTTGATGAAACGATTTTCAGATAAACAATTGAAAATTGATTTGAAAGTAATTGATTATATTTTGGCAAGGGTGGAGCGTTCTTTTTACAGTATTAGTGAAATTATAGAAAAGATAGATGATGAATCTATGGGATCGAATGTTACTCTTCCATTTATTAGTGCTTTATTGAAAAGAGATACTATGTGATTTCTGTTTTTTAACAGAGTATATATACTAAAAAAAATATAGTAACATCTATAGCATTAATACAAAAGTTATCATTTAATTGTGCTAGTGCTATGAAAATATTGTATTATAATGAATATAAATAGATACACATAAGAAGTGCTATTTTATAGCAAAACTCATTTTACAGGATGCTTTCTACAGATTTGATGTTATAATTTAACTATGGTAAGAATAAGATCAAATCTAAAAAAAAAGTTAAGAAGAAGATTTGTTATACTTATTTTTTTGGTAAATATTTTATTTATCTCTTATTTCTTATTAAGAAATACGAGTAAAATTTCCAATCAAATTATAGTCAAAGAAATAAATATAGGAGCTGATAATGAAAAGAGAGCAGTTACAGAATAAAAAAGAGAATCTTTACATAACGTATTATATAGATACTCTGGTGTCAGAAAGATCTGTTACACAAAATACTTTAGAAAGTTATTGTTCAGATTTACGTCAACTTGAAGATTTCTTATTGAAAAGAGGTACTACTTTAGTCAACGCAAGTAAAACTAATATTAAAGATTATGTGAAATTTCTATGCACACAAAAGAAATATAAAAATAGTTCCGTATCAAGAAAGTTATCTGCTATGAAAAATTTTTATAAGTGCCTATTTAATGATGGAATAATAGATTTCAATCCAGCTCCAGCTAATGATGATGAATTGAAAAATCCAAAAATTTCTCGTCCTTTGCCAAAATATTTGAGCATTAAAGAAATGTACTTGTTAATGGATGCAGTAAGAAAATCAGCAAGCGGATCGAATAAAGAAATAAACGGTAGAAGGTTATGTGCTATTTTAGATATACTTTACTCTTCAGGTATGCGTATTTCTGAATTGATTAATATGAAGTTATGTGAGGTGTCACACTTAGCAAACAGCAGTGATAAAGAAAGTTATATAATAATAAAAGGAAGAAGTGGTAAAGAGAGGCAAATTCTTTTTAATGAACAAGCGCTACGAAGCCTTAAAAATTATTTATCAGTTCGTAAAAATCTGATTTCCGACGTACAGGAGTCTGATTGGTTGTTTCCAGGTAATAGACCTAATAAGCCGATTACTAGGCAGAGAATTGGTCAATTAATTAAGGAATTAGCAAGAAAATGTAATATTGATGAAAATAAAATCTCTCCATATGTGATTAGACATTCTTTTGCTACCCATCTGCTTGATAGTGGAGCAAGTATTGTACTGATACAAAAAGTTCTTGGTCATACTAACCTTTCTACAACACAAATATATACTCATGTTGCTAATAAAAAATTGAAGGACAAATTAGCTGAATCACATCCTATCACTCAGACAATTAATAGTTAAACTTATTGTTTTTAATTTACAGTAGAGATAAACTCAAGTAAGTTTATCTGAGTTTATGATTTCAGGCTTATTGTTTAATTTTTTTCTTATATTATGGGAGATAATCTATACTTCAATTGCTCTTCCTATACTTTTCTTTCCTACACGTATAATAACTATTTTCCTTGCTTTTTCAGTAAAGGTTGTATTGTTTATGCTTCGTTTATTATGTGGAATTGAATATGCAATTAAGGGAATAGAAAATATCCAAAAGCAGCCATTTATAATTGCTTCTAAGCATCAATCTCCGCTTGAAACATTTATTTTTATACTTTTATTTAGAAATGCAGTTTTTATTTTAAAACGTGAACTGATGTGGATTCCATTTATTGGTTTGCACCTTATAGCGCTTAAGATGATTTTTATTAACCGTTTGGGTGGTATCAGCTCTATACGCTATATAGTTAAGTTAGCTAAGATACATATAAAAGAAAATAGAAGTATAATAATATTTCCTGAAGGCACTAGAACAGTTGCAAAACAAAAAGCAAGATATAGACCAGGTGTTGCAGCTTTATATAGTGTATTGTCTGTTCCTGTATTACCAGTTGCTTTAAATACAGGTTTATTTTGGTCAAAGAGTATACTTTCTATAAGAAAAAATCCTGGAAAGGTGATAATAGAGATATTACCTCCGATATACCCTGGATTAAGTAGAGATGAATTTTTGAGAAATTTAGAAAAAGCTATTGAAGAAAAAAGTAGCCAATTGGCTGCAGAAAAAAAAACTAGTATTGCAAATTAATGAAAAAATTCTATAATAAGAAAAGAGTCAGTGTTTAGGTATTAACGTATGGCAAATCATAGGAGTGCTAAAAAAATGATAAAGGTAATAGCGAAGCGTACTTTGATAAATAAAATACGCAAAAGTAAAACCAACACTGCTATTAGGAAATTAATTGATATAATTAAGTTTGGTGATAAAGAAAATGTTATTATAGCGTTTCGAAACGCTGAATCTTATTTGCATAAGTGTGTGAATAAAGGTGTTTTTCATAAAAACACTGCTGCACGTAAAATAAGTCGCTTAAATGCAAAAGTAAAAGCGTTGATGATTGATTAATGTGAATTAATCTAAAGTTAACTAAGTTAATATATATTCCTCAGTTTGTATGTTTTGTATAGAATATGAATGACCTAAATAATGGATAAAAAAGCATTATTAGAATTAAGCAATGGATTAAAGATTGAGCTACCTATATTAAACGGAACAATAGGTCCTAATGTATTAAACATTAAGGATTTGTCAGTACAACAGGGTTGTTCACTTATGATCAAGGATTTGTTTCCACAGCTTCGTGTTCTTCTTCAATTACATTCATTGATGGAGATGAAGGAATTCTTAAGTATAGAGGACATAGTATAGCTGATTTAGTAGAGAATAATGATTTTACTGCTGTAATTTATCTATTACTCTATGGTGAGTTACCTAATTTAGAGCAACATAAAAAGTTTCTTATAAAAATAAAGAAATTATCTAAAGTGCCAGAGCAAGTTGTAAACGTAGTTAAAGCATTTTCAAAAACTGCTCATCCTATGTCGATTTTGATTGCATGTTTTGCGAGTTTGTCAGCACTTTATCACGAGAGACATGGCAACAATGTCAATTGTGAAGATTTAGATTTTGGAATTTCTGCAATAGCGCAAATTCCTCCAATTGTTGGAATGATATACAGGCATATCAACAATCAGGAATTTATAAATTCCAATAATGAATTGAGCTATAGTGAAAATTTCTTAAGGATAATGTTTGGCAATGCTTTTGATAATGATAAAAATGCACTTTTTGCAAAAGCTCTGGATAAAATATTTACTCTTCATGCTGATCATGAATAAAATGCTTCTACAGCGGCTGTCAGATTGGTGGGATCAGCTGGTTCTAGTTTGTTTACAAGCCTTTCTGCAGGGGAGTTGCTACACTTTGGGGAGCAGATCATGGTGGTGCTAACGAGGCAGTTATAAACATGCTAAAGGAGATAGAGCAAAGTGGAGATATAGATAAGTTCATTGAAAAAGCTAAAAATGATAAAGATTCATTCAAATTGATGGGGTTTGGTCATCGTGTTTACAAAAATTACGATCCACGAGCACGCATATTGAAAGATACATGTAATAAAATTTTGGATAAACTGGAACAAAATAATGAACTGCTTAAGATTGCAAAGAGACTTGAAGAAATAGCTTTAAAAGATGAGTATTTTATTGTACGTAAGCTATATCCAAACGTTGATTTTTACTCAGGTATAATAATGAACGCTATTGATATTCCTTCGAATATGTTTACGCCTATTTTCGTACTTGCAAGAACTACTGGTTGGGTTACTCAGTGGTATGAAATGGCAAATGACAAAGAAACTAAAATCAGTAGACCAAGGCAACTCTATATTGGTAAATGAACTTTTCATGAGATCTTTTTATAATTTCTAGTAGCGCGCCTCTAGACGTATAACAAGCTTCATTCAATAGAAATCAAAAAACAACTTGATAATCTTCGTTGTTATCCTTATAATAATACTGAAGCTATTTGTTTAATTTTTAAATTTTGTACACTTCATTTTTTTTGAAAACTATGAGTTTTCAAGCTGAAACTCGCTTATAAAGCGTTTAATGTATTAAAAATACTAATACTATTAGATAGCTAGTCAACAATTAATTATTCGAAGTTTCTTTGTTTGTTTTTTTTGCTTAGTAAATTTCTTAAATATTTATAATTAAGATTAGTTGTATTTAAAAGCAACTCAATTTCAGCATTTTAGACATAAAAACGCTAATACTAAAAATAAATAACGAACAGGAGTCTTCTTTTATTTTTTTTCGTTTGGTAAATTTATTAAACATAAAAATTATACTAATTTTTGTTATCAAATAAGATACATAATAAATTCGCTAAATCTTTCATTTTAGGGAAATTTTTTATTTATCATTAGAATTTGATGTAATGATATATTAAGACATTACCTTTAACTGTTGCTTTATGTTTGATATACGGCCGTTGATTAATAGGGAAATTATTTTATTTTTATGATTTTCATGTTAGAGTACAGCTCTAGGTGAAATAAGTAGCTGCTATTGTGTGATAAGCATAGTAGAGGAAAGTCCGGGCTCCAAGGAAAAATAGTGACGGGTAACGCCCGCCGGGGGTAACTCCAGTTAGAGGGCTACAGAAAATTACCGCCTAAAAAGTATTTTAGGTAAGGGTGAAAAGGTGTGGTAAGAGCATACCATAACAATGGCAACATTGATAGTCAAGTAACCAACACTAGGAGCAAGATTAAATAAGAGTAGATCTTATGTTTTTCCTCATATCTACTCGGGTAAATCGCAAGTAGTAAATGGTAACATTTATTCCAGATAAATAGCTACATAAACAGAACCCGGCTTATATTTCACCTAGACCATTAAAACATAGTATCAATATGTTGTATTTAAATGTATAAGCACTTTATGCATTATCTTTTACTTGTTCTGCTTAATAGTTAACACTATTCTCTCATCTACATTGGCATTAGAATATTCCTCTTCATCAACATATTCTTTCAGAACATATCCTCTTCCCCAAACGGTCTCTATATGGCTTTTTCCATTGTTTGCACTTTCAAGTTTCTTGCGCAACTTGCACATAAAGACATCAACTATTTTGTTATCTGAAGGTTCATCTAAACCATTGTAGAGATGATTTAAAAACATTTCCTTTGTTAGTACTGTTCCTTTACGTAATGCTAGCAATTCTATCATAGAATATTCTTTATTAGTCAAATGAACTGTTTTACCTTTTACTTCAACAATCCTATGATCAAAATTGATATTTATATTACCAATTTTTATCACTGATTCAGGATGACCTTTAGTACGACGTACTATTGCTTTTATTCGAGCAAGTAGCTCACTTTTATGAAATGGTTTAGTTAAATAATCATCAGCACCGTATCCAAGTCCCTTAGCTTTCTGGTTAACGGCTGATATGTATGAAAGTATCAGGACAGGAACTTTAATTTTTGCACTTCTTAATCTTAACAAAATATCATATCCATCAATATCACCTGGCAAGTGTATATCTAGAATAACTAGATCATAATGATCTCCATTTAAGGAAACCGTATTATTGTTGTAGTCTTGTACAGAAGTAACAACATCACAAAAGTGCCCATCAGAAGTTAAAGCATTAACCACAGTCTTTGCACTTACTTGATCATCTTCAATTAGTAATATACGCATATTTTATACTCCGTAAGTAATTTATAATTTTAGTAATATATATAACTAAGGAAAGTAACAAATCAAACTTTTATTAATAGATGGTCAAAATTACTAATAATAGATATATCATTCTAAAATTATATAAATAGATCAAAACATAATAGATATACTATATATCATAAGAATAACATTATTTTTAGTAAATATTGAGTTAAAACTATTGTCTCTAAATGAATACTTAGGTTAATAAATATTAACCTATTTTATATATCTGTGTTATATTTTTAATTTACTTATCCTATCGTTCTAAAGTATAAGTAATATTTTTAGGGGAATTGTATGATAATATCAATTTTAGGCGCTGGTGCATGGGGTACAGCAATTGCAATTTCACTAAGTGATAAACAAGATGTGATTTTGTGGACTCGTAACAAAACTACTTTTGAATCAATCAATAGAACAAGAGAAAGTGATAAATTACTTGGTTGTAGAATTTCTGATAGAGTGTCAGTAAAATTAGCTATTGAGGAAGTAATTAATGCTTCAGTAATAATTATCGCTGTTCCTACTCAATCTCTAAGAGAGGTATGTCAGCAATTATATAATTGTGGCTTAAAAAAAGATATAACAATAATCTTAGCTTGTAAGGGAATAGAAAGATCTACATTAAAATTACCTAGTGAAATAGTAAATGAAGTTTTATCTAAAAATCAGGTTGCCATTTTTTCAGGTCCCAGTTTTGCTATAGAAGTTGCAAAAAAATTACCATATTCAATGGTTCTTGCATGTCAAAACAGTGTATTAGCTTCAAAGCTAATATCAGAACTACAGCAGGAAAATATTAAACTCTATTTTAGCAGAGATATCATAGGAGTACAGATTTGTGCAGCACTAAAGAACGTTTTTGCTATAGCATGTGGAATTATTTTAAGTAGAAAACTAGGATGCAATGCTCACGCAGCATTGATAACAAATAGTATAAATGAAGTAAGGGCTTTATATCTAGCAAAAACAGGTAACGCTAATATAGATACGCTACTTGGACCAGCTTGTTTGGGTGATTTGGTTATGACATGTACGTCTTTGAATTCAAGAAATCTGTCCTTTGGATTTAAAATAGGTAGTAGTAAAGATAGTTTTGATGTTCAGCAGATTCTGTCAGAAGGTAAGTCAGTGATTGAAGGTTTTAGTATTATTCAATCTGTATTTAATTTAACAAAGAAGTTAAAGATAAAAACGCCTATATGTGAAGCGATCTATAGATTGTTGTATGAAAGAGTATCTATAGAGGATACTATTTCTGCTCTTATAAATTAATTTTGTAGTTTGATGTATTGTGGAATTTTTATATAAATTGATATCAACATGGTGGCTATTTGGCACAATAAAGAAAATGCCAGGTACTGTAGGAAGTTTAGCTGCTTATCCAATTATTCCTCTAATATTAGGTAATAAAGTTTTAGGTGCAGCAATTATCCTTTTCTTATTCTTAATCGGATTATGGTCCACAAGTAATTACATAAAACATTATCAGACTTCATATGATCCAAAAGAGGTAGTGATTGATGAAGTAGTTGGTCAATTACTGACAATATTTCTAATTTCAACATTACTAAACCAAGAAGTGAATTATCTTTTATTACTGTTGTGCTTTTTTTTCTTTAGGTTTTTTGATATAATCAAGACATGGCCTATCAATTTGATTGATAAAAATATCAAAGGTACTCTAGCTGTTATGCTAGATGATATTATAGCTGCAATTTTAGCTTGTGTTCTCATAGGGGCCTTTTATTGTTCATTATCTGTGTATGCAAGATAAGAAAATTTATTATTCAAACTTAGTTACTAAAAATTTGAAGGATTATATATTGTACACAGCAAACTTATCTAAGTGGGAAGTATATGATGAATTTAATAATATTACATTCACAATAAATGGCACTAGAGAATCATTATTCAATTTTGTGTTTTGTGAAGAACAATGCAATGAGCTTTCTGTACAAAGAACTCTAGATTATCTTAAAACAAGGAATATAGAAGCAACATGGGTAATGGATTCGCATACAAAGACAAAGAGCATTTTAGAAAAGTGTAGGATAAAACACGTTAGCACACCAAAAAAAGCTTTACTTAACATGAAAAACTATTTTTTACCTGCTGATATTGTTCCAAATTTGAGATTGAATGCTGTAAATAGTAACAATCTATTGGAACAGTTAGATTTATGTACTTCTAAGATTTTTTATCACAACATTAAAATTGTCAGCATGTTTTTTCGTGGATTATCGAGTTATAATGATAAAGACTCAGGATTAAGATTTTTTCTTGCCACATTAAACAACGAAATTGTTGGAACATGTGGCTTTTGCATTCAGGACGATGTAGCTGGTTTTTATAGTGATGGAGTTTTACCGACTCATAGAAATCGTGGAATAGGTACTCAAATGGTTTTAGAAAGAGTCAAAATAATTAAGCAGCTTAAGTGTAAATATATAGTAGCGCATTGTATGAAACCTTCTATCAACCTTTACAAAAGGTTGGGCTTTCAGATATTAGGTAATCTTTATTTGTACGCTTCTTCAGCATAATTTATACATACCATTGTTGAGCGATTATAAGTTTTTACGTCTGTTTTAAGAGTATTATGTTTTTTTTGTATGGAATAGTTTTATTATTAATTTTAATATTATTCTTTCTTTCTTATTCAAAATTGGAAATAGATAATAAAACTAATAGTTTACAACATCAAAATATTATAATAGGTAACTTAATTGACACTGTGGATGATGGATTTTATATTTGAGATGCAAAAAAAAACGTATAGAAAAGTTTTCTCTTAACTTGTTAAGTTTTACTTAATATTGTTTTTATTCATTTAATAAGTTTGTCAATTTTTTTTTGAGCAATCGGAAAGTTTAATTCAAAATTTTATTGAAGCAAAAAAAAATAAATAAATCTTTTATTTTAGACTTGAAGTCAAAAGATGGTGAAGTTTACTGTATATATTGTGAAAGAAGTATAATAGATAACTCTAATAGCGTAATTGATGTGCTGTTGTGGATAAGAAATTTCTCAAGACTGTAAGATAAAAGTTAATGAATTGGATTCAGAAAATAATAAGCTTAAATAAAAAGTAGAGAACTATAAGAGAATTTTTAATTTTTTGCCGTTTCCAATACTAAAATAATATGAAGATAAAAAAGTAAAGTAAAAATCTATTTGATAATAAATATATCAATAGTTCTATGAGATAGATTGTTACTGATAGTATCCACAGCACTAAATCAGGAAAACATATGATGACTTGCAAAAACGAACGCAAAGTTTCTGATTTTATTAGAATTCCAATACAAAATTTTGGTGGTACGGTTGATCTTTTGAAAAGATGTTAGCGATGCAGAGGAGTTACGTACTAGATTAGATAGTTATTTAGTTGCGTAGAAAAGTTTAATTGAAGAGTTATAAATTGCTATTGCAATATATAGTAAGAATCAAAAACTGAAGTTTTATAATAATGCATTTATAAAAATCTTTCAACTTGATACAAAATTTTGATATCCCATCCAATTTATTATGAAGTCATGCTTTACCTATTCGAATCTCAGAAGCTTTTAGAACAAAGAGATTTTCAAACTATTAGCAACTAAAGAAATAAATGATTCAAAAGATTATTTAGACCACGTTATGATATAATCCATTTTACAAATGAAAAAATGTTAGAGATATTGATAATACTATACTTCAGAAGGTTTATTTTTTCTTATAAAAAAAATGTAAAGGATAGCTTTAAACTCCTTCTCTTCCTATCATAAGCTGCTTCATTTTTGCTATTGCTCTTGCTGGATTAAGTCCTTTAGGGCAAGTTTTTGTGCAATTCATTATTGTGTGACAACGATACAACTTAAACGGATCGTTTAAGGCATTGAGTCTCTCATTTATTTTATTATCACGGCTATCAGAAACCCATCTGTAAATCTGTAATAGTATTGCTGGTCCTAAAAATTTATCACTATTCCACCAATAGCTTGGGCAACCAGTTGAACAACAAGCACACAATATGCAATCAGAAAGGCCATTCAATTTCTTTCTATCTTCAGGAGATTGCAAATATTCTTGATTTGGTAAGATAGGTTTATCTGCTTGTAACCAAGGATTAATTGACTTGTATTGCTCATAAAATTGACTCAGGTCCGAAACTAAGTCTTTTATTACATACATATGGGGTAGTGGATATATTTTTACGTCACCATTTATATCGCCTATGGATTTAGTACATGCAAGAGTATTAATTCCATTAATATTCATAGAACAAGATCCACATATCCCTTCTCTACAAGAACGTCTGAAAGTTAAAGTTGAATCTATTTCATCTTTTATTTTTATTAATCCATCAAGCACCATAGGGCCACAATTATCCATATCAATGAAAAACATATCTACTCTAGGATTTTTTTTATCATCAGCAGACCAACGGTAAATTTGAAATCTTCTGAAGTTTTTTACTTCAGAAGAAATAGGGTAGACCTTGCCTTTTTCATTAATTTTAGAATTCTTCGGCAGAGAAAACTGGACCATATTGCTTACCTTTTATCTGCTATAGCTAAAAACTCTCTTGCTTTGTAGATAACATATTTTAGTATTATCTACTATATTTTTTTTAAATTCCTTTTAAATTGCACTTATACTATAGTCAAGCGAAGTTAGAATTTTTCTTTCTATGTCTTTCATTATAATTTCCTCATCTTCTTTTTTGTGATTGTAATCAAGTAAATGTAGCAATCCATGCACTAACATATGTGCAGAATGAGCTAAGATAGATATATGGTGTTCATTTGACTCTTTCTGTATTGTATCTATCGAAATTGCTATATCTCCTAAGTCGCACTTGTTAGATAATTGCTCACACTGAAATGATAACACGTTAGTTGACTTATTCATTTTTCTAAATCTTAAATTAAGTCGATGTAGTAAATCATCATTAGCAAGAGCTATTGATATATTTGGTTTATAGTGATCTACTTTTAATTCTTTCAGAGAAGAATTTATGATATCTAATACAAAGCTTTCCGGATCATTTGTAATACTGTGCCACCTCTCATCGAGAATATTTACTTCTAACATATTCACTCATTCTATTATTTTATTCCATTTTGCTTCTGAGACTGGAGAAACTGATAAGCGCGGTTGTTTTAATATGGCCATGTGTTTTTTAAAAATTGGTTTATTTTATTTCATTTAATGTTACCTTTTTATTTAAAGGTTTGGAAAATTTCATATTTATCAATCCTAACTTGAAGTCGTTAACGAGGTAATATTTTTTAAAGATCTCAATTATCTCAAATATCGCTTTTTCTTTACTTGTATGATACAAAAACACAAAATTCACCTAATTTGATAGCTCTTATATAGCTTTGAGTTTGATAATTACATATGTCATTCCATCTAACTATCTTCTCCTTTACATTTCTTGTCACGAACACTCTCACTTGGCTCTGACATGAACAGCTAAAGTTGCATTACTTTTTTCTTCTTAAATAAGCTGGTATATCATAGATATTGTTGCTCCACTTAACTCCTTCATTTACTTGTTCAACTGGTTTTTTTGGTATTGTAGTTTGGCTATAGCACCACTTGAATTTTTCTTTCTCTGAAATTTCACTTTGATTCACAGAAGGAGTTTCTGATTTTTTATCACAAACAACGCCACTATCAATACCAGTTGCAAGAACAGAAACTCTGACTTTTCCTTCCATTGCTTGATCAAAGGTAGCACCGAATATTATATTTGCATTTTCATCCACTTCTTCGCGTACTCTATTTGCTGCAGCATCAACTTCAAATAAAGTCATATCTCCTCCACCTGTAATGTTAATCAATATTCCTTGCGCACCTTTCATTGATACATTATCAAGCAATGGATTAGATATTGCAGCTTCTGCAGCACTAATTGCTCTATCTTCTCCCTCTGCTTCTCCAGTACCAATCATTGCTTTACCCATCTCACTCATTACTGTTTCTATATCAGCAAAATCAAGATTAATGAGCCCAGGCATAATCATTAAATCAGTTACTCCTCTGATACCAATATGTAAGACATTATCAGCAAGTTTAAATGCATCAGAAAATGTAGTTTTTTCATTGGCAATTCTAAATAAGTTTTGATTTGGAATAACAATGAGAGTGTCAACGTATTTTTGTAATTCCTCAAGTCCAAGCTCTGCAATACGCATACGGCGTACACCTTCAAAACCAAATGGCTTGGTTACAACTCCAACAGTCAGTATCTTTTTTTCTTTTAATGCTTTATCCTTAACTGCAGCTCTTGCTTCTCTTGCTGCTTTTGCAATTACTGGTGCTGCACCTGTTCCAGTACCACCACCCATTCCTGCCGTTATGAAAAGCATATGACTATCTTTTATGTGCTCCATAATCTCATCAATTGATTCTTCAGCTGCACCTTTACCTACATCAGGCAAAGCACCAGCTCCAAGTCCCTTAGTTAAATTAATACCTAGCTGAATTTTTTTATTGCACAATGACTTTTCTAGCGCTTGAGCATCAGTATTTGCTACAACAAAATTCACACCTTGCAAATTAGATTGAATCATGTTATTTACAGCGTTTCCACCAGCACCACCTACTCCTACAACGATAATTCTTGGGTGTAATATAGGTAGATCTGACAGACTAAGGTCAATTGACATTTAAATTTCCTAAATTTAGTGAATTCACTTGATAATAAATTACTGCTTTTTTAACAATATGCAAACACTTTTCATTTCTGTAGATATAAACAGTAAATAAAATTACTTATTCTTAATTTTATAAGTATTGTAGATACAACGATTATTAGATTTTAGATAGCATTATTGAACTATTTCAAGAAATGGAAAACACATTTATAAAAAGAGATAGAAATCTATCTCTATATTTTATTTAAATCATCTTGTTTTTCATTATAATTATACTTGCTGTTTTTATATTGGATTGAGAGCAAGCATTTCCATAATATTGTCTCCTACATATTGAAAGTTTATTATCATAAAGTTTAAGTTTTCTATTTTGATTTTTCTCAAAATTACCTTTTATATCTTTTGTATAAACTTCTAACACAACTTTCTTCACTTCATCAATTTGATTTGCTTATTCTTTAATTTATCTTACTTTGTTATGTTCAATATATGTAAAAATATCTATAGTAAACACTATTACAGCAATTAGCAGAGCAATAGATATTGGATTAAGTTACTGCAAGTGCATATAATCTCCTATCTCTCACTTAATATCAGTATAAGTTGATGTTGCTGTTGTATTGAAAAAATCTGAATAAGCTGAGCTTAAAAATAAGTAGCTATAAGAGGAATTACTACAATCATATTAACAGTTGCAGATGTTTTGCATTTGTTATTTTTAGCGTACTCATCAAAACTATTAGCAACATCTGTAATTTTTCAGTGGATTGTCAGTTGTATTTTTATACTATTTTGAAGTAGTATGAAAAACACCGTGTTCTTTTTAATATTTATAGTTTATTAATGCAATAATTTTATTCTTCAAATACAATGTATTAAATTTTTATTTATTAAAGATAATATATAATAAGAAAAACCTTCTGTCAATCAAATTAATTTATTAATACGCTCTTATTCTTTAATTTAAAGCTTCAGTAATGTGTGCTCTTTTTATCTCTTCACTTTTTGCAAGATCTGCAATGATTCTGACAACTCTTAATATTCGTGTGTAGTTCTGATTGGAAATGTAGTTTTCTTTTAGTACGTATTTTAATAGCTCTAACTCTACTTGGTCTGATTTAGTGAATTTATTCAAAGCTTCTCATCATTTATTTTTGAGTTGCAGCTAATACTTAATTTGCTGTAGCGCTCAACCTGAATTTTCTTTATTGATATTACTTTTTCTCTTATTTTGTCAGTGTACTATCTTTCCTTCTGAATAAATTTCAAGAGAAAGTATACTAATATTTGTCATTTCGATTTATAAAATAGATTTTATCAAGTAATGGTTCTAATATTTTATTCTTATAATCTGTTTAACATCGTGGAGCCTTGTTATATGACCTATTCACATTTCTCAAATAATCACATCTACAAAGATTCATTCCAGCAATTAATTGAAAATGCATTTGGTAATTAATGTGATCATTAACCTTTGCAATAGTAATTTTTTATCTTCAAGTGATTGACATAGGGAATCAAGCATGAATCTTGGAAATTCTGGCATTTATATCAAGAGATAATACTCCATTATGAGTTATAGTAATTCCCAGGTTTTGCATTTTCCTCTTTTTATCAATATTGGAATATTGGAATGAAGCATAAGTGATTGGATTCGCGAAAGGTATGAGTTACTTTGAATATCTCATTGCCAAGCTTGTGTTATACTGAAAATAATATTCACATCAATTATTTCATGCTCAGTTAAATCAAGCAGCAGATCTATAAATTGTTTAGTAAGCATCGACTTTACACTACTGAGAAGGGTGCAAAACAAGAAGAATGTTGTGGTTCATCTACTGGCTGCAATTTTAGCTGCTCTTTTTGCTATAATTTGACCTTTAATATTCCTTTAAATCTGGTACTGATCTTTTTTCTTTCAGTTTATTAAAAATACTTGCTCAATCGACTTCTCATCTTTGAAAGGTTTAATAATATCAGTCAATTTCTCTATAGCCAAAACTGAGAAATTCTTTATCTATGAAACCTATATTTCATTTCTCTTTGGATAAATTATTCCCTTATTTTTCTTTTTTTTGCATTGATTGCTATTGGCAAAACCTACAAAACTGAAATAATCTTTACTGTCAAGAACAAGTTCACCTATAATGATGTAATACTGAGTTTTTCGATTTTTTGGTATAATGATCCATTACAACAAGTAGTTTAATAGCAATAGCCAAAAATTATAATGACTATCTTCTTTCAGCAAATCTGTAGGGAAAAGATTAATTATGATTCTTTTAGAATGAAGAGTAGTAAATTAATTAATTTAGTGCTACTTTAATACGTTCTCTGGATTCTACAACAGTTTTATCCGATAATTTAATTATATTAAAAGTAAGAATATTATTTGCTATTTGAATTTGGACATTAACATTTATTATGTTAATTCCATGAAGCGCAATGGTATTTATATTTGTAATCATAATATATTTTCTAAAGTTATTAATAGAATATATTAAAAAAAATATAAAGTAAAAGCCTTGAACTCTTTGATTTAAGTTGTCACTAGACTTTTTGCATAGTTTTTAGCAATGCATATCACTCAATAGAAACGAAAAAAAACTATTTTAACAAATTCCTTCAACTCTCTTCTAATAACAAGAATGAAACTATTATTTATCTTCAAATCTGTATAGATAAAATGATAGAAAACTCAATATACTTTACTTCTCATGTTTAGTTTTACACTATGTGTACTTCATGTATTTATAATCTTTTTAGATTTTTATCTAATATAAGAAAAATGCGCTTGTTAATGAATTTAAGATAATAAAAAATTCCAATTTAAAAGATAATTAGTAAATAAATAATTAACTGGGTTTCTTTTGTTTTTTTTATTCGGTAAATTTATTAAATAAAATAGCTAAGGCAATTCATGAATCAAGTAGAAAAGTATCATTTTATTTTATGATGCTGGATGATTTTGTTGTAAACCGACTTTTATTATATGGTTATCTTTTTATTGTATCTTGTTTATCTCATTTTACTGTTCCACTGAACAGATATAAAAATATCTTATAAACTCTTTTTTTAAAAAAAAAGTACATAATGAATTTAAATCTTTTTAATTAAGATTTCGTTACAAGAAACGTATACTATTAGTTCATCACCTTCTGTTACTTCTCCCGATAAAACTAATTTAGCTAGATTATTTTGAATATACTCTTGTATTACTCTTTTTAGTGGTCTTGCTCCATATTCAGAATCATAGCCAGCTTGCGCTATTAGTTCCTTAGCTTCCTCTGACAGATTTATACTTAGTTTACGCTTAGTAAGCGTTTTTTGTAGATAAGAAAATTGGACATCTATTATTTTATAAATATCGTCCTTGGTTAAACTGTGAAATATAATAATTTCATCTAATCTATTTAGAAATTCAGGACGAAATGTAGATTTAACTATTTGCATTACTTCGCTTTTTACAGAGTTAATAGCTCTTTTTAGCATTATCTCAGCACCAAGATTAGAAGTTAAAATTAATATGGTATTGCGGAAATCAATTAATTTGCCGTGGCTATCGGTAAGTCTGCCTTCATCTAAAATCTGTAGTAATAGATTGAATATATCTGGATTTGCTTTTTCTATTTCATCAAATAAAATTACTTGATATGGTCTCCTTTTTACTGTTTCGGTCAATCTTCCGCCTTGTTCATAGCCAATATATCCAGGAGGTGCGCCAATTAGCTTTGAAATGGAGTGTTTTTCCATATATTCTGACATGTCAAAACGCAAAAGTGCTGATTGGTTATTAAACAAAAATTCTGCAAGGGCTTTTGCAAGTTCCGTTTTTCCAACTCCAGTTGAACCAAAGAATAAAAATGAACCAAAAGGACGATTAGTGTCTTGTACACCAGAACGAGAACGTCTAACTGCATTACTTATTGCTTTTATTGCGTCCTTTTGTCCTATCACTTTTTTTCCTATTTCATTCTCCATATTAAGGAGTTTTTCTTTTTCACTGTGAATCATGTTATCAACTGGAATTCCTGTCCACTTTGAAACAATATTTGCAATGTCGTTCTCAGTAACTTCTTTCTTTAGGAAGCTGTCAGTAACTTTCTCTTGATTTTTTAATTCATTTTTAAGTTGAGGAATTACACCATACATTAGCTCTCCTGCCTTTTCTAAATTTCCACTGCGTTGAGCTAATTCAAATTCTTTTCTAGCATTATCTAATTTTTCTGCTGTTTCTTGAATTCTAGTTATTTTATTCTTTTCAATCTGCCATTTACTATTTAAATCAGCAAATTTACTATTTAGATTTTCGATTTCTTTATTTATCTTCTTTAAACGTTGCTTGGAGTTTTCATCATGTTCTTTTTTTAGAGCCTCTGATTCAATTTTTAGCTGTACGATTTTCCTCTCAAGTTCATCAATAATCTCAGGTTTACTATCCATTTCAATTCTCACTCTACTTGCCGCTTCATCAATTAAATCAATCGCTTTATCAGGTAAAAATCTGTCTGTTATGTATCTATTAGATAATATTGAAGCAGAAATTATTGCACCATCTGTAATCCTAATACCGTGATGCACTTCGTATCTTTCCTTTAGACCTCTAAGTATTGAAATAGTATCAATTTCAGTTGGTTGAGAAATAAACACAGGTTGAAAACGCCTTGCAAGTGCAGGATCTTTTTCTATATGTTCACGATATTCATCTAAAGTTGTAGCTCCTATACAGCGAATTTCTCCACGTGCAAGAGCAGGTTTTAGCAAATTTGAAGCATCCATTGCACCACTTGTTGCCCCTGCTCCAACTAAAGTGTGTAATTCATCGATGAATAATATAATTTTTCCCTCTGTTTTTGAAATCTCATTAATAACTGCCTTTAGCCTTTCCTCAAATTCCCCTCTGAATTTTGTTCCGGCAATCAATGCACCAAGATCTAGGGCTAAGACTTTTGCATCGCGCAAACCAAGCGGTATATCTTTTGCAACAATTCTATTTGCAAGACCTTCAACTATTGCAGTCTTTCCAACACCAGGTTCACCTATCAATACCGGATTATTCTTTGTTCGTCTTAGTGATACCTGCATAGTTCTTCTTATCTCCTCATCACGACCAATTACAGGATCAAGCTTTCCTTGCATAGCAAGCTCTGTAATATCTTTTGTATATTTCTTTGCTGAATTTAGTTTTTCCTCGCTATTTGGTGAATCCGCATTGTTGCCCTTTCGCATTTCTGTAATGACTGAGTTCAATTTTTGTGGAGTTACACCATTTTCCATTAAAATTCTACCCACAGTATCATCTTTTTGTTCAGCAAGACCCTGTAATAAACGCTCAACAGTAACAAATGAATCTTTATTTCTTCTTGAAATACCAATTGAATCTTCAAAAACTTTTGCCACTTCTCTTGAAAGTTGGAGGTTATTACTTCCAGGACCTTTAACTACTGGAAATTTTTTAATTGCGCTATCGATAGCATCGAAAATATTTTGTACATTTCCACCACAAGCGTCTATTAAATTCTGAACTAAATCCAATTCATTTTCGAGCATTACCTTTAGTAAATGCTCAGGCATAAAAACTTGATGTCCAGCTCCCAATGCTTTCATTTGAGCACTTTGAATTAGACTTTTTGCTTTTTCGGTAAATTTATTTAAATCCATGATATAAGTTTAACTAGTATTTGTTGATATATATAGCAGCTGCTTTTTTAATTTCAAGCTAAGAACTGTTCATTTCAAGGCAAAAATTCATGTTGCAAAGATAGTGATATAAATAATTCTAGAAATTATGCTCATTATCGCTAATTTTGCTGTTTGACTTCTAGCATAATTTTTGGTACTATGCTAAGTGTATAGAAATAAGAAAACTGTTTGACAATCTTCACGGATTTTACTATCTTAGTAGTAAAATTATTTTGATTAAAAATTTATTTTTGACCTACAAATTTAATGATAAAATTCAGTTAAAATTTAGAGTATTTTTTAGAAAATTTATCAAATTATAGTGACTGAATTTCTTTTTTGTTTTTCTATATTCAGTCAAGTCGAGCTTGAACTAGGCATTAGTAAATTACTATAGCGTCAATTTAAAGTATTATAGAATCAAACTCGCCACTTGAGATTTCTTTATCTTTTTTTTTGCTTGGTATATTTTTTAATATAATTATAATGTAAGATAAGATTTGGATTTGTAAGCCAATACATCAGAACAAAAAGATTAAATATTTCTACATAATTGTGTAGTATTTTTAATACTTTTCAGTAAATCTCTTATGACTTTATCAAAATTTCTCAATCTAAAATTGGATTTTCTTTTTAAGAAAATCTTTAGCATTGAGAAAAATAAGAAAATTTTTATCCATTTTCAATGATATCTTAGAATTTACTGAAATAAATACTATACAAGAAGTTGAGTTTTAATACTTTTATAAATCTTAAAATTGCCTTCAATAAACAAAATATCGTTAACGTTCTTTGCAAAGATTCTTAGAAAATTTAAGATACATGATTGAGAACGTAAAAGCCTTGCTCGTGCGTCCCAGATATAATGCTTCGAAAAAAGCGCTTAACTATATACAGCTAAAGCTTATTCAAGATAGGTTGAGAAAGAGATGGCAAGCACATCGATTTAAAGATAGTATTCTTTTATTGTTATTTTCGATAGTACGATATTTCCTAAGAAAGTTAAGTATATTTCTATAATAATATATGATAAGTAAAAATCAATAGATATCACTTAAAAGATTTTCACTTTATTTTTATAAAGTTGCCTAAATTAGTAAATAACAGAATGAAGAAATTAGAGAATACAATAGTAAAGATGATGTTTCTTTTTCAGGTACGTAGAGGATAGTACAAAATGAAGACTTAAAAGATATAGCAGAAAAAATCTCCACTAATAAATCTAGTGTACGATGAGTTAAACAAGGAACGCTAGAGTGAGAAAAATCTGATGATATAAAAAGAAAGATTAATGGATCTACACAAAGAAGAAGTTACGAGTTAACTGCCAAAGCTATATCAATATATTTTGAAATAAGATGATTACGTGGCTCCTTATTACCTTTTTTCTCACTTAGTAAATTTTTTAAATATTTTTACTAAAATAGTATCATGAATCTTAGTGTTAGCTACTTAGATGACATTAAAAAAGGATCTATTTTGGATTAACTGGTAAGTTGGATGTTTGATAAGTGTAATTTGGAGCTTCTTGCGTGATGATTATATCATGAGCATGACTTTCTCTGAGTCCAGATGTAGTAATAGTAACGAATTTGCAGTTTTTTTTCATCTCTTCTATACCACTATTACCAGTATATCCTATTGCAGCCTGCAACCCGCCAATTAATTGATAGATCACTCCTGAAGCTGAACCTTTAAATGAAACTCTTCCTTCTACTCCTTGTGGAACTAATTTTAGTTTTGAGTCTTTATCTTGAAAATAACGACTCGCTGAACCTAGTTTCATTGCGTTAATAGATCCCATTCCTCGATAGCTTTTGTATGCTCTCCCTTTGTACATGATAATTTCGCCTGGACTTTCGTCAGTGCCTGCAAAAAGTGAACCAATCATCACAGAATCAGCTCCGGCTGCGATAGCTTTTGCAACATCTCCTGAGTATTTTATCCCACCATCGGCAATTAATCTTATTTTTCTTTCTTTGCATATTTCTGCAACATTTTGAATTGCAGAAAATTGTGGCACACCAACACCTGTAACTATCCTAGTTGTACAGATTGATCCAGGTCCTATACCAACCTTCACTGCATCAACGCCTGCATCAATTAATGCTTCAGCAGCTTCTTTTGTGGCAATATTGCCACCTACTAGCTGCGTATTTGGATACATCATTTTTATTTCTCTAATGGTATTAATAACGTTTTCGGAATGACCGTGAGCGGTATCAACAATAATCACATCAACTTCTTCTCTAATTAAAGCTTCACATCTTTCTATGCCATCCTTTTTACCAGTGCCAACTGCAGCAGCGACTCTGAGACGCCCTTTACTGTCTTTACATGAATTGGGGTATCTATTGTATTTTTCAATGTCTTTAACTGTGATTAAGCCTATACAAAAAGAATTTTCATCTACGACTAAAAGCTTTTCTATTCTATTTTTATGTAGCAATTTCATTGCTGAGGCACTATCCACTTCCTGCTCCCGAACTGTAATCAATTTATCTTTTGTCATCACTTCAGAAACTTTTATACCCATGTTTTGGTCTTCAATGAATCTTACATCTCGATTAGTTAAAATTCCCACTAATTTAAATTGATCAACTACAGGAATGCCTGAATAATTATATTCATTCATTAATGAAATTGCTTCTGCAACTGTTTTATCTGGAGAAATAGTAATTGGATTATACACAATCCAACTTTCATATTTTTTTACCCTTTTGACTTCCGAAACTTGTTCATCTATTGATAAATTTTTATGTATACAACCTATTCCACCATGTTGGGCAATAGCTATTGCAAAGTCTGATTCAGTAACAGTATCCATTGCAGAAGATATGAGAGGAATATTGAGTTCTATGCTATTTGTTAAATAAGTTTTCGTATCTGTATCACAAGGCAATATATTAGAATGGGCTGGCAAGAGTAGTATATCGTCGAATGAATAACAAGCTTTCATTTTTTTTCATAGACTTTATTTAAAGCTTATACGCCAATTGATTGAATTGCAATAGTGTTGTATAAAATTAGCTAGCAGATTGCTGATTATACTCTATTTGTTGAGTTTAATTGTGCACATACCTACAAAAATGGAGTAAATATATAGTTCGCCTCTAATTAATACTCTTTTTATTATTATAATATGAGACATATAGATCAGCATTTATAAGTTTTACTATATTAAATATAATTCAGGAAAGCAAGATTTGCTGATTACGTGTAGGATGATACTAATTCTTAGTTACAATGCTACAATACTGGGAGTTATATTTTTTGTATATTAATCTATTCTATAATTTTATTAAGTTTTTCCATTTCTCATGCTAACGAGGGTTTGGAGATATGAAAAGTCTTTGATAAAGTTGCTAAATATATAAAAATTAATGAAAAATATAAAAACTTTGAGGTTTTTGAGAAAAAAAGGATTGATTTAATATCAAAGTTGCATAGAATTCTGGCAAGCATTTTAGCATATATTTCATTTTAAAAAAGCAAAAGATTCTTTTGATTTTGGAGGTAACAAGGCAGCTATTTCCTTTCTTAATCAAATTTTACAAAATTTTCTTATCATAAAAATGATCTGATCAGATTGGGAAATATTTACTACGTTAACAAAGAATACGAAAAGGCTATAGAGATCTACTCTTTACTATTAAAAGAATATTTTAGTAACTCTTTATATATTAGAGAATTTTCTGATGATAATTTCACAATGCAATCATGTCTAGCGTTAAATGAAATGTTGAAGTTGTATGATATACATAAAATTATGCTCCTTTATTGGTAAATCTAGATTTAATATATATAAAAAGTACTATGCAAAAAGTTAAAGAGTACATGATAGCTGAGATTTCTCTTGATTAGAACAATATTTTCTATGTTTATCATCTAGCTGTTATTTTAGATAAGCATTCAAATTTCAAAAATGCTGCAACATTCTACTTTAATCTGTTGAGCATGTCCGTGAATTCGAAAAACATAAGCAAAGAAATAACTATACGTAAGATGAAAAGAAGACTAAAATTTATAAAGCTTCACAGATATGCTTATCAATTTCTTAAAATAAGCTAAAATAGCTGTTTTCAGCTTTGTAATTAATTGAGTTAAATCCGTGAATATTGAATATTTAGTAATTCATGTATCAGAAATTACACTCTTAACAGCACCAATATACTTAAATCAAGATCTTTTTTTTTCTTCACTAACTCTCTGATAAAAATTCCAACACTGTAGCTCATTAGTACATCAACAGAATTAAAGTAGCAGATCCTCTGAAAGATATGTTATGCTTAAGTTTAGCAATAGGCCAATTGCTACATTGATGTCAAAATAGTATTCAATGTCGGTATTAGATTTTATTATTGCCTTGAATTCTATACGACAATTTAGAAGTTATTTATATTTTTTTATATCCTAATAAGTAATTATATTATATGATAGATCAAGAAAAGTAAGGTTTGTAAATTAGCTATTTTTTTTATTTCTTTACTATTTATCTCATGATATGATAAAGAAAGCTTTGTAATGTTTGTATTACCTCATGAAAAACTTACCAATTTGTCTATATTGACAGCGAAAGATAATACTAAAGTGTTATCTTTAAGATATTGATCAAAAATTTATTTTGCTACTCACTAAATAAATATTATCATAAAATGATAAATAATATTTTAAGTATTATCAATCTTTTTCGATTATGTGAAAATTTATAGAAACTTCGCATACAAGCTACCAAAAGACCATTGAATTTAAGAAAAAATCAATCACTGTAAAAAGTAACATATTTCTAGAATATATAAACAGTGATGTACAATCAATGAGTATCAAAAGCAATTTATTAATTCAAACTACTAAATACAATAACATAGAGAGTTATGAAATTTACTCTAGGTCTTTTTGATGAATTGAATAAACTCTTCTCACATGTTAAGAAAAAAGGAACTATTCTACTATTCTACAATAGAGAGAGAGTTAACACTTAAACGATGCATTTGTGTTTTCTGTAAAAAACCTTAATTACGATATGACTGAATTACTTATCAACACGAGAGCTGATGTTAACTTATTTAGATAAAAACGACAGAAATGCTATAATGCATAGCTGTGGAAAATTGATTATCTTAAAAGGTTTATCAAAAAAAAATCCATCAAAAAATTTGCCAGAGGAAATAATTTTTCATTCTATAGTACAATTTTTGTTGATGAAAGGTTTTGAGTATTATGTTATAGATAACGTGAATATTAAAGGAAGGCATGCTTCACGAATAGAGGGAAACTTAGGACAATCTTTGCAATCAGAGTCTATTTATTAAGAAATACTCTATGTCAAAAAGATTGAAATACAATCTGTATACGATAATTAGGTGTATTTATGAGAAGTAGATAGTTTTTTGGAGATGATGATCACTAAGTATTGGCTATTTTAGGATATAAAAGAGCTTAGAGCGTATAGAAAATCAATTGATTTATCACACACATATATGCAGCAATAGGTCTTGTTGTAAAACAGGAAGCACAATAGCAAAATAATAAACATATTTATGAAAAAATCTCCAATGTTAAAGAGTGTAAGAACTCATTCTACGTAAGCGCAGAAGGATGTAAAAATACGGAAAAATTGATTGCTTTATCGAAGCAAGTATCTATATACGTTATAGTAGATCCTACTGCAATAGAGATTAAGAAAAGTAAGTAAAATCCATAAAAGCTGATTTTGACACTTATTACGAGCTAGTAAAAGATAGAAAAAATCAGTGAAAAAAATAAATAAATATAAATCAGAAGCTAATATAACAATAGGTCGAAAAGAAAAACTACAAGCTAATAACTAGAAACTCTGATATTAATTGTAAGAAGAGTAAAGAAAAAAATATAATTCGGATTATGATCCTAGCTATGACTCTGATATAGAAATAAAACAATCAAGAAAGTCTAAAGCTCCTAACTCTAGAGTGAATTCAATTCATGTTGAATATGAAATAGTAGGAGGTTGTTGATATAAAATACTAATATATCATTTAACTGTGAATTTATGGAGGTTGTGGCAGTAAAAGTGCAGTTTGAATAGAGTTTTATTTAGTATTAGCCTAAAAATTTTCTGCAGAAAGCTTTTTTTTGCTTTAATCTACTCTTCGTTATTAAATAAAAAGTATTGAGAAAATATTTGTAGTTGTTTACAATAAAAATTACTAATGATGTAGAGAGAGTTAGCTCACTCAAGATATAAGATCTGCAACTACTGATGATATAAATGCAGTACTAAACTGCATTAGTCTTATAAAGCTAGAAACAGTATCAGCCATTTTTGGAAATATCGATATTACACTTGCTACATCAAGTGGCAAGAAAAATTCATTACCGAATGTTAAGATGATCATAGGAATAATAATTTCCAGTAGATTATTACTAATTGTATTTCAAGCCAAAATAAATATCATAAGCTCATCAGTAGTAAAAATTATTGTACTTAATAATAATGTGTGATCTATAGTACTGATTTTCATTATTTTTACTCAATATATTACCAAACACATATGATAAATATATAGTGATATAGAAAAATCTATACTATCTGGATTATATCCAATTTATTGAAGATAAATGGAGAATTTACTAAATAGAAGCAAAGTAATCGTTATAAGCTATACATAAGATTATACTATATGCTAAATAGATTAGATTACATAATATTTCCTTGTAGTGCATTACAAGATTTGCGATAGATATACAGATTTTATCTTTAGGTAAGATTTCTTTGAATGCGATTAATATAATGATTATCAATATAGCTCCAACGATTACTAAAAAAAGAAAGTTAGCTCGCCAGTTAAAATAAGATGTATGAAATCATCTAATTACAAGAGATATAACTGATGATATGCTAATAATTTGAAATATACTTACAAAATCTGTATTGCTTCTTCTTATTTTGAATAAGTCACCAGCAATTATTCTTCTCAGTATTATACAAGAATGTGCTCATATGCACTTAGAAAAAAAAGGAAAGTTACTAGAGATTTAAATACTATGAATAGTATATAAAAGCCAGAAAATATAATGTAAATAGGAACATCTATTATAATAACAAGTCTGCAATCAAATCTTTCTGATAAGGAATCTTAAATTATTTGTGAAACAGATAACTCAAATAGATATATATTTAAAGTGATTTGTATATCTTGTGATCTCACATAGAAATATTCTGCCATTCCTGGTAATACAGGTAGATAAACATCCGAGGAAATCAATCTTATAACTTTCATCATTGTAATCATTGTTATAAGTAGAGGTAGTGTTATTTTTTTTTGATAAAACTCCTATTAAAGCTTTATAGAATCATATGGATAAAAATGAGAAGAAAAAGTGACAGTTTGATCTAACAAATATACTTTACATAACCAATTTATGATGAAGTCAGAAATGCAAGAGATTTATTAAATATGTTGACAAAGACTTAGTTAATCATATCATTAATATGATAACGTTACTAAACTAGATAAAAGTATGTAAAGTAAAGCTTTAAAAAAGATATTGAAGACTAAATAAAATAGGTATGTAAAATATATGAGGGTGGTCATATCTATTTTTTATTATAAAGTGTTAGAAGTGGAAAGAAATACTACTAAAAAGGAAATAAAAAAAGCATATAAGAAATTAGCATTTAAAACATCATCAAGATAAAAATCTGGTAATAAAGAAGAAATAGAGAAAAAATTTAAAGAAATCTATTTTGTATATCAGGTATTACTCGATCTAGAAAAAAAGTAAGCATGACATAGAAGGAGATATTGATCAAATCAAAACTCGCTGTCCGGCGGAATGGATATATAAAAAATTAGTCCGTATACGTATATGTAGAAGAATCAAGATTTCAAGATGAGTTGAAAGATAGTATCATACAAAATGATTTTGAGAGGTGTTGTTTTTTATAGAAAGGGATGTAGACGTTAATGTAAAATTCCTCGATTCAACAACACAAATTAAATGTATTATTTGGCATGATCATGAAAAATTTAGATTTCTTGATTAAGGAAGAATCATTAATATCATTCAATGCTGCTTAAGTGACACTATTAAACGTGATTCTAAAAGGATTTTTGATTGCCTTTTAAATAAATATGCAGACAAAATAAATATTAATCATCAAGATGAAGATGGAAACACATCTTTGTATCGTATATTACGAGAGTTTATTAATGCTTATGATACTGACAAACAAGACAAATGCAAAAATTTTGTTGAATCACTTTTGTGGAAGAAGCGAAATTTGATATTAAAAATAACAAAAATAAAACTCTGCTTGATCTTTTAATTAATTACGTTGAGAAGGAGATTTTTGATAAAAAGCAAAGACTCTCTACTCTTTTAAAGTTATTCAGTAAATGTAAAAAAGTAAAGATGTACTAGAAGAATTGAGATGTAAGGATGGTATTTTTGCATTAGATAAACTAAAAGAAATTTGAGTCTGATTTTTTACCGATTGTGTTCCACATTCAAAAAATAGTAGAAGTATGAGAGTGTTCAAAAAAAAATCTGCTACCAGAAAGCATATTTAATGATTCATTATGGTACGTGATTAATGCTACAGCTGTGTAGCAATTATAGTAGTCCTAGCATATAGTATTACTGATAATTTTTTAGTAATTATAGTTGCTGTTGCGATTGATTCATTGCTAGGTATTGCAATAATTTATGATGTTAGTAAATGTTTAGAGCAATCTAAAATAGAGCGTATAACAAAGGAACTATATGTATTTTAGAATATGGTAAATATTGAAGCAAAAATGCTGTCATATAAGTAGTTGACACTAGTATCTAAAATACTACTTTAGTAATTAATACTAATGAAATTTTCTAAACAGAAAACAGTAAAAGAAACCTTGTTAGCTGGATATTTACTATCTAATATAATAAATTGGCATTTATATGTTAAAAATGATTTATAAGTGTGTTTAAATTTGAAAATCAGAAGTTTTTAAAAGATATGCAGTGTACATAGTGCAAAAAATTAAACATGATGTATCAGATATATTATTTTTTATCGTTTAATCTGCACAGACTAAAGTTAAATAATAATTTCAATCTTTATTGAAATAAAGATTAGTGAGATTTTGTTAAGTAAATTTGCTTTAATCAGTTTCTATGCTACTTGGATGCAACAGTAGATTTTTTAGAAAAATTTTACAAAAATACATTTTTTTAACTTACACTACAGTTTTAAATCTATAACTTATGCGCAATAAACTTATAATCAAATCTTTTTCGGTACTGTGCATCCTCCTCTTTGCTTTATATATAATACTGCCAAATTTTATTGAAAATAAGCTTCTTGTTTCAAAAAAGAGAATAAACCTAGGACTCGACTTGAAAGGTGGGTCATCTCTGCTTCTTAATGTAGATTTGAATTCTTACTTGAAAGAAAAATTGAGTATGTTAGCTGACGAAATAAAAGAAAGCTTACTAGCAAAAAGCATCGAATCCTCCGTACAAAGCGATAAACAGATGATTATAACTTTAAATAATACTGATGACTATAAGAAAGTTTCAACGCTAGTTCATAGAATGAACCAAAATTTAGAGCTAAATAGGAAGGATTCTTCTATTTTCATTTCATATAAATCTCACTATAAAAATTCCCTAATTAATGAAGTAGTTTCAGAGTCGATAAAAAACGTTCAAAGACGTCTGGATAAGTTTGGTACGAGGGATGTAACAGTACAAAAACAAGGGCAGAACAAAATATTAGTTCAAGTTCCTGGAGTAGAAGATACAGAACAAATAAAATCTCTGCTTGGAAGAACTGCTAAATTAGCTTTTCATTTGGTAAATACTAATGTGGCTAAAATGAAGGATATAGAACACGAAACTACCGTCATACTTAAAGATTCTTTAGGTAACTCTTATCCAATATTCCGTAAGACTGAAATAGGAGGTGATTCGCTGATTAACTCATCAATTAGATTTAATTCTCTTGGTAAACCCACAGTACATTTTAAATTTGATAGCGTAGCAAGTAAGAAATTTGCAAAAATCACTAAAGAAAACGTTGGAAAACTTTTTGCAATTGTTCTCGATAACACAGTTTTAACTGTGCCAACAATACGCGAACCAATTCTAAATGGAGAGGGAGAAATTAGTGGTAATTTCACTGAAAAACAAGCGATTGAGCTTGCAATACTTTTAAAATCTGGCGCATTGCCAGCACTGCTTAAAATAATAGAAGAGAAAAATATTGGTCCAAGTCTTGGAGAAGAGTCAATAAAAGCAGGAGAAATAGCAGCGATAATCTCTATCGTAATTGTTGCTTTATTTATAATTATTATTTATGGCAAGTTAGGCTTATTAGCCTCTATTGCACTACTTTTTAATATAATTTCTATACTATTAATTCTTACCATACTTGAGGCAACTCTGACTTTACCTGGAATTGCAGGTATTGCACTAACTGTTGGTATGTCGGTTGATTCAAATGTTTTGATATTCGAACGCATTCGCGAAGAAATGAAATCAGGAAAAAGAACATTACGTGCTATTGAAGAGGGTTTCAAAAATGCAATAAAAACAATTCTTGATTCAAATCTCACCACATTAATTGCTGCGGGAATAATGTTTGCTATTGGCAGCGGGGCGATAAGAGGCTTCTCTGTTACTTTGTCAATAGGTATCTTATGCTCAATGTTCTCCACAATTACAATCACAAAACTGTTAATAGAATTATGTTTAGATCCGAAGAAATTGATGCTTTAAGTTACTAATTCCAAAATAACGAAATTATTGTATAATATCATTTTGGGATTTTGTTTCTAATGCATAGGTTTGCGATACTCTTTTCTATACTACTTGCAATAATTGCGTATTACTTAAACAATGAAGTCGTATTTGAAGTAGCAAAACTATTTGGTGATATATTTATCAATTTGCTCAAATTAATTAGTCTACCTTTAGTTTTTCTATCCATAGTGTCTACAATTTCAGAACTTAAAGATTCGGTTGAAATTCGGACATTACTTAGGAGAACACTATTTTATACACTATTTACAACCATTATAGCTGCATTTGTTGCGCTATCTTTCTATTTGCTTATGGATCCAGTGAGAGAAAATTTCATAAGTAATACGATAGGAAGCGTAAGTGACAGTAATTACAATTATTATTCATACTTGAAATCACTCATTCCTTCAAATTTTGTGCAAGTCTTTCTTGAAAATAACATTGTTGGTGGCATATTGATCGCTTTTTTAATTGGTGAAGCTGTTATTTCTCTCTCAAGAGAAAAACAGGATATATTACATCAAATATTTTCTGCACTTTTCGATGCATTGCTTAAAATTGCTCAGAGATTACTGAAATTTATTCCGTTTGTTGTATGGTCTTTTATTACATGTTTTTTGCACGAATTGAAAGGTAGTAGCGAATTCAATAGTTTATTGTGGTATTTTATTTGCATAATGTCTGCGAATTTTGTGCAAGCATTTTTGATTTTACCGTTATTTATATGGTATAAAGGCATATCACCAATTCAAACGCTAAAGGGGGTGATGCCGGCGCTTGCACTTGCATTTTTTTCTAAATCATCCAGTGCAACACTACCGACAACCATAGACTGTGTGCAAAATAAACTAAAAGTGCCAAAGAAATTGGCATCTTTTATTTTATCAATATGTACAACAATCAATATGAATGCATGTGCTGCGTTTATTTTGATTACAGTAATTTTTGTTGCAGAAATGAATGGACACACATTTTCCTTAAGCGAAATGTTTATATGGATTTTTTTATCTACAGGAGCTGCAATTGGTAATGCTGGAGTGCCGATGGGATGCTATTTTATGGCAACTAGTTATCTTGTATCAATGAACGTTCCTTTGTATATTATGGGACTGATTTTGCCTATTTACACGATCATCGATATGTGTGAAACTGCAATAAATGTTTGGTCCGATGTTTGTATTATTCAAATAATCAATAAAGAATGTAAGAGTGAAATTTAAAGAATGATGTTAGACAAAAATGATTCAATAATAGAGGAATTTGAGGAAGCTGGAGCGATTTTACACGGGCATTTTGTCCTGTCATCAGGGCTGCATAGCGATACATATATACAATGTGCTAAGATTTTTGAGAATACAAGCAGAGCTATGAAAGTTTGTGAGTTATTGACAAACAAGATAAGAAAAGAGCTAAGTAGCTTAATAGATTTAATACTATCTCCTGCAATTGGTGCAATAATCTTGGGTTATGAGATTGGTAGGCAGCTTGGAATCAGGACGATGTTTTGCGAGCGTGTTAATGGCAAGTTTGAATTGCGCCGCGGATTTGAGATCAAAAAAGATGAGAAAATATTATTGATTGAAGATGTGATAACCACTGGTAAATCCTCATTAGAAGCAGTAGAATGTGTAGAAGAGAAGGGTGGTAAAGTAGTTGCTGAAGCTGCTCTAATTAAGAGAGATAGTGAAGCAAAATTGCCTTTTCCTGTTATATCTTTAATTGAGCTTAGCATTGAAAACTACAGTGAAATGGAGCTTCCTGAAGAGTTTAGAAAATTGCCTGTAACCAAGCCAGGGAGCCGGGAATATCTAAGTAATTATGGAAATTAATCTTATTTTCAATATCATCTAAATAGCATAACAACAGAATGAAAAATCTACTTGATAATTTTTTCCATTATATTCTTCAATATTATTGAAGCTATTATTTATCTTTAGTCTATTCAAAT
This sequence comes from Wolbachia sp., assembly GCA_051710485.1. Classification (GTDB taxonomy): domain Bacteria; phylum Pseudomonadota; class Alphaproteobacteria; order Rickettsiales; family Anaplasmataceae; genus Wolbachia. Next base: position 1,038,002 of record JBPESU010000001.1, on the reverse strand, counting down.
AAAACGACAAGAAATTCATCGTATTTGATATCTCATGTTTAATTTTGTACTATGTACATTGAATGTCTTTTTAAGACTATGAATGGATTTATTTAGGAATAAAATCTGAGAAACGTGCTTATAAGTTGTTTAATACATCATCTAACACAGGATTTTAAAATAGAGAGTTGAAACTAACTACCTTAGGATTTTAATCTTTTTCTTCTCTCTGGTATATTTTTAAATATTAAAACTTAGACTAATTGCGTTTAAAAAGAGCTAAATGTAGCGTTTAAGGCTAAAAAGATGCAAATATTTTTGAGCAAGTATTGATTAGAGTTTCTTTTGCTTTTTTTTCGCTTGTATATTTTTTAATATAATTGTAATGCAAGATGAGATTTGGTTTTGTAAGCCAATACATCCGAATAAAAAGATTGAATATTTCTACAGAATTGCGCATAATTATTAATGCTTTTAAGCATTAAAGTTGTGACTTTTTCAAAATTTTTTGATTCATTCTTAATGATATTTTAAGCTTTATTGACAATGAATGAAATAAAGTAAATAAAATTTCTCAGTACTATAATATATGATGAATTGTCTCCAAAAAGAAAAGCATTGTTGATGTTCTCTGTAGAGATGAAAAATAGAGTCTATAAAATAATAATCGAAATTTAAGTCGCTAAAATTAAAAGCTTTGAAAACATGCTCAATATCATTCTGCTAAAGCGTATTCAAGACAAGCTAACAAAAATTATCAACATTAAAGAGAATTTCAAATAAATTATCTTTATCTCTATATGCTAATTGTATCTTATTTCCTGAGAAGTCTGAGTATAAATCAGAGCACTCTATTAGAGATGAAGATACTAATGATCATGACTTAAAAGATTTTTATTTCATTTTTATTAAATTGCCAAAATTTCTCAAAACAATAAAGATCAATTTAGAGAATATAATTGAGAAATGAATCTATTTTTTTAAAGTATGCGAAAGAAATTAGTGAAAAGGAATTAGAAAAATAATAGAAAATGACGTAATAATCAAAAAAGTATATGAGAAGTTAAATAGATTCAAGTAGTCAAAAAAAAGATTCATTGTCTATGAGTAAGAGATCAAACGTATTCGTGATAAGAAAGCTGTTCTTGCTCAAAATTTGATGATACTACTGAAAGGTAGACAAGAAGTAATTTAAATTGACAAAGAAAGAGGAGAAAAAAATACTCTAAAATAATTGTACTAAAACTCATTTAAAGTCACTATCTATATAGATATTAGAGCTCAAATGATTGGATTTTTCCCTTGATAAAATCAAAAAGCTAAAGAATTAAATTTCATTTAGTGAAAAATCTTGAGCTTTTTAGTCAAATGAAGATAGTATTCGAATCATCTATCTACAGCTGTACGAACATTGTGATTTAAACCTGCTACTAGAATGTAATGCAAGTAGCTGACATTGGAATCCAGGAATTATTAAGTTGGTGAGTATAAAAGTTATGTTTAAATACGATATTTTAATGATTATTGAATGAATGAATTCCAGTATAACGCATTGGAATGGATATCATTTTATTGTGCCGAATTACCTGCTAATTGTAATGTTTTACAGTTGAACTATCCATTTAGGAAAATTTTTTGATTAAGTTTAAGTATATATAGTTTTTACATCACTGGATATTTGTTGTGTTAATATTTAGGATAAATGAACAAAAATATCATTAACTACTTTGTCTACACATTCAACCTCAAATTACTACTTAATAAGCTTAGTTCATTAACGATAGAACGTAAATCTTTTTGAATATTTGCTAAAATATAAATCCTCTAAATGCTTCAGGATAATTGAAGTTCATTAAAAGCATAGCTGAAATTATCAAAAGAAATCACTTGAGTAACTAAGAGAGTCTGTGAGAGTAAGTGATAATAAAGATAAAGATATAACGATAACATATCTTGCCATAAGAGTTAGTAAATGTTTCTTTATTATACATAATTCTAATATTAAATAATAGATGATTAATTTTTAGTTTTAGCTCATCTTTACCAAGTAAAGTATTAATATCATGATATTAGGCTTGAAATTAATAATTTCCTGATTGATTTCACATATCCATATTCAAACACTGTTTTTATTTTTGAATTCATGTATTTTCAAAGGATTTATCCTTTTATTTTTACAGAAACTGTTGAGATTGTGCAATGCACCTTCTTTTCTTTTTATAAGATCATGATTTATTTACTTAAATACCAGTTATCCACTATTAGCTTGTATTGTTCATTGTAATATTTCCAATTATTTCAATCACTGTTTTTATTTATAGCAGAAGTTTATTTTGAGCAAATTCCTCATCAAAGCTTTTTTTTAAAAAATTTACAACTTTGCAATCATTTATAACACTAATTTTACCTTTGACACTTCTAGTCAATTTGCTTAAATCTTTTTTTTTCTTTGTTTATCTAAAGTGATGTATCACATTCCATTAAAAATGAGAGAGTAAGGTTAAATCATTGAGTGCATATCCTATATTTTAAGTGCTTGTGAACATCACTAAAATCCACTTTTTCACTTAATATTGATATTTGTTCCTAAGTGAGATTGAAATATTACTTTTTTTAAAGTAATTTATAAAATATAATTGATGCAATTTTAGGCTGTAATGCTTTTACAGCATTTTATCGTGCTTACACAAATTATAAATACTATAGCGCGTATATGTTTTTCATTTTCATATACTTTATTATCTTTGCATTGAAATATAGAAATAAGATTCATTTTACTATCTAAATCATATGTAAAATCAAAGCATTTTCTCTAGTTGGATTTTGTATACTCAACCTTACAGAGATTAATAAATCATCAGTATCAATAAGTTTTTGTGATAAAATGTTTCTTTACAATATTAGTGTATCCATAAGTTGGAATAAATTTATATTTATTAGATAAGACATTTTAAATAAATTAGCGAAAGTCTTTAAGAACAGTTGCTTTATTCTACATCAGGAATTTTATTGAACACATCTCACATTACTGAGTTGTTATCATAAAAAAGATAATAACGAAATTATATAATACTTGGAACTCTTAATAAGAAAAAGATACAATCTAAGATTTGAAGTGAAATCAATTTGTGCAGCTATTGCAGTAACACGAATGTATTTACAATAGAGAATAAGACAATTGAAGATATGATATAGAGCAATACTAATTACTAATATTTGATCAAATTTTTCTCAATTGTTTTTATGATATTAGTTGTTTTTGTAATATCTACAATGGAGCATCTACTTAATTTTGCAGGGCTGATAATTTCCAACATCTGCTTAAAATTTTTCTTTTCTAGAGTTGAAATGAGATAAGTTGTAGGATATTTTATATCAAGTTGATACATATTTTTAAAAATCTATTATTGGCTAATACTATCTGCTTCATCAATACTGATCTATAGTTCAGATTTTTCATTGCTTTGATTTTTAAGTTTTTGATCATCTTTTTATTATATGAGCAAATCATGTGTTACAACAATTGTTGTAGGTTTAGTATTTTTCAGTAAGTCTTCAATTCTTTGAGTAATTTAAAATATTTCAATTCTTAAAGAAAATACATCACCTATCATTTTTTAGCTTGATTCATTAAATTATTATTTGGTACTCTAATTTAGATGATTAAACCATGCTTGAGTTAATAAATAACTATGTGATTCAATATTGTATGTCTTGCAAAATACAATTTCTGTGTCAAATCTTAATATTGTAGTTAGTCGTGTAAAAAGGCTTTTATTTGTTCCTAAATGATGATCTCTCAATAATAAATTTATTACGTCCTACTGTCACAAATACTCCTTTATATTGATAAATCTTTTATATTATCCTTTTAGCTCACTGTTGATTTTTCTAGGTTTTTTATAATAATTTGCTTGTCTTGATTGCTGATAGAGGAAGTAAATAATCTCTCAACGTAATTCACACTATTAATACATACAAGCTGATAAAATTGTCAATAACATTAAATATAATGTTATTGCTATTAAATAATAGAGAGAGATACTCCATTATTTTGGCACGAAATAACAAATTCAATAAATTGAATGGCTACTGTGTAATGAGAATTGGTATTAATAATTGTAGTTTATTTCTTTCATTGATAAAATGATGATCTATGTATAATTTAATATTATGATTTGCTTACTGATTGTTGTGCTGTTGTTTTTTTGTAGTGATGATGCACTTGCAAAGCAGGAACCACGTTCAATAGCTGCAGACAGTCACATAAAGGTCATCAATTATAATCCACATGCTATACATAAGTACACAGGTTTTTATGGTTATCAGTCGAGTATATTATTTGAGCCAGGTGAAGAAATAAAGAATCTTTCAATGGGTGATCCAACTGGTTGGCAGCTCGTTCCCCAAGGTAACAGATTGTTTATCAAACCTATAGATGATATCGCTAACACTAATGCAACTGTAATTACTAACAAAAGAGTTTATTACTTTGAGCTTCATGCTGAAGAAGCAACTGGATTGGATGATCCAAGATTAGCGTATGAAGTAAGATTTCTTTATCCATTATTCAATAGTGATGAAATTTACATAACCAACAATGGTGATATCCTTGAACAAGCTAATCTCAACACTATTCCTGACATAAGTGATATTGAGGTTGTGAAGAAAGGCTTAAATTTTAATTATTCCATCTCACATGTAAAAGGTAGTGAGTCAATAATACCAATTAAAGTTTTTGATGACGAGAAATTCACATATCTACAATTCCATAAGACAAATTCTAATTTTCCAGCAGTCTTTATGGTTGATCCCTTAGGATATGAATCTCTAGTAAATTTCCGCACAATTGATGATTATCTTATAATTGAAAGAGTGGGCTCTGTGTTTACTTTAAGAAACGGATCAAGTACGGTCTGTTTGTTCAATGAAAATATGCCTTTTAAAAAAGCTAAGTAGCTGTTAAAGACTATAGTGCCTTGGATATAGTATTTTCAACATACACTAATTAAAAAGATTTTAATACTAGTATTTCCATTAATCTTAAGTGTTGTATACGTTCTTTTCTTTTTTTAAATTTCTATTGCTCTTTTGTATATTTTCACAATAATTTAAGATGTCTAATTTATTTTTTCTAATATTAACTTAATTTTTCCTTTCTGTCCTTATTTTCTGCACTTGATTAATTTTTTTCTTCCACATCATCTAGTTCTTGCTTTTTCAACTCAGTAAGAATCGATTGTAACTTTGAAGCTTTAAAATACTTTAACTGCTTTACACTCATATATTTTTCGTTTCTGAATGAGTGTTTAAATTTGATAATTTTTTGATAACTCTTCTTTAATTGTGTAACTTTACAATAAAACCTGTATAATTTGAGAATAAGTAATTATATTACTTATAAGTAAATATTATAATTTTAAATAAACATTTAAATTCTTGATATGATCGGTTTACTAAAAAAATTAGTAATATATGATAAGAATTTTACCTATATAATATGTGTTTTTACTGTGATGTTAAGCTTGTCTTTATTCACACTTGAAAATAAAAATGAACAAGAAGTTTTGTTAATATTAACATGGATATGTGCTACATTTGTTTTACAAATTTCTACAAATAATTTATTTGCTTCTGATTATCACGACGGAATATTAGAGCAAATTTTCATACAGCCGCTTTCTTCTAAGCTTATAATTACTTGTAAAATTTTTGCTCATTGGTTATTGTTTGGGTTACCGATTTCAGTGATTTCTTCTATATTTAATTTTGTAGTTCTTGATAATAATACTGAACACTCAATAATAGTAGGCTTATCTTTATTGATTATCACGTTGATAGTAATCAATATTTCAGCTGTTGGAAATGCGTTAATGATTGGTCGAAACAACTTAGTATCAGGAATGTCACAAATTCTTGTTTTGCCAATTATAATGCCGATTTTTATATACTTTAAATTGTTAGTTCAATTTGAAAGTTTATTCTTGAATATTCACACGTTGCTTATTACTGTTTTAATTTTTGCTATTTTGCTAATCAATAGCATTATAGCTGTTCATATGGCATTAAAATTTGCTGTAGAACAGGATTAAAAAGCTTTACTATTATTTGAGATTTTTACACTCACCGACAAAGTCTAAACCTATTAAATATATTTCCTTAGATTCAGATCTACTTGATTTTGGTTTGAAGTATTTTACTATTTTAAATATTTTTTTTAATTCATTGTAAAAATCTTTATCGAACTCTCCTTGAAAAATTTTTACTACGAACTTGCCGCCATGACTTAGAAGATGCTTTGTAAAATTCAATGCTGCTTCGCATAAAAGCATGATTCTGATATGATCCAAGGATTTTAATCCACAAGACTCTGGAGTCATATCAGATAAAATTACATTGAATTTTTGGTCTTTAAATCTTTCTTTGAAAATTTCAAGCTCATTTATATCGCATTCTATATATTCTACTCCAGAAATTGTATTTATTGGTTTTATGTCAATGGCAATTACATTTGCTCCTTTTTGAGATACAACTTGTGACCATCCACCTGGAGAAGCACCAAGATCAATGACTTTTTGCTCTTTTTGAAACAATTTAAACTTATTATCTATTTCTATCAACTTATATGCAGAACGTGATCTGTAACCATCCTTATTAGTTTTTTGTACGTATTTATCATTTAAATGACGATGCAGCCATCTTGTTGAAGATAGTTTCCTGCCTTTGGCTGTTTTTACTCTAATTTTTATTGTTAATACCTTAAAAGAATCATTTATTATTGATAATGTCTTTTAGCTCTTTTTCAACAACTTCTTTCATTAGTGTATGAAGATATTTATTTAGCCATTCCAATAACTAAGGTTTTAAAAGAGATGTGACTAATTCCTCAACAGTAAGACTTGCTCTTTTTGTTGCTTATGCTGTAGTTCATTTTGTAGTTTTTCAATTAGATGGTCATTGTTTTGTGTTTGTTGAACTACTGTTAGCTATTTTTTATTGTTCATTTAAATATTATGCTATAAGAGAGAATCTCTTCTTCTCTTGATATTTTCAAAAAAATTTTCTTATCCTGAATGCTGTTGTTGATGTCTTTTTCTTATTATCCCCTCTTCTGAATCTTCTAAATATTCTTCTTCAAGATATAAGATATCATCATCTTCTTTCTCCCTTTCTCTTTCCTATTTTCACTTTATCACTATTAGCATTTTTGCCGGATATGGCTTTTATGTCTTTTAGAATATCTTTTGCAGATTGATTGATTTTTTGTCCATTATTCATAACGCTAATACCATTAAATTTAGAGATTTATACTATTTATCATAAATAGCAAATTATAAATACTAATTATATAATTGCTTTTTGCTTCAATTAAATCCGAACGTGCTTTGAATAGTGCATCTTCAGTATCCAAAAGTTCAACTTTGCTTTTCAAATTTAAGTAGACTTCTTGCTCAACTCCTTCTAATACTAAAGCTGCTGCTTTTTCAGCCTCTTGACTTGCTTTAATAACAGCCTTTGCTGTTAGAACGTTATTCCAAGCATTAATAACTTCTTTTTCTACATTTTTTATTGTTTCATAATAATCATAGGTAGATTTTTTTGCATCCATTTTAGCTTTGCTGATACCAAAAGTATTGATTCCTCTTTTAAAAATTGGAATATCGAGAATGAAAGTAATATTGATGTTTCCTAATACTCTCTCGAGAGAAGTGTTTTTTTCGTTTCTCTGATTAAGATCTGTACTTGCACTGAGATTCAAAGAAGGTAACAATTTAGAAGTTTCAGCAATCACTTCCATTTTAGCTGCTCTTTTTTGATAAACCGCTGCTTTTAGAGATAGATTATTAGTTTTTGCCAATTGTAAGCACTCATTTAGTTTAGGAACGGAAGGTAATTGATCATTGACTTCGAGGAGTTCATCAGGATTATTACCGATTAAGTGAAAGTAAGAAATGTTTGTTAATTTTAATTTACCTTCAGCATCAACTCTCTCTGATACTGAAGATGAAAATTTTGCTTTTGCTAATAGAACATCAGCGTTGGTAACCTCTCCAAGAGAAAGGCGTTTTTTCATTGCTGATAAATGTTCCAAAGAAACTCGTTCTTTGTGCTCTCTCAATTTTAATATTTCTATTCTCCGTAGAACATCTACGTACGCTTTCACAGCGCTAAGCGCAATCTCTTGTTTTAACTGTTGGAATCGTATCTTCTCTGCTTTGAGAAGATGATTTGATCGGCTAAATGTAGCAAAAGTACCACCTCCATCTATTATTCTTTGATTTAATTTCAAGCTCCTTCTAAGAATAAATTTGTCATCGATCTTATCGTCAAAACCAAATTTTTCGTTAAATCTATATTGCAAATTAATCTCAGGTAAGAATCCAGCTAGTCCCGAAGATTTTAGCTGTTTTTCTGCACTTTTGTATTGATAAAATTGAGATTTCAATTTTGAACTATTTTTAATAGCATTATTTATAATTTCTTTAAGATCAGTTGCGTAACAATTTATAGTGCTAAAAATGATTGCAAGCGTAATAATCAACCGAAACATTCCTACTCTTAATTATACATTAGTTGCACACAGCTAAGTTATTAGCATAAATTGCTTTAATAAGCAATCATTAATGTTATTGACATTTTTTAGAAATTAAGTGTATAGTAATTTACTATTGTATAATTTTAGATTATGAAAACTTTTTTCTTAAAAAAAAAACAAATCGATAAAAAATGGTTTGTCATAGATGCAGAGGGGTTAGTAGTAGGAAGACTTGCAGCATTTGTAGCAACGCTGTTGCGTGGAAAACATAAACCTGAATATACACCTCATATGGATTGTGGTGATAATGTAATTATCATCAATGCAGAAAAGATGCATTTTACTGGAAAGAAATTTAAGGAGAAAATTTACTGTAAGCATACAGGTTACCCTGGTGGATTGAAAAGAACTACTCCAGATATCATTTTAAATGGTAAGTTTCCTGAGCGTGTAATAGAAATGGCAATAAAAAGAATGCTTGATGACGGTCCTATGGCGCGCAAACGTTTTAGAAATTTATATGTTTATTCTGGCCCAGAGCATAAACATCAAGGACAGCAACCTGAAAAGATAGATTTCGCTTCTTTAAATCGTAAAAATAAAAAATAATGGAGTAAAAATGGAAAATTCTGTAACAAATCAATCAGAAAAAACAATTAAACCGGTAATTGATTCTCATGGTCGTTTCTATGCTACAGGCAGAAGGAAGGAGTCTGCAGCAAGAGTTTGGATAAAATCAGGAAGTGGAAAGTTTAGTGTTAATAAGAAAGACAAGCTACTGGATTATTTTAAAAGAGAATCAGTGTGTCAAGTGGTAAAAATGTCATTTATTGTAACATCTATGCTCGATAAGTATGATGTATTTGCCACAATAAAAGGTGGAGGGCTGTCTGGTCAAGCAGGTGCCTTAGCTCATGGAATAAGTAGAGCTTTAAGTAAAATAAGTCAAAATTTATATTTTATATTGCATAAAAGAGGCTTCTTAACACGAGATTCACGTGTTGTTGAGCGTAAAAAATATGGTCAACACAAGGCTCGTAAGAAGTGTCAATTTTCTAAAAGGTAGTTATTTTTATGGAGCTTTTTGTTAAATATTATGCAAATATTAAAAAAAATGTATGATATATTCTATTTTCGCGATAAATTTAGTTGACTATTGATATGAACGTAATATGCTGTTTGTGTGAATTTTTCAATGTTAAGGTAATTTATGAATAAAGAAGATATAATAAAACAATTAAAAGAAGATTGTTCTTATCAGAATATAAATATAACGAAATCTGATTTATGTAAGATTCATGATGCGTTTATAAAAATAATAAAAGATGAGCTATATAGAGGAGATGAAATACGTCTGCATGGAGTAGGTACATTCTCTACTACTATAAGTCGAGAGAAACAATGTTGTAATCCTCAGAGTGGTGAGATCATGACTGTTCCTAAAAAGACAAGAGTGAAGTTTAAAGCGAGCAAGACTCTTTTAACTATTTTGAATGAAAAGGAAAAGTAATGGTTAATTAGAGATTAACATTTTCATTTTTTCTACTACGCTGTGTAAGCCGTAAAATATAGCTTCGCTGATTAATGAGTGGCCTATATTGAGAGCTGAGATGTAAGATATTTCTTTTATTTTTTTAGCGTGTGTATAGGTTATGCCATGTCCTGCGTGGCATTCTATTCCTAGTTTATTGATATATTCTGCAGCATTGATAATTGATTGTAATTTTTCCTCTGATGGATTATTGCAGTAATCTCCTGTATGAATTTCTATTGTGTCAGGCTTTTTTTCTAGCTTCTCAAGATATTTTAGTTGATCGATATTTGGATTGATAAACAATGAAACCTTTATATCTATGACATGCATCTCCTCTATTATACCAGAGAGTTTGCTATACATGTTAATTATATCCAAGCCACCTTCTGTTGTTAATTCTTCCCTTTTTTCTGGTACTATATTAATCGAACAGGGTTTTATCTTTTTTATTATTCCAAGCATTTCTTCTGTAGCTGCAATTTCAAGATTTAATTCAGTTTCAATGTTTTTTTTTAGATTAAACACATCTTCATCTTTAATATGTCTTCTATCTTCTCGTAAGTGTACAGTGATAAAATCTACTCCTGCATTGATAGCTATTTTTGCTGCTTCCAATGGATCTGGATAAGAAGTTCCGCGTGCGTTGCGGAGAGTTGCAACGTGATCAATGTTAATACCTAGTTTCATAATCCACCTCAAAGGTTATTTATAGTAATATACATGTTATTAAGTCTTTTGCATAGTTATTTTTTGACTAGCAATACATCATTTGGTATGCACGAAAATTATGATTTGATTCTGCCAAGAAGATGTCATACAAGTAGATGATACTGGAATCTAGGATACTACTTTAGTAATAATATTTAAGAAATTTACTAAATGAGAAATAGATAAAGAAGTTCCGTAGTGATTGATTATTTATGTTTTCTTCAAAATATATTGATAGTTAAGCAATTAATTCGTGAATTCCTCTTGAGTTGTGTAATTTCAAATCGAAGAAGATCAGTAGATTCAACTATCAATTCAACAGACACAGCCAATTTTAATTGGATTTTTTTGTCATAGCTATTTTAGCTTGTTTTTCATCTTCTGCTCTTCCTTTTTCATGATTGATTTGAATATCTTCTTTTCTCTCTCTTTCTTCTCCAACATTAATACTCTAATCAAATTTCTCGATGAAAGCAGCTATCCAATTTATTAGACGTTTTTCCTTTGCTCATATACTAGTAATTCTTCTTCCGATCAATTAAACTTATTTATTTTTTTTATAAATTCGTTTTATTGTTACATCACTTTTTATTATTTTTCTAATTCTTTTTTATTGATTTCGTATTCTTTCTTAAAGAAATAGATTCATTTCTCGATTATACTCTTTAATTGATCTTCTTTCGTTTTGAGAAATTTTGGCAATTTAATAAATGTGAAATAAAAATCTTTTAAATCAAGATCATTGATATCTTCTTGGCAATAGTGATAAAGATAATCTCTTTTAGATTACGATATTCATCGCATTGATTAACTTGACTTGAGTAGGCTTTAGCTTCTTAATATTAAGAACGCTTTTTTTCAAAGTCTTTAGTCTTAGTGAATTTTATATTTTTATAATATATCTTGCAGTCTTGAGAATTCTTACAAAGAACATCGGCAATACTCTGCTTTTTAGCAGTAATTTCAGAGTCCAAAATGATAGCTAATTCAACTTTCTGAATTGTTGCTAAGTTGTTAAAGACTTAAATATTATTTAAAAAATGAATAAGAATATCTTTTTTCTTTTAAAGAAGAAAATTATTGCGTGTGTCAAGAAATTTTGAAAAAGTCATAAGAGAAATCTTAAAAAGCATTAAAATTATGCATTATTTATTATAAACATTCAATCTTTTTATTTCTGATATATTGATCTATAAACCCAAGCTTCATTTTGAATTGTAATTAAATTAAAAAAAATTATTAAACGAAAAAAAAGTAAAAGAAACCTCGAGTAGCAAGTTTTATTTTATAAAACTTTAAATTAGCACTACAGTAATTTATTGACACTTAATTTAAGTGTGATTTGGCTAAATATAGAGAATGAATATAGAGAAAATGAAAAAGACATACAGTTGCTATTATTTGATAAATTTATCAAAAAAAAATACCCTGAATTTTTAACTAAATTTTGTCATTAAGACTGTAGGCTAAAAGCGAGTTTTGAATCAAAAATAAACTCATTACTATGAGTATGTAATTATTGAAATTTATCAAGTAATTTTTTTTTGTTTCTATTGGATGAAGCTATTGCTTTTTTCATTTTTGTCTGTCTACTTTCTATGTAGCGAAGATTGATATTAGTTCATGAACTATGTAAAAAGTTCAATATAATTATTGTAATAGTACAAGTACGAATAAAAATTTATCAAAAAACTCCACTTGAGAGAAATTATTTTCTAGATTTGTGAGTTACTTTGAAAAGTGACTTTTGCGCTGTCTTGGGCAAGATGAACGATGATGAATTAAATGTAAGAATTAGTCTAAAATAATAGATTGATGAGTGGCTTTATAATTGATAAAGATATTAGAAAGAAGAGGAAAATGCTTTAATACTATCATTCACTCATCAGATTCTGGTAAAAATTCAAGTGTGTTAGGAAAATGATAAAATGAAAGTATGAAAGTGCAATGCCTAAGCCAGAAAATAAGAAAATGCTGATAGAAATAAGTATTGATGACTGAGAGTAAGAGCAAAATCTATGATAGATGCTATAAAAGTTGTGATATAAAGAATTATAGCCAATGTTAAAACGTTCCATCAGAAAAAAAATGCTATTAGCTTTATTTGAATGAGAAAATATGAAAGAAATATTAGATAAATTACAAAGAAAATATAAGCCTATTACAAATATTACATATAGTAATATTATTATCAAAATAGGAGATTGTATATGAAAATCCAAGTCTATTGCGTAATCTATGTTACGTAATGCTAATAGCATTAAAGATAATATCAACATTGTTAGTCAATACTCTCTTTTTATAAGAGAGTAGGCTATGCTACTTAACTTCAATTAAATGAGTTACTAGAATCATTGATTCTTGCTGCTTCTTTTAAAGAAAGAATAGAAAAACACAGACATAAAGTTAAGTAACACACCATCGGTAAGCGCGTATGTTGAATTTATTAAAAACTCCACAATTTTACATATAATTAAAACTATAATACAATTTGAAGTAAAAGAATCTACTTAAATAGTCAATTAACTTTTTTGCTGTGATATATTATGTATTTTATACTTCCTGTGCTGATGTATCATATATTTTATACTTTGTGAGTATAACTCAGTTGATAGGGTATTAATTTTGTGATTACTAATTTGATTTTGATTGTTTGTTCACTAAAATTTTTAGCCCTACAGAAATATAAGTGTGGAAATGCTTAGATATACTCATTTAGTATATTTTTGTTCAGAGTTCAGAGAACATGGCTAATGTATAAATATTCAAGCTAAATAGCATCATATAAGTATTCTGACATTGGAACTTATTTTTTTGTATACTTTTCTTTTATCCTAATAGGATATTTTCGGATATAATTTGATATAATTAGATAAAAATAAGAAATGGTTTGACATTTCAAAAATTTTAATAGCATTTGAAATGCTAAATTAGTTGCTGAAATTGATAAATTTAAATGAGTATGGCAATTATTTGATAGTCTAGTTTTAGAACGTTTACAAATGCTCAAGAAAATTACAACAATTGAAAGTGTTGTCTCTTCTACTAATATTGAAGTAGTAGAATTATCAGATCGTGAAGTTGAATAATTATTATCTAAATTTGATACACAATTATTTCATTCTTGGGATGAACAAGAAATAACTGGGTATATGTATGTGTGTGAAGAGGTATTTTATATTTTGAATATACTATTATAGAAAACGTTATAAAACAGCTTTATATCTGGTTTTTATAATTTTCATATAAAGATCAAAAACATATGGGAGAATACAAGAAATTTCCCAATCATATTGAAGCGTTTAATGAATCTGAAAAAACTTAGGTATAATTTTTGAAATATCTTCTTTCCAACAATTATAAGCGAAATCATTGCATCTTCTATTAATTATTGGTAGTTTTATAGCTAATTTTAGTTATAAATCTTTTTCAAGATAAAAATGGAAGATTATCACGTATTCTTGCAAATTTTCTTTGTTACTAAAATTAGGATATGTTTACGTATCTTATAGTTCTTAGTTCTCTTGAAAGTAAATTGGAAAAAGTAATAAGGAAAGTATTACTTAGCTTTGCGTTGTGCTTAATACTCTTTCAAGACTGGAAATTATGATTTTAGTCTATGGCTTATATTTTTTTTAGATCACTATAAAAGCAAAAGTTTCATTTTAAGAAAAAGATATTACATGAAAAATGTTGAATCTTTATTTTCTATCACTTTTTGCTAAAATGGTGGTTTTACTTAGCAAACATGGACATTTTACAATGAAAGATTTAGAAAATATTATTAAAGCAAATCGAAATACTTTAAAGAAGCATTTACCTAATCTTGTCAATGGTAATTACATCACTCAGTATGAAAAAAAAGACAAAGCAACTTGATATATATCTCAATAAGATATATATTCATTTTGAATTATAGAGAGGTCTAAGCTATACTTACAAATATGACAAAGTTTTTAAAAAAAACCTAATATAACGTAAAAAGCTTTATGAAAATCAGAGTTGGAGTAATAGGTTGTTTAGGTAGAATGGGCAAAAAAGTACTCAATGAATTGATCACAAATACCAAAGTAGAGATAGCAGGTGCTGTTGCTCGTGCAGATAGTAAATATATAGACTTAGATATAGGGCCAATTATAGGCTATAGCTTCAATTTAGGAATTAAAGTTACTAATTCTATTAGTGATGTATTTAAGTTATCTGACGTTGTAATAGACTTTACAACTAAAGAATGTATATTAGACTGTCTTAATGCGGCTGTGAAATTTAAAAAACCTCTAGTTAGTGGTACAACTGGAATAGAAAGTATCGATTTAAAAAAGTATGCTGCTGAGATTCCGATATTATGGTCGGCAAATATGAGTGTTGGAGTTAATATATTATTAAAACTGGTAAGAAAAGCTGCTGAACTTTTAGATAACGAATACGACGCTGAAATTTGGGAAATGCATCATAGCTTAAAAAAAGATTCGCCATCTGGAACAGCTATAGAACTTGGTAAAGCAATCGCTAGTGCTTCAAAAAGAGATTTTCAACAGTATTGTCATAGTTATCTAAAAATAAGAGAAAAGGGAGAAATAGGTTTTGCAGTATCTCGCGGAGGTGGAGTGATAGGAGACCATAGTGTAATGTTTGCTAATTTTGATGAACGGATAGAATTAAATCATAAAGCAATCAATCGTACAACCTTTGCTAAAGGTGCTGTTCAAGCAGCAATATGGCTGCATGAGAATAAAAAAGAAATACCAAGACTCTATTCAATGGAAGATGTGATATGAACAATACACGTGCCTCTGTTAAAAATTTAAATCTCTGGTATGGCTTTAAGCAAGTTTTATTTGATATAAATTTAGATATTTATAAAAGAAAAGTTACTACTTTTATCGGGCCATCTGGTTGTGGTAAATCAACTTTTTTGCGCTGTTTTAATCGAATGAATGATTATGTACCAGGGTGCAAAGCTGTTGGTGAGTTGATTATCAATGGACTAGGTAATATATATTCACGTGATATGGATGTTGTACTACTTAGAGCAAAAGTTGGTATGGTATTTCAAAAACCCAATCCTTTTCCAAAGTCAATATATGATAACGTTGCTTATGGACCTAAATTGCATGGTATGATGAAAAATAAGCAAAAATTAGATGAAATGGTGGAAAGTGGTTTAACTAAAGTAGGTTTATGGGAAGAGCTGAAAGATAGATTACAGGATAGCGCATTGGATTTATCTGGTGGCCAACAACAGAGATTGTGTATTGCTCGTGCAATTGCAGTGAAGCCAACTATTTTGTTAATGGATGAACCATGTTCCGCTCTTGATCCAATGGCAACCAATGCAATTGAAAACCTTATACAAGAGTTAAAATTAAGATTCACCATAATTATGGTGACTCATTCAATGAAACAAGCTAAAAAGCTTTCTGATAGCGTAATCTTCTTTTGTAATGGCAAGATTGTTGAATCTGGAAGTGTTCAAAAAATATTTGAAGATGCTCAATCTCCCTTAACGAAAGAGTATATTCTGGGTCATTAAATTCCGCTATACACAAGAATTTTATTCTCAATAGCTTTGCTGGCAATAACACGACTTTCAAAATCAATATTAATTATATCAGATAGTGAATTAACATCAGCGTAACCATCAAAATTTTCTACCGTTGATTTCACCACCTTTACTATCTCTAAAAAGCCGATTTGTGACTTCAAAAATTTATTAACGGCTATTTCGTTTGCAGCATTGAGAACAATACTATTTGTTTGTAGAGCAGAAGAATTCAGCACTTCCATGCTGAGCTTTAGCGCGGGAAAGCGCCTATAATCAAGTTTTTGAAAGGTCAATTTTTTTTGTTTTGTTAAATCTAATTTATAGCTTGAAGCTGATCTTTCTGGCCAAGATAGAGCATATGAAATGGGAATTGCCATGTCAGTCTCTGCAAGCACAGCAAAGTTAAAACCATCCTTGTAAACTACAACTCCATGTATTATGGATTCAGGATGAACTACTGCCTCAATTTTATTTGGGCTAATGTTAAACAAATTATGTGCTTCTATTATCTCTAGCGCTTTATTCATCATTGTTGCACTATCAACCGAGATTTTCTTTCCCATATTCCAAGTAGGGTGACTCAGTGCTTGATTTGCCACAACATTTCTTAATTGCTCAGAGCTACATTTTAGAAATGGTCCACCAGAAGCAGTGAGTATAATCTTTTCTACGCATCTATTGTCACTTTGCAAAATTTGAAAAATTGCGTTGTGTTCAGAGTCAATAGGAATTATCTGTACGCTTTTCTCTTTAGCTTTTTTAAGTAGTAATTTCCCACCACAAACAATGCTTTCTTTGTTTGCTAATGCGATGATTTTAGTACCACTCTCCATAACTTGCATAACTGGTTCAAGACTTGCAATGCCAACTATTGCAACAACTGAGAGATTGACTGGCAAAGAAGCAACATTTGCTAAACCTTCAACGCCAACTTCTATTTTGATGTTTGTATCAAATAGACTTTCTTTTAAATCTTTGTAAAACCTTTTATCAGAGATAGCAACATATCTTGCATTTAGCAGTTTTGCTTGATATGCCAATAAAGCAAAATTCGAGTGAGCACTAAGTGCTTCTATCTGATATTCTTCTTTTCTCTTCAATAATAAGTCTACAGTTTTTTTTCCAATACTTCCTGTTGATCCTAAAACTGAAATCTTTTTCACTAAAACAAACTCACGTTAATTAAATAAGCTAAACCTATTCTCACCAAGCAGTTTTTTAATTTAATCACCAAACTCATATCCTTGATCATTTCCAGTGAATGATGAAGGATCTGGCGAAAAAGATTGACTATGATGATTACCTGCATCATGTATATCATGAAAACCTTCAGCATCATGAGCCATTTCGTTGCTAGCATGAGGATAATCATTCGAATGAGGTATCTCATCAATGTGACTTGTATTCATTTCTCCCGATGGCATATCCTCCTCTCCATCACTTGAAAAATGTTCTGCAAGACTTTCAAGAAATTTTATACCAAACATATTACCTGATTTTCCAAACAATGTTACTAAGCTACTACCATTTATCAAACCTTCGAACACATTACAGTAAGCAGAAATTGCTCCTTCATGGAAATTGAATAACCATTTCATTCCATCCACAATTGTTGCAAAAGAGTCACTATGACCAAGACCGAATCCACTCTTTTCTTTTTGATTTTCTTGATGTTGTTGTTGAGATTTCCATTCTCTAATATTTGGATCTTGAGCTTCAATCATAAACTTTTGTTTTAAACATTAGATTACTAATCTATCACAAATATTAAAAAATATCAATAGAGCTATCATTGTCTGAACGACAACATGCTTTTAAACATTTATTTTATGAGACTAGCGAAAAGGTTTTACGATAACTGCAATAATTATAATTATTATCAATATTGTAATAACTTCATTTACAATACGAAAATAAATATGATTTTTCCTATTTAATCCCATTGCAAAGCTTTTTCTGTGTCTTGCAAGTAATCCATGAACAGCAAACATAAAGAATAATGCTAGTGCTTTTATGTGAAACCATCCTTCGTGGTATGCCTCTCTTATAATCATTAATGTGATGCCAAAACTAAGTGAAAAGAGCATTGCAGGATTTATGATAAATCTTAAAAGTCTTTTCTCCATTATTTGAAGTAAGCTATCATTTTCTGATCCTGGCTTTACTGTTGCATGATAGACGTAAAGTCTCGGTAAACAGAGTATACCTGCCATCCACATAATGACGGAGATAACATGAAAAGCTTCAAGCCAGTGGTAATAATCCATTACAAAATGTTGAAATTTCTGATATCATTCAAGTTTAACGAAAAAGAAATAGATATGAAAGCAGAAAATTTCACTAAAGAACAGATGATTGGATTTTACAGAAAAATGTTACTCATACGGAGATTTGAGGAAAAAGCAGGGCAATTGTATGGAATGGGCTTAATAGGAGGATTCTGTCATTTATCGATAGGACAAGAAGCAGTTGCAGTTGGAACGCAAGCTGCGTCAAAGTTTGGTGATGCTTTTATCACAAGTTATAGAGACCATGGTTTGATGCTGGCATGTGGCTCTGATTTAAATGTTGTGATGGCAGAACTGACTGGTAAAGAGACTGGATGCTCAAAAGGCAAAGGTGGTTCAATGCATATATTTGATATTGAAAAAAAATTTTTCGGTGGACATGGAATAGTAGGTGCACAGGTGCCAATTGGAACAGGAATAGCGTTTGCTTATAGATATAAGAAAAAAGACAATGTGGTATTCACGTATTTTGGCGATGGTGCTACAAATCAAGGGCAAGTGTATGAATCATTCAATATGGCAGCTTTATGTAAGTTACCTGTGGTTTATATTATAGAGAATAATGGATATGCAATGGGAACCTCCGTGCAAAGATCAACTTTAGTAACTGAGTTATATAGGAGAGGAGAGGGTTTTGGCATTCCTGGAAAGCAAGTTGATGGAATGGATTTCTTCTCTGTTTATGAAGAGACAAGTGAGGCAGCTAAGTACGTGTGTAGTGGAAAAGGGCCTATTCTGCTTGAAATGAAGACATATCGATATCATGGCCATTCTATGTCAGATCCTGCAACTTATCGTTCAAAAGAAGAAGTTGAAGATATGAAGCAAAACCATGATCCTATAAGTACATTGAAGAAGTACATGGTAGATAATAAGATTGCTACAGAGGAAGAATGTAAAGCAATTGACAAAGAAGTGCGCGATTTAGTGAAAAAATCAGAAGATTTTGCCAAAAATAGTAAAGAACCAAGCGTTGATGAGTTGTATACTGATGTTTACAAATCTGTTAACTGTTAACTATAAAAAAAACTGCTTGATAAACTTTGCTAGTCTCCTAAAAAATAGTATTTTAGATGTTTAAAGCCTTAAATTTATCTTTAATTTTTGTATTAAGTGAAAAACACAATATAAAGCAAGGCATATTGTGTTTAATTTTTGTAGCATAGACAATATATTTCTTTATAATTTTTTGTCTATATTAGCTGAGCTTTGCTTATTAAGCAGTGTAAGAAAGAATCGAATTCAAATGAAAGAATAGTAAATAACTCATATTTTAGGGTTTTTTCTTTTTTTTTAAAATTAATTAAAAATTTAACCAATATATTTTTTACAAAAAAGATTGCTTGACAATTTTTTATATTTTCATGATGATAAGATCATGAATATTTACAATTCCAAATTTAGCTATTTATCAAGTATATAGAGTGTTAACATCAAGTTATTGAAATAGTTGTTGATCATGGTTTCTTTTGCTTTTATTTTTTTTGATAAATTTCTTGATATTTATTGCTAATTGTAATCTATAAATTGGATAATAGGATGTCATGCCAATACTTGACACTTGCATCTAGAAATTTTATTAAGTTGATGAGTATAAAAATATTTATTTAATCAATCATGTCAACTTAAGAAAAAAAAATATCAGTGATTTTGTACAAAATTTTTCTCTTAAATTTTTACCATTAAATTATCCACAAGCTGCAATAAGCAGTATTTTTGTTTCTATTTTATTTTAATAAAGAAGTTATACCAGAAGGAGACTTTTATCATCTATGCTAATAAAATTATGTAAATTAGTCAGAGTTCCATCATCAATTATTGTGATGCTTCATTAGCTGCTGCTTGTGTTTACTTAATAGCATTTGAAATTCTGATACCCCTCCTTTACGATTAAAATCGTCTTTGAATCAATGATCTATAGCTTTGTATAATAACATTCCTAAATATTTATTAATGCTTGTTTTAAAGCCTGGTTTGCAACTTCCTTCAATTTTTTTTCTAGAAATAAAAACTTACTATAAAAATCTCGTTTATCGTGTCCTGCAGAATCTCTTTCAGTTCGATTATTTTTCTCTATAATAATTCAGTCACATTAAAATGTACTAAAGGTCTAATATTACTTAATTTATGATCATTTTTTATTATTTGTATGACTTACTATTTTTTACTTAAAGTTATTTTTACTTACTTTATACAGTTATTTTCGGATCTTACATACTCATTAATCTCGTTGAGTAGCTTAATTTGAGCTTGAATCTATTCATTTATGAAGTTAGTTTTCGAATATAGGTTTTGTATCTTTGCTTAAGTTTATTGAATTTGTTTTTTTTTGTTTAAAGATACTAAGCTTTTAACTATAGAAGCAGCGTTACTAATTTCTTTTTTTGCTAAATCTCTTCTTCAGAAGAAGAAACAAAAAATGTACTGTCTTCGCAAAAAGACCTCAGGCCAGATCCACTTCTGATATTCAAATCCATGTGTTCAATATATTTTCATCAAAAATCAGAGCCTTTGAATGATAAAATTCTAAAATAACTCATCGACATCTCTATTGTTTAAAGCATAATTGATTATTTTATGTACGTTAATAATAACATTATTTTGAGCAAAAATATTTGATATAAGTTTAAATTGTCCGACATTAGTTTTGAATTAAAAATTGCTCAAGTATATTATTTAACTTTAATATAGTAAATACAAAAAGCCCGAGTGGCGGAATTGGTAGACGCGCTAGCTTCAGGTGCTAGTAACTTTTTAGTTGTGGAAGTTCAAATCTTCTCTCGGGTACTCTTAATTTACATATTGTTTTTTTTGAACAAATTAATGCCATAATGTATTAATTATGTTTAAGTTTATGAATTGTAAGAAAGAAGAATTTGCCAACAAAAAAAATAAGAACTTACTCAAAAAATTTAGTTATCATATTATCCATTACTTCTTTTATTTGGTATATAGTATCACTAATTTTTGATATTCTTAGTTTAAATTTACACTCTGCTGCTTTGAGCATTGTATTTAGTACAATTTCACTCGATTTAAATATATAGAGTCGTATATTGATTACTTTCGAAAACGCAAATTTAATAATAAGCTTGGCATAGAAAACACTCCAGAATAAGAAAAGCTAACAGAAATCCATATTAATATTGCATATAACACCTAATTTTTATTAGGAGGAATTATACCTGTATTATCTTTTAAATCTCTTATTATTTTTTTTGTTTCTATTGCTTTTTTATTTTGGGTTATACTGCTATGATAGCCAATACTGTCCAAACTATGATCAGTGAATCAAAAATAAAAGAATTGAACAAAGGGAAAAATCTCCAAATAGTTTGATAGCTGAAGCTTGATCACTAAAATACTAATAAATTAACTTATTTGACTTATACAAAAATATTAGTTATCATATTAATTATTTAATAATAAAAGATGAATATATAGAATGTGATGAGCATGGGAATTCGGTATTTTAAGAATCTATACGAATATATATTTATGATGAGAACATACATAAAGACATTGTTTTTGATTTTAGATCTTTACCAGATAGAAAAAACAGCGATTGTCATATGAATAACTATAGAGTAGATAATGGAATTTTATTTTGAGATGGAAAAGAATTTATATTTAATATAACTCCAATCGAAGAGAATAATTCAAGAAAATTCAACATAATTAGTATTACAAAATATAAGTCACAATTGTACGATCATTATGATTTGAGCCTGCTAAGAGAATACGTCCAAATAGCTTCTTTTATTATTCCAATACTCGAACATTGTAATCCAGGATACTACTTGATAGTAAATATTTATTAAATTTTCAAATGAGAAAAAGACAAAAAAAAGTCCTATGGCAGCTAATTATTTACTTTTATGCGAAATATCGGTGTTTTTTTTATTCTAAACGCTTGATAAATGCGACATAGCTACAAACATTAAAAAATTTACTAAACAGAAAAACAGTAAAAGAAATTCCGATAGCTAGTTATTTACTATCTATTCTTATAATGTCGTTTAATTTGCATAGACTGAAGATAAATAATAACTTCAATACTATAACAATGATAATTGTAAAGATTGTTAGTAGTTTTTTTTATCTCTATTGTATGACGTTATGATTTTCCACTTTCATTTATCTACTTTCTTTATAGTGATTAAATATGCGAGAAGTCTAATATGGAGCTTTCTCTATATTCTTTGACTCGCTAAAGCTTATTCTGTTGTTTTAGCTCTTTTATAGCGTTAACAAGACTTAATTCCTTATCGTTTTATGTTCGATTTTAACATCTACATTTTTTCTATAAATCTTAATGATTTGACTTACTTCCTATTATTTTAATAGTGCATTACTACTAGAACTTTATTAAAGTATAAATTTAGATAAATCCAACTGTTTTGAAATTGATTCGAGTTTATCTTTCACATATTTGCCATTTATAACAAATTTTTCACCATTCTTCTCAGTAGCAATAAAACTTATTTCATCTAAAAGTTTCTCCATGATAGTGTGGAGCCTTCTTGCACCTATATTTTCCACTTGCCTATTAACTGTAAACGCTATTTCAGCTATAGTTTCGATGCCATCATCAGTGAATTCAAGTATTACATTTTCTGTTTTCATTAAAGCTATGTATTGCTTTAATAAACTAGATTCAGGTTCTTTTAATATTCTTATTAAATCCTCTTGAGTAAGTGCTTTAAGCTCTACTCTAATAGGTAATCTACCCTGCAATTCTGGCAAAAGGTCAGACGGTTTAGATAAATGAAAAGCACCAGATGCAATAAATAATATATGATCTGTTTTTACATGACCATATTTAGTTGAAACAGTTGTTCCTTCAAGCAGTGGTAATAAATCACGTTGTACTCCTTCTCTATTTACTTCACCTTTTACTTCTGTACGTGCTGCAATTTTATCTATTTCATCCAAAAATACTATTCCTTCATTACTAACAAGATCAATTGCTTTTTTGATTATTTTGTCTTCATCTATTAACTTCTCACTTTCTTCGTTAATCAATATTTCTCTAGCTTCTTTTATTTTAACTGTAATAGTTTTTGTCTTTTTACCTCCATTAAACATCTTGCCTACTAGTTCTGTGACGTTCACCACGCCAACTTGCCCACCTGGCATGCCTGGTATATCAAAAGCTGGTAGCATATTTTTACTTTCTCTGACGTTAATGGAAACTTCCCCATCTTCAAACTCTTTATTTCTCAGTTTTTCTCTGAAAACCCTTTTACTCTCTTCGGTTGCATCTTCACCAACCATAGAATTAACTATTATCCTCTCAGCTAAATTTAAAGCTTTTTTAGCTAAAGCTTTACGAGCTTTCTCTTTAACTAAAACTATTGCTGCATCAACTAAATCACGTATTATTGAATCAACATCACGACCGACATATCCTATTTCAGTGAATTTCGTTGCTTCAATTTTTATGAACGGTGCACCAGCAAGCTTTGCTAAGCGGCGAGCTATTTCTGTTTTACCAATTCCTGTATGACCAATCATCAGTATATTTTTAGGTATGATTTCATCACGTAAAGGAAGAAAAACTTTATTGCGACGCCAACGGTTCCTGAGTGCAATAGCGACAGCACGTTTTGCATCATTCTGTCCAATTATGAACCTATCCAACTCTTTAACTATCTTTTGTGGTGGCAGATCGTCCAATAAGACTTGTGTATTGTTATTAATTTGAGCATTGTTGTTATTTGAATCAGAGCTATTTTTAGTGCCTTCACAGAAGTCATTTTTCTCATTGTAGATATCACTATCATAAAATTGCCATTCTGAAAGCTTTAAAGGTTGATTGGAGAAATGAGTGTATAAAATTTTTTGTTCAGAAGACATACTATCCCTCTATCTTTTCAATAACTACATTATTATTTGTATAAACACATATATCAGCTGCTATTTTCATAGCTCTTTTCGCTATCTCCTCTATTGATATTCCTTTTACATTGATTAATGCTCTTGCTGCGGATAGAGCGAAATTTCCTCCGGAACCAATAGCTGTGACCTCATCCTCAGGTTCAAGAACATCACCTGTTCCTGTAATCACTAACGAAATAGATTTATCTGCAACAATCATCATAGCTTCCAATTTTCTCAAGTATTTATCCATTCTCCAATCTTTTGCAAGTTCAACACATGCTCTCATTAATTGTCCTGGATGTCTATCAAGTTTAGATTCCAGTCTCTCAAAGAGAGTAAATGCATCGGCTGTTGCTCCTGCAAAACCAGCAATTACAGAGTTACCAGAAAGGCGTCTGACTTTTTTTGCTCCTGATTTTATAACAGTGTGGCCAAGTGAAACCTGCCCATCACCTATTACTACTACACTTTTGTCTCTTCTAATTGACAATATGGTAGTTCCATACATTTTACTGTTATGATATTGAATCATTTTTTTATCACTTCAAATGGCAATTTTCATTATACTTTAATCTTTAATCAAATGTGTTAGATATGTTTAATTATAGCTCATAATATAATACTTTCCTTATAACATTAAAAGCGTAGATGCAAAATATAATTTATCCAAAATTAAAAAAAAGTTTAAATAGTTGGTTTGAGGAGAAGTTTGATGGTCTCATATTGTCGTTTTATAGCTCCATAAACCTAAGAATTCCGGTTAAAAAATCGCCCCTATAGATGCTAATTTGTTTCCTGCAGGATTCAACAATCTAAGTGATGTATCAAAAGCAGCATTAGCAATGCTAACGAAGAGCTACTTTAAAGAAAAACAATATAAAAAAATTCTTATAATATCGTAGAATTATACGTGAAATAATATATATAAAACGTATTTATCATAGAAAAAATACTCTAATTTGCAGGTTTTGAGACTAGAATTGGCCTCTTTTACAACTAAGTATTCAATTAATAGAACCATTAGATCAATGGCTTATTTCTACATCTACAGAAAGTTATAGTAGTGTTAATTTCAATGATGATTCATTGCTAGAAACGTGGTTGGTAGCTAAAGTTGATCAAATGCTTTCCTTAGTATAAAAAAAATATGAAGAATATAAAATAAAAACCCAACCTATGTTTTCATCAAGGCAAGCAATGGAACATATAGAATTGGCATTATAACAGTAAAAAATTAAGAGGAAGTACTAAGTTTAAATAAAAAAAATCTCAAAAAAAATAAAAGAAAGAATAGAAGTAAAAAGTGTTCTTCTACAACAAAAAGGTGTGCCAACTATCGATGTATTTGAACATAATACTGCAGAGCTGCTGATATATTATATAAGAAATACATCAACTTGCTACTTATATCGATGAAACAGTAGAAAAGATATATATTTTAGCTTAAATTCCACTGACTGTAAATTCCATGATGTTATCCAGGTTGTGGAAAATAAAACTCTATCGCTTTGGAAAAATACGGTTAGTAAATTAGCAATGCTAGCATTTGCAGTAGAAATGAAGTCTTTTAATACCTAATTTTACTTCTAAGTGTAGCTATTGGTTAGACTTCTTGCATAAAACAGCTTTTGACATGTTTGAAAAAACTATTTGACAATTTTTGTCGTTACTCTTAGTAATGACACTTAAACTATTTATTTAATTTTTCAATCTGTATATATTAAAATGATAAAACTTGTATTTTGCGTACTATTTTTCGCAGTATGTATACTGCATGTCTTTTTAAGACTACAGGTGGATTTCTATCCATAAAAGCTGAATTGTGCTTTTAAATTGTTTAAGACATCATTTAATGCAGGATTTTTAAATATAGAGTGAAATAAACTAGCTACCTCGAAGTTTTATTGTCTTTTTTTTTGTATGATAGGTTTCCTAAATATTAGAGCTTAGATTTAATTGAGCTAAAAGTAGTTAAATTGAAGCGTTTAAAGGATAAAAACGGCCAATACTGAAAATAAATACTAATCAGAGTTTCTTTTGTCTTTTTTTTATTTAGTTTAGATTAAACAAAAAGTTCTCTGTCTGATTCATAATGATGATTAACATCACGAAGTTCAATAGAAAGATTATCATTGATTGATTGATTAAATAGTTTGTCAAGTTGGATTGCTAGGAATACTGCGCTATATATTATACTTACTGTTACACTTAAATTATAATTATAGATTATACCATTACCTGAATTTATCGTTATAGTTGCAATTTTTATCCTTCTTAATATGAAATTTAATAAACCTAATGATAAAGTTAGTATGTTGATGAAGAAGCTTTTCTTGCATTTGACAAACTCAGCTTTACATTTTGTAAATTTATCAATTTCTTTTTTATTTTGATATTTTTTACATGCATCTTGATATTCTTTATGTGTCTTTTGATATTTTTTGTATGTATAATAATAGCTATTGGTTCTGAAATGAATAAGAATAGGATTGTTGACGTTAAGTGAACGTAACTTATTACATTTGCATTTCTAATCAAGAGATGGATGATTTTCAACATCATTAGTGCTTCTATAGTGCTACTTACAAAAGTAGCTGATTTACTCACAATTTTTGCTAGTTCTTTTTTATTCTTGAGGTCTCTGTAATCTTTGATTAGATCATATAAATTAAATGCAGAGTAGGTAATATATAGAATAGATGTCATAAATTTTGCCCACTGAGCAATATTCTGTATAAGAAGAATATTGGATTTTATATTGTCAATAAACTCACAGCAAAATTGTGGTGAAATCTTGCACAGTAGCATTGTTAAACATGTTGTAATACAGATTGTCTTCCTGATATTATTGTCGTAAGTATCATGTATCTTTTGTGCAAACGTGTTTTGTTTCTTTTTTAGTTTGTTTGACATAAATTTTTTAATAAAGTAATAGTTTTTTATTGTTTTATCATATAAAATCCTAAAGAAAAAGTATTATAAATCAGAATTTTAAAGATAATTTATGCACAAATTTACCAAGCATTTTATAAACAAGGAATCAGTACCGAGAGTTGGTATGCGAAAGTAATGTCCGTCCTTGATCATTGCTTTATATTCTATATCAAGCTCAACAAGTGTCTCTGAATGTTCAGAAACAAAAGATATGGGTGATAAAATCACAGGTATACAATCAGCTTTTGCACGCAACAATTCATTTTCAGTGCTTGGCTTTAACCATTTTATAGGTCCAATCTTGCTCTGATAACATATTACCCAATCAAGATCTTTAATATCTAATTTTTTTATTATCAATTTTACTGTTTCTTTTATTTGTGAAGCGTAAGGGTCGCCTTTTTTAACGACACTTAGAGGCAAGCTATGGGCTGAAAATAGGATTCTTGGTTTACCAATTTTGCTGGCTAATTTATAATACTGAGCTGCTAGGTTAGTGTGAGCTTCAATAAACTCTTGATTATCATAATAGCGATTGATTATTTTTGTGTTACATTTGAGATCATATTTTTTGGCATTTTTTTGCCAATTTTCGATAGATGACAGAGTTGTTGTAGTTGAATACTGAGGATATAGTGGAAGCAGAATTGCTTCATCAGGATCAAACTGTTTCACACTTTTAACAACTTCATTAGCAAATGGATGCCAATAGCGCATACAAACGAATACTCTGACTAGCTCTGGTGTCATTCCAGCGTGTGATAAGTTCTTTTTTTTAGATCTCAATTCTACACTACTTGAATGACAAAAGAAGGATTTATTAAGTTCTTGTTCAAGCGCTTCAGCTTGCATTTTTGTATTTTCTAAAATTGGTGATTTTCCTCCAATTTGCTCATATATTTTTCGTGTAGTATTTTCTCGTTTCGCGGATATAAACTTTGCTAAAAGAAAACGAAAAGGATTTGGTAGATTTATTATTCTTTTGTCGTAAAAGAGATTGAATAGAAAGGGAAGGACTGCATTTGATGAATCAGGTCCACCTAGATTAAGTAAGATAATTGCTTTTTTCATTAGATTTTTTGCAAATAAACTGGAAGATTATTTTTTTGCTATCATACAGTGTATATCACATTGCGATTTCAGTATCGATATAGTATCATTCAAGTAACTTGGTATTTGGATCCAGGATTCTACTAAGTTGATAAGTATGAATGCATTATGTGAAAATAACATACTCGATGAAATTATGTGAAAGTACTGGCTAAGCATTTTAGTGTATGAACATTACAATTTGCAGGTAATTTGAGTAGTAGATTGTGTTATTCCAACGTGTGACGATGTAATCTAGTTTTTTAATAATTTCATCAAAAATATTGTGTAGTGCACTATCAATTTCACTTGACCGTAGTGTCAAGTACTGGAATGATTTTTTTGTGTTTAAGATAAAAACTGCTAACATGCTGCTCCAGCATTTATACCGCTGTGTATCAAATGTTGAGGATAACAAAATAAAAATAAAATACATTTAAATTCCACAACAAATTGTTCTAGAAGAGCTTATACACTTAGTTATAGATTTATCAAGTATAGATATAAGAAATAAATTTGTCATACTAGTATATAATAGATAGCTAGATCTTTGTAGGTTATTCTTTGTAGATACAAAGCTTCTATCAAAGATCAGATCAGCACAAAAATTTGGTATTGCTTCAAGAAGTTCAATAGCAGCTAAAGATAGCATTATACAACTTTGTAGAATCATTTACAAGGGAAAACTGAAAACAAAATGAGAAAGGATGTGTTAACTACTTCACTTACTTGATTAGGCGAATTATACACAATATGTTTTCTGTTTTTATCAAAAATAGTAAATTTTATAATATCCTTCTTAAATTCTGCGTCTATTTTTTCTCTACTGTACTGTAGTGAGTAGTTTTTGCCATTAACTTCTCATGCAAGTGAAAAATTCTCACAATAAAATATGTGGTAATCTTCAACGAAGCGTGTACAAATGCACATTTCGTAAGGACTTATATTGCCTACAATAGCTGGCAGTACAAAACAAATAAATGGTATTATGATAGCAATTTCAAAAGATGGAATAATGTTCTTTTCATTTCAGAGGCAGCGTCTTCTTTCAATTTTGTATTACGATGTATGCTACATTTCAAATAACTCAAAAAAGTCAAGCTGAAAGTTAAAAATCCTTTTGTTCCACAAAAAAAATTAATAATTTAAAATTATTAACGAATGTTTTAACTGATTGTTTAGTAGTGTTGCTATTTTTTTATGGCAATATCGATCCATACAACACCTCCTTGAGAATTTATTCTTAATTATAAATAAAAAATCACTTTTATGAAAAAAATTTGCATATAGAATTGATCTATAAATATCCAATCCTATTATAAGGAAATAATATGGCAACTGAAAAAACACTTTCGATATTAAAACCTGATGCAGTGAGTAATAATATTACAGGTAATATAAATTCCTACATTGAAAGATCTGGACTAAAAATTATAGCGCAAAAAATGATGTTACTGACAAAAAGGCAGGCAGAAATATTTTATGAAATTCACAAAGATAGATCATTTTTTGATGAGTTAGTGGAATTTATGACTTCTGGTTCTATAATAGTTCAAGTTTTAATCGGTGATAATGCAGTAAGTAAATACAGACAAATTATGGGAGCGACAGATCCAAAGCAGGCAGATAATGATACAATCAGAGGTGATTTTGCTGATGATATTAGTAAAAATAGAGTTCATGGGTCAGATAGTTTGGAAAATGCTCATAAGGAAATATCTTTCTTTTTTGCTGAATGCGAGTTAATGAAGCTTTAGATTGATTGAAATAAATGCGTAACTCAGTATAATCTTTACTGAGATCCAATAAAACAAGATTTGAAGTCTTGTGTGATGTTGTTAATTATAGCTAGATATGCATCTTTTCCAGGTTTTGTATCTGATCCAATAGGATCAAGAATTACTATTTTTGCATTATTAGAGAGTGCTTTAGGTTTTATACTATCTTCTCGTGAAGAAGAAAATATACATTTGATATTTTCTTCCTTCATCATCTTTCTTAGTTTCATCAAACTTTTCATGCCTATGTAAGCATCTTCTTCTATAGAAAGAATGGCACTTGGGTGATTTAAGCCAAAATATTTTTCAAAATATTGATAAGCATCGTGAGTGACTATGTATTTTTTATTTTTAAAATCATTTAACTCTCTTGTAATTTTTTTTATTTTTTGATCTATCTTCTTTATAGCTTTCATTGCATTTTGATTATATTTATAAGAATTTTCTTTATCTATACGAGACAGCGTTGTACTTATAGAAAGTATTATCTTCTTTGCATTTTCAGGATTTAGCCAAATATGTAGATCTTTTTCGTCTTGAATATGAATGATATGTTTAGAGAACGAATGTGGTCGAGTAGGAAGTAAATTAATTATCTTTGATAATTGTATAAGTTTTTTATTCTTTCTAGCGAAAGTTTTAACAAATGTTTCTAGATTATCATCAACGTAGAATATAATGTCACTTGATTCCAAATTACTTGCATCAGATGGTTTTAACGCATGATCATGTCCAGATGTTATACAGGTAAGCAAGTATGGTTTTGAAATTCCATCTGTAACAGAGGATACAAGAGAATGTATAGGCTTTATTGTAGTTACGATTTTTAAATTGGATGAAAAGGCAGTACTGTGATATAGTGTAAACAAAAGTGATAGAAAAGAAGCCAGTAAATGTCTCATGAAAATGTTGAGAAAAAATTAAATTTTGTCAAAAAGTTAAATAATGTCAATAGCAGTATCCTAAAGATAAAAAACCTTGCTCTTGCATATGATAATAAGAAGGTTCTCGATGATATTAACATATCAATAGATAGAGGGGATATAGTTACTATACTTGGTCCAAATGGTGGAGGTAAAACCTCTTTGGTAAAGGCAGTTGCTGGTATAAATAAGAACTGTACTGGTAATACCATATTTGCTGACGATATAAAGATCAGTTATATGCCGCAAAATTTTAGCATCAGTAATTTGATGCCTATAACAGTTGAATATTTCCTTTTAAATAGCTTCTCAAAAAAAATGAAGAAAGATCAATCAATTGTTACAGAAGTGATAAAATTGATTGGTATTGGCAATATTTTAAAGAATCAAGTGTCAGAGATTTCTGCAGGGCAAACACAATTATTGCTGCTTGCACGTTGTTTAATCTCAGAACCTGACTTAATTATTCTTGATGAACCAGTTAGTGCAATGGACGTTAGCGCACGTGCTAAGTTTTATGATATTATCGGTAAGATAGCAAAAAAACGACTGATTTCTATTCTTATGACATCTCATGATTTAAATTCTATAGTACCATGTTCAGATTATATAATTTGCATAAATAATACTATTTATTGCCAAGGTAAGCCTAGTGAAATTATGAAAAATAAAACTCTGAATGAAATATTTGGCAGTTACATAGTGAAATGATTCAAAATATTCTGCGCCTTTTGTACATAACCGCAATGTTGACTCGTTACAACATATTACCTCACTTGCTTGTTCCTTCAAGAGGGTCAATAAACAAGATACAAGGTTATAAATTAAAGTGTGCTCTTGAAAAATTAGGTCCAGTGTTTATTAAATTTGGACAATCTATTTCATCACGTACTGATATTTTAAATGAGGATATAATAAATAATTTATTGTTAATATGTGATAGATTACCATCTTTTTCACACAAGATAGCAATTAAAATTATAGAAAGTGAATTTAATTGTAAGTTAAGCGATATTTTCTCAAGTTTTTCTGAAGAGCCAATCGCAGCAGCATCAATTTCTCAAGTACATAAAGCAATTACAACGGAAGGTAAAGAAGTTGCGGTGAAGATTTTAAGGCCGAATATTGAGAGAGCCTTTTCAAGGGATATAAAAACACTTTTTTGGCTTGCAAAAGTTACAGAAAGATTTAACGAGCAATCAAAGAGGCTAAGACCGATTGAGTTAGTCAAAACTTTCGCTGAAATTTGCAGATTAGAGTTAAACTTAAGTTTTGAGGCTGCTAATTCTTCGGAGCTAAAAGAGAATACAAAAAATGACAAAAGTTTTTATGTACCTGAGGTGGATTGGAATAGGACTTCAAAAAAAGTTTTGACGTTAGAATGGATAGAAGCAACACCAATATACGAGGTTGAGAAGTTAAATAATCATAAGCAAATAGCTATAAATCTTATAGAATCGTTTTGTAATCAAGTATACAGAGATTGTTTCTTTCATGCAGATATGCACCCTGGAAATCTCATGATCGATAGTAACAACAATATTGTCGCACTCGATTTTGGAATCATGGGCCGAATAGACTGCGAAACATGCTGTTATGTGATAGAAATATTGAAAGGTTTTTTAAATCGAGATTATGATCACATTGCAAAGGTACATTTTAGAGCTGGATATGTTTCACCACATCACAAAAATTTTGTTACAGCGTGTAGAGCAATAGGTGAGCCTATTATAGGACGGCCTATACAGAAAATTTCTATTGCTAGTTTACTTGCTCAATTGTTTAAAATCACTAGTTATTTTGATATGAAAGTTCAAACACAATTGTTATTACTGCAGAAAACTATGATTTTACTAGAGGGAACATGTAGAAAAATTTATCCAGAAATCAATATGTGGAAAATAGTTGAAGCATGGACGGAGAATAAACATAAAAATAAAATAGATTATAGTGAAAGAGTAAAAAATTTTTATCCAGTAAAGAAAGTTCAGAAAGTATTCAGTCTTATAGAGAAATTAAATCTGATAGCTGATCAGAAACTAGAAAATATTCAAGTTAAGATTAGATCAAATCGAAAGACTTATTCTTTATTGTGGTTTATAGTCATAGCACTAATCATTAAACTTTTCATTTTCTAATAAGTGTTGCTTTTTAATTCGCTATACTTAAAATAAATGAAGTTTACTTCTGTCCCACTATCTGCTAGCAGGATCTATTATGTGGAATTACACTAGCTATACAGTTAAGATAATATCAAATAGTGCATTACCACCAAATAATTGTACGAGTTTCTGAATTTAAAGTTTTTATTGTTTATAAAAGACAAGCTGATACAATAAAAAAATAAGGATAAAGAACACTTCAAATTATGCAATATAATACTAAAAAAAAAACGACAATAGAAGAGAAAAGCATATTGAATTGGATAGAATATAGATTACCTATATTTTCTTTTTTAAAACATATTGCTTCTTACCAAGTGCCAAAAAATCTAAATTATGCTTGGAACTTCGGTTCTTTGGCTGGTATAGCTCTAATTTTACAAATAATAACTGGAATTTTTCTTGCTATGCATTACACTCCGCATGTTGAACATGCATTTAACAGCGTGGAGCGTATCATGCGTGATATTAATTATGGATGGCTGATACGTTATACACATGCTGTTGGGGCATCGCTCTTCTTTATGGTGGTTTATGTTCATATAATACGAGGATTATATTATGGATCTTATAAAAGACCACGAGAAATGGTGTGGTTTATTGGTATATTTATATTCTTTGCGATGATGGCAACAGCTTTTATGGGATATGTTCTTCCTTGGGGACAGATGAGTTTTTGGGGTGCAACAGTTATAACTAATTTATTTTCAGCTATACCTTTAATTGGTGACAAAATTGTTATATGGTTATGGGGCGGTTTCTCTGTTGATAATCCAACACTTAATCGTTTTTTTGTTCTACATTACTTTCTGCCTTTTGTCATTGTTGCTTTAGCTGTGCTACATATCATTGCTCTGCATAGATTTGGCTCTGGTAATCCAAGTGGGGTAGAAGTAAAATCAGAAAGCGATACAATTCCACTCTACCCTTATTTTATAATAAAGGATTGTATAACTTTTGGTCTGTTTTTTATAATTTTGTTTGCATTTGTTTTCTATGCTCCAAATGATTTGGGACATCCTGATAATTATATTGAAGCTGATCCTATGGTAACTCCGATTCATATAGTACCAGAGTGGTATTTTTTACCTTTTTATGCAATATTGCGTTCAATCCCAAATAAGCTTATTGGTGTGCTTACCATGTTTGGATCTATTTTAGTGTGGTTTTTATTACCATGGCTCGATAAATCAAAAGTTAAAAGTGGAACTTATCGCCCATTTTTTAAGAAATTTTTCTGGGTCTTTGTAGTAAATTTTGCATTTCTTACCTGGCTTGGTGGACAAGAAGTTAAAGAGTTTTACATTATCCTAAATAGGCTTTCCACTTTTTATTATTTTGCATATTTTTTAATAGTTTTACCATTACTCAGTAAGTATGAGAAACCGAAGAATCCACCAAAAACCATAAGTGATTCTGTATTCGAGATGAAGTAATGCTTGTTAAAAATAGATCTACTGTAAAACATCCTACCATTCCAAAACACCCTTCTGTTATTCAAGTAGCTGACACTGAGATTCAAAAAAAAAACAAATGGATTTCAGCATCGTATGCTAAAGTGACATTAGGATTTTTTTTACTAAAACAATGGCTAGTTAAGAGATTGAACGTATTTGCAATTTTTTGTATGTTATTCCTATCTTTTCCTATATCTGCAGAAGAATTTATACTATCACCAAATAAAAAAATGAACTGGAGTTTTGATGGAATTACAGGATCTTTTGATAGAGAATCAATTCAGCGTGGCTATAAAGTATATAAAGAAGTTTGTGCTGCTTGTCATTCAATGAATAGAGTGGCATTTCGTAATTTGCAAAGTATCGGTTTTTCTGAAGAGGATGTGAAACAGATTGCAGCTTCTTATCAAGTTAAAGATGGTCCAAACGATTTAGGTGAAATGTTCGATAGATCGGGAATACCTTCAGATTATTTTATCGCACCTTTTAATTCAAAAGAAGCAGCTGCAGCAAGTAATAATGGTGCAGTTCCACCAGACTTGTCACTAATTATTAAAGCAAGGCACGACGGTGCAAATTATGTTTACTCACTACTGATAGGTTATCAAAACGATGAGCACAATGAAAATGATTTATATTTTAATCCATATTTTCCAACAGGTAAGTTGGCTATGGCACCACCACTTTCTGAAGGAATTGTGGAGTATAGCGATACAAGACAGGCTACAATTGAAAACATGGCATATGATGTGGTGAATTTTTTACAATGGGCAGCAGAGCCAGAATTAGAGTATCGGCACAAGCTTGGATTTAAAGTGATAGTATATTTTGTAATTTTAACAGTGTTTTTTATGTTAACTAATAATAAAATTTGGAGTAAGCTTTATAAAAAGAAAAGATAAAGTTTTTTTTATTGACATTTACTTTCATATTTTATTTATGCTAATAAGCATATTAATAGTATATTAAAATATAAAAACTATGAAATTTCAAATCGTTACACATTTCAAACCAGCTGGAGATCAGCCACAAGCAATCGATAGTTTAATTGCAGGGCTAAACAGTAATAAAAAAGATCAGGTTTTGCTTGGAGTTACTGGCTCTGGAAAAACTTTCACTATGGCAAATGTTATTGCAAGAACAAACAGGCCTGCATTAATTATGGCGCATAACAAAACTTTAGCAGCGCAGCTTTATGAGGAAATGAGAGGATTTTTTCCTTATAATGCTGTTGGATATTTCATTTCTTATTATGATTATTATCAGCCCGAGGTTTATTCTCCACAAACTGATACTTATATTGAAAAGGACTCCGTAATTAATGAAAGAATTGATATGTTGCGTTATTCTGCTATTTGTTCTCTCTTGGAACGAAGGGACACAATTGTAGTTGCAAGTGTTTCTTGCATATATGGTCTTGGTTCACCAGAGAGCTATCTCAGTATGATTTTGACTTTAAGTATTGGAGATAAAATTCGTGTTGATAATTTTCTTAATAATTTAGCTAATCTTCAATACAAGCGTTCTGATGTAAGATTTGAAAGAGGATATTTCAGAGTACGCGGCGATATTATCGACATATTTCCTATCTATTACGAAAGTAAAGCTTGGCGTTTATCGCTAATGGGCGATGAAATAGAAGAAATTTCTGAGATTGATCCTATGACCAATAATATCATTAAGCACATAGATAAAATCACTATTTTTCCAAATAGCTATTACATTATCTCACGTGAGACTCTATTGCAGGCGGTTCAGCTGATCAAAAAAGAGCTGCATGAACGTTTAGATTATTACTATTCACGGAATAAAATTGTTGAAGCAAAACGCCTTGAGCAGCGCACCAATTTTGATATTGAAATGTTAATAACAACAGGAATGTGTAAAGGTATCGAAAATTATTCTCGTTATCTCTACGGCATAGAAGCTGGAGATTTACCGCCTACTTTATTTGAATATTTACCTAAAGATGTGATTTTATTTGTTGATGAGAGTCATGTTACTGTTCCTCAGATTGGCGCGATGTATAACGGTAATGAGGCACGTAAAAAAAAATTAGTGGACTACGGATTTAGGCTCCCTTCTGCTTTTGATAATCGTCCATTAAAATTTGAAGAGTGGGAAGCGATGCGGCCGCAAACCATTTTCATTTCCGCTACTCCAGGAAAATATGAGTTGGCAAAAATCAATAATGTATTCATAGAACAAGTTATTCGTCCAACGGGTCTTACAGATCCAATCTGCATTATAAAGCCAACAGATACTCAAGTTGATGATGTGATTCATGAAGCGCAAGTGACGATAAAGAAAGGGTTTTGTGTTCTTATTACCACATTGACAAAAAAAATATCTGAAAAGTTAGCCGAACATATGAGTGAGCTAAATATGAAAGCGAGTTACATACATTCAGATATTGGTGCACTAGAGAGAATTGATATTATATGTAAACTAAGATCGAAAGAAATCGACGTCCTAGTTGGTGTTAACTTGCTACGGGAAGGTCTTGATATTCCAGAATGTGGATTGGTTGCAATTTTGGACGCTGATAAAGAAGGATTTTTGCGATCGGAAACTTCACTAATTCAAACAATAGGTCGTGCTGCACGCAATGCCGAAAGTAGAGTAGTTTTATATGCAGATAAAATGACAGGTTCTTTAGACCGTGCGTTGAAAGAAACAGAAAGAAGAAGAAAGAAACAACAAGAATACAATATACTACATAATATTACACCAAAAACTATAGTAAAGGCTATATCAAATACATTACAAGATAATACAGCAGCTGAGAGAAAAATCGATATTAACAAGGACGATTTAGTCAATTTAGAAAAGCAGATGTTAAAACATGCTGATAATCTAGAGTTTGAAGACGCAGCAAAAATAAAACGTATTATCAAAAGATTTGACAGACTTCTTGCAAATTAAAATTAAGCAGAAAGAAAGTAATTTATTAGCTATGCCATGCAACAGCAAGTCTCACATGACTTCAGCTTGCAACTAACTTTTAACTATAAGCATAAAAAAACTTACTAAATAAAAAAGACAAAAAAACCTTAGGCAATTAAAATTTAAATTCTTACTTTTCTATTTTACGTTCTATATTGTCTTAAACAACTTATAAGCGTATTTGAATTGAAAATCAAATTAAACCACACATGAAACGCTAAATACCCTAAGTTTTTTGTCATTAATTTACATAGATTACTAAGATAAGTGAATAGCTTCAATTATATTGATATAAGGAATAGTGAAGATTGTCAAGTAGTTTTTGTTTCTATTGAATGACAACTAAGAGAATTGCTCTCGAATTACAATTTTTATAGCTATAATAAATAATCCTTAAATCTAAGCTAGATTTAAGGATTATTTATTGATTGATGGTTGTTTTAATTATTGATATCTTCTAACTCTGAGTTTTATATGAAAGGATTCTCATTTACCAATGAAATTAAGTTTGATATATGAATTACTCACAAGACTTATGAGGGGGGGGAAGTTTATTGTTTTTAGGTTGTTTGTAATACACATACTTTTTGCACATTTATTTAAGTTTTATCATTTCCAGCATTTTTTTTGATTTATAATCAATGCGAATAAAGCAGTAAATTTTGGTTCATATTCTTTTATGATACTAATGTTATTATCTTGTTATGTCATGTCTTCTGTTTTTGATAAAGGAATCAAGTATTTTTTTTATATTCCTTTGTTGATCAGTAAAAACAAGCAACTAGCGAATGCTACTAATGGACTACATTCAATACTTTCGTACTTTAAATATTCTTATAGTTTTGCATATACTTGCTGTTTTAAACTCACATTAAGTGAGTTTGCAATAATTGGTAGTGCTATGAGCTTGATTTCAGAAAAAGAAGCTTGATTTTAGCAATTTTAAAATGCTGGTGGTTTTGATGTAATTGCATGTGGTGCCATTATTTCATCAGAATAGAAAGAAGTCACAGATATACAGAAACTGACTAATAAGATTTGACATCAATCTGATCACTATACACTCAAACTTGAGTGAATTGATAGATGTATGTATTAAAAAAAATAAGTGCAAAATAATTCTTGTAGGTGAGTTACTGACAAAAATCTAGTATAAAAAAAAATCAAGAATATGAGCGCTAAAGTTATGTACTTTGCACAATTATTAAGCCTTGTAAAAAAAAAGGTTAGTGAAAAATAGAGATGAAGAGGATATGTTAATATTAGCACTTCTGTTCTCGTGCAAAGAGATATTGCCTTACTTTGAAAATGAGTAAATATTAGTGTTTTGTTGCAAGTGAAAATAGGAGAAGGAGCGAAATGATAGTGAATCATCTAGAAATGAAAGTAAATTTTTGTTAAATAGATACATTATTTGTCTGTACAATTGAATCAATTGCCCTTAAAAATTTTAAGAAGGTATTTATTAAATCAGCTGAGCGTAATACAGTTTCTTCTGTATAGATAAATTTTGATTTTCCTGTAATTTAAGACTGATACTCAATTTCATTAATTCATTTGAGAAGAATGGAGTATTCAATACAATTTAATATTGTAAATAGAACGATTTTAATAATAAAAACTCATTCTATTTACAAAAAGTATTCTCAATTTTCTCTGAGTAGAGCTAATTTTTGCAATCCCAATCTTTGGAATAAATAATTGTCTTGTTCAGGTATTGGATTTTGAGCTGTAAGTAGCTTTTCACCGTAAAAAATCGAATTTGCACCAGCGAGGAAACATAATGCTTGCAATTCATCTGACATTTTCTCTCGTCCAGCTGATAAGCGGACGTAGGACTTTGGCATGATAACTCTTGCTATTGCAATAGTACGAACAAAATCAAACGGATCAACATCATCAACATTCTCAAGAGGAGTTCCTGGAACTTTTATCAGCATATTAATTGGTATTGATTCTGGAGGATTATCTAAATTCGCAAGAAGAACTAACATTTTTATTCGATCTTCATTAGTTTCACCAATGCCAAGAATGCCACCACAACAGATTTTAATGCCAGATGCACGTACACATTCCAATGTCTCCAAACGATCTTGAAAAGTACGTGTAGTTATAATCTTATCATAATATTCTTCGGATGTATCAATATTATGATTATAAAAATCTAAACCTGCTTCCTTTAGCATATTAGCTTGATAATCTTTTAACAACCCAAGAGTCACACACGTTTCAAGACCAAACTTCTTCACT
Source organism: Wolbachia sp. (assembly GCA_051710485.1). GTDB lineage: Bacteria > Pseudomonadota > Alphaproteobacteria > Rickettsiales > Anaplasmataceae > Wolbachia. The sequence continues at coordinate 997,990 of JBPESU010000001.1, read as the reverse complement.
TCTCTAATCATTTCGCAAACAACTTTTAAATCTTGATCATGTAGACCACGCCAAGCTGCTCCCATACAGAAACGAGTACTTCCAGCTTCTTTCGCACATTTTGCCGCTTCAATTACCTCGGCAATTTCTAACAAAGGCTTTTTTTGCAAACCAGTGTTATAGTGTGCTGATTGTGGACAGTAGGAACAATTTTCCGGGCAGCTACCTGTTTTAATACTCAAAAGCATACTAATTTGCACTTCATTAGGATTAAACTGCTTTCTATGTTCTGTTTGTGCTATATAAATTAGCTCAGGAAATGGAAGATTAAAGATTTTATCTGTCTTGGCAAAAGTCCATTTTTCTGTCATGATCTAAACTCCTTTTTGATAAATAGATTGTAATACAATAATTATTGTAATATACTACAAAGTAAAGAAAAATATCAAAAGTTGCAGAAAGCTATTTTGAAGAGCTTCATCTACTTTTCTATCAATAAAAAAATCTTAGTCTAAGTCTCAATCTGAAGCATTGTTTGATGCAGTAAGGCCCTCTGTGGCATAATTTGGAGTAGGATCCATAAGTTTTCGATTGCTCTTTCTCAGATAATAAAAAAATATTTAAAGATTTTGAGAAGAGAATTGCTCAAGACAAAAGAGTTGAGTCAGCTCTTATTTTCAATTCAGATTTTCAGGCAGATATAACGATTCTTGCAAACTTACTAGATAAATCAGTACTTGGTGATAAATCTATTGTTTTTTTTTTGATAAGTTGAATTATATAAGCTTATATCAAACTGTATTTTTGGGCAATGTTAAATTTGTAATGTATCAACGCAATGATATAGATCACTTAAGCAATTTACTTAAAAAATTCAAAAATGATTTAAGATCAAAATTTATTGTTACTGAAACAATTTTTGCTCTGAGTAAAGAGCATGCTTTTCTATATTTAGATGAAGTTCATGCAACATGTATTATTGTTCACAATGAATATGACTTATCTATCAGTATTAATCTTCAGGAGGTGGAGTTAAGATTTTAATCTTAGACACTTTTAATAAAGCCTTATAGTGCTTTGGTGCGTATGTTGCTTGTCTAATGTTAGAAAGAATTACTTGATCAACAAATGTCCAGATTTTATCTATTTAACCTCTCTTTCAATTGTAATTGGTGCAGCAGCCAAGGCTTAGGATTTAATGCAATATCTTGTTAATCAACTTCAGGCTTTATCTTTTAAAGTTGCAAATTTAAGAAAAAATTTCCAAAATCATAGATTTAATGAATGTAATTCAGTCAAATATATTATATCACTGATTCTAAGTGATGAAAATATTGTAATGAATATAAAAGAAAAGTTTTTGAAACAAGGATTGATTGTTTATGCTATATATTCACTTACTGTTTCGCCTAGAATGTCAAGATTGCGCATTGCACTCAATATAAATCATACTGAAAACAACCTAATCCATTTAATATATGTTCTTCAGCAAATATGAACTATCGCTTTGTATTTTGTCATGGTTGGGGGCTTGATTATAAGTTTTTTCAACCTCTCATAAATAAATATTTCTCTCAAATTCCCTACTATTGTTTAGATCTTGGTTATTTTGGAGAAGAAAATTTGAATTTACCAGAAAATAGTACATTTATTGGTATTGGACATTCTCTTGGACTGATAAAATTAGCTTCTTTGGATGTAAAATTCAACGCACTTATCGGTATACAAGCTTTTATCAATTTTTTGGGATTTGATTTATGGTTACATAAAAAACGAAAGTTAGAGTTAAAAGCAATGATACAACACTTTCAAATGGATCCAGTAGATACTTTGATGTCTTTCCATAAAAGATGCGGGTTAAATTATAACTCTTTTAATCGATTGAATAAAGTAAAACTAATGCAAGATTTAGAGCTACTCACCACAATACATCAGCTACCACACATACCACTCTTAATATTAGGTGCAACAAATGATACAATTGTTCCTCAGGAACTTATTTATGATAACTTTAATAAAGATGTTAAAATTGTTATGCATAGCAGAGGCTATCATAGTTTAGGATTGTATGAATATCATTTTGTGTACAAGCAAATTATAAGTTTTTATGATGGAATTATAAAAAAGATAAATACGGAACAATTTCAATAGAGTAAGCTCTTCTTATTATAGTATAGCTTTTGTTCAAAAACAATGTTCTGCAAAGCTAGTCAATTTGTTAAAAAATTGTTTTCTTAAATTTCATCCACGGTCTATTTTAGATTTGAGTACAACAAGTACAGACTACATTCCAGAAATTTTGTTTAATTTCTTTTCACAATGCAAGTTCACTTTAAATGATATATCATTTAATATATTAGCGAAAATAAAAGAAAAATTAGCGATATATAAGGAAGTTTCATTCATCTTAAGTGATATAGAAGTACTAGACTTTGTTTTTTACGATCTTATTATTTTAAATCTAGCACTTCAATGGGTGCGCAATTTAAAAAAGATGATAAAAGAATCATATAATAACTCAAATGTCTTTGTTTTTTTTTTGTGTTTACTGGATGGTTCACTTAATGAATGGTCTAGAATTTTTACAAAATCATTATTATCTACACCAACTCATCAATATCAATCTAAACAAGAATTAGAAAGCTATTTATTTCGTCTGAAGCCAAAAAAATATTTTTTTGATTCGGAAGAATTTGCATTGTACTTTACAAGCGTAAGTGAATTTATTAAATATCTTAAAAATTTGGGAGCAAGTTTAAGTAGCCAAACAATTCCTCTGTCTGATTTAAGGAAAATTATTAAAACCTATACTGACAAGATTAATGTTACTTATAAAGTATTTTTTGGAGTTTTAAGTAGATGCAGATCTTTGTAACATGGAGAACAGATATCGACGTTGGTAAGACTACTGTAAGCAGTTGGATCTGCCTATATACTTTGATATTTGTATTTCAAACCCATCCAAACTGAAAGTATTTTAGGTACAGATAGTTATCAAATAAGCAGTTTGACTAACGTTAATGTTTATAAAGAAAATTTTGTTTATAAAAGATTTTTATCTCCACATTTGGCAGAGTCATTAGAGAATGATAGCATTAATATTGATAGTGGATTATTTTTCCCAAAACACATAACTTGATCATAGAGGGTGCTGGAGGAGTTTTAGTTCCAATCAATAAAACCATATTAATGGTCGATTTAATCAAAAAACTCGCCGTTCCAATAATTTTAGTTGTACTAAATCTACACTTGGCACAATTAATCATACATTGCTTAGCTTAGAAGCATTACGTGTTAAAATATTCCTGTTTTAGGAGTAATTTTGAATGGATTACTTAATCAAGATAATCTTGAAGCAATAGAATTTATGGTAGAATACAAGTGTTAGCATCAGTACCTAAACTCCAAACAAGTTGATAAAAAACATTTGATGCAAATACCAACTCTTAGATCTATTAAAGGCTGTTTTAGAACAATGAATTTAAGCGAACGCGACAGAAAAAAAATCATATGACATCCTTTTACGCAAGAGGAAGTAGCCAAACTTCCAATTGTAATGAAGGAAGCTCATGGATCATATCTTTATGATGAAAATAGCAAACAATATCTTGATCTGATTTCTAGTTGGTTGGTAAATCTGCATGATCACACTCATTTCAAAATCGTTCATGCTATATATGAACAAAGCATGACTTTAGCATGTAATTTTATAGGATTTACTCATGAACCTGCAATAACTCTTTGTGAAAAGTTGTAAATTTTATTACCAGATAAATTATCTAAATTTTTCTTTTCGGACAATGGTTCTATTGCCGTTGAGGTAGTACTAAAAATGGCTTATTAGTATTGATGGAATCAAAATAATCGTGAAGAACTCTATTTTCTGAGTTTTAAAGGATGATATCATGAAGGATACATTTGGCGCGATGAGTGTAGATGTTAAGTTCTGCTTCCATGACGTATTTTCAAATTTGTTGTTTTCTGTTTTAAGAGTACCTTTTCCAGAAACATGGTATGGAGACGAAGAAATAGCAAGTAAAGAAAAACATTCTCTTGAAATATTAAAGTGTCATTATTGATATTTACTTTGCTTTCGCACAAACTAAATTATACATGATTTATGTATCTCTAAAAAATTAACAGTAGGTTTCTTTTCACTTGCTCTTACAGTTACTACCGAAGAAGTCTATTTTGCATTTTTAAGTGAACATTTTACTAAAGCACTTGCCCATAGTCACTCCTACATTACCAATTTCTTAGATTGTGCAGCCGTAATTACTTTTTTAGAATAAAAACAGCACAATCACTACTAGTAATCAAAAACAATAATCGTGAAAGTTCCCTTTCTTTCAGTAGCATTATTCTAGATTATCGCCAAAATAAGCTGCTTTGTCTTTTTTTTCTTTATACTCTTCTGCTTCATCCAGAGGTTGTTTTTTAGCTGTGATGTTTGGCCACTTTTGCGAGTATTCTACATTTATTTTGTAAAATAATTTGAAAGTTTTTTGTTCACTACTCAGTAACTCTTCATCTAATTCTAAAATACCCTTTATAGAATCGTCAATTACAATTGCATCTACTGGACATTCTGGTATACAGACTCCGCAATCAATACATTCATCTGGATTGATCACTAGCATATTTTTGCCTTCATAAAAGCAGTTAACAGGACACACTTCTACACAATCTGTATATTTACATTTTATGCATTTATCTGTAACAAAATGCGTCATAAAACACTTAATATTTATATTATCTTGAGTACATTAGATTAATAAGAAATTCAAGCACTTTATGAAGATAAATAAATTGAGTAATGAAGAATTAGAGATATGATTGAGTTTAACTAAAGCTTTAAGATCAACAAAGTTTTCTAGTGTGCTAGGGGCGTGTTATTCACTAAACGAAGCGTTAAAATATTTTGATGAGCTCATTAAAAAATAAAAAGATATATAGTATTCGAGATGTACAAAAAAAATCAATAAAATTGGAGCCAAAATCATACTTGGATGTGATTCAAATTAATATCATATATTAAGAAATATACCTAGTTGTCTTTCCGTAATAACTATACTTTGTGATGTTTCGTTATTAAGCTGTGAGATAGATGCAATAATCGGTGATCGTAATTCTTCAGTGAATAGTAGAAATTTTGTCAGTAAGCTAGCATTTGATTTGAGCGAATTAAGATTCATTATTGTTCTTGATTTATAAGAGAATCGAATTCTATTTGATTTATCACTTAGTGTAACAGTGATTGAAGCATCGAAGAATTCCAGCTCTTTAATAAAAGCAAATTTTTCTTTGGATTAAGGAAGAGAGATATTTGCAGTTTCTGATTTCTTTTTGGATTTTCGCTCTAGTAGTAGTAATTCATTAATTAAGAATGATGCTAAATTTATTGAATCCGCTGACGATATAATAGAGAGATTAGATTAGTTTATTTTCTTGGCAAAAGAGCCTATTTGATGTTGATCATATTGATCAGAAAACAAAAAACAGGAAAAATTGCAACAAGAAAAGTTCATTATAATGAATAATATCAACTCTATATTCATAGATATAGATTGTCTCATCTTAACAAGTGTTACTGTCCACAAATCTTGCTTTAATGCTTTTTTAGAACTGGAACTGGAAAGTAAAATAGAACAATCACTAGAGAATAAGGTTGTTAATACTTTTTAAGTTATTTGTGCTATACTAAATGAACTTGACAATAATTGCATATTGTAATTTTATGCTAATAATTGAAACTGTGAGTGAAATAATAGATATATTAAAATTCAAAAGATTAGCAAATGAAAGTAAATTAAGCAGTTTTTATAAGTAACTTGTTATGTAAACATAATTTGTTTCATAAATGCAAATAAGAGTGTAGGTTTTAATTTTGTCAGTGATGGAAATTTCTTAAAAAGAGTTGAAATTATTTTAAGCTCTCTCAATCACAGATGATATGAAATATTTAAGTACTACTTCTCTAGTATTGATATTGAGTTTGAAAAGTAAAGGCGTAACTAATAATCCGCAGAACAAATTAAATATTGTGCATTGTTCAATATTAATAATTATCGACTGATTCATGTGTATCTTACAAGGAAAATATCTAATGTTCTATATATCAAAATGGCAAATGATAAAGAGAAGTTATGTATCTAATTACTTATTGTGCAATTAAGTAATTATAAAAGATATATTGTAATTGAAACATAAAGATCTGAGAAAGATTGAAGAACTTTATGGTAAAATTAATAAAATGCAAGACAAAGAAATTAAGAAAATATTTAAGAATTATTTGAATTAATAAATTCTAAAGAGAAAAGAAATACACAAAAGTATATTGCTGTTGCATTGATCACTATCTTTATAATTACAGGAATTATTGCTATTGTAAAAAAAAAGTGCAGTTGTTAGTGTTATTACAATTTTAGCAGATATTATATTTGATTGATATCTATTGTGTATTCTAGTAAGCTAGAATGTGTGAATGTTATTTATACAAGCAAAGAATGTGCAACTCATAATTCAAATTATGTGTTGATCTATATTTTTTTTAGCAATAAATCAGCATTACAAAACTTCATTTTCTTCTATACAATGTGCCAAGTCAAGAAAGGTGAATCTATCTCTTGTTGCAAATGCAAAGTTAACTACTTTGCAATATTGCTCTTTGTTCCAATTTAGATGTTCTGGTAAGTGTGGAATTGATAAATCTTCAAACATTTTTTGCAGATTTCTTGCAGGTAATAAATTTTGTTTAATTAAGCTGGAAATATTATTCCATTTCTTATGAATAATCCCTCCAATTTTTTGCTGCAGATTTTTTTTCTGCTCTAGAATTTTTGTAAATTCGATATTACCAAAACACTCAGTTATACACTTTACATCTAAAGTGGTTGGTTTAATGGTAGGATTTTGTATTGATAATACCTTTTCCTGCAAATTAGCCATGGTAAGAGTTGTAACAGCAATTTTTTCACCATGTAATGAAGAATAATCTTTTGTTATCATTTCCATTGCATGAGCTATGATATGCTCTCCTTGACTTGCAGAATGACTTCCTTCTGATATCGCCATTCCAAGTCCTGAGATTAGTAAGGCTTCCATAAGTAATATGATCACTTTTTTGCTTCTTTTTGCAAGCGCTAAATGCTCTCTAAGTAAAATTTTCTCTAGATCGCGAATAAGTATGAAAAGTAATTCGTTATATTCTGTGCCAAGTAGCAGATGAGATAATAGCCAATCTGCTTCTACTGTTGAACGACAGATAAAATCCACAAATCCGCTTAATGTAAGGCGCAGTGGTGCATCAGCGATCATATTAATGTCGATGTATACTGCCTTAGGAAGATGTGCTGCAAAGGATTTTTTATATCCATCTACTAATATTGAAGCATTTGCAGAAGTATAGCCGTTCATAGATGCTGCTGTTGGGAATGATATGTAATCTTTTTTCTCAAGGTAACTTGCATACTTGCAGATATCGTTAACAGTACCGCTACCAAATGCAACTATTAAGTCCATATCTTTTGCCTTATTTCTCACTAAATTGATAGTTTCAAGAGAAGCAACACTATTCGGTATCATTTTTCTATCTGACGTTATTCCAGTGTTTGACATTGGAATCCATACTTTTTTTTTCTGAATCTCAGTGTCAAAGCACTGAGATGACAAAATTTTGGAAGTATCAGAGATGAAATGGGATTTTGCAAGAGGCTTAATGCTATTACTAGGAACAATTAAATGAGAAATTTTATTAAGTACATTTTTATTTAAAAGCTCTATCGTATTTTCGTCTGCAATTAAGACGATATCATTTCCGTGTTGTGTACATATTTCATAGATATTATCAGCGAGGTGATGATCTATTATTACTTCTCTTATAAGATTTTGCTTAGCTTGGTGTAATATTTGTTTTAAATAGTGCATAAGATGTTTACAATATAGTATATCAGTATTTCAAGGTTAATATGAAGATTGACCCTGTAGAATTAACTAAGAAATTGATTTCTTTTAAGAGTATAACACCAAGAGATAGTGGAGCAATAGATCATATAGCAGCAATTCTCAAGAAAAGTGGTTTTAATTGTAAGATTTTAGAGTTTGGTGATAGTAAAATTAGAGTTAAAAATCTTTATGCAAAATATATAAATGGAGTGCCAAATTTATGTTTTGCTGGCCATATTGATGTTGTGCCACCAGGTCAATTGAAGGATTGGCAATCTGATCCATTTAAGCCAGAAATAAGGAACGGAATGTTGTATGGAAGGGGAGCAACTGACATGAAAAGCGGAGTAGCAGCATTTATTACCGCCATGGTAAATTTAATTGAGGAAAAGTTTCAGTTTAATGGCTCAATAAGTGTATTGATTACCAGTGCTGAAGAGAGCACAGAAGAATATGGAACAAAAGCAGTTTTAGAATGGATGGAAAGTATGCAAAAAAAGATAGATTATTGCATAATTGCTGAGCCAACTAGTAGTGAGAAACTAGGTGATACTATAAAAATAGGCAGAAGAGGATCTGTAACATTTAAATTGATTTGCTATGGAAGACAAGGGCACGTTGCCTACTCAGACTTGTCGGATAATCCAATATATAAGATGATGTCAATATTAGATAAGGTAAAAAATACTATTTTTGATCATGGTAATAGATATTTTCAGCCTTCAAACTGCGAGATTACTACTATTGATGTTGGAAATGATAACGATAATTTAATACCTGATTCAGTAACTGCAAGTTTCAACATTCGATATAACAATATGCAAACATCTAGAGGTTTATATAAATTAATTAATGAAATATCCTTAAGTGTAACTAATAGTTATAAACTATCTATGTATAGCAGTAGAGACGCTTTTCTCTCTACTCCCAATAGAGATATTGATATTATACTTGATGTAATAAATAAAGTTGTCAATATCGATCCTGTACTGAGTACAAGTGGCGGAACATCTGATGCTGCATTTATCAAAGATGTTTGCCCAGTAATTGAATTTGGTATGATTAATAAAACCGCACATCAGATAAATGAATACGTATCAATAGATGATATACATAAATTGACAGCTATATATAAGGAATTTATAAAAAACTATTTTTACTCCACTAATAAGATACTAAATCAAATCAATATAATTGATAATATATCTAGTGATTCATTGTTAGCTTGAGGTAGACTGAATTCAGATTTTTAGCAAAAGAAACAAAAAAAACTGCTTGACACAAGTTTCGCCATTTTTTTATCATAGTACTAAAGCTATTTGTTTAACTTTCCATAATTTATACAAATTAAAATGACAAGAAAATTTGTATTTGGCGTACTAATTTTTCGCATTATATGCATCTCATGTCTTTAAAACTTCTGATTTTCAAGTTTATATATACACTTATAAGTCATTTAGACAATATAGAGAACATCAAATATACAAGAGAGTATTTGAATACTAGCTCTCCTAGAGTTTTATCTTTTTTCTGCTCAGTAAAAATTCTTAATATTTATAGTTTTGATTAGTTACATTTAAAAGTAGCTTAATTGTAATGCTGAGAATAAAAACTCTGATATTTTAGATACATATAAATAATTAGCCACTTACCGTGGCTTTTTTTGCTTTTTTTTCTCAATTTGGTAAATTTCTTAAGTACTTTTTTATTAAAGTAGTATCCTTGATACTAATGTTGGCTACTTGAATGACAAGAAAGCGAAGCTGGAATGACACTATTATTGATTGGCAATTTAATTTGTCTTATTACATTTGATATCACCACATCACAAAGAACATATTACTAAATCTTATTAAAGAATAACTATTTGCTGAAAATTAATCAAAATAAGAAATAATGGAACGTGAAATCAAAAATCACTATGAAGAATAATAGAAGATATATTTGCCATTCTATTTGAAGTTTTACTCTATTCTACGCATTTGATATGTACATTGAGGGAGCAACAAAAGGATGTATTGTTTAATCAATACATTACATTCATGAAATTGTTTGGCACTGATTACAGTGATGATAATTGATGCAAGCTTACCTGCAATATTTGATAGAATGCCTTGGTCTGCACTTTTTTTTCACTTGGTATCTTTGTTATTGTGTTTTTTTAAATATTTCTCAAATTGTGAAAAAGATCTCAATAAAGAGAAGCTTACTCTCTTTATGAGAAATAAATGATTGAAGATGGAAAATATGTTGCTATCAATTAGTATTGATTTATTGGTATAAATAATGAGTTTATTTTGATAATAGGAATTAGCAGCAATACTCTGATAGTTGGTAGCAAATAATAAAAGAGAATGCGTTGTTCATTCTGAACAACTGTGATATAAAAGATGGTATTTTTAAAGCTAACTATTCATTACACCACAAAGTATATAATTAACATCAACATCTTTGGTTAGGTTCCATTCATGCTTTATTACGTTATATTCTATGCCATTCATATTTTGTAATGTGATATTATTTTCTCTTAGATAATTTGCAATTTCTGATGGCTTGAGAAATTTATTCCAGTTATGTGTACCTTTCGGCAGCCAGTTTAATATGTATTCTGCACCGATTATTGCAAGAAAGAAGGATTTAATAGTTCTATTTATTGTCGATATAAAAATCAGTCCCTCTGGTTTTAGCAATTCTATCGCTTTTTTTATGAAAAATTCTAAATTATCTACATGTTCAAGTACTTCCATAAGTAGAATCACATCGTATTTTTTGTCGTTTTTCAGTTCTTCAATGCTGGTATGTGTATATTCTATGTTTAATCCCACTTTTTTCGTGTGTAACTGTGCCACTTTTATGTTTTCTTCGCATACATCTATTCCAACAACGTTAATGCCAACTCGAGCCATTGACTCTGATAAAATGCCACCACCACAGCCAATGTCAAGCAATGATAATTTCTTTAAATCGCATTTTTTTAACTCTTTTATTTTTTCAATAATATATGATCCTCTCACAGGACTTATCATATGCAATGTCTTGAATTTGCCATTTTCATCCCACCACTCTCCTGCCATTTTAGCGAATTTTAATACTTCATCTTTGTTATAAGTTTGTGTTTTTTTCTTCTTATTAAAAGAAGCTGTATTGCTGATTTTATCGAGGCGTTTTTTATGTCTACTTTCTTTTGAAAACTCTGTTTCAAGGAATTGTTTGACTGTGTCTTTTGCTAATCCAATTGCAATAAACTCTGCACCAAGACATAATATATTTGCGTTTCCGTGTTCACGAGCTAATTTTGCAATCTCAACGCTATTACATAAAGCAGCGTAAATTCCTTCAAAACGATTCGCTACGGTACTCATGCCGAGGCCTGTACCGCAGATTAATATCCCATAATTTGCTTTTTTATTTATTATATCATTTACAACTTGAACAGCATAGTCTGGATAATCTACACTCTTTTGCTCGGCAGTGCAGCCATGATCTATCACTTTATAATTTAAGGTTTCTAAGTAAAATTTTATCTCTGATTTTAATTCATAACCTGCGTGGTCTGAGGCAATTGATATTATATCTATCATATAAGAAACTATGATTTAAAGACATCTAACATGGGTAGTTTATTTTGTCTTTTTTGTCAAGCCCTCTTGACTTTTTGGAAGCTTTGAAATTTGAAACAAACTTCGAGTTAAGGTAGTATAAATTCTGGATAATTTTTATCCTATCACTCATTCGATAAGTAAAATGAATTTTATAGATATTATAAAATCAAGACTATTACTATCTGACATAGTCAGTAAGAAAGTCAGGCTAATAAAAAGCGGAGATAATTTCGTGGGACTTTGTCCGTTTCATAATGAAAAAACTCCTTCTTTTTTTGTAAGTAATATTAGGAGATCATATCACTGTTTTGGCTGCTCTGCTCATGGTGATGTGTTTGAGTTTATCTCACAAACTGATGGCTTAAATTTTAAAGAAGCATTGGAAATGCTAGCATCAGTTGCAGGTATTAAGTTATTCAAAAACCTTAATATTATCAAAGAAAGTAATAAATTGTTTTCAACTATGAATTTAGCTGAAAACTGGTTTATACAAAAAAATCAAGGTGTTATAGACTATTTAAAGCAACGCAAGATTTTGCCTGAAATAATAGATAAATTTAAGATAGGTTATGCTCCAAACTCTGGCTTGAAGGAGTATTTAAACTCTTCTGGTATTGAAGATAAAATTATGATCGATATTGGGTTAATAAACAAGAATTCTAGTGATCATTTCTATGATCGGCTGATATTTCCTATACACAACATTACGGGCAAAGTTATTGGTTTTGGTGGACGTGCACTGAACTCTGAACAACAGCCGAAGTATTTAAACAGCCCAGAGAGCTACCTCTTTAGAAAAAAGGAAAATTTATACGGACTAAATCTCGCCTTAAGCGAAATACGCAAAAAACAACATATATTTGTTGTTGAAGGGTATATGGATGTAATAGCATTACATCAGACGGGAATTAGTAATACAGTTGCCTCGCTTGGTACTGCAATTTTTGCGGAGCAGATAAAAAATCTTTGGAGATTTGCTAAAGAAATCTCAATCTGTATGGATGGTGATAGTGCTGGACGTTGCGCCACTACTAGAATTGCTGAATTTGCTCTGCCAATATTAGAGCCTGGATACATATTAAAGTTTGTGACTTTGCCAAGCAATAAAGACCCATATGATATATGTAATGAATTAGAATATAAGAAAAAAGATGTACTTTCTGTTCTTGATCATTCAACAGAACTGCATTCTGAATATTTATGGCATCACATAGTCAATAGTAGCTTGCAAAGCTATGAAAACTTTGCTCCGGAAAAATATTCAGTTCTTGAGTACAAATTCATGAAATATATCAATACTATTGGTAACAGTAGTATTAGAAGATATTATAGAGATTATTTTTACAATAAGGTTAATGAACTAAGAAGAAGCTTTAAAAAGAAGATTTTTAATAGTAAAATTAGAGCAATAAAAGGTGAATATCTACGAAGCAAATCTCCAGAATCGATTGAAGCAGAGCAAAATCAAGCAATAATTCTGCGTATAGTAATAGAATTTCCTGAAATCTTATATCATCCAATATTTTTTGAGCAATTTTCTCATTTTGAGTTTACCAATGCCAGGATGAAAAAATTACAACAGTACATAATTGATGTGGCGAATAATGAAAGAGAATTCAATATGGAGACTTTATTACGAGAATTTGAGCAGTCTAGTGGTGTTAAAACTGTAAAGTTTATATTTAAAAAAACTAATATATTAAATAGCCAATTAAACGAGAGGAGATCAGTAGAAATTGTATGGAATAACGTTATATTACGGAAAGAATTAAATGTGTTACAAGAAGAAAAAATCAAAGCAAGGCTGAGCGGTAATTTTTATTTAGAAGAAAGATTAATAGAGCAAATAAGGCAAATAGAGGATAGTATACAGGAAATACAAATGGAATTTATTCAAAAATAGATAGATTGAGTGCAAAGTTTGCTTGATAAATTCTTTCAATTTAATTATTATAGTAGTAATGCTATTTCTCACTTAAAATTTATTTTTGATCTGTAGACTCAATAAAAAATTCAGGGTATTTTTTGACGGATCGTATCAAATTATAGCTGTTACATATTTTATTCATTTTTCTACATTCAGTAAAATCGTGCTTGAACTAAGCATCAGCAAATTATTATAGTGCCAATTTAAAGTATTATAGAATCAAACTCGTTACTCATGATTTTTTGCCTTTTTTTCTCATCTGGTAAATTATTTTAATATTTATCATTAAAGTAGTATTTTTAGATCAAAATGTCGGAGCATATAACTGTACGAATATTGTGATTTGAGCTTACTATTAAGGATGTTATGCAAGTAGCTGATACTGGCATCCAGGGAATTTTATTAAGTTGTTGAGTATAAAAGTTATGTTAAAATACGATATTTTCATGACTATGAAAAAGTCAGATCTCAGTATCTGAATTTTTGATCCAAAATGCAATTTTTTTTTGATTTTGGATATTGCGCAAAAGATAACACATATGAAAAGGTTGAAAAATCTGTAAATTCAAATCTTAATTTACGGTAGAACAATTCCAATTATCTATGAGACTGCAAGAGTTGTAGAAATATTATTTGTGCATAGCATCTAAAAGAGGAAATAGTAACCTACACACCAAAAATAAAACTGAGAAGATGTATGAGTGTTGTGTATAACTACTATACAACGCTTACGATTACAATTTACAAAGGAGAGAAATAGAAAATTAAATAGAATCCCCTCTTGGAGATACAACGTCACTTAATTTTGATGAAATGGATTATACTTTTATCGGATACAAAAGACTAAAATCTTGGTCAATTTATATCATCAATCGAAGGCGAGGGAAATGTGTTAGTTTACAGAGTAATATCTTATATATTCATTAAAAATTTTTTTTAGTGGATTTAAAAACAATATCATATCAAACTCAGGGGAGTTTATCATAATATGCAAATACAGAAGAAAATTGCATGGAAAAGAATAAGTAGTAGCTAACACATTTTATGTGAACTTGGACCAAAGAGTAAATTAGAATGATCATTCTAATAAAGAGTGATTCAATTCTTTCTTTTGATCAATTAAAAGAAAGTTTGCAAAATATTGATTTGGTGTAAAAGTAGTTAATTGGTTTATGAATAATCTGAATATTAAGGATTGTAAAATGTATCCTACAGTTGAGTTTTAAGATGATTCCTTGATATTTTACTCAATGATTGGCAAATGGGAAATTACTCAGAGGGTAATGCCCAATTGATTTCAAAAGATGATAACGATAATTCATGATATAGCGTCACAGTTAGTGATGTAGTACTAAAGTAGTAATAAGATATATAAGAAGAATTACATAACAGAGATTATAAGATAACGCTCTATCTAATGCTTTTGTTTGACACAGAAAATAAAGAGTGGCTAAGAGAATTGAGTAAGATTCTGAAGATATAAGTGATCTTTTTAAAAGATCAGTATAATAAATTTATAGAACATTATACTAACATTGCTAAACAATTAAAGTGGAAGGATTTATCATTGAGTCTGAATTGCACAGTTTATTAGAATAAATGATGCAAAAGATAATTATTTCACAGTTATGAAGTTAGTCAGATTTGCAAAAGAAGATAAAACTTCATTTTGGGAAGGAGATAAATGTAACTTATACTGTCGACTGGAGTAAATATTATTCATATAATGAATGGTATAATATGATGATTTTGGTCTTTGCAGTACATCAACGTTGTTGCGTAGATACTTATTTTCCTCTTATTGATAGCTCAAAGCCTCTTTTTGGCTTATATTTTCCGTGGAAGATGTAATTGATAGTTGGAGCAGTGAGATTAGGTAAAATTATTTTACGATTATTCAAAAAGCATTTCTGAGAAGAGAGAGTATAACGATAGTGAATATGCATAAAAAAATATAGAAAATGATGTAGTGAAGCTCACGTAAATCTTGATAGTAATAAAACAAAATTTTAATTAAAAATGAAAAAATATAATTTACCGAATATTGATTTTCTATCATGAACTGCTGCACTAATGAGTTTAATGTATTTATTGATAAAAACATCATAGAGATCAAATATTTGTGATATCCAGATGAAGAAATGGGCTTTCCTTATGTAGAAAATTACAATCGAAAGAACACTAAGGAAATGGCAAAATTCAGAAATGATGGAGAAAATGTTTTTCTAAGTTATGAGATGCAATGCCAATCCTTATTTTTCTAATTTGTGTGATATGTGGGCTGACTATCTATAATTGACAAACAGAGTATTGGATTGATGGAAAAATTCTCGGTTTAATGTTTTTGATGTTTTATCTGGTCTATTGCAAATGCAAAAGGCAGTTTTAAAAAACGCTCAGTTTACGCAAGTTACGTTAAAGGATTGTTTTTTGGAAATATGTAATAAATCATCAATAGTCGATACGTTTAATTATTAAATTTCCTATAAAGCTGCTATTTTTTTTGATATTATTGAGCAAGATTCTAAGCTTGAATTTGCACAAAAAGGCAAGGGAGTTACATATGAAATATCATTTGGTGAATTTTTTTTTAATTACAACTCAAAGCCAATTCAATTTGTGAGTGCAAGTTAGTTATATTTGAACAATAAGGTCAATTATATTTATTTTAATCGCAATTTTGTTTATCCAATTGATGTGAAATATGCTGAGCTGCCAAAGCAAGGCAATGCTGTAACGATTGAATATCGATAATCATAAAGGATGAAGAGATGAAAAATCTAGCTGAAGTTTTAATTTATTCTTCATGATAAAATATACAATTTTAAGCTGCTGATAAATATTCTTGGCTTGTTCCAAGTGATGTAATAACTATTTTAAATGGGAAGAAAAAGCATAAGATGAGAATCGTAAAAACAAAATTTGCAAGCATATCTATTCAAACAATTGAAATTGTTTATGTTTGTTATATATATAAATTTTCTTTTCCTTTAACGAAAGAGATCTCTTCTGCTTAAAGAGAATCCTGCTTTTCATATCAGTAAACTGTTGTTAAAATAATTGATTTACTGCATGTTAAATGCAATATTCTAATCTCTATGTTTAGATGATGGAAGAAGAAAGATTGGAAAGTAGTAATGCTTTTATTTCGTATAATGATAAAGATTATAAGCCTATTGCAAGCACAAACGAGTAATCTACTTACAAGATTATATAATGAAATTTACAAACGAGGAAATTATAGTAGTTCTGCGTTTTGATAAGCTATCGATTATGAGCGCAGTTGCGTTAGCATTAGTTGGAAGAGGAAATAACAAAATTCCAAAGTGTGTTGGATGGGAGATTATAGATAAAATAAATATAAGCTTAACGATCTAATTAAATCGCAAGAAGATACTAAAGAGTACAAGCACACACTATAAGTGAAAAACTTGTTCTGTTTAATGATTCATACTTTCTTTCAAAGTACAAAGGAGAAAAAGTTTTATCTAAAGAAGTTACTGATGATGATTCGTTGTGTAATGTAAAGGTTAAAATATTTAAATTCTTGAAAGCTACTTAAAATTAAACATTTTATTTTTATTTTATTATATAATTTATTATATTATCAGTATATTAAATTAATTAAATGGAAATAATGATTAATGATACAAAAGTTATCAAATGAAGTATTAATAATACTAATTTGAATATTGAGAGTATATGATACATTTTTATCAGATGATAAAAACGCTTCCCTTAATTATTTAGATATAATTAAAAATTTTAAATTAAAAAAAATAAAAAATAAAGAAAAGAGAGATATTTATTTAGTTATAAATGATCCAGAGTTCAAATAGTATCAAATACAAATAGATGATTTAAAAAAGTGAACTAGAAAAGATTGAAGGAATGTATGTTGTAGATTTATATCAATATAATTGAAATGAGATAGATAAAAAATGAATGATAGATGGCAATGATATTAAGTATTAAGATTTTTTTTTTGAGAATATATATAATATATATAATATGACAGATAAACAGAAAACATACTTAGCCATTGAAATAAGATGCATTTAGATTAATTGTTCTAACACTCTTAAAGCAGTTTATAAAACATGAAGGTGAAATATATATAGTTTTGATTCTTTGAGTGTCGTTAATGGTTATATAGGAAAAGATATAACAATTCTTAAAAAAAATATTGTTATGGTGTGTTGAGATATTTCAAGACGATAATGAAAAAATTGTTCATGCATCATTAAACAATGACTTATTTGCAATAAATGATTCAAGTGTAGCAGACGATATTTTATATAGACATAAAGATAAAATCTTTGGTCAAAAAGAAATATGCAGCGAGTGAAAGAAATTCCTACTTCTGTTAATGGATGAATTGTAGTATAAAGAACATGAGAAGTTGAGGAAGAAGAAAGAAATTATAGAAGGTCAAATAGCAGTAGTTGAGAAAGAGATGAAAATTGATAAAGAAGATGTAAGCAGATACGTTCAAGATCTTGAAAATAGAAGAATAACAGCATTGTACGATGAACAAATTTTTCAATATCTTAATTTTTCTGACATAAATTTCAATTTAGATCATGTAGTAACTTGAAAGGCAGCATAGGAAGAGTTGATTGATGAGGAAATAAATAAAAGAAAATAAATCATATTATGAATGAAAGTCAAGCAGCAAACTGAAAGGGATGAAAGTAGGCCAAATAGAAATGGAAAAGCTGTTATTGAAATAACATTAGACTTATTGAAGAGCTTTTCAGTTATGATAAGATCATTTATTACTTAATCATACTTATTATCTGTTGTTGCCAAATTCTGTAAAATTTATTACCCTATAGTTTCAAGTTCTGTAGGAATTATATCTATAATGTGTTTATTAGTGGAAATCCGGAAAAACAATGGAAGAAAAATTGATATATTACTTTAGCCAAGGCAAGTGTGAAGGCAATGCGGAAATGAAAAATCTGCTGGGAGGAAAGGGGGCAAATTTAGCGGAAATGTGCAATATTGGTATTCCTGTTCCACCTGGTTTTACAATCTCCACTTCTATTTGCAAAAATTATTATCAGAATAGTAGATTATCTGACGATTTGCGTAAGGAAATTAAAAAATACCTGACTATGCTTGAAAATGATATCGGTTGTAGATTCGGATATTCAAATAATCCATTACTGGTTTCGATACGCTCTGGTAGTGTGAGCTCAATGCCAGGTATGCTCGATACAATCTTAAATGTTGGTTTAAATGATACAACAATTGTTGGGCTTGCAAAAAAAAATGGAGAACGTTTTGCCTATGATAGCTATTGCCGTTTTATTACGATGTATTCCAACGTTGTATTGCAGATTGACCATCACCTGTTTCAAAATATCATTGATAATGAACAACAAAAGAATGGAGCAAAAAGTTTAGCTGATCTTAATGTTGATGTTTTAAAAAAGATTGTTGACGATTTCAAAAAAATAGTATATAAAAAAACTGCAAAACATTTTCCACAGAATGTTGAAGAGCAATTACTCAATTCGGTAAATGCAGTGTTTGCTTCTTGGCATAATAACAGGGCTGTTTCCTATAGAAAAATAAATAACATTCCTGAAACTCTTGGAACTGCAGTTAATGTACAAGCAATGGTTTTTGGTAATCTTAATAACAATTCTGCAACTGGTGTGATATTTACGCGCAATCCCGTAACTGGGGAAAAAAAGTGTTTTGGTGAATTTTTGATTAATGCTCAAGGTGAGGATGTGGTCTCCGGTATTTATACTCCTATGCCAGCTGATGGGAAGCAAGAAAATACTATGGAAAAATTGATGCCAAGAGTGTATCAAGAATTGTGCGATATATGTGAAAAGCTTGAAAGGCACTATAGAGATATGCAAGATATAGAATTTACTGTGCAGAATGGTAAATTATGGATTTTGCAAACTAGATCTGGTAAACGTACAGCTGAAGCTACTGTGCGTATAATAGTTGATATGATAAACGAAAGAACAATTACAAAAGAAGAAGGAATATTAAGGATTAATCCAAAAACTTTTGATGATTTATTGCATCCAGTCCTTGAAGTTAAAAATGATCAAAAAGTAATAGGGAAGGGGTTACCTGCTTCTCCTGGTATGGCTTCTGGATATGTAGTATTCAGCGTAAATGATGCAGAAAAAGCTGTAGAGGAAGGTAAAAAAGTAATTTTAGTAAGATCAGAGACGAGTCCTGAAGATATTAATGGGATGAATGCTGCAAGCGCTATAATAACTGCACGAGGAGGAATGACTTCACATGCTGCTGTTGTAACTCGTGGAATGGGTAAGCCGTGTATTTGCAGTGTGAGTGGACTTTATATTGATAAAGATGGGAATTTTTTTTCTATAGGAGATATAAAAGTAAATAAGGGAGAACCAATTACAATCAATGGAGGGACAGGTGAAGTAATGTTTGGTATTCTTCCTACAATTTTGCCTGAATTATCGCAAGAATTCAAAATGATAATCAACTGGATAGATGAAATTAAAACGATCAAGGTGAGAGCAAATGCTGATACTCCAAAAGATGCAAGGATTGCTAAAGAGTTTGGTGCAGAAGGCATAGGATTATGTCGCACAGAACATATGTTTTTTGCTAGTGATAGGATTGAGTTCATTCAAAAATTGATAATAGCTGATGATAAGATCGCAAGAGCGAATGCACTTAGCAAATTAGAGCAAATGCAAAAGTCTGATTTCAAAGAAATATTTTCTGTTATGGAGAGCAGAGAGGTTACTATACGTTTGCTTGATCCACCTCTGCATGAATTTTTACCAGAAAATCAGTCTGCCATAGAAAAAATCGCTAAGTCACTTAATAAGCCAATTAAATCAGTAAAAAATAAAATAGCACAATTATCAGAAAAAAATCCAATGCTTGGTCACCGAGGTTGTAGACTTGCCATTTCTCATCCTGAAATATATAGTATGCAGATTAGAGCAATACTCTGCGCTGTAGATGAATTAAGAAAAGAAAAAAAGGCAGAAATTAAGCCTGAAATTATGACTCCTCTTATCATGAATGAGAAAGAATTTGTTTTGATATGCGAATTAATAAAGAAAGAATCTTCTGTTATCTCATTTGGAATGACATCAGATAAAGCTTATTCAATTGGAACAATGATAGAACTGCCACGAGCAGCACTGATTGCTGATAAATTAGCAAAACACGCAGAATTTTTCA
Organism: Wolbachia sp.; assembly: GCA_051710485.1. Classification (GTDB taxonomy): domain Bacteria; phylum Pseudomonadota; class Alphaproteobacteria; order Rickettsiales; family Anaplasmataceae; genus Wolbachia. The sequence goes on along the minus strand of JBPESU010000001.1, from coordinate 977,335 downwards.
GTTTTGGTACCAATGATTTAACGCAAACAACTATGGGACTCTCAAGAGATGATTCAGTTAATTTTCTTGATTCCTATAAAAATAACAACGTACTCGAGAACGATCCATTTGAAGTACTGGATATCGAAGGAGTAGGAGAGTTAATCAAGATAGCTATTGAAAGAGGTAGGAAAACCAGAAAAAAAATAAAACTTGGTATATGTGGAGAGCATGGAGCAGATCCAAACTCTATAGAGTTTCTCATTAAATCAGGAGTTGATTATGTCTCATGCTCACCCTATAGAGTACCAATTGCAAAGTTAGTAGCGGCACAATTTAGCATAAAACTTAAATGTGTTAGATAAATTTTAGATTCCAGCATTGTTTTATTGTAGCACGATAACTTTTTATAACTTGGTAATGTAGAATTTACGTCTAATTCAGTAGATACTAGAGTTAAAGTAATTGCAATGTACAATAAACAACTGCATCAGCTATAGATGGAATCATTGCAGCAGCAATATGAATAATCCTCTAATAACAATATATTAACATCATTCTTTAATGAGATATGAGAATTTTTCCAGCTTTCTTTAAAATTTAATTTCTTCTTTATTTGATAGAGAAATTTAGGATTTGTGAAGCCGTGAGAATTATTATAGCAGCTTGATATAAGAATTTAGTCTATATCTTTTTCCTCTTTTCTTCTTGGAAGAATTGGTTTAATTTTTTTTATATTATTAGATGTGTTTTGCTTCTCTTCCTCATTTTGACATTGCAGCTATCTGCTCTTGTTGAGAAAGGATAATCCATTCTTAAGGAAAAATTTCTTAACATGAAGATGATCATTTTTTACTGCAAACTCCAAAAGCAATTTTCTTATTAAAAAATCACTTCTTGTGCATTATATCTTGAAAATTAATCATTCTCTTTAAATATTTTTTTAAATCTTCAAGATTAGTGATTTCACTATTATGGCGAATTGCAAGTGTTATAGTTTTATTTATGCTTTCATATAAGTTTTTAATATCATTATCAATATTTAATGAGTCAGTTTGATCAGTACTCATAACACCTACAATATTACTGCTAGACGTTGCTACATTTTCTTTTGTGCTTTGTTCTCTTTTTTTTCTTGTTTATTCGCTAGTTTAAGTAGCTGAATTATTGCATTAATTTTTGATCATCATTTATCATCTTCTTCTTTAAGTGATAATCGCCTTTGTTTTTTTTCTAAAAGATCTTTCATAGTAATCTCTGGTATATATCTATCATATACTCTAAAAGTCGCTTAACTTCTGATACATTATAATTCATGACAGAATCAATTAGAGTTTGAGCTTTTTTTTCTTTAGTTATATTTATATTATATAAAAGGAATTGCCTATATCTTCAATTTTTTCTCTGTGAAAAATTGTAGTTTTTAGCTTATTAAGAATTTTTAACGCTTTTTCACATTTTATGTGACCTAAAAATGATTAATTTCCTTGAATATTGCCTTGAACAATAGCAGCTTTCAAGGCTTGTAATTTTTCTCTCTTTGTAAAACTTATCGCTTTCTAAAAATATCTTTACAATATCGTCTTGTTCATTTTCTGCAGCTATATCAATATAATCTTAGAAGCCAAACTTTTCAAATAGATTATAATATCTAAGCTTTTAAATAATTCAGCAATCTTTAGAAATACACTGCTGTTACCTGTAATACTTGCTTTGGAACAGACAGTATCTGTAAATGAATCAAAAATTTTGTATCTCTATTCTTTATCTATACTTGCTTTTACCTCTTTTTTTAATTTTTTGTAAAACTCTTTAATATTTATATTAAGGTTTTGAGTGAAAATTTCCTTTATCATATTATAAAGGAAATTGAGCATTTCTAGAGTTACTAGAGTCTTTTGAGTTGGTTTTTACTTTATTTTTTTTGTAATATCAGGTATCTTTTTGCTCTCTTTCCTCATTCATTGCTTTAATTACTTGTTCTTGCTCATGAAGAGCAAATTTGTTATTAAGAAAAAATCTTTAACACTTTAGTTATTATCTTCAGCTTCTTATTTTTAGAAGTAGATTTCCTAGTGAATGAACTTCTTCACATTTATTTTGATAATTGACTTCTTCTCATTTTTACTTTTTTAGTAAATCTTTAAGATTAGCAATTTTTTTTATTATCATATAATAAATTATAATTATCTTTTGATATAACTCTTTAATATCGTCATCATCGTATGCCATAACTAAATCTACTATTATACGTTAATTTATTATAACAATTTCTCTGCAATCAGTCAAGATATCTTGCAGTTTTAAGTGACATAATGTATATTCAATGCTTTATCTCGAACAAATGATAGAAGATTTAGCTTACAAATTAGTCAAAGTAACTGAAGCTGCAGCGCTTGCTGCATATAAATTAGTAGGATTTGGTAATGAAAAAAGAGCTGATCAGGTTGCAGTTGATGCGATGCGGATGATGCTTAATTCAATTGAAATGAATGGTACGATTGTGATCGGTGAAGGAGAGAGGGACGAAGCACCGATGCTATATATCGGGGAAAAAGTTGGCACAGGAAGTGGACCTGAGATTGATATTGCTGTTGATCCACTTGAAGGCACTACAATTTGTGCTCATTATAAACAAGGAGCAATGTCTGTTCTTGCTGCAACAAAAAGAGGTGATTTTTTATACGCACCTGATGTTTATATGGAAAAAATAGCAGTAGGAAAAAATTTTCCAGAAGGTGTAGTTTCATTAAAAAATAGTATTGAGAAGAATCTAGACAATCTAGCAAATGCAAAAGGATGTAAAGTAAGTGATCTGACAGTAACTATACTTAAACGTGAAAGACACAATGAGTTAATAGAAAAAATCAGGAGATTAGGTGCAAAAATTAAATTAATAGATGATGGTGATATTGCTGCTGTAGTTTCACTAATGAATGGCAATTATGATACGTATATTGGCATTGGGGGAGCGCCAGAAGGAATGCTTGCGGCTGCAGCATTGAGCTCAATCGGTGGACAGATGGAAGTAAGATTAATATTTGACACGGATCAGTTAAAAGAAAGAACAAAAAATTTGAACATTGATGATTCAGAAAAAATCTACACTATAAAAGATCTGATAAGAGGCGAATCAGTGTTCATTGCAACTGGAGTAACAAGTGGTGAACTTGTAGATGGAGTTAAATTTAATCATAACATCTGTTCAAGTAATTCTTTAATAATATTGCATAACAAGCTGATAAAACTGCAAACAATACAGAATTTATGCTATTAGTAAAGCATATTATCGAATTTTGATAGTTTGGATTTCTCAAGTGAGTGTCATTTACCATCATTTATATGATATGAATCATAATGAAGGTAAAGAGGAAAATCCTCTTGTTAAAATAACAAAGTACTATGAAAGAAATAAGAACGTTTTTTATTGTCATGCTGCAAGATAAGAAATAACTAGAAAAGATGGTTAATATAATAAGTAAGAAATTGTAATGATCAAATTAAGAGAAATTTGTAGGGAGGATGAAATACATATTTAGATAGAATTGTGAGCAATGGATAAATGATGTAAAAAAGTTTTTAAATAGTGATTTGACAGCTTTTTTTTAATGGATATTATCTAAAACATGTCAATGATACTATTGCAATATTCATGAGAACTTTGATATTAACATTATTAAATTTGGATAGATTTTAGAAATTAATAGCTTTTTTAGCAAAAAAGATTAAAAGAATTGAAGAAGAAAAAAAAGTGAAATAAAAAGAACAAAAATATATAGCAATAGCAAAAGAGTAATAATAGTTTAGAAGAATGAGAAACAATATTGGAATGTAAAAGATACCTTAGAGAAAACTTTAGTTGTATTATTGTTTTAATTATAAATTCTGGTCAAATTAGTATAAAAAATCAATTATTGATGGTAGAAATATTTGACCGAAGGAAATTTTAGAACCAGCTAAAACAAAACAAGGATGTACTTATAGAGAATAAAACTTTATATGAAGTCTTAAGAGAATGCTTAATCCAGCAGACACTATGTGAAGAGAAGAAAAATACATACAGACACGCAAGAATATCGTTATTGATATACACCTAATTCAGATTTTGATAAGTAAGTAAAATTGTAGAGAAAATTTTTCCTTCTCTTCAGAGAGAGACTACCATTTGTTAATGGTAAATCCACTACAAATTAAACCTAAAGTGCATTATGTCGCCATCTTGTACAATATAATCTCTGCCTTCGAAAAGAATTTTTCCCGCATCTTTGCAAGCTGATTCGCTTTTATATTTTATATAATCTGTAAAACTTATCGTTTCTGCTTTTATAAAGCCTTTCTCGAAATCAGTGTGAATTACACCTGCTGCATTATCAGCTGTTGATTTTATTTTTACTGGCCATGCACGTGCTTCTTTTGGTCCCACGGTAAAGAAAGTTATCATATTCAGCACTTCATACATAATGCGCGATATTTTATCGAGCCCTGACTCTTGTAAGCCAAATTCTGATAGAAAACTTTGTTTTTCTTTTTCGTCTTCAAGATTTGCAATCTCTGCTTCAAGTTTTGCTGAGATAAAATAAAATTTACTCTTGTTCTCTTCTGCCATCTTTTCTATTTTATTAGATAATTCATTGCCATTTAGGATATTTGTATCTTCGACATTACAGACGTACATAATGGGCTTTGTTGTCAGCAATTGAAGTAACTTCATCTCATCTTTATCGATATGTTCTAAGCTTCTTGCAGGTTTACCGAGTTTTAAAGTAGTTAAGACTTCTTGCATTAAATCAAGTTGTCTCTTTAATTTTTTATCACCTTGCTTTGCTTTCTTTTCTAACCGAGGTAGCCTTTTTTCCATGCTATCAATATCAGCTAAAATTAGTTCCATTTCTACTACTTTAGCATCTGATATTGGATCTATTTTATTATATATGTGACTAATATTATTATCTGTAAAACATCTGAGTAAATGAACGATAGCATCAACTTCTCTAATGTGACTTAAAAACTTATTACCTAGCCCTTCACCTTTGCTTGCACCTTTTACCAGTCCTGCAATATCTACAATCTTTAATTGATTGTAAATTATCTTCTCTGAGCCGGCAATTGCTGCGATTTGCTTTAAACGTTGATCTCTTATTGGCACTTTGCCAATATTTGGTTCGATTGTACAAAAAGGATAATTTGCAGCTTCGGCTGCACTTGATTGTGTAAGTGCATTGAATAAAGTTGATTTTCCTATGTTTGGTAGTCCTATTATGCCACAGTTAAAGCTCATATATATTATATAAACTTATAATTCTTGCATAAATTAAAAATTTTGCTATACTTAGTTGGTTACTTATCAATAAATTTTATTGATATAATCAATAAATTTTATTGATATAATAGTGTATAACTAAATTGAGGTAAAAGCTATGGCTGCACCTAGAAAACTGAAATTACCAAGTGATTTTTATCATATTGAAAGCGCGAAAAGACTTAAGAGCTTAAAAGAAGAAATAGCTACTTTAAGTAGTAAATCTTATCCTGATAATTTTTATATAGGACAAGCAATTAGTGATGGAAACTGTTTTTTTGACTCATTCAGGCAAGGTATGGAACAAAAGACAAGAATAAAAGTTACTGTAAAGCAATTAAGAGATGATTGTAGAGAATTTGCACAAAACAATCCACCAGAATGGTTTACAAATGTAATTGCCAACAGTTATGATAATAATAATCAGCGTCGTAATGAAATTGTAAATGACTATATAGTAAACATTATGGACAGTAATAGATGGGGTGATCCTGATATTGAAGGTAGAATACTTTGTGAGAAGTATAATATAAAATTACATATTGTTGAAAAATATAATATAGAAGGGCAAGAAATATGGACTAATCAAATTGTAAATAAGTCAAAATCTAAACCTGTAAATGATATAAAATATAATGAAGTTGATACAATACATATAATAAATAATGGTGAAAGTCATTTCGAGCCAATTCTTGATAGAGAAAAAAGTTTAGCAAAACAAGAGCAAGAAGATTTTCTATTAGCAAAAAAACTTCAGTTAGATGAGATCTTAGGATATTGTAATATCTCAAAAGAGAGTTCTAAAAAAAAAGAGATTGAAAAGACATTTGATAAGCTATTGGCAAAAAATGCTGATGGAAAAATTAGTGATGTTGTAGAGCAGTGTGTTAGTAATATAAAGCAATGTATTCAATGCTCTGAAGAGCAAAGCCATTCAAGTTTACCAAGGTGTAATATGAAAGAAACAAGAGTAACATCTTGTCAGCAGCAAATATCACAATTTATAAAATAAATCTTCATAGAGCTCTTTATATTTTTATATATGGTTTTTGCAAAAGCTTTGCATTTCATGTAATATGAGCTACAATACATACTAATCTAAATGCAAGTTGATCATGAAACTAGTTTAATCATTGATGCCATAGAAAAATTTGGTGGTGAGGCAAGGCTTGTTGGTGGGTGTGTAAGAGACTCGATTCTTCAGCGTGACATTCACGACATTGATCTTGCTATCAATCTACTGCCTAATCAAGCGATTGAAGCGCTCAAACTTTGCAATATAAAAACTATTCCAACTGGCTTAAAACATGGAACTATCACTGCTATTTTAAACCAAAGATCTTTTGAGATCACAACGCTAAGGTATGATACTCAATGCGATGGTAGACATGCTAAAGTTGAATTTACCAACAATTGGCAAACTGATGCTTCAAGGCGCGACTTCACGTTTAACGCTCTATATGCAGATAAGTACGGCTATATATATGATTACTTTGGTGGTAGTCAGGATTTAAAAGCGCGAAGGTTAAACTTTATAGGTAATGCTGAAGATAGAATTAAGGAAGACTATCTACGTATTTTAAGAGTGTTTCGTTTTCACGCAAAAATATGCGTTGGAAATTTGAGTGATGAAATATTGGATATATGCAAAAAGCATTCGTACATGATTCAAAACCTCTCTGGAGAAAGAGTGAGAGATGAAATGTTTAAATTGTTAGAGTGTGATGATCCCATTTCAACGCTTAAGAGCATGCAAAAATCTGATATTTTGCAAAAGATTATTCCGAAAGAAGTAAAATGTGAAATTTTGTCCTCAAAGCTTCTTTTTTGCACTGATGCGATAATAAAATTAGCATTGCTTCTTAGAACTATCAAAAACAAGCAAACCATTGGAGAATACATAAGCAAGTTTTTACGTCTTTCAAATAAGCAAAGGAAAAAGCTGCTATTTTTACTGTTCAATGATATCAAAACAGAGCTTTCAAGAAAAGAGCAAAAAAAATACATATCCTTGTTTGGTAGGGAATTATATTGTGATTTGATTAAAGTCTGTGGTGTTGAATCTGGAATAAATGTTGATGAATACATCTCATTTGCTAAGATGTTTGATATCCCGAAATTTCCTTTATCTGGTGATGATTTGATAAATATAGGTTATCAATCAGGGAAAAGTTTAGGTAGAAGTTTAAAACTGTTAAAGCAACATTGGGAAGATAACTATTATTCTTTAACGAAAGAGGAATTGTTACTTTATGCTAAGAGAACCTACTCTAACATTTAATGAATTTATGCTTGCAGTGTTGCTGTTGCGGATCAGAAAGGAGTTAGGTGTGCTGTTTGTATTTTTTAATAAATTAAATTCATTACTTATATTTTTGTTAATTTTTGAATACTATTTTAGTTTAAAGATTTTGATTTAGTTTTTAATAACTTTTCCAGACCATCTTCAGGTAATGAGTTTGTATAGGATTGCATAAATTTTTCATTACATAGCTTATTTATAAGCTTATTAACAACACTAGCTTTCTCTCAGAAGTCAAATTATTCTTTAATCTTACAGTACTGTTAATGCAACTTATAAAAGTATTGGGCGTTCGAAATAAATCAGCTTCATTTTTAGCTGTTGATTTTATATTCACTTGATAGTAGGCTATCCTTCTGTTGTTGCATTTTTTCTATAATGCTTTGACTTTCTAAATTCTCTAATTTATATTCTAAATTCCCTAATGTATGTTGATTTTCATTGAATTGTTCTTTGTATTATTATTAAGTGTCTTTTTTTTAATGCTTCTTCCATTTTTTTTATTTGATCGATCAATTTATATTGATTTTGCATTATTTTTTTCATCTATTTTCTTCACTTCAATTTCTTCTGTTATAAATCGTTCTATCACAGATAGAAATTTTCTATTCTTCATTTTTAATGAGAGATTTTTTACTTGTAAGCTTTCAATCTAATATACTTGATTACTTTAGGATAAAAGGATAAAATTAACTCATCTATTTTTTTCTTTTATAAATTGCTTTTGATCATTTAGTAGCAATTTCTGCATGAATAGTTTCATAATGGTCAAAAAAGTTTCCTTTAAGATATTATCTATCCAGCTAATTCTTGTTCTTTATTTCCTTCTAAAGCTTGTGCTTGCTTTTGTAATTCAGTAACATCATTTTCTAAGTTCTTTTCTTTATTTATTGCTATATTTAGTTTACTTTCTAAATTTTTTAATCGACATTTTAACTCATACTTATTTTTCTTGTGTGCTTTGCGTTCTTCTTTCATAGCTTTTAATTGTTTTTCAAACTTGATTTTTTCTTTTCGCAATTTACTTACTTTATTTTTTAATTCAGCATTCTTGTATATAGTTTATTCTAACTCCTCTTGTTTTGTTGCTCGATATTACTCTTTTCTTCCTCTAATTGTTATTTAGATTCTTGAATATTTTGTATTGAGCAATAAATGTATTTATATTCGATTGTAAAGCTACTTTTTACAATTTAAGTATTAATTTGCTTTCTAATCCAACTAACTTTATAACTCTCAAACCCTATGATTTGCATTCGCAAACTTTCATTATCCCTTTCAATAGCTTCATTTTTATCAGTAAGTGATTAAAATTCAGATATAGTTGCTGTTGTTCATCAATTTTATCATGTATTCTTTTTATCTTATTCTAATGCTTTATTTAATTGTGTTAAGCTACTTATTTGTTCATCTTTTTTTTCTCATCTTTATTAAATTTTGCTCTACTTCATTTTTCTTTTTCTTTAATTAAATAGAAAACTCTTTTTCTATTTGATTTGAAATATTTTTCAATTTTGTATAATCCTTTTTATATTTTGCAAGTTGTAATTTTAATTACTTATCTTCTTCTACTATTGAAATTAGTTTTCCTTCCAAAAGCCTTTATTACTCGTTGCAAGTTTAGATTAAATCTTCATTTTTTTTAAAGAGGGAATTTCGTGAACATTAAAGTTCTAATTCTCAATTCATATCATCCAATTGTAATGCTTCATCATCTTCTCTGTACACATTATAATAATTGTTTCAAGCTAATTTACCTTGATCATTAATATCAATGCAGTCTTCGTCGATAGATCCACATCATTTACTTTAGAGTAAATTCCTTCATCTTTATTTGTTATTTCATCATCTTTTTTTTACAACTTTAGATTTTAAGTTAGTATCAATGTTTTTGTTTATTTTTCAACGCATTTGGTATGTATTGCCATATCTTGAAATGATACTTTTATCAATCTTTAACCACCCTCCCTCTGTCTTTGTTTATCACTACACTTTGGTTCTCTTTTTCTGTAACTTTGAGTTTAAAGTTAATTTGAACACTTTCATCTACTTTCTTAAAAGTATCAGTTTGAATTTCATTATTTGCAGTAATTTTATTGTAAAAAGAATATTTTCTACCCATCTGTTTCATCTTTTGGATAATATTCGTCAATCATTTTTAGATATAATCAAACAAACATGGTGGATCAATTGTGTTTTCTTTCTTCTTTCTTAACATTAATTTCATTATTAGTATTGAACATAAAACTACCTTATCTTTTAAATTAAATTTTTCCCAAACTGAGAGTTTAATTTTATTAATAATCATTGAAAATGGTAATAATATTATACATATTAGTATAAATACTAAATAAGCATTAATATTAATATTAAATCTAATTTAAACGTTTTTAACGTTAAGTAAGTATTTATTATTTACAATAAAGCTCTTACTTATAATAAGCTTTAAAGTAGAAAATATATGTTCCTGTAAGCAGATAGGTCGGGCATCTTGCCTTTTTTTTATTGCTTTTATTAATACCTTCTTGCTCCCATTATTCTAACTTTTTACATTAACTACCTGAGCAATTAAATTTGCAGAGAAAGTAACCAAACTTACATTCCATAATTCCATTTGTTTCAATATTCGAGCTTCACTTTCATGATCAATGTCATATTCTATAGGTATATAGCTAATTGAAAGTACGTTGATTACTCCGATATTTAAACATTAAGTAAACTTTTTCTGTCTTTTAGATTCCAAAAAGTAAATGTGCAGTTACATACAAGCCAACATCATTTTCATGAACATTTAATATAATTTATAGGCTCGTTCTGATTGTATTGCCAGAGAAGTTTTGTTTTATCTTTATATTCAAATTTTCTTTAAATATTTCAAGTAAGGGGATTAGATCATTTTGTTTATCAATTACGTTAAAAACTCTCGATTAACTAGAAAATACGCAGTTTTCTCAATATTTTTTATTGATAATGATGAACAGAGAAATTTTTTTTTCATAAAGCCTACTTGTAGATTTAGTATCAAAAGTTTTACTTAAAGTAATTTATAATACAATATTAAATTCAGTATACAAAATGTTCTAAAAAAGTGGAAGTATTTTTTTTTAAATACAAAATCCTGGATCTTATTTTACTTTATGACGTTACCATGAAAATATTCCTCTTCTATCATCTTATTACTTGATACTGAGATCAAGTTTTCATAATAATGAAAATGTTGTGTTTAACGTAAAACAGCTACTTTTATGCTCACCAATCTAATAAAATTTCTAAACTCTAGCATTAGAATGCTGGAATTACAACATTTGCTGTAAAAACAAATATTCGTTCATGAATTACTTTAATATTTAAGAAATTTATCAAATAAGAAAAAACAGCAAAAGAAACAACGTTAGCTAATTATTTACTATCTATTTTTTAAAATTGGCGTTTTTTTGTCTTAAACGCTTTAACAAGTGCTCTTTAGATTATATTAGGTAAAAATTTTGAAAGTTTATAAAGATTATAAAGATATGAGATACACATAATGTAAAAAATTAAACAATAATACACCAAATACAAATCTTCTTGTCATTTTAACCTCATAGATTGATAAATTAAATAAATAGTTTCAACATTATGAAAATTAGATTAATGAGATTTGTCAAGTAATTTTTTCCACTACTTTCTATTCACTTTCTATGTAGTGATATTGGTATAAGTTATAGAACTACAAAAATTGCCATTTTGTATAAAGTAAAGCAGGGAATAATCCTCTTTGTTGTTTTCTTTTCTTTTATTTTTTTTCTTTATTGCTATATAATATAATATGGTCTTTTTGCATATGCCTCACTTTTACGTATGATTCCTCATTTAAGCTTTAAAACAACATCCTAAAAAACTTTTCTATATAATTTAATTCCTGTACGTCGTTTATTGCATAAAGTGGTGCTGTTTTTTGCTCAACACCAAGTATTTCTATAAGAATTTTACCTACTTCTTGCCCTTTTTTAATTGGTGCAGGTATCATATCTTTATATTCAACACGCATCTTAATTTTATCATGCAAGTTGCGGCTATAGGTTATAGTAACGTCATTTGCAACTGTGACAGGCACTTTCTTATCTTTACCGTATAGAACATTTATTTCCTCAACTACATCATCTTTAGCAAATATTTTCCTAGTATTAAAATGATTAAAGGAATACTGTATAAGTTTTTTTGCCTCTTCTATTCGCTCTCTTTCAGTACTTAGCCCATTTACAACGGCGAAAATTCTCCTATCGTTTTGTTTTGCAGATACTGCAATTCCGTAACCTCCAGCGTTTGTATAGCCCGTTTTTAGGCCATCAACTCCAATATCGTGAAAAAGTAGGAGATTTTTATTTTTTTGTAAAATGTTATTATATGTCAGATATTGCTCAGAAAATAAATTATAATACTCAGGGAAATCAGTGAAAATCCTCTTCGCTAATATTGCCAAATCTTTTGCACTCATGAAATGATTTTCATCTGGCCAAGCACTTGAATTGACAAAATGACTGTTGTTTAGATTCATGTTACGTGCGACTTCGTTCATTTCCATTACGAAATTTTCTTCTGATCCAGCAATATTTTCAGCTAGCGTGATGCAAGCATCATTACCTGAAACTATTATAATTCCTTCGAGTAATTCTTTCACTGTGACAGATTGACCTTCCATCAAAAACATGGAAGAACCTTTTCTTTCCCATGCTTTTCTACTTACTTGAAACTTATCTTTCATCTTGATCATTCCAGCTTTTAGATAATCGAAGGCCACATATAAAGTCATCAACTTACCCATTGAAGATGGGGCCATTTTTTCATCAGAATTATGCTCAAAGATGAATGAATCTGAGGCTAAATCTAAGACTACTGCTTGATTTGCTTTTGTTCTAAATTGATATGAATATGAAGAAAAAGAGAGTAAAAAAACTGATAATAAGATCATCAGTTTACCTAATATATTCATAGTTTCAAATTTATAATGCATTGATCAATATTATAGTTTTGTATGACTATTTCAATAGATCTCTTGCCTTTACATGAAAATGATAACCTAATTTGTAGCTAACTATGCAGATTAAACGAAAAAGTATTATGGTCTGCGTTTTAATTTAATTTTAGCACTATGTGCACTTCATGTCTTTATTAATTTTATCTAAACTTTAGATTTTTTTCCCTACAAAAGTTGAAACGTATTTATAAGTCGTTTAAGATAGTATAATACGCCAATTTGCATGATTAGAGATTGAGCATTTCTACCATTGAATTCTTTTGTCTTTTTTTTTGTTTAGTAAGTTTCTTAGCGTTTAAGCTAAAAGTCTGTTGCAATAATCTAAAAGTCGTTAAATTGAAGCGTTTGAGATTTAAAAACACTAATACTAGAAATAGACAATGACTAAAGCTTCTTTTGTTTTTTCTTGCTTAGTATATTTTATAAATATTTATATAATTAAAGTAATACCGATAATCGTTATTTTGCTAAGCGTTAGTTGCTAAGACTGAGATTATTATATGGGAGTTTTTTCTTGATCAAAAGCTTATATGAGAATAATTAAATTAACTATAGATGGTATAAAGAATTACACATCACCATTCTTTAATGGAGAATTTATTATTTTTATCTATTATCTTATACTCTTGATTGATTTCAGAGGTATCATAAATAACGTCACTACATTTTTATGGTAATAAAAATATTTATACTAATCATTTTCATTAAAATAGCAAAATTTATTAATTAATGTAGTCATTTTCTTATCTTTCTCACTATTTTTTTATTCGAATAAATCAGATTGATAATGATTTGGAGAGTCTGGTTCAGTATGTCTTTTTTGTAAGGAAAAACAATTGCCGATGGCTAAGTAATTCACTGAGATTGAGGTTATATTCTTTTTTTTTGCGCAATTTAAATTTATGAACTTATATTCATCTGAAACATTTGAATACTGCTGATCATATTTTTTATATTTAAAAACTCATTATCAAGTACATTACAAAAGATCAATTTATAATCACTACTGCCTAAAACTACTGTCAAATTTAATAATTTTTAAATCATAGAAATCTTTTGGAATATCCACTTCCTCTTTCGTAATATGATTACATACAATCAACTGATCATTAATCATTTAGTAATTATTTTTGATATAATAGCTATGATCTTATCTATTTGAGGCTATACTTGCCTCATAGATATCGTCCAGTAATTTTTCTCTTTTTGTAAAGTAAATTTCTTCTTTGCGTTGTTAATATTTATTGATCTTTTGGTAAAACTGTAAAAATTATCATCACTGTTCAAAGCAGTTATTACTGCATCTTTTAGAATTTGATTATTTACAACTTCAATTATTAATTAATTTTTATTATTACTATCAGTAAGTAGTTGAATAGCTATATTTTGAGTTGATAGACTTTCTTAATTTTTACCATCTTCTCTTTTAGAACCCTTTGCATTTCTCGGATTTTCTTTTAATTTTTTCGCCACTTCTTCTGTAAAACAGGATTGTTTATCAAAATTTCTTAATCACTATCGTTTACTTCCAGAATTGCTTTTTTTTCTAGCTCATCTTTTTTGTTAGCAACTATTCCTGAGTAACTTGTGCTAGATTGCTTGATGAATCTCTTGTTAATTAAGCAGTTGAACTCTCTTTTATCTAAATTCACACTATCATCAAGCTAAGGTAGAATTTTTCTTATATTTAAATTTTTAAGCAATACTACTTTAAAACTGAGTTTTCATAATTAATAGTCGAATAGATTCTATCTCCATCAGCAAAGTAAATTAAAAACTTACTTTCGTCATTATTTTCAATAACTATTTTATTATTTTTTGCATTTATCCAAGAATATGAGAAACCCGTGAAGTTCAATTTGATCTCGATCACAGCTTGGAAAGCTAAAAGGTTATAACTCACAAATTTTTATTTGGCAGTACATAACTTTTGATATGTAATATTTATTATTGAAGAGTGATGAGAAATTTTCTTCTCTTAATAAATTAAGTTCTCAATTTTAGTATTTTTAAAATTAAGATTTTTATCAAATAATGATAATTTAGGTAAAGTGATCTATTGATTGTCTTCGACAGACACAGTAATCTTATATTACAATCTTCATCAAGTATTATCTTTAATTTAACTTTATTTAGTGGAATGTCTTTTTTTTTGATAAAGTTTTTCATATGTTCAGCTATCACAAAAATCATCTCCGAAGAATTTATACTTTGCCTTTTCAATTCATAGTTCAAAGATTTCTTTTTCATCTTATTCGCGAATGTTATATACTTCCGATTAGATTTTATTGTAAATAAATATTTTAAAACTAAAGGTTTAATAAATAATACTTTAAAAAAGCTAATCAAACTTAATTCGAAGAAGTGGAGATAGACTTCTTGCATAACTAAAAGAGAAGTTATACAAGAATCAACGACAAGCTTTGAGTCTGTTAAAATCTTCTTCAGCGTGGTATGATGATCTAGTCATTGGACTTGATGCAACCACTAAGAACCCTTTAGAATAAGCAATATATTTATATTGCTCAAACTCCTCTGGAGTAACGTATCTATCAATTTTTGCATGCTTTGGAGTCGGCTGCAGGTATTGACCTATCGTTATAAAGTCAACCTCGGCACTGCGTAAATCATCCATAACCTGAAGTACTTCTGTTTTTGTTTCTCCAAGACCAACCATAAGCCCTGACTTAGTAAAAAGCTTAGGATTAATTTGTTTTACCATCTTCAGCAAATATAATGAATGAAAATAACGAGCCCTTGGCCTTATCTTTGCATACAGTCTTGGTACTGTTTCAATATTGTGGTTATAGATATCAGGTGAGGTGACAGCAATTATTTCGAATGCTCCTTTCTTATTTAAAAAATCTGGAGTCAGAATCTCTATTGTTGTTTTTGGAATTATCTTTCTAATTTCTTCTATACACTTTATAAACTGATTTGCTCCGCCGTCTGGTAAATCATCACGGTCAACAGAGGTAATAACGACGTGCTTTAAGTTTAATTTTTTTATCGCCTTTGCTAAATTTTCTGGTTCATGAGGATCTAATTTATCAGGAACACCACTTGCAACATTGCAAAATGCGCAAGCGCGAGTGCAAACGGAACCAAGAATCATCACAGTAGCATGACGTTTATTCCAACATTCACCAATATTTGGACATGCAGCCTCCTCACACACTGTATGCAGATTATGCAACTTGATAGTATTTAAGGTCTCATTGAATATTTTACCAGTTGGAGCTTTTGTCTTGAGCCATGTAGGCTTACTATGCATCTGAAACGACTAATTTTAACTTTTGTTTTGTTAAAACTTTTTTCAATCTTCTTTTTATTTTTTGTGCTCTCTCGCTTAACTTAATTGTTTTTGTATTAAGCAAAAAAGTGTCAAGGTCTCCCTTATAATCCACAGTTCTCAAAGTTCTCGACGCTATACGGAATTTAAATTTTTTGTTCAATATGTTGCTTATCAACGTAACATTGCACAAATTTAAGCAAAAGGTACGTTTTGTTTTATGATTTGAATGCGATACCCTATTACCAAAAGACTTTTTCCTATTCGTTAATTCACAAACTCTACTCACTTTGAATATACCAAATTATTCTATGTACTTAGATTATCTTAATGTAGCGAAATAGTCAATACTCTCCTGCTTAATTTTTATATCATACACTGCTTTGTAGCCAAAAAATATTGTGATTTTCTCTATTAGAAGAGAGACTATATGCTGAATTTCCAGCGCTTTTCTGTCATTTGTTACTACCAGATGTAAAATACCGGAATTTATATTTTGTGCATACGAGATCTTTTTTGGCTTCGTACACTTCGCTATTTCCTCTCCAACTATGCTTCTCCAATTTAAAATAAGACGTATTTCATTTTTGCTCAGCTTACTCTTCATGCATTTTAATGCACAATTTTCTATTATAGACTTTAATTTCTTTGGGCCTCTATGTTTGAGCATTTTTTTACTAATTTTCTAATCAAAAAAAATACATCTTAAGTATTAAGATAATTTGAGATTTTCTTTTTAACATAAAAATAAAGAGTATCAAAAGCGATGTTTTACAATTTCTCTAAGTCTCTTCAAACTGTAAAAAGCAAAATATCATCACTATTGTTTTATCATTAATTGATCTTTCCATTTTCAATCATAATTGATTTAATTATCATTAACTACAGTAGATTATTTTCCCCTTATTGTTATTTCAGCGCTTGAAGATAATTTTGAGATTATGAGTTACAAAAAATTGCTTGATAAATTCTTTTAATTTCATTTATGCAAGAATAAAAGTATCTCTGACTCAAAACTTGTTTTGATATATAAGCTCAATAACAAAATTCAATAAAAAATCTGAGTGTTTTTTTTATTGATTATATCAAATAATATCAACTTGCATATCTTTTTCATTTTTCTACATTAAGCTAAATCGAGCTTGAATTAAGTGTCAGCAAATTATTATTGTCCCAATTTAAGTATTATTAAGTCAAAATTTGCTACTCTGTTTATTGTCTTTTTTTTTGCTTAACTCAAATCATGTAAGATGATGTAAGAAATCTATCAACAAAATGAAAAATATATCCCTTTAATCCTCGAAAATTTGTTATACTCGTTTAGTTAATGACTTTATTTTTTGTGATATATTTCATTTTTAATGATTAAACGACTATCCTATAATGAATTTTGTCAGCAACTATTGAATTTTTTAGTTGCTGTGCAACAAAGCCTACTGATATTTAGAAATGAAAAGGAGGATATTAGTGATTTCTCGTTATAGTCGTAAAGAAATGTCTTTCATTTGGGAAAAAAATAACAAATTTAATATATGGTTCAAAATAGAAAAATTAGCGTGTGAGGCTCAAGCAGAATTAGGAGTGGTTCCAAATGATATTGCTGAAAGGCTTTCTAGTACTATCGAATTTGATATTGAGCGGATCAACGAAATCGAATTCATTGTAAAACACGATGTTATAGCTTTCCTCACATACATTGCTGAAAAAGTTAGAGTTGATGTTCGTTATCTCCACTATGGAATGACAAGTTCTGATATTTTGGATACTTGTCTTGCTGTGCAATTGAAAGAATCATGTGATATTCTACTTGAAGATCTAAAAAACTTACTTGTAGCATTGAAAAAAAAAGCTCAGGATTACAAAAGAGTTGTGTGTATTGGGCGTAGTCATGGAATTCATGCAGAGCCAACTACACTTGGGTTAAAATTTGCTAGGTTTTATGCAGAATTTAAACGCAGCTACCAAAGACTAATTAATATACAAAAAGAGATTTCAACTTGTAAAATATCAGGCGCAGTAGGTAATTTTGCCAATATTAATCCATTTGTTGAAGAATATGTAGCAAAAAAAATGGGACTTATACCTGAAACTATATCTTCTCAAGTAATTCCTCGTGATAGGCATGCTGCGTTTTTTTCAATTTTAGGAGTGATTGCAAGTTCAATGGAAAATGTTGCCATTGAAATTCGTCATTTACAAAAAACTGAAGTTGACGAAGTTTCTGAATATTTTTCCATTGGGCAGAAGGGAAGCTCTGCTATGCCACACAAGTGTAATCCTATTTTAAGTGAAAATATAACTGGACTTTCACGTTTAATACGTAGCTATGTGTTTCCTGCACTGGAAAATGTTGCATTGTGGCATGAACGAGATATATCACACTCTTCTGTAGAAAGATGTATTGCTCCTGATGCTTGTATAACAATGGATTTTGCTTTAGTGCGATTGACAGATTTAATAGATAAATTAGTGATTAATAAAGAAAACATTAAAAAGAACTTAAATTCAGCAAAAGGTTTAATTTTTTCACAGCGTGTATTGCTTGAATTAATAAATAGTACTTTAACTAGGGAAGAAGCGTATAAAATTGTTCAGAACAATGCAATGAGAGTGAAACAAAACAACAGTAATTTTCTATTCGAATTGAAACAAGACAAATCTTTGATTAAAGTTATTGATTCTGAAAAACTTGAATCTTTGTTTGATTTTGCTTATTATACAAAACATATAGATTATATATATAACAAAGTCTTCAATTAGGCTGAGTAGCTCAGTTGGTAGAGCAGGAGGATCATAATCTCTTGGTCGTGGGTTCAAGTCCCTCCTCAGCCATCAATTATATTAATTCTAGAAATATATACTCGAGGATGTAGTCAAATATTGAAGCAAAAGTAGTGTCGTGTAAATAGTTGATATCACTTTTGCTTCAATATTTACTACGGTCCTGAATGGAGAATATATTTTATTTTCACATGTATGTTTTGATCTAATGAAACTAATAAGTTAAGCAAGTATTCTAAAGAAAATCCTTCAATTTTTGACTTATTAATTTGAGATACTTTAGGTTGATCAATTTTTAGAAAATCTGCTGCTTTTTTTTGTGTTCTGAATCTCTTATTTATTAGCCATGCAACAATCTTTATTAACTTCAGTTTTGTATCTTTTATATCGTCTAACTCTATCACTATGGGATAATTTAGCTGTAAATCTTGCATAATAACAAATTCCTTATAAAACTATTTTAGTTTTTCTTCTTTAAATAATACATGCCTTCTTACTACTGGATCATACTTTCTAAACTCCAATTTTCTAGTAAGCTTTTTGGGATTACGCTTTTTTACATAAAAGTAACCTGTTGATTTTTCTTCACCAATGTTTGTTGTCTTAGTTGCGCTACTGACTAACTTAATAAGTAAAGAAGCATTTTTTTTTGCCATATCTATATAACAATATAAATTATGCGTGAGTGTATTATATGAAACACTCAAAGTCAATTATTTTGTATCTTTAAACGATACAAATCGTAAATATATTGCAAAATTCTTGACAATAAGCAGTGTGCTGAGTAGCATAAGGTTAATTTCATAATAAAAAGCAAACGGTAAATTAGGTGGCAAATAGCGATAAAAAGTTACTATTAATAGAAAATTCTATCTGCTCTAATGAAGTGAGAGTTGCTTTGTCAGTAAATAACAAAGTTATAGAATTTGAACAGGAATTTAAGGAAAAAAAACAGTTAAGAGGTAATATATACATTGCTCATGTAAAGCGTGTAGAGCCTTCTTTACAAGCTGTATTTATTGAATATGGGAAGAATAAGCAAGGTTTTTTATCTTTTTCTGAAATATCTCCAGATTATTTTAATATTGCAGAAAAAGAGAAAGAAGCTTTCTTTGAAAGCTATTCAAGTAGTGATTATGCGGAAGAAGGTAACGGTGCATCGGCAAATATTTCTTCAGATTCTATAACTAGTAGGAGTGTTAATGAATTCGGTAATGGTTTTGTAAGAGAGATATCTTTATATAAGAGATATAAATTACAAGATGTGATTTCAATCAATCAAAGAATGTTGGTTCAACTCACTAAAGAGGAACGAGGTAATAAAGGGGCTTCATTTACAACGTACATAACTTTAGTTGGCAGGTATTGTGTTTTCATGCCAAATTCTATGAATAGAGGTGGTGTGTCCCGTAGAATCGAAGATATTAACGTTAGAAAACAATTAAAGAATATATTAAATTCAATAGAATTATCGAAGAGATCAGGTTTAATAATAAGGACCGTTGGTTCTGGAAAAAGTAAAAAAGAAATTGAGCAGGATTACAATTATTTATCTTCGTTATGGCAAAATATTCAAGAAAATATCTCTTCTATAAATGTTCCATCATTGATTTATAACGAAGCAGATCTGATTATGAAATCTATCCGTGATTTCTGTAACAATGATGTCGAAGTTGTAATATCTGGAAAAGAAGCTTTTGAAAGGGTAAGACAATACGTTGGAAACGTATTAAAAGGTAGTAAGTTGCGATATAGGTTGTATAGAGGTTTTGTTCCAATATTTACTTACTACGGAATCGAAGATCAAATTTCTGAGTTATATAACAATAGAGTAAAATTGCCATCTGGTGGATCTTTGATAATAACTTTAACTGAGGCATTTGTTTCAATAGATGTAAATTCAGGGAAAATGACAGGAGAAGATAGTATAGAAGAAACAGCTTATAGAACCAATATGGAAGCAGCACCTGAAATATCAAGACAGGTAAATTTAAGAGGCTTATCAGGGTTAATAGTGGTAGATTTTATCGATATGTTGAAGTATCAGTATTGTAGAGCTGTTGAATCTGCTATTAAGCAAGCGTTCAAAGATGATAAAGCTAGAGTTCAATTCAGCTACATAAATGATTTTGGTTTAATGGTATTTTCAAGGCAGAGAATTAAACCAAATATACAAGAGATTAACACTACAGAGTGCTTGCATTGTAATGGAATTGGAAAGATAAAATCAAATGAAGTAATTGTTGCATCAATACTGAGAGACTTACAACATGTTGTGATTAGGAATCGGGATAGATCGTTTGATCTAGTAGCACATGGTTCAATTATAGCACATATTTTTAATAATAAGCGTGACATAATTTCTACAATTGAAAGAGAATTTAATATTAAATTAAACGTTAGTGCTGATAGTAATTTGAGTATAGATGTATTCATTTTAAAACGAGGTGATGACGTTAATTTAAATGATTGTAAGCCATTGCAAAACTCTGGTTATAAAATTGAGACTAGTAACAATGGAATAGCTGATAATCTAGATGGATTACAAAGCAATTTTTGGTTAACTAAGTGGCTTTCACGTTTTTTTAGCTCTAATAGCTAGCTAGAAATTCTAATGGGACTTGTAATTAACAAGTTCTATACTTATATATTCTTAATATCAGATAATAGTCATAGGGGAGTATCCATCATGGGAATAGCAGTAGGTATAGATCTTGGAACAACAAATTCTTGTGTTGCAAAAGTGGAAAAGACAAGAGGAGGAAAGATAATAGAAAATGCCCAAGGAGAAAGAACAACTCCTTCTGTAGTTGCTTTCACTTCATCAGGAGAAAAATTGATTGGCGCTCCTGCAAAAAGGCAAGCAACGACCAATGCAAGTAATACTTTCTTTGCTACTAAGAGATTAATAGGTCGTCAGTATGATGATCATCAAATGAAAAGTCTAAGTCTGCCATATAAAGTGTTTGCGGCAAAAAATGGCGATGTTTGGGTTAAAACAACAGATGGTAAAGAGTACTCCCCTAGTCAAATTGGTGCGTTTATACTACAAAATATGAAAGAAGCAGCAGAAGCTTATTTTGGAGAAGAAGTAAAGGATGCTGTAATAACAGTACCAGCATACTTCAATGATTCTCAACGTCAGGCAACAAAAGATGCGGGGAAAATTGCTGGATTAAATGTACTTAGAATAATTAACGAACCTACTGCTGCAGCTCTTGCTTACGGTCTTGATAAGAAATATGGACACACAATAGTGGTATATGATCTTGGTGGTGGTACATTTGATGTTTCAATACTTGAAATAGGCGAAGGAGTTTTTGAGGTAAAGGCTACAAATGGTGACACCCACCTTGGAGGTGAAGATTTCGATAATGCAGTGGTGAATTATTTATTAGATGAATTTAAGAAAAGCAACGGTATTGATTTGAAAAATGATCCAATGGCTATGCAGAGAGTTAAAGAAGCTGCAGAAAAAGCGAAAATTGAATTATCAAGTGCAATGGAAACGGAAATGAATTTACCGTTCATTACAGCTGATACAAGCGGTCCAAAACACTTAAATATGAAATTAACAAGAGCAAAACTTGAAGGTTTAGTAAATGATTTAATCGAAAGAACTATGGTTCCTTGTAAAAAAGCTCTTGAAGATGCTCATTTATCTGCTAATCAAATTGGTGAAGTGGTTCTTGTTGGTGGAATGACTCGCATGCCGAAAGTAATAGAAAAAGTTAAAGAATTCTTTGGCAAAGATCCACATAGAATGGTGAATCCAGATGAGGTTGTGGCAATTGGAGCTGCAATACAGGCAGGAATCATTCAAGGTGATGTGAGAGATGTATTATTGCTTGACGTGACTCCACTTTCTCTTGGTATTGAAACACTAGGTGGAGTGTTCACTCCACTTATTGAGCGCAATACTACGATTCCTACTAAAAAATCTCAGGTATTTTCAACTGCAGAAGACAATCAAACAGCTGTTACCATTAAGGTACATCAAGGTGAAAGAAAATTGGCAGCTGATAATAAATTACTTGGCCAATTTAGTTTGGAAGGAATACCACCTGCTCCTCGTGGAGTTCCTCAAATCGAAGTGACATTCGATATAGATGCAAATGGAATAGTGCATGTTTCTGCAAAAGATAAAGCTACTGGAAAAGAACAGAAAATACGTATTCAGTCTTCAGGTGGTTTGTCTGATGATGAAATAAATCGTATGGTGAAAGAAGCTGAAGAAAAGGCACAAGAAGATGAGAAACGTAAAAAATTTATTGAAATAAAAAATCAGGCAGATAGCTTAGTTCATTCTACAGAGAAATCTTTAAGAGGATATGGCGATAAAATTTCATCAGAAGATAAATCTACTATTGAAAGTGCAGTGAGTAATCTAAAAGAAGCTAGCAAATCTGATAATATTAATGATACTGATTCAATACAGCAGAAAATTACTAATCTTTCTCAATTATCTATGAAACTTGGGGAAGCTATGTATAAAGAATCTCAACAAAACAGCTCTGAAAGTGACTTCTCATCAGAAGAAAATCCACATGATAAAGAAGAAAAAATAGTAGATTCTGATTATCAAGACATAGATAATAAAGAAGAAAGTAAGTAGTTGGTGTGACTCTTCTTATCATTCCTATGTGTGATGCTTTGGGTTTTTTTTTGGGGGGGGAAATTCAGAAAAAAAGAATATTAGCCTATGTAATCGTACTTCTTGGATGATAGGAGCTATTTATGGATATCATTAAAGTAATAGAAGAAAAAATATGCAATGCAATAAATGTAGTTGATATTAATATTGTTGATGATTCTGTCAAACATACAGGTCACTATTTTTCTTCGTCTTCAATATTACCTTCACACGTTGGATTAATATTAATATCTGACGACTTTGTTGGAATGAGTGTTCTAAAGAGACACAAGTTAATTTATGAATTGTTGAAAAATGAGATAAAGCGAATACACGCAATTTCTCTTCAATTGTATACGCAAAGTGAATATAATTTAAAAAATAAAATGATAAAAGTATGAAAGAAGAATCTCTGTTGGTTAAAGCAGGAAGAAAATTCAATGACTACAAAGGTTCTATGAACCCGCCAATTTATCATTCTTCTACCATACTATTCCCTATTTACAAGGATTACTTGAATGCAATGAATGGAGAAAGTATATACGATGTGATTAATGATGGAGTTGCAAGAGATTATAGTTACAGTAGTGTTGGTACACCAACTGTTCACTATCTTTCAAACGCACTTGCTGAAATTGAGGGTAGAGGGCAAGCATTGATCTATCCATCTGGATTATTTGCACTTACTTTCGTTATTTTGACTTTTACTAAAGCAGGTTCGCATGTTCTAATTCAAGATAATAGTTACTATCGACTTAAAAGATTTGCCGAAAATGAGTTGACGAAAAGAGGAATAGAAGTAATTTTTTATGATCCGACAAAAGACATAGCTGATTTGATTCAAAGTAATACTTCACTTATCATGATTGAAACTCCTGGTTCTGTAACATTCGAAATTTCAAATATAGAACACATAGTAAAAATTGCTAAGAAAAACGGGATCATAACCGTTTGTGACAATTCTTGGGCAACTCCTTTATTATTTAAGCCGCTCGATTCTGGGATTGATGTTGCACTGTATGCAGTTACAAAGTATCTAGCTGGTCACTCAGATTTATTGATGGGGGCTATTGTTGCCGAAGGCGAGGTTTTTAAATTGCTTTATGAGAACTACAAAAATTATGGCATTACTGTTCAATCACACGATTGTTATCTTGCACACAGGGGACTTAGGACATTGCATACACGCATGAAGAGGCATCAAAGTACAGCAATGGAAGTGGCAAAATGGCTGGAAAAACATTCAAAAATTAAAAAAGTCTTGTATCCAGCACTTCCTTCTCATCCTCAATACGAATTGTGGAAAAGCTATTTTAAAGGAGCAAGTAGTGTATTCAGTATAATATTAAATAAAGAATATTCATGTGAGGAACTAAGCTGTACAATTGATTACATGGAAATTTTTAGCATTGGTGCTTCTTGGGGAGGATGTGATAGTTTAATATTACCAATAGATCGTAAATCTATATCAAGATCTATAATGAATTCAGATTATGGTGGAAGTTTCGTGCGAATATTTTGTGGACTAGAAGATCCTGAAGATTTAATCTCTGATTTAAATGCTGCATTATCAAGATTGCCATGTTTAAATATCAAAAATGATAAACTAGAGTATGAGACTAAAAGAGTTATTGCATAACATTATTGACGTCAATTTTGATGTTGAAATAAAAGGCGTCACGTGTAATCCCAAAAGAATTAAAAGAAATTATCTTTTTGTTTGTGTGTCAGAGAAACATGAGAAATGTATGAACGATATAATAGAAGCAGCTTCAGCAATAATAGCAAACTTTGCAACGTACAATACCTGCATCTTTTATCCAAATCCTCAAGAAATATATAGCAAAATAGTTAGCAGATTTTATCAATTCAAACATCCGAAATACGTTACTGCTGTAACAGGTACAAATGGCAAGACTTCAGTGGTGGAGTTTTGTCGCCAGATCTGGCAAAATGCAAGTTATAATGCTGTATCTATCGGAACGCTCGGAACATGTATCAATAATGATAGAAAAGATAATAGCCTTACTACTCCAGATGCAGATGAACTTTATGCAACATTAGATAATATAAATAATAAAGGTATAGAGCACTTAGCGTTAGAAGCTTCAAGTCATGGAATTGATCAATTTAGAATTTATGGACTTAGTTTAACTACTGCGGCTTTTACAAATTTCTCGCAAGATCATTTAGATTATCATCAAGATATCAGTGAGTATTTTGAAGCTAAGAAAAGATTGTTTTATGAGGTATTGCCAAAAGAAAAAACAGCAATTTTAAATGCTGACATACATGAATACTATACATTATTCAAGATAGCTAAAGAACGTGGCAACAAAGTTATAACTTATGGAAAAACAGCTTTTAATAT
Organism: Wolbachia sp.; assembly: GCA_051710485.1. Taxonomy (GTDB): domain Bacteria; phylum Pseudomonadota; class Alphaproteobacteria; order Rickettsiales; family Anaplasmataceae; genus Wolbachia. The sequence goes on along the minus strand of JBPESU010000001.1, from coordinate 951,661 downwards.
TGCTTTATTAAAACAAACACCAACTCAAAATGGTCAAAATCTTACGATTAAAATCGATGGTGAAATTTATGAAACTTTTTTTCCAATTCTAGGGAAATTTCAGGCATATAATTTACTATGTGCGATCGGTATAGTCATTTCATCTGGAGTGGAATATCAGAGGATATGTATAAACAAACTCATTTCTCCATCAGGAAGAATGGAAAAAGTTAAACCTTTTGCATTTGTAGATTACGCGCATACTCCAAATGCACTTAAGCAAGCTCTTTTGTCTTTAAAATGGCATTTTAACAAAAAAATAATTTTAGTTTTTGGCTGTGGTGGGAATCGTGATCAAATAAAACGTGCAGAAATGGGTAAGATAGCACAAATGTATGCAGACAAAGTGATAGTTACAGATGATAATCCGCGTGATGAAGATCAAGCAAAAATTCGTCATGATATTTTATTACATTGCCATAATGCACTAGAAATAGGGAATAGAAAAGAAGCTATAGAGAAAGGTGTAAATATTGCCTATAATGAAGGTATGATTCTGCTTGTTGCAGGAAAAGGATATGAAAAATTCCAAATTGTGAGCAGCCAAACTTTTGCATTTAGTGACATTGAGGTTATTAAAAATCATACCTTAACATATTAATTTTTATATGATTTTGTGAATTACAGCATTATCATTTTTCTTGTATCAGAATTTAAAATTTTTTGAGAGAGTATGACTTTACAGTTGCTCCAATTGTTATCCATTATTAACTAATAAACGATCTTATTTTTGATAATTTCTTTGTTGCTTGTTTTAAAAGCTCTTTTTAAATTTTCCTCGTAGCAGGTTAAGTAAAAGACCAGCTTGAAGTGTGATATGGCGAAGGCGCTTTTATTATAATTGTGCAAAAATAAATTAGATAAATCCCATTCATATAAATTTTATATAATTTAAATTATTAAAAAATTTATAATTTATAATTATATTTTTACTATGTTGATCATAAACAAAAACTGATCTTTAAACTTTAAACAGTGGAAGATTTACAGTGCATTTACTGCACGTATAAATGTTATTTGAAATTACTGTATTGCAAATATTGTAGTAATGTTTGATTAGAATTGATTTTTTATTACACTCATTACACAAATCATAATTTTCATCAATTATACATTCACAACTTACACATAAATTTGAAAAATGAGATTTACTGTTTTCTCTCTCTCCTTAATAGTAAAAGATCTACACTACTTAAGCCTAAAAAACGTATAAGATAATGTTATTTCACTTAAATCTTTCGTGCTATTGTTGCGTATTATCTCAGGGTCTATGTAAAAGGATATGGGCATCACTGCTTTTTGTTTTGGTAGTAACATTTGTTCTTCAAAGCAAAAACATGCAATTTTATTGAAATATTTACCTGCTTTAAAAGGCGTAACATTATACACTGCCATTCCAAACGAAGACTGATCAGATAAATTTTTTGCGTAATAAAATGCTAAATTTTGTTCTCCTATATTTGTATCAATATAACTAATTTCTGAATTAAACTCCCAAGGCAGATCCGGCATTACATCAGCGTTGAAATGGATTCTAATTTTTTGATTAGTTATATTCGATGTTGTGTTGGTTACTTTTCTCGTTGTGCCGCCATATCCAGTAGCTTTACAGAAAATACTATATAGTGGTACCGATGCATATGCAAGACACAGCATCAATATCACTAAAGATATCAAAAGGAAAATTATAGAATTTTTACTATCCAACCTTAAAAAGTAGAACATCTAATCTCTACTATTAAACAAGTTAAGTAACTTAAGTAGATTGAGGAATATATTAATGAAGTCAAAATAAAGATTAGTTGCACCAAGTATGGCTAATTTAGTTGCTGCAACCTCTGAACCATCATTATACCTATAATAAATATCCTTGATTCTCTGAGCATCATATGCAGTCAATAAAGTAAATACTATTACTGATATAAATGATATCACAAAATAGATAGGATTACTTCCAAGAAATAAGTTTACTATCGATGCAATAATTAGCCCCAAAATTCCCATAACTAAGAAAGAGCCTATATTTGTTAGATCTCTTTTTGTGGTATTACCATATAAAGCCATAGAGCCAAACATAATGGATGTGATAAAAAATGCCCTTGCTATGTTTTCTCCAGTATAAATTATAAAGATGTGAGATAAAGAAAGTCCCATTAAAATCGAAAATAGGAAAAATATAGTAATTGTGGACTGAGTACTTAAGTGTTGAAGCCTATAGGACATATAGAACACCAATACAATTGGAGAGAACGTTACTATAAACGGTAGAACAGGATTGGAATAGATTAGTTGAAAAAGATTAGAAAATGCCGTTAGGAACGCAACAAGCCCAGTAACACCCAAGGCTAAAGCCATATAATTATATACTTTAGTTAGGTAACTTCTAAGCCCAGCACTATAATAAACGCCCTGAGAGCGAATATCTTGTTCATTTCTCATGTAAGACATAAATATAACTCCTTTTAATCTTTAAAAAGATTTTAGTACAAAACTACATCTTTATCAAGTATAAAATTAATTTTTATTAATTAATGCGCTGTTATTATTGTTCTAATCTAATATAGATGGAATATAATCCTATTGCTGCTGCATTTGAAACATTCAAGCTATCAATTGCGTTTGACATTGGGATTTTTATAAGATAGTCACAATTTTCTCTAACTAACCTTCGTATTCCTTTTTCTTCAGAACCAAAGATGATCACTATTTTTTTTTCAAAACTCTTTATCCAATTTACATTCTCTTTAGCATCGCCATCAAACCCATAACACCAATAGCCAACCTTTTTTAAATACTTCATAGTTTTTACTATGTTTGTAACGTGTATTAGTGGTACAATATCTAATGCTCCGCTTGCCGCTTTTGCAATAGATGCGTTTCCATTTGGTGAATGATTATATGATAAAACCATTGCATCAATGTTAAAACAAGCTGATGTTCTAAGAATTGATCCTATATTATGCGTGTCAGTGACTTGATCTAAAATTACTATAGTAGAGCTATCGCTTGAATTTGCTATTTCTTCAATACTTAAATTATAAAGAGTAGGAGAAACTTTTAAAGCAACTCCTTGATGGTTAGTATTTTTGAACAAAATATTGTTAAGTATTTTGTTTTCTACTAACTGGACTTTAACGCCTTTGCAATCTATATATTGCCTAATTTCTTTCTCATGCTCTTTGTAGAAATTTTCTGTTGTAAGAAGTTTCATGCACTGCCTATTTTTATTCTTCAATGCTGATATGCAAGCATGCTTTCCATATAGCCAAAAATTCTTATTAGCTTTTAACGATTTCATCATATTATTGAAGATCGTAAAATAAACGATATTTTACTATATTTAGATATTGTTGTAAAATTATATAATTCAATTAATGCGTTTATGTCAGATGATAAGTTAGACTGGCAAAAAAATGTTAAGCCAATAAAATCTAAAAAAGTTACTTTAAAAGTAGATCATAAAGTAAATATGAAATCCTTTGTTGATAAAGGTACTTTTAACTTACGAGAAAATTTTCTTGATGCCAACAATGTTGGCTTATCATTTTGTCTTGACAATAACACAAAATCAAAGGTTGATAAAGGTAAATATTCTATAAGTAATAAACTTGATTTGCACGGCTATAATATAGAGGATGCTTACTATAAATCGATAGATTTTATTATTAAAAATTATCTGGCAGGGAATAGATGTTTATTGATAATTACAGGATATGGTAGTGCAGCAGGTAAAACAAATACTATAAAGAATAACTTAAGTAAGTGGTTAAATGATACTAGAATTCAACATATGATTTTGTATCACCATCAAGCTACAAAAAAACATGGTGGCAAAGGGGCTTTTTATATCTTGCTAAGAAGAAACAGAGGTTTTAAGCCTGTTGTAGCGAAGCCTAATTAATGTAGACAAAAATTTATAAAGACATGCAGTGCCCATTCTGCAAAAATTAAACATAATACGCCTTGTTTTATACTATGCTTTTATCATTTAATATAAGATTAAAGATAAAATTTTAAGCCTAAAACACTCATAATTCTATTATGAGAGGACTGATAAAGGTTGTCAAGTAGTTTTTTGTTTCTATAGTCCCATAGCATGACGTATGAAGTGTTTTTTGAGGAAATTTGAATTTTCAACTACCATTAAACCAAGATTTCTCAGTACTTTAGCACAGAATATTCTGTTGGAAAATATCCTATTTAATCCATCAGTTGTAAGCGCCATAGTAAAATTATCAAAACATCTATCGCGTGAAATTTTCTTCAGCAAATAACTACTGCCAACGTTAATACCAGAAGCTTTTGCAGCAGTTATGTGTTTTTTAACACTTTCTATGTCTCTAATTCCAAGATTAAGCCCTTGTCCTGCAACTGGATGAATCGAATGAGCAGCATCTCCAATAAGCAAAATTCTATCTTTATGAAGCTTTTTTGCAAAAGCAAAGTTTAAAGGATAAGATTTTCTTTCACTATCTAATTTTACTTTTCCCAAGTAAGAGCCAAATCTTTTTTTGAGTTCTATAATAAATCCCTCTTCGGATATGTTCATCAGCATTTTTGAAATTTTAGATTTTTCTGTCCAAATTATCGAAGAAGTATGACCACCTTTCATTGGCAGAATCGCAAATGGACCACCAGGAAAAAACCACTCCAAAGCTAAATTTTGATGGTGCAGTTCATGTTCTACATTAAATACTATACTACTTTGCTTATAATCAAATTTTATTACTGGTATAGAAAATAATTTCGATATTTTAGAGTTTTTACCTTCAGCGCAGATAAGTAGTGATGATATTAATTGCCGATTATCTTCAAGAGTAACTTTTACAAATCCTTCATCATAAGCTATTCTTTTATAAGAAAACGGAGAGTATATATTCAGTTTATTCAAAAAATTATTATTGATTGCATTCCATATGGTAGTGTTATTGATAACATAACCCATTGGCTCTTCACTGACCATTTTATGATCATAATGTACAGTAAATGGACTGTTTTCATTTAGTATTAATATATCAAGTATTGGTTCAGCTTCACTCTCTATGAATTGCCAAATCCCTAATTTTTCCAGTATTTTTTTTGACCCATGAGAAATAGCAAATGCTCGATTATCATCAATTATGCGCGGTAAGCTATTTTTCTCAATTACAGCTACAGACACAAAGTTATTACTTAAGCTAATAGCAGTAATAAGACCATGCAACCCTCCGCCTGAAATGATTACATCATAATTCATTTTATTCAACATTAATCATGAAATTATATTTCATTCGTTTTAAAATAGTTTAAATTATCTCTATAAAAGATTATTTAATAAATACTCAACATCCTTAGCAATGTCTTCATAAATCTTTACTAAACTTTCCTTTAGTATTAAAGGATTTCCACAATCAGAAGCATAACATATTTGTGAATCTAAAGGAACTCTACCAAGAAGTTTGATTCTTAATTCTTCAGACATTTTTTTTGCGCCATTTTTTCCAAATATATATATTTTTGAGTTCTTTTGAGTAAAATAGCTCATATTTTCTACGATACCAATAATCGGCACTCTAAGCTTTGTAAACATATCGTAAATTTTATAAGCTTCGATTAAAGCAAGCTCTTGTGGAGTCGAGACTATTATTGCTCCGGTTAAGTTAAAATTCTCCATCAGACTTAAATGCACATCACCTGTTCCAGGTGGAGTATCAATTATCAAGTATTCTATATCGAACCATCTCGTTCCCATTAGCAAATTGTAAAATGCTTTCGTGATCATAGGTCCACGCCATATTGCTGCATGATTTTTATCAATAAAATAGCCGATTGAAATAGTATACAACCCATGCTTCTCTATAGGCATTGCTTTGCCATCATGTATCTTTGGTTTTAATTCCTCAGTACCAAGCATTTTGGGAATCGAAGGACCATATATATCTGCATCAACTAGTGCAACTTTGCGCTTTAATTTTGCTAGTGAAATGGCGAGATTTAGTGCAATTGTAGATTTACCTACACCTCCTTTACCAGAGGCAACAACAATTATATTCTTCACTCCCTTGATATGTAATTTAGCTCTTTGTTGTTCATATTGTTTCTGACTAGTAGCAACTACTGTAACTTTCCCTATTTTTGGTATAGCTTTAGCAGCCTTTTCGCAATTTCTTCTTAATTCTTCATTTGCTTGTGTGTTACCAGAAATCTCAAGTACAAAACCAACATCTCTACCATTAATAACAATTGAGGATATCATGCCAAGAGCGATTACATTTTTACCACTTTTTTGCTCTATGACTTTTTTTAAGCTATCTTTTACAATTTCTTTGTCGATCATTAGGCTTTTAGATGATTTTTTTTCTGAAGTTGTTTAATTCCAGCTTGGAAAAGAGCAGTTGTTTGAGAGATAATATCAATAGAGATGCCAGTTTTAAGTAGGTTTCTTGCAATTTCAATTTTTTTTGCTCCATACATTTCTTCATATTTTCATCAAATTTTTAATTAAGACAGATCATCATCACGTTTATTATTTTGATTATACGTAAAAAGCTCTTCTTCACTTCAATTGTATTAGTTCAACTCATCGTAAGCGCTGCCAATGATCTCATCATTTCCTACTATTTTTCTCAAATCCTCATCATTAGTCTCATTTGTATATCTGAAAAAATAATACCATTTTTAAATTATATTTTCTAGTTGATCCTCTTTTATTATTCGTAATATTGATAGTTCTATGAAACTAGAACTAAAATCCTTTAAATCATATTTAAAGGTTTTTTGATCAAGATTAACGTGATCAGATTTGTACTTTGGTTTATTAGGAAATAGAACAAAATCAGTGATGATAATAAAGATAATTTCTTTAAGATCTTGATATTGAACACTTACATCAGATTGACTCAAATAGGCTTTAGCAATATAGTATTGGGCACATTTTTCAAAGCCACTGATCTTAGCAACATGCATCTCAACAATTATTTGAACATCTGTAGATTCTCTACATAATACATCGACAATACTTTCATTTTTAGAAAAAATATTAGAGTTCTGAATTAAAATAATAAAGGTTACATCATTTATTTTAGCTTCATCGAAGCGATCTAAAATCGCATTTAAAAAATGAATGAGAATATTTTTATTTTTCTCAATATCAAAGATACGTCTAAAGGTATAATTGTTTTTTAGATCTTGAAATTTTGACAAAACCATTAAGATATGTACTTAAAAATCATTAATAATTATACACTATATTTTTGCAAATATTTAACTTCTGATTACTCCTTATTCTTTGCTTTTCCTGCACGTTTACGCTCATTTGAATCAAGAAATTTCTTGCGTAAATGTATAGACTTTGGAGTTACTTCAACTAATTCATCATCATTTATATATGCTATCATCTCTGCTAAAGTCATTATTTTTGGCGGAGTAAGTTTTATAGCTTCATCACTACCTACAGCTCTTATATTTGTTAATTGCTTACTTTTTAATACATTTATCTCCAAATCATTGTCGCGGCTATGTTGACCAACAATCATACCACAATATACTTTGTCTTGTGGCTTGATAAACATAATTCCTCGATCTTGTAAGTTAAAAATTGCATATGCCACAGCTTCACCTTTATCAGTGGAAATTAATACTCCATTGCGTCTTCCATAAATTGGACCTTTATGAGGAGCGTAACTGTGAAATAAACGATTGATGATACCAGTACCGCGAGAATCAGTTAAAAACTCTCCTTGATAACCGATTAACCCTCTTGATGGAACTAAAAATGTTAACCTTGTTCTTCCATTACCAGAAGGCCTAATATCATTCACTTCACCTTTTCGGAAGCTGAGTTTCTTCATGATGATTCCACTATATTCGTTATCTACATCGATTATTACCTCTTCTATAGGTTCAAATTTTTTATCATTTTCTTCTTTAAATAATACACGAGGACGCGAAACAGAAAGCTCAAAACCTTCTCTTCTCATATTTTCAATTAAAACTCCAAGTTGTAGCTCACCACGTCCACTTACTTCAAATGCCTCGCCACTTAGTGTCGGAGTCACAGTAATTGCAACGTTCGTTTCTGCTTCTGCATATAAACGTTCCTTTATAACAGTGGAAGTAAGCTTTGTTCCATCTTGTCCAGCAAAAGGTGAATCATTAACGCTTATAGTAATTGCCATTGTTGGCGGATCGACTGGAGTCGAGCTTACTGCAGTCATAACTTCTAATGTTGCTATAGTATTTGAAACTGAAGCTTTCTCAAGCCCTGTAATTGCTATTATATCTCCAGCTACAGCTTGCTCTACTGAAATGCGTTTTAAGCCAGAAAATGAGAGCAACTTAGTAAGTCTTCCACGTTCAATTACTTTATTATCAAGATCAAGTACCTTAAGATCTGAATTGACTTTTGCGATTCCTTGGTAAACTTTCCCTGTCAATATCCTGCCAAGAAACTTATCAAACTCAAGTAAAGTAATCAGCATAGCAAAAGGTGCATTTTGGTTATAAATAGATGGTTTTATATAATCTATAATCGTTGAAAATAATGGGCTTAAGTCTTTTTTTTCGTCAAAAAGTTCTTTAATACACCAGCCATTTCTGCCAGAAGCGTACAATACTGGAAAATCAAGCTGCTCGTTAGCTGCATCAAGATTAAAAAACAATTCATATACTTTGTTCAATACTTCATCAATTCTTCTATCTGGACGATCAACTTTATTGATTATCACAATTGACTTCAAATCTGCTTTTAGTGCTTTTGATAGCACAAATTTAGTCTGTGGCATTGGACCTTCTGCAGCATCAACCAGCAGCAATACACCATCTACCATGCATAATACCCTTTCTACTTCTCCACCAAAGTCCGCATGCCCAGGTGTATCAATAATGTTGATTTTTTCATCGCCCCACATTATTGATGTACATTTTGCAAGTATTGTAATTCCGCGTTCACGCTCTTGATCTCCACTATCCATAACTCGTTCTTGAACTTCTTGATTCTCACGAAACGTGCCACTTTGTTTTAACATATTGTCAAGTAAAGTAGTTTTTCCGTGATCAACGTGCGAAATTATCGCAATATTGCGGATCGATTTAAATTCATTCATTTCTTATCATTTCAAATTTAATTTAATAATAAGTATATATGTAATATACTCAGAGTAAATAGACCTTTTGTATAACCATATAACAAATTTTTAGCAGCGTATTTCATTTAATAGAAACAAAAATACTTGATAAGTTTCTCCAACTCTCATCTTCATGAAAATGAAGCTATTATTTATTTTTAGTCTGTAAAGGTAAAATAAAAAAAACTAAATGTATTTGACCTTTTATGTTTAATTTTTTGGACAAAAGCGTTTAAGACAATAAAAAAGCTAATATAAAAGATAGATAGTAAATAATTAGCTAACGGAGTTTTTTTTTTGCTTTTTTTCTCCATTTAGTAAATTTCTTAATATTATAGCTAAAGTAATTCAAAGGCCTGTGAGGGATATCATTTCAGCATGTGACACACAACTGTACGAACATTGTGCTATTAGGAGGGTGTACAAGTAGATGAAATTAGGATCTAGACTTTTCATAATCATGAAACGTTATATTTAACGTAACTTTTATACTCACCAATTTAATAAAATTCCTGGATGCCAGTGTCAGCTATTTGTATGATAGCTTCTTAGTAGTACACTGTTCTTACAGTTGTACGTTTTGGTATTGACGTGACAATGTCGAAGGAATTAGTGTCATCTATTTGAATGACAAGAAGAAAGTGTGTGTTGGGATTAAAGATAATAGTACGAAAAGCTTCTTATAATTTACTTTAAATTAATCTAATTCATGCGTGCCAATCTTTTTCACTAAGATTGCGCTTTCGAAAGACAAAAGATCATTTACAACTTTTGAGGAAATTTCTTTGCTTGGAATTTATAATTCCTTATTCATTGTTAATATTAAACATTGAGTTTTTCACGTTTGCTCTAAGTGATATGTATAAAATATTGCTTATTGTATAATTTGATCACACGCTATAGATCTATAATTGCGCATTAATCAACTATTAATCTTTTTTCTTTTGTATCATCAAGTATCATGGAATCATTACTATGATAAGATACTTTATTATAAAAATGCAGTGCCAACCGTCTTTGATTTATTGGAAGACCTGTCTTTTAAGGAAGAAAAACTTCTACAATAGAAGATGTATGCAAGTAAAAAATTTCTTGAATATTTTTCTTTAATTGTAAATAAAGCCGTGGATTAAATAATTAATTATTATATTGATATTATTTGCTTTCAATAACATCTACATTAAATGACATCTTTATTAATGAATTTTAATTAATTTCATTAAAGTGAGTATCAAATGGATAAATATAAAACGACTTCTGATTCTCAGAATGCGCTGATAAGTGAGTATATGTATAATCATCGAATTCCAAGTGAGATAAAATTTGAAAGATATAGATTAAATCCTTTTTTACCTTGATCTTTGTTAACAAAAAGATTTTCAGCTAAGATCTTCTGAAAGTTTATACAAAAAAAAATAAGCTCGTATTAAACTAAAACTTTTAGTTTAGAGGTAAATTAGAAAGAGGAATTCTTAGTGAGTAATTCTCTATTAAATAATCTATGGAACTTGCACGGAATTTATGTCTATAAATTACATAATATCTTAACTATAAAAATAATTTTTCTATATAATGTTTCAAATGTTTTAAAATTTAAGTTTCATGTTATTATGAATATAGATTTTAACATTATAAATAACATGATAAACATTAATACAAGAGAACAGATAACGGGAGTTTTCGTATATATTATCGGCTTTTCAGGGAGTGGTAAGCTTTCTACAGCAATAGAATTATCTAATATGATAAGTGCGCTGATTGTAAACAGCAACTTTTCCAACAATACTCAAATACGTTCTATATATGATAATATCTTTGAATATGATCAAATCCCTAAAGAAGTACAAGATAGAATATATAACGTTGCACAAATTATGCTTCAAGCAATAGAAGCTTATCCAATTTATTCAAATAATTACATATTTATCGATGAATTAATGAAAAATAACAACTACAATATAAGGACATATAACTCAGTAGTAGAGCTTAGTAAAAGAATGAATACAAGAATTCTTCCTATAGTGCTAAAATGTGACTTACCTACATTACAAAAACGCATTAAATTAAAAAGACAAAGGGAAAATAGGAAGGTTATTAACATGAATAGTGTTATAGAGAAATTTAGAATTCGTAATTTATTTATACCGCCGAATGCCATAGAAATAGAAAATTCAAATATGAGTATAAAAGAAGTAGCCGAAGAAATAACAAATCAGATGTATAGACTTAATCAAATCGATAAAGCTTACGCATAATGGTAATTATAATAATTTCATATACTGTGGCTCATTTAAATATAGAGCGTCGACCCCATTTAATTTTTGTTTATTTTCTAGCTTATAACGAATCAATAATCCTGCATGGCTAGCATTTAACTCTGGTAAATTACAATCAACATATGTGATGTAGTTATTATCTATCAACTCAGTGCCTATCACGTACTGAGCCGCAACTGGCTCTGACAGAGGTAATAAATTGAAATTAAATAACTGCGTGTAAAATCCTTGAGCATTTTTAATAATAGCTTTGATATTTTTTTTTCTATTTGCACAAAGCAAGGATATTACATATGCTTGAACTTCCAGTGCACTTAATCCGTATAACGGCTTATTCGTAACAAGGTTTATGCCTTTTGCAGCCGATATACCAACTCTAATTCGAGTAAAACTTCCTGGTCCAATCACTACCGCTAAATGATCTATTTTATCGTAGTTATAATCATTCTTATTGAACAGAGTGTTCAAAATTTGAAAAAATTTTTCTGTATGATTATTGCTGGTGGAGTTGCGCTCTATAAAACAATTACCATCGTGTTCAATTATTGCGATTGAACTATTAGCACTTACAGTATCAATTGCTAGAATGGACATTATCTAAGCTTATCATAGAGTTTTGTAAATATTATAGTAAAAGCACCATTACCCATAACATTTGCTGAAGTTATTATTGGATCAAACATTATATATAATGCTGTGATCAGCGAGAGCATTTCCGGAGAGAATTTAAGGTATCTTTCAAGAACAGGCAGCATTACCATAATTCCTCCTGCAGGAACTGCAGCAATAGCAAACTTAAATAACAAAAAATAAAGAAGGAAAGTTATATAGTCTGTTGTGGATAATGTATAATCAGAAGTTATTATCATCGATAATATTATAATAAAAAAACAATCACCTATTAAATGAAAGCCAGCAGTTATTGGTATAACAGAAGATGCTACATCAGGTTGCTTTACATTTTTTTTGCTTCTTTCAAGAGTAAGTGGGATAGTTGCATTGCTAGACATTGTACTCATCGCAGTAATAAGTGCTGGTATCATATTGCTTATACTAATTATCCAACCTCTGATCTTAAACGAATTTGCAACTCCGTATAAGAGAAAAATATAAAAGTATGTTACAGATGCTGTAATAATAAAAATTATTGAGCAATCTTTGAATATTATAGATAGAACCTGATCATGTTGCATTTTTAAAGCAAGCCCAAGTACAAATACTGGAATAATTGGTATTAAAAAGACTTTTAGAATAAATAAAGTTAAGTCTGATATTTTGCGTGAGAACTCTTTGTGCTTTTTGGGCAGTAGAACAGACAGTATTAAACTGGACATAAATCCATAAGCGAGAGCGTGAAAGTTAGAAAGGAGTAGCGGCAGCTTAAATGACCAAAAAGGAGTAATTATTTCTTCATATGTTATATCTTGTATCGAATAAGTGTTTTGCAGGACAAAATGCCCGATCGAATAAGCAATTAAACTTGAAGCTAGATTTGATAAGAAAATCATTATAACAAGTAATAGTATAAACTTTATAGCTGACTGCTTAAGATTATTAATACTGCTGAAGATTAATGAAAAGACAATAAAAGGCATTATAAATAGCAAAATTTCTTTAATACTTAAGCTCAATGAGTACAAAAAGGTTTTTGCTTCTATTGGAACTAAATGACCAAAAAATATAACTGAAGCAATAATAGTGAATGAAGTTAGCAACTGTAGCATATTTTAATATAGCAATATTCTATGGACATAATGCAGTGAGTTAGTTTTCAAGTAAAGCAAAACTATCTAAACTGCTGCAATACATTTATCAAAAATTTAACTTCAATTCAGCTTCAAAAGCAGCAGTTTTGTATAAATTATTATAATATCTAATAGAGTTTTTATTAGAAAACTTAAATATCTGTGCTATCATTTTTCATAGCTTTCATGGAAAAAAAATATTAGAATTATCGATCTTATAATAATAGAGTTTTATGAACTATATGCTTCAAATCAGGACTTCTTGCTTATCTACTTGTATTTCTTTGTTTTATCCACTTTAATGCTATACTTTGATAATATATATATGAGTGCGCTATCAACTGATAGCGCTGCTATTGTAACTGCAGTTAATGCTATCAGTATGGATATTCAACTAAATTTTTGAAATACCAGTTTCGGTTGCAAAAAGTGTTCCATCTTCTACAGCTCAATACTGAGTGCTGCATTTATACAGCAGGCAAACTCCTTTTTTATAGCTGCTAATGTAGATTCTGTTTTTCTTAAAAGATGTGTTGTATTTTATTATCTTATGGTAAATCTGTTTCTTTGCTTAGTTTTTTAAGTTATTCTTCTTTTACTGCCTTTAAAATTCTCTTTATCCAATTATCTTTAGCGATTTTACTCAATAGTAAATCCATTGGAATTTTATTATCTTTATTTTTTAATAAAAGATCCACCTAATTTACTATTAGAGTTATTAATATTACGAAAAGTCAATCCTTCTAATTTTTATTAGCCAGAACACTAATTATAAAGCAATCTATGTTCCCATCAAAAAGGGAATTTATATTCCCAACTTCATATCCGGTTCTTAAATCCTTCACCATTTGATATGGATGCACAACATATGACCTAATTTGATTACCCCATCCTATGTCGCATTTTTTGCCATATGCTTCAGCCATTTCCCGTTCTTTTTTTTCCAGCTTAATTTGATATAAACGTCCTTTAAGCAATCTCAATGCCTCATGCTTGTTTTGATGCTGGGAACGGCTGTTTTGGCACTGAACTATGACACCAGTTGGAATGTGCGTAATGCGTACTGCACTTTCAGTTTTATTTACATGCTGACCTCCTGCCCCTGAAGCGCGGTAGGTATCGATCTTTAGATCCTTCTCATCTACAGTAATATCAATTGAATCTTCTATTACAGGTGTCACTCCTACACTTGCAAAAGTGGTATGACGTTTGCTGTTTGCATCAAATGGTGATATTCTAACCAGCCTGTGAATACCACTTTCGCTTTTTGCCCATCCATAAGCTTTTTCTCCAATGATTTTTATTATTGCAGATTTTATTCCAATTGATTCTCCCTCCAATTTTTCCATAACTTCAACTTTAAAATTGTGATAAATCTCTGCCCATCTTATATACATGCGCATGAGCATTTCAGCCCAATCATTACTCTCTGTTCCGCCAGCTCCTGAGTGAATTTCCAAGAAGCAGTCATTATTATCTACTTCACCAGTAAATAAAGATTTTATTTCCTTGTGCTTGATTAATTTCTCTAGCTTTACTAATTCATTTTTAATTTCAGAGAAAAATTCCTCATCATTTTCATCAATAGCCAATTTCATTAGATTGATAGCATCGTTGTAATCACTTTCTAACTTTGAAAATAATTCCATATCATTTTTAATTTTGGAACGTTCTTTTAGAATTTCTTGTGCTTTTTGATTGTTCTGCCATAGATCATCATCTTCAGCCTGAGATTCCAATTCTGCAAGACGTGACTTCAATTTTTCTATGTCAAAGACACCTCCTAATAATAGAAATACTCTTATCTAAGCTTTGAAAGTGTTCAAAAATTTCTAAGTATGCTTTCATTATGCTTTAGATTTTAATATATTCACTATCAATAGCAATAATAGTACACAAAACAGAAATTTAACCATATAGTAGTTAATTTAAAATTATCTTATTATACTCTAATGTTTAAAAAGATCAAGTATGCATATGTGTTAAGAAGTAAGGTAAAGATATGAATATTGAGATAAATTCCCATTATGGTTTAGATAACAAGGCTATTAATGATCTAATCGAGTCACTTGATAATGAGAAATTAGAAAACGTTCGCGATATTGTAAAAAAAATAGATAGCGTTCAGTTAGCTTACTTTTTATCTACCTCAATTAGTGATCAGAGAGAAAAATTAGTTAACATTCTAGATCAAAATTTATTAAGTAATGCTCTAGTGCATGTAGTACCAGATTTACAAACGGAAATCATAGAAATACTTGGAATAGAAAACACGGCAAAGTTACTCATGCTCCTTGATGTAGAAGATATAGTAACAATAGTAAAAGATTTGGATAGAAAGTCTATAGAAAATATACTTCACTACTTGCCCGACACAACTCAAAAATTAGTAGAGGAATTGTTATCATATCCAGAAGAAAGTGCGGGAAGATTGATACATAAAAATATGGTTATTGCTCCATATTATTGGACAATAAATCAGCTAACAGAATTCTTGCGTAATTATAGAAAAATACCGGAAACATTCCATCAGATTTTTGTTATCAACTCAAAATTAGAACCTATAGGTAGTGTTAATCTAAATAAAGTAATATCTCATTCAGGAAAAACAACAATAGAAGAAATAATGAGTCAGGACATAAAAACCATTAAAACTGGTGTAGATCAAGAGGAAGTAGCAAGAATATTTAAAGATTACTCTCTATTATCCGCTCCTGTAGTAAATAAGCTCGGTAAAATCATAGGTGTGATTTTAATTGAAGATGTAATAAAAGTTGTCCAACAAGAAACAGAAGAAGATGTATTGAAAATAAGTGGTGTATCGTCCAAATCTGACATAAATGCTCCTATATATAAAACTATCATTCAAAGATTACCTTGGTTGTTGTTCAATCTTTTAGCTGCAACAATATGCTCTATAGTAGTTGGCTTTTTTGACAACGTAATAAAGAGTTTTATAATACTGCCAATAGTTATGCCGATAATTGCATCGATGAGCGGAAATGCAGGATCTCAAACAGTAACACTCACCATTAGAGCAATCGCAACAAAATATTTAACTGAGCAAAATGCAAACAGAATACTGATAAAAGAGTTTTTAATAGGTCTGATAAATGGGATAATTTTGTCTACTATATCACTTATAGTATTAGCAGTGAGATTTCATCACTTTAAAGTAGAGATCATTTTTGTAGCCTCCATGATTATTATGTCGATCATTGCAACATTTATTGGAACTTTCACTCCTATAATGCTCCATCGTTTAAAATCTGACCCTGCAGTTTCCTCTTCAATTATAACATCAGCAACAACCGATATTCTTTCAGCTTTTATATTTCTTGGTTTAGCTACGCTCTTCTTGTTAAAGAGTTAAGTCTTTCTAAAACAGACCAGATGCACAGCATCAATTATATCTTCTATTTGCGGTAATGCTTTTTTCTCTAAATTTGCAGCATAAGGTAAAGGAACATCTTTACCTGTTACGCGTACAACTGGAGCATCAAGATAATCAAATCCCTGTTCCATAATCGCAGCAGAAAGTTCTGCGCCGATTCCTGCAAATGGCCAACCCCCTTCTACACTAACCAATCTATTAGTTTTCTTGATAGAATTAATGACAGTTTCAATGTCAAGTGGCCTTAAGGTTCTCAGGTCAATAACTTCAGCTTCTACGCCTTTACTATAGAGTAAA
This sequence comes from Wolbachia sp., assembly GCA_051710485.1. Classification (GTDB taxonomy): domain Bacteria; phylum Pseudomonadota; class Alphaproteobacteria; order Rickettsiales; family Anaplasmataceae; genus Wolbachia. The sequence continues at coordinate 934,806 of JBPESU010000001.1, read as the reverse complement.
TCTGCTGCATTTAAAACGTCCATTAACTGCAGTGAGAAAGCAGTGATAGTAACATCATTTCCTTTTCGTATAACAGCAGCTTTGCCTATCTCAAGTAAATAGTCTTTATTCGATAGCTCAGAATTATAAACTTCGTGCTCATGTCCATAAGCGATTTCGTTTTCTAGAAAAATTACTGGATCTGGATCACGAATCGCAGCTTTAAGTAGCCCCCTGCAATTGGATGCAAAATAAGGTGCTATTACTTTTAATCCTGGTACATGCGAATACCAAGATGCAAAGCATTGAGAGTGTTGTGCAGCAACTCTCGCTGCAGCGCCATTAGGTCCACGAAATACTATAGGACATCCAAGTTGTCCACCTGACATATAGTTTGTTTTTGCTGCAGAATTTACAATTTGGTCAATAGCTTGCATAGAAAAATTAAAAGTCATAAACTCAACAATTGGCTTAAGTCCAGCAAATGCCGCTCCAACAGCAAGACCAGCAAATCCATGTTCGGTAATAGGTGTATCAATCACTCTACTCTCTCCAAACTCCTTCAGTAATCCTTTCGTTACTTTATAAGCACCATCATATTCTGCAACTTCTTCTCCAATAATAAACACATCAGGGTCGTTTTGCATTTCTTCTCTGATTGCTATACATAAAGCTTCTCTCACGCTTAAAATTGCCATTTATAAACTTTTATTATATTAACTAAAGTAACTATATCAGAGTTATCAGGCGCTAGTAAAGCAGTATGTTCCATAGAGCAAAAATTTGCTCTATGGAACATACATCACCTTACTTTTTCACTATTCTTTCATTGGAATTTTTTTAGTATTGCTCGATTTAGATTTATCTAACATCTCATTGTATGTTGCATTACAGTAACCATAATATTTCAAAATATCTTTGCAGTATTGTAAACCATCTGCTCCTTTTGTTGTTTCTTTTCTTTGAAAGAATTGTTCCTTGTTTTCTTTATACATTGTATTACTTTACCTGATTTATATCTTCATCATACCAAAACATTGTCTATGTTTTTCATCAGGTAGCGAAGAATGTTAATATCCATATTCAATTTATTATTGGAATTACTATATAGAACTATGTGTTCATGAGTAACTAATTTACTTTCATGAGTAAGAACCATATGCTATTTCGTCATCTTTTCCTTTATTTGACTTATCTTTTGTATCATATATCATATAGAGTACCATTTTAACTAAATAATTTGTATTCATTTTTTTTCGTTGCGTTTTATAATTTACTCTCTTGTGGAAAAAAGTTTTGCCAATACCTCTGTATCATTTTACGTAATATAGCTTTTTTATCTTTCGTGCCAACTTTGTAGTAATAAATTTTCCGATTTGGTATTATAAGAAGTATTTTGCTTTCATGATTAAAAAAGTTTATTATTTAAATTTATATTAATTTATTATTCTATTTTTGTTTTATTAAATTCAGAATTTGAATCTAAAACAGATTTACCAAACTCCCTCACCGTATAACGCAATTTTTCCAGAGCTTTTACTTTTCTTTGCTCTGATTTTGGATCTATTAATAACTTTTCAGTAAATGATATTTACCTTGCAACTTTAAGTTTTAGAATCATTGTTAAGTTCAAAAAGATCCGTTTTTATAACCTTTCCATACAAATTTTAGCATTAGAGAAAAATCTATTAGCAGATTTTTTTTTGACAAATTTTCAATAGAGTAGCTTTAATTTTAAATCTTTTTAATAGTTTATTGCCTACATTATTGATTGAATGTAAAGCATATTTTATTTTTGATTTCTCTAATATATATTTTACTTCAATTAATAATTTTTCCCTCAACATGATTTGTCTCATTAAGATTCATTTCAAAATGAAAATAGGTATTAGATTTATTCTGTTATAACTCCAGACTACTGTCATCACTAACACTTTCATCACTATGCATAAAATCATATTCATTCCAAATGAGCGATTAATTACTCTAGGTATGTTTTTTATATTACAGTTAAATAAAATAAAGAGCATTTTATTTTTATCAATATATCTTAAAAAATCATCACTGCAGCAATTTTTGTAAAAGTGCTTTATAACAACTTTCAGTACATTATTCGTCCCTTCATAGTTACTATCGAAATCAATAACTCCCACAGTCATACTAATTTTGATGTTGAAGAGTGAAATTTGATATATCACGCAGCTCTAGAATAGAGGATCCATTGTTTGGAATATAAAATAAGTTATGGTTTCTGTACTTTTTATCAATTAGATATTCATCTAAATATGATAGAGCAGAAATTTATTTATCAACATATACATTAATTATAATTTGTATGTTGCTACATAATTAGAAGTATTTTTTGATTTCAAGATATAGCTAAGGCAATTTAGATCTAATTTTATAATTTTCTTGTTGACTAACAAAACAGTTGTAAATTGGAAATGCGATATATAAGATAAGCAAAAAGAAAGATAACCTAAAAGGAGGTTATATTCACAGGCTTTGAGCGACTACATAAAATAGAGCCATTCTACATATGTAGATATCAAGGCCTCAAGACCTATCTCTTCGAGATATTTGAATAGTTGTTTAGGAAATAAATATGCAAGATTTTACAATCTTAAATTGTAACTTAACCTCTTGAGATTCTTTAAGATTAAATCTTATGAGGATTTTATTAGTATTGATATCGAAAAATTTAAATTCGTTACTGCAGTTAATGAACAAAAAGATGTCATCAAGTTTGACAAAAATTGTATTTGTTGGAAGCAATTCTACTGATATTTCAGATATCCTATCTAATTCTATTGTTATTTTGAAAGCTATAGAAAGTTATGAGCGCTTGGCTTATTGTATTTTCTATTGACAGAAATATTGCTGTACACCGTGCTAATACTTGTCAAGTTAAAAACTTCATTCTATCTCTCATGGAATTTTGAGCAAAGATTGACAATCTTGATGTAAAAGCACTTCTTAATATAGTTTTGAGCGTTATAGACATTTGCAGTTATTATAACACTCTCTCTCAAAAAGTGTAAACATCTTGTTTACACTCTGTCAATGTTGTGAGGATATTACAAAAATACTTGTTCAAGAAAAATAGGCCAAAAAAATTCTGAAAATGATTTCATCAAGGAAAGTTATCAACATATTATTGAGTTTCTTAACAATTAGATAAAAAATCTTGATCAAGCTATACAAAAAAAATAGTCAGTGAAAATTTTAAATTACAATGATCTCAAAAGATTCTTGAAATAATTTCTGTAATTGATAAAAAAAATCTCTAAATGATTATTATGGATTATACTAGAACTTATTTTTTTTAAATAAGAAGTAAGTTGCAAATCTTGCAGGTGTTTCACACCTCACTCTAAAAAAAGTAGTAAAGCTATTGCTTATCAGAAGATTATAGATGATAGAAATAAGGTTGGTTCGTTCAAAGCTTTTTACAGCTGCTATAACTATTAGGAACTTCAAGTCTGAGTTTTCCGCCTTTTATTGCAAGTTTGTTGATAATGATAAAAGAAAAATAGTAGCATTTACTGCTACTAGACTTAAAAAATTAATTAATTTGAACATTTAATAATTTATATAGCAGTAACTGCAATTAATATGTGAATAAGTACGTTCACATAGACTTAAAGTATTTATTCACATATTCCATTTGCTTAAGTAAACATTAATATGTTATCTATTTGATATAGAATCTTTTATTTATGATAAATGAGTTTTTATTGCCTATATGACTTGGTAAAGTTGCAAAATCATACAAATAAAAATTTTAAAAAAAATGATATTTCCATGTCTTAATTTTTGTGACAATTATTGTGCATTTTGATTGATTTACTCTGTAAATCACATGATAGAGTTACTTACTCTTAATCTTCTACGTTCTTTAAACTAAAATATAATTATTCCCATCAAAGTTTATTCTATCAATTGTAAATAGTTCATTTATTGCCTTTACGATCCTTAACCTTCTTTTTTTAGAAGATTTTAAAGATCTTTCCTAATAACTTTTTTACGAAGAAAATAGTGTATCCCAATCTACATCCTCACTTTTAATCATTTCTGCGCTTTCAATATCACGCTCATCAGAGATTTTAGATACAAGAAAATCTTCAACAATATTTTTCTAAATTTTTTAATAAAAAAAATGTTAATATATAGAATAATTATATAAAAATATGTAATAAAATCACTTTTATTAGTGATACTTGTAATTGTGAAGTAAAAATTAATTTTATCTTAAAACCCCTCCAGTATTTTCACGTACCAAGTTAATTATAGCACATGATTCTTTTCGAATTTCCTCTTCAGTTAAAGTGTGAGTTGGAGAGCAGAAAGTAACTGATAATGCTATGGACATCTTGTTCAATTCTATATCATCTCCATGATATATATCAAACACTAAAACCTCTGTAATGAGTTTTGAACTTTTTTTCACCATATTGATTATATTACCTGTTGCTACATCTTTATTTACAATAAACGCAAAGTCACGTTTTACATTTTGATATTTGTAATCGATAAATTTTTTTTTACTTACAGGTAAATTTCTGATATTTTCTAATATCAACTTAAAGCCTACAACTTTTTGCTTGATATAAAAAAAATCCATTATACTTGGATGTAGTTCCCCAAAATGACCAACTATTTTACTTCTAAAAGATAGAATACCTGATTTACCTGGATGGTAATATTCTTTTTCTGCTCTCTCTATTGTTAGATTATCACAATTGACATTAAAGAATTTTAAAGCCGTTATAAGATCAGCCTTTGCATCAAAAACATCTATTTTTCTGTCAGTATTATAATGATTTCTTGGCAAATTATTTCCTGATCTAATTCCACTTAAAACATATTTAGGCTGATTGAAACTATCATACACTGGTCCAATTTCAAAAATTGCAAGGTTAGATGTTTCATGAGCAATATTATCTGCAATGATTTGCAATAAATTTGGCATAATGCTTGGTCTCATTATATTGAAGTTGCTATTAAGTGGATTATCGATGATAAACAATTTATCTGAGTAACCAAATTTTTCAGCTGTTGATTCACTCATAAAAGACCAAGTGAATACTTCATGAAATCCTCTACTTGTCATTAAAATGCGCAAGTCATCTTGAGTATTTGTTTCTGTCTTAATATTTCCTCTTAGTGGCTCTTCCTTTATTTTATCATAGCCATATATTCTCACTACCTCTTCAACTAAGTCAGCAGGTATGGCAACATCTTGTCTCCAGCTTGGTACTTGTACATTCCAATTATTTTTAGTTTTCTTATCAATACTGAATCCTAGTTTTGTTAAAATATCGAATGTATCATCAGGTGATACAGATACACTTCCAAACTTGTTTATGTCTTGATAATTGAAGTTCACTTTGGTGTCAGCTCTATCCAAACTACCAGCAGATACCATATTTGAAGCTTCTCCTCCACATAACTCTAAGATCATTTGAGTTGCAAAATTTAGTCCATCAAAGATAAATCCATGATCAACTGAACGTGCAAATCTATAGCTTGAGTCTGTGGAGATGCCGAGCTGCTTTGAAGATTTAGTAATAGAAATAGGATCAAACCAAGCAGATTCTAAAAAGATATCAGTAGTTTCAAGCGTACATTCGCTACACTTGCCACCTATAATTCCAGCAATTGCATAAATATTTTTATTATCAGAAATAACGCTTATGTCTTTGTTTAATAAGTATTCTTTATCGTTTAAACCAGTAAATTTTTCTCCGCTATTTGCTTTACGTACTACAAGCTCTCCCTCTATCTTTTTTACATCATATACATGCATTGGTCGACCAAAAGATATCATAATATAATTAGTAATATCAACTATTGCAGAAATACAGCGCATTCCTATTGACTCTAGTCTATCTTTTAGCCATTTTGGACTTTCTTTATTTTTTATATTGGCAATGTATGTGCCACTGATAAAACTTTCTCCATCAGTGACTTTGATATTTATAGGAGAATCTCTTTTTATCAAGTTAGTTAGTTGGATTCGAGTGTTACGCACTGAAGTAATATCAAAGTAAGTTAAAGCCTTTAATATTCCGATTCCAGTTGCTGACAAATCGCGGGCTATTCCGTAAACGCCTAAACAATCTCCACGGTTTGGAGTGATGTTTATATCAATTACAGGATCACAATTGAAAAATTTATCTCCTACTTTATAATTATCAGAAAGCTCAATTATTCCTTCACTTTCTTTTTGTACCAGTGCAAGTTCAGAAGCAGAGCAAAGCATTCCTTTACTTAGCACTTCTCGTATTTTTACAAACTCAATTCCAGAATCACTTTCTGGCAATATGCTACCAGGAGACGCAAGTACAGTTTTCATGCCTTTTCTAACGTTATTTGCTCCGCAAACTATTTGCAGAACTTTATTTCCATCATCTACTTTACATAATTTCAATTTATCAGCGTTTGGATGAGGTGCGACTTCTAATACTTTTACAACAATAAATCCAGCCAATATGGCATTATCGATTACATCTTCTACTTCCAGTCCTATATGAATTAATTTATCGGTAATTTCTTTTAAATTAGCATCAGTTTCTAAGTGCTCTAGCAACCAAGATAATGTAAATTTCATCGATCGAAAGAGAGAAATAAAAAAACTATTGTAATATAAAATTTAATGGTTTAAAAGTTTGTTGTAGTGAAAATTTCTACATCACGAGCAATGATGTAGAAGCTGTTGTAATCTTATATATCCTTGCATAGTAAATTTATCTTCTTCATATCACCTTTTAAATCTATTTCCATGTATAGTTTAGTATTCATATTTTGATCATCTATATGAAAATTATAAATGTAAGTATCAATAGTGAAATTTCCTATTATCTTATGGCTTTCATTTAGTATTTCGCTTTCTATATGAAACTGGCTAGCGCTTTCGTTAAAAGAATGATTTGTTAATTTGATGTATCCGTTGCCTAATTCCTGCTCTGGATTTAGATGCTGATTAAAATTGATAAAATCTGTTTCATTCATGATATATCTCGCTAAAAAATTAAATTATAATGAAGATAACATGTGAAGTCAAATTATTTAACAATTCTAACTATGAATTAGTCAATGAGTTTAAGTAATTTTATATGTAAATCTTTTAATTCTTGTTTTTTATCCTCTATAATTAGACTTTTTGAATGAAGAAATGAAAATTCGTGTAGGGATTAACGGTCTCGGAAGAATAGGCAGAAGTATATTACGTGCTATTTTTGAAATAGAAAAATATAATAAGCAAATAGAAGTTGTGGCAGTGAATGGATCACTCAGTGCTAAGCAGCATGCACATTTAATAAAATATGACTCCATTCATGGTAAATTCAATGGTGATGTTGATTATAACGAGTCTGAAAATTGGATTTCTATAAATGGCAGAAAATTTTCTCTGTATAGAGAACGTAGTCCTGAAAATATTCCTTGGAATGTTAATGTAATTCTTGAATGTACAGGTGCATTTAACAGATATGCGGAAGCAAGAAGACATAATGCAGCAAAAATAATTGTCTCTGCTCCAGTTTTAGATGCCGATGTAACTATAGTTTATGGTGTGAATAATGATATGTTCAAAAAAGAGCACAAAGTGATATCAGCTGGTTCTTGTACTACAAATTGTCTTGCTCCGATTGTACAAGTTTTACACTCTAATTTAGGTATAAAAAGTGGATTCATGACTACTATACATGCTTATACGAATGATCAAAATATTCTCGACGGTAATCACAAAGATTTATTCAGAGCAAGGGCTTGTGGTTTATCTATGATACCAACAACAACTGGAGCGGCAAAAACAATTGATTCTATCATTCCTAAGTTAAAGGGAAAGCTAGATGGCACTGCCATCAGAGTTCCGGTTAGCAATGTTTCTATGATTGATTTTAAATTTACAACTGATAAGAGAACAATAGCTGAAGAAATAAATGAAATATTTGAGAATTCAGCAAATGATGTGCTTTCTGTATGCAAGGAACCTTTAGTTTCAATAGACTTTGTTCATAATCCTTATAGTGCGATTGTAGATCTATCTGGTACATACGTCACAGGTGATGTTTGTAGAGTTGCTGCGTGGTACGATAATGAATGGGCTTTTTCGCTAAGAATGTTAGATATAGCATTATTATGGTATATATAGAGTATGAATAAGAATCCAAATAAATATGCTTCATTTTATGAGCACTTTGCAGAACTTAGGAGAAGGGTTATTTTTTGCTTTCTATCTTTTTGTATTGCTTTTGGTTTTTGCTACTTCTTTAAAGAAAGTATATACCGTTTTTTACTTGCACCTTTAATAGAAGTTACAAAAAATAGCGATGATTTTTCTCTAATCTATACAGATTTAACAGAGGCATTTTTTGTATATCTCAGAGTTGCAGTAATGAGCGCGCTTTTGTTTTCTTTTCCCATATTTGCATGGCAATTTTATATGTTTTTAGCACCTGGCTTACATAAAAGTGAAAGAGCAGTACTGTTACCATACTTAATTGCAACGCCAGTTTTGTTTATAACAGGAGCTGCAGTAGTTTATTATTACATATTTCCTTTAGCTTGGAAGTTTTTTATAACTTTTGAACATAGCGGTAAGTCTTTCGGTATACCAATAGAGTTTATGCCATCAGTCAGTGAATATTTAGATCTTGTTCTCCAATTTATGTTTGCGTTTGGTACTGCATTTCAAATTCCAGTCATTCTAACTTTAATGGTCAGAGTTGGGCTGCTTACCGCGCAAAGTTTGTCAAACAAACGCAGGATCGCGATAGTGGTAATTTTTATTATTGCTGCAATCTTAACTCCTCCTGATGTATTAAGTCAAATAGGGCTTGCTGTACCGATGTTGATTTTATATGAATTGTCCATTTTAGTTTGCAAATATATTGAGAAAAAAAATAAAAAGTAATACTTGATGTTTTTATAACGATACTATTTTTAGTAGCGCATTTATGTATATTATCTAAAAACAAAAACTACTTGACAATCTTTATTAGTTCTATAAGCTTATACTTATAAGTATAATGCACTTATAAATCATTTAAGACAGTAAAGAACATCAAATAGACATAGAGAGAATTTAAGCGTTAGCTTTCCTAAAATTTTTGTCTTTTTTTTATTTAGTAAATTTCTTAACATTAAGAATTTTGATTACTTGCATTTAAAAATAACTGAATCATAGTGCTGAGAATAAAACGCTGATATTTGAAGATACATATAAATAATTAGCCATCTATCAGAATTTCTTTTGCTTTTTCTCATTTGGTGAATTTTTAAATATTTATGATTAAAGCAGCATTCTAAATTTTAGTGTCAGCTACTTGGATAACATTTATAGATCTGTCATTTCAGCACGTGACGCATAGCTATATGAAAATTAATTATGAAAAATAAAAAGATATTATTTACGATAGATAAATATATTTGTAGACAATTAAATTTATTTTTATGCAGCTCCTTCTTTTGATTCATTTTTTATTGAAAAATTAAAGGAAATGTTGCATACAATAGACTTTGATAAAACATATGGAAACTCAGAGATTAACATAATTCTTGATCTCAAAATTCACACTAACTTGCTAGACTAGCTGAAACTACCAAGGAGTCTATTCAAAAATTAACAAAAGATTAATTGTAGAAAGAATAGAGTCTAAAATAGAGAAGATTGCATTAATTGATATTATTAAAGAATGTAAAGATTTCAGGCGCGAAAATAATTAAATGTGAAGATTTCGAACAAAAGTGAAGTATTTACAAAATTGAGCTTTCAAAAAAGTATGCTAAAAAATTTTTCAGCTCTGTAAGAAGAAATAAAATCTCTATTAAAAAGCTATATAAAAAGCTCTAATAGAAGAGGAGTTCAAAATTAAATCAGTTAAAGTCTGTAAATCATTATGTGATAAATTACGAGGATATAGAAGACCAAAATTTGATAAATATCAATTATTTTTTTAAAAATTTATTATTTGTGTGATTTTACAATTTTATTAAATCATATGAGCAATAAAAACCCGCATATCATAGAGATTGGTTCTATATCAAAAAGAAAAATTACATTAATAATACACTTACTCGAAATTCAAACGACTTATTACGATAATCAAGAAGAATGTTTTGATAGTAGTTTTAATAAAATTATAGAAATATTAGATCTCATATACATCTTCTTGTCGCACTACTTTCAGATAGTGATAGAATGAAACAGGTAGTGACATATAAAGCACTAATAATAATGGACTTTTCTAAGATTAATCTAAAATCGATCAAGAAGTTATAAAAGAGTGTTGAGGCTATGAAAAAAAAGTTAATAATGCCAATAAAATTGTTGTTAAATCTTTAGAATAAGGTAAAACAAGAGATTATAAAGAGATTAAATGAAGAATTTACAAAAATATCATTCTTTATAGAATAAAGAGGTTGTAGAAAATCTTAAGTATGTAGATTTACTGTCTCCTATTTTTAATAAATATATCTATAGACTACGATCATAAGCAAGAAATGGAAAAAAATATCAAATAAAAAGTTAAAGATTACGAAATAAATATATATTAAATGATATAGAGTGTGAAGCAATTCACTTTACCAACGGTAAAGTAATACCACACTGTTTCATATATTTTCCTTTCATGTCATCATATGATTTTTCGCACTCGCTTTCACCACTTAAAAACACAAATTGGCATGCTCCTTCATTAGCATAAATTTTTGCAGGAAGTGGAGTAGTGTTTGAGAATTCGAGTGTAACATGACCTTCCCATCCAGGCTCCAAAGGAGTAACATTTACTATAACCCCACACCTTGCATAAGTTGATTTACCAACACAAATAACTAGTACATTTCTTGGTATACGAAAATATTCAACTGTACTTGCAAGTGCAAAGCTATTTGGTGGAATTATACATATATCTGTTTCTTTATCTATAAAACTATTCTCGGAAAAATTTTTAGGATCCGCCACAGCTGAATTAACGTTAGTAAAAAGCTTAAATTTATTATCAACTCTCGCGTCATACCCATAAGATGATAGTCCAAAAGATATAACACCTTTACTGCTTTTATGATTCACAAAAGGCTCTATCATTCTAGTGTTTTCAGCTTTTTCTTTTATCCATTTATCTGCCATAACCGCCATAATTTTCCTCTAAAGTTGTGTATTACTTGCAATAATATTAAATAAAATTTAAATGTAAATTTTAGATTTAGCAACTTGCATTATTCGATCATCAATTAAATAACTACATGAATATTGTGATATAAGCTCTAAAGTGATATCATCCAAGTAGCAACTATAATGCCATTTCATGGTGTTACATAATTAACAATAAAATTCAAGAAAATATTTAAAAAATATACTAAATAAAAAAAAAGAAAAAACTCTAAAGTAACTAGTATTTAAAATACTCCTTTGTTTACAGATGTTCTGTACTATCTTAAACAACTTATAAGCGTGATTCAGCTTGAAAATTAGAAATTTTAAAAAAATTTGAGGTGTATATAGTGCGAAAAAATAGTACGCCAAATACAAGTTTTCTTCTCATTTTAATTTGTACAGATTGGTAGAAATTAAATAAATAGCTGCAATACTATGATAAAAGGAATGACAAAGGTTATTAACTAATTTTTAGTTTTGTTTTTGGCTGGCCGGTGTGGTTTTACGCATTTGAGTGATGTAATCTTATATTATTTAAAGATAAATGCTTATGGCAGTAAAAATATGAGAATTCTTATTATCATTGGAAGGTTTTGCTTAAAAATATGTTTTATTTCATTTAGAATATTTTACTTGATTTGTTTATATATAATGAATAAGTTATTACAGAAGTTTTACAGCATTATTTATTGTCTTTACCATGCTTTGATTGATACAATTTATAATGACGGAATGGAGAATGCTGGATATTTATCATTTTTAATCCTGTTATCAATATTCCCTTTCCTAATTGTTTTAATAGCTTTAGCGTCAACATTTGGAAATTTCTTAAATCAATATAACATTGTTCTGGGCATTTATAATTGATCATATGCCACAGGACATTTTAGCATCTTTAATGCCGCCGTATTAGAGAGATAATATCTGGTCCGCCACAGAGTTTATTGACTTTACAATCGTGGATGCTGTTTGAACAGCTTCATCAAGGATTGAAGGGCTGAGAACAATATTGAATAAATCCTACAAAGTTCCAGTTTCGCCACCTTATGTATTGAGAAGGGTGCTCAGTATATTGCAATTTTTGATAATTACGCTTATTATAACTCTCACTATAGTGTTCTTTACATTAATGCCAATTCTGATTAATTTTTCTTATTATAGGTTAAGTTATATTAAATATCTACTCATTGAATTTGTACTTTTTGTAGTGATTTCTTTGCTATACTTTACGCTGCCCAGTGTAAAACAAAATATGTCAGATGTATTTCCAGGATCTTGTGTAGCTGTTATGCTTTGGATAGTTTCTGCTTCAGCTTTTAAACAATATTTAAAAGCTTCCTTTGGCCAATTGGACTTAATATACAGAAGTTTATGTGGTATAATGTTGTCATTACTATTTTTCTATATAGTATAGTGAGTTTAATTTTTATATATGGAGCAAAGTTTAATTTTCAGATAAAATGTCTTAATAAGTCTCGCTAAGGAGAAAAAATGAATAAGTTAGAGGGCAAAATAGCTTTAATTGCCGGAGCTTCAGGTGGAATTGGATCTGCTGTTGCAAAAAGGTTTGTAAAAGAGGGTGCTTGTGTAATTTTAATTTCAAGATCTATTGATCATCTCAAACCACTGTATAATGAAATTGAAGAATTTGGAGAATTCAAAGAAGGCTCTGTGAAGCTAATTCAACTTGATCTTTTAGATTTTGAAAACGTAAAGATACTAATAAATATGATAGAAAGTCTAAAATTATCAGAGTCTGGAGCACTTGATATATTACTTGCATGTACTGGAATTTTAGGTAAATTGAATCCTGTTCATGACTGTGAGCTTGAAGAGTTGCAGAATGTAATGAATACAAATTTTACTGCCAATTGGTATTTGCTAAAAAACTTAGATCCAATGCTGAAAAAATCTAATTCTGGAAGAGTGATATTCATAACTTCAGAAGTAACACTTTCTCCTTCTTCTTATCCATATTGGGTACCTTATGCTGCAAGTAAAGCTGCACTAGAAATTATGGTAAAGATATACGCATCTGAGACAAAACATACAAAACTGTGCGTAAATGCTGTATATCCAGAAGGACCTGTTGACAGTGAAATGTACAAGCAAGCGTTTCCTGGAAAGGGTACGCCTGAACTAGTACTTCCTGATAAATTAACAGATAAATTCGTGGAATTAGCTTCTAAAGATTGTAGCATATCAGGACAAATTTTACCATTGAGCAAATCTCTTGAATAGATTGTACAATTGTACGAACATTATGATTCTAGCCTATCAAAAGAGTATCATGAACTACTATTCATTTTATCTTCAAAGCTTGAATAAAAGCATTATGCGAAATAATGACATTTCCTATAGAATGCAATCTTTTTTTACCTTTCTTTTGTTTTTCTAAAAGCTTCATTTTTCGCGTTACATCTCCACCATAAAGTTTAGCTGTCACATCCTTTCTGTATGGATTAATCGTTTCTCTAGCAATAATTTTGCTACCAACTGCTGCTTGAATTACAATTTTATATTGCTGACGTGGTATAAAATCCTTCAAACGCGCACATATCTCACGTCCTCTTTTTTCTACTTTACTTTTGTGAACAATGCATGCCAATGCATCTACAGGCTCTCCATTAATTAAAAAGCTCAACTTATCTATTTGACTTTCTCGATAATCTGAAATTTCCCAATCAAAACTTGCATACCCCTTAGAAATCGATTTTAGCCTATCGTAAAAATCAAAAACAACTTCAGATAGCGGTAACTTATACTTCATCAGTGCTGTTGTTGTGCTACCAACATAAGATAAATCTTTTTGCTCTCCTCTTCTTTCTTCACATAAAAATAAAATTTCCCCTAAATATTGATCAGGTACCATTATGGTTGCAGTAATCCACGGCTCTTCTATCATCTCAATCTTTGTAGGATCTGGCATATCACTTGGATTATGAATATTTAGAACCTCGCCATTCCATATTATAACTCTATATATAACACTCGGCGCGGTTGCTATTAGATCTAAATCAAATTCTCTCTCAAGTCTTTCTTGAATAACCTCAAGATGTAACATTCCCAAAAAACCACAACGGAATCCATAACCTAGCGCATTTGAGGTTTCAATCTCAAATGTAAAGCTGGCATCATTTAAATGTAACTTTTCCAGAGCTTCTTTTAAATATTTAAAGTTATCTGTTTTGTTGGGAAAAATGCTACAAAATACCACAGAGTGCACTTCTTTAAATCCAGGCAATGCTTCACTACAAGGTCTCTTTTTCTCGGTGATGGTGTCTCCTACCTTACAGTCTGCTACTTCTTTCATTGAAGCAGTTATAAAACCAACTTCACCTGCTGAAAGTTCATCAATCATTATTTTTTTAGGAGTAAAAATGCCGATATTATCCACCTGATATGTGGAATTGTTGAACAACATAACAATCTTCATACCTTTTTTTAGCACTCCATTTTTAACTCGCACTAAAATTACTATTCCTAAATAAGGATCATACCAACTATCAACTAAAATTGCCTGCAGTGGAGCGTTTGCATCGCCTTGTGGAGCTGGAAGTTTCTTCACTATTGCTTCCAATATATCTGTTATTCCAAATCCAGTTTTTGCCGATATTAAAAATGAATCGCTTGCATCAATACCAATTACTTCCTCAATTTGAAGTTTTACCTTTTTTGGATCTGCAGCAGGAAGATCAACTTTATTGAGTACAACTATTATCTCATGATTATTATCAACAGCTTTGTACACATTCGCAAGGGTTTGAGCTTCAACTCCCTGATTGCTATCTATCACCAAGAGTGAACCTTCGCACGCAGCCAGGCTGCGACTCACTTCATATGAAAAGTCAACATGACCTGGGGTATCCATAAGATTCAAGCAATATCGATTTCCATCATTTGCAGTGTAGTTGAGTCTTACCGTCTGTGCTTTAATTGTAATTCCACGTTCGCGTTCTATCTCCATTGAATCAAGCACTTGATTGGTCATTTCTCTTGCCTCAAGACCGTTACATTCTTCTATTAAACGATCAGCAAGCGTTGACTTTCCATGATCTATATGTGCTATTATTGCAAAATTTCTTATATTATCCATTGATAGCTGTTCAACATATTTAAGTAGAACTATTTTACATTTAAAGTACTGTAAGGGCAATTATTTACTTTCCCTTCAACATAGACGACACTCTTTTCGAGTGAGAAACTATCTTATTAATCATATAGCTTTCATGATTATTATCTATTTTAGACAATTCATATAGAAAATTCACCATCATTCCAGCAGACTGACTAATCCCCTTTTCAGAAACATCTGCCATCCAGTTTAGTTGTTTGATTGATGCACCATTGCTTAAATGAAAATGCGCTACCAGATCATAAGCACCGCCACTACTGTTTTTAACTTTCAATAAGTAATGTGCACAAAGCTTCAGCAAGTATTGTTTTTTGTATTCAGTATTGGTTTTTAATTGCTCTATGCTTTCTAAAATTTCTGCATTAGATTGTTTTATATTAAGTTTACTCAATAAAGTAACGTCTTGGATTAAATTTTCTTTCAGCCATTTTATAAAACCAGGTATTGGAGAAAGAGTTGCGTATGTTTTTATATTCTTAAATTCCTGAGACAGTTTTTCAACAACTCTTTTGATCAAAAAATTACCCAGGCTGATTCCAGATAACCCTGCTTGTGTATTTGATATTGAATAAAATATGGCAGTACTTGCATTGCTTGGATCATTTGAAGGTGTAGACTCATCCAAGAGATGTTGAATGCTGTCTGCAATTTCATCCATTAATGCAATTTCTACAAAAATTAAAGGTTCGTTTGGTATTTTGTAATGAAAAAAGGCAAAACATAAACGATCAGAATCAAGCCTGTTTTTTAAATCACCCCAAGAAGAAATTTTATGCACAGCTTCATATTTTATAAGTTTTTCTAACAACGATGCAGGTGAATCCCAGGTAATTTGACGAAGATCTAGTAGATCAACATCAACCCAGGAGAGAAGTATGCTTTTCAATTCACTTTCTAGACGATTGAGTTCTTTATATTGATTTTTTAATTTAAGTACATCAGAACGCATATCGACAATAAATTTAAGTCCTTCAGGCAAAGAAATAAATTGCTTCAATATTTGAGAATGTGGTGATTCAAGGACTTTTACTAAATCCTGTTCAAATTTATAGTTTAATTCGGGATTCTGATTTTCCTTATATTCTTTTATTTTTTCATCTATTTCCGCTTTATTTATACTAAATTTTTCTGCCATGATTTGTAAAAATTTTATTTTACCCTTTATTGATAAACTTAAGTATAAATTACCAAGAGATACAGTGTTTTTACGTCCTGAGACCTCACCTCCTTTTGGGTTTAAACACTCGTTCATCTTCAAGATCAAACTATCAATATCGCGGCTATTGCTTAAATCAGTGCCAATATTGCCAATCCACGATCTTACAGCATCTGCAACTCCACCAAATATCTTAAAAAATCCACTTACTGCTTTCTTATCTTCAACTTGCGCTATATCAGTTTTAACTAGTGATTCTTTCGTCATAGATTTCTTTTACTGTACATCTATATTAAACCAAAGAAAAATCTTAATTTATACTGCAGGCGCATTGTTATCAGATTATTAGTATTTTATGATATGATCATATCAATGGAGAGTAATACTATGAAAGAGACAAAGGTAATGAGAAATCCAACAATTACATTGAAAATCCAAGCTAAAAAGCTTGACTTCAGCAAACTAAGAATTGCAAAAGATAACGAAAGAACAAACTCTAGTGAAACTATGCATGGCGATTTTTATATAATGAATTTTTGTTATCAATGAAAAATAGACAAAAACCTTATCATTGTATTAAAAGAAGAAGTTAAGGATTATAAAAGTAAATTTTTAGTAAAAATGATATTTATAATTCTGAGATTAGCAAAGAAATAGAAAAAGATAACGATCAAGGTAGAGCTTTTTTTTGATTTAATACTCAAAGATTTTGAAAAAGATCTTACACAAGACGCATTGCGTTAACTATGGAATAGATTACTGCAAAAATCTTGAAACTGCTGATCATCAAAAAAAACTGATGCATATAAAAAAAAGAATTTGAGAAATTTTTACAATGTAAGCTGGAAAAATAACCATCTACTATTAAAAGTAGAAAATAAAAATTATTGCTCATTTGCAAAAGAAGTTTTTTAAGAAAATGTTTGAATATTCTGAAGCAATAGTTCCAAGTGACCATATTTTAGAAGAGCTAATTACTGATTGTAATCAGTCTTTTTACTATGTTGAAAGATTGATAATAAACGTTTTTGCTCCTGCACTTTTTTTTATGAATTAATAGTTAATATATCTTAAGATCAAAATACTATTCACATCAATTATTCTAATAAAAACTATGTTAGTGATAGATTTTATAATAAAATGTCTATAATAAACACTAAATTACTAATCAATATTTCTAATTCAAAAGTAATTTACAAAAAGAATACAAAGAAAGATTAATAGATCTATGGAAAGAAGAAACCATCCTTACATATAGACTTGATACTGATAAAAAAAAGAAGGAAAAAAGGAAAGAGAGAGATTGAAATGGCAAAGACAATGCTTGCTGAAAACATGAATATTACTATATTTGCTAAATTAACAGAATTATCTATTAATGAAATAGAAAAATTATAGTTGACATAGTTGACATATGGTTAATATAAAAAAACGTGAAGATGATCTATCATAGAATCTGCTTAAGATCTTAAAAATGTGAGATAAAGTAGGTATAGATTGGTAATGAAATGTCTATTTTCATGATTAAAAAAATACAGATGATTGTGGAAAAATTGCGAGCGAAAACTCAACACTATCATACAGATGTTAATCCTCTCCTTCATTGCTTTTCTATTATAAAGATTTTAAACAAGTTATGATAAATAAAATGCAAAATTTAGTATCAGTTAAACTTTTTAGATAAAATTATAATTCATAACATAACGCCTACATTATTTGCCAATAGTACCATCGCCCCAAGTATCATTAATACACTTTCCATTTTTCATAATTTTCTCTCTGTTAAGACAACAAACTCTTTCTCTTGTTATCGCTATTACAATTTTAAACGTATCTAAAAAAAATACAGCAATAAACATATTAAGTTTGAAAAGTATAAGCTAAAGCATTCTTCTAAATATTGTAAGTAAATTTGCTTCAATTGTTACTTTTGTAAAAAGTGACCAATCTAATTTTCTGAATGAAATTTACTACATTACATATTACTTCCACTTTCTTATCAGTTTGAGCATTAATTATGTTAAAGAAAATCAGAATTACAAACAGAGTAAATAGAAAAATTTCCTTTATTATTTTCTTAATGTTCAAATTTATGTTTGATTATTTCTTAATTTTGATACTGATATAATCAATTTGAGTCTTATTTAGTACATACAAGAATATAATCAGAAAAATGTTTGTTTGTTCTTCTGTTTGTATATGATACATAACTCTAGTTTTTATATAATGATCTTCTTCTATGTTGATAATATTATTTCTTCATTTATCTTATCATTATTGGATTTTTGTGTACTTTATAATAAATTTTTTATTTATTGATTAATAGTCAAATCTACAATAGTCTTTCTATCGTTGTTTTTTACATTAATACTTTCTCTCCTTTATCTAATAAAAGTTTTATTGTATTTGTCTTGTCATACTCAGCATCCATCTGTAAAGAAGTACATCTTCAATTGTCTTCCACCATTAATATTTATTCCTTTAGCGATTAATAGAATATTTATTACATTTTCTTTGTCATATTTAGCAGTAGAATGCAAAGTAATATATCCATTTTATCAATTATATTAACATCATCTCCTCACTTATCAGGCTTTTTACTTTCTCAATATCATTATACTTAGCAGTATTAAGTAACTCAGTACTTAGATTGCTAATCCAACTTCCATCGAAAAATTATATTTTTGTGGTAAAGTTATTAACAATCTATGATCTTTAATGTACAATAACAAAAACACGAGAAGTTCTCATACCAATTCCCATTATATGGAATAATAACAAAGAAAAGATTTATAACTTAAGCAAGAATAGCATGTTAAAGTGGCATATTTGCTCCTTATATAATAAGAATTGATATTAGCTATAAAATTCAAGAAAATATTTAAGAAATTTATCAAGTAGAGAAAAGATAAAAAAAATCCCTTGATAGAAGTTACTTACTCTCTAATCTTACAAATTGGCATACTATATTGCCTTGAACGATTTATAAGCTCGTTTCAGCTTGTATAGGGAAAAATCTTAGAGTCTAAATGATGTTAATAAAGATATGAGATGAAAATAGTGTAAAAAATTAAACATAAGACTTCAATCATGATACTTTCATCATTTAATCTGTATAGATTGAAGCTAAATGAATAGCTTTAATATTAAAATTAAAAGAACTGAAGGAATTTATCAAGTAGTTTTTTTTTGGTGCTATGTGGTGTGTGTTGTGTATTTTTTTTTCCATTATTGTTTACTATTATATAATAAAGCCCGATAGCTATTGATTTTTACAACTAATGCAGATACGATAAAACTTTAAGCATTGAACAATGGAGCAATTTAGAAACATTTACATCACTACGCCAATATACTATGTAAACGACAAACCTCACATTGGTCATGCATACACCTCTCTTTTGTGCGATGTAGTGGCAAAGTTTATGAGACTTGCTGGAAAGAATGTCAAATTTACTACCGGTACAGATGAGCATGGACAAAAGATCGAAAAAGCAGCAAAAGCACGGGAAATGCAGCCAAAGGAATTTACAGATGAAGTATGCATTTCATTTAGAAAATTAGCTAAATCGATGAATTTTCAATGTGATGATTTTATCCGCACTACGGAAGAACGTCATAAAAAAGCAGTAATAGCTCTATGGAATAGGCTTGAAGAGAGAGGACAAATATACCTGAATTCTTATTCAGGTTGGTATTCAGTTCGTGATGAAGCATTTTATCAAGAGTCAGAATTGATAAATGGTAAAGCACCAACGGGTGCAGAAGTTCAGTGGATAAAAGAAGAAAGCTACTTTTTTCGTTTGTCAAATTGGCAAGACAAATTGCTAGAGTTATATGAAAATCAGCCAAATTTTATTTTTCCTGAAAGTAGAAAAAATGAAGTGGCATCATTTGTAAGGTTAGGATTAACTGACCTTTCAATCTCTCGCACTAGTTTTGATTGGGGGATAAAAGTGCCAGGTAATGACAAACACGTAATCTATGTCTGGATTGATGCACTCACTAATTACTTCACGTCAGTAGGCTTTCCTTATACTGAAGGTGAAGAATATAAGAGATTTTGGGCAAATGATAGCTCTTTCAATGTTCATGTAATCGGTAAAGACATATTGCGCTTTCATGCCGTATATTGGCCTGCTATTCTCTTTGCAGCAGATTTGCCGCTGCCAAAGCAAATTGCGATTCATGGTTGGTGGCTCAGCGAAGGGGAAAAAATATCCAAGTCTCTTGGCAATTCCATAGATCCAATTGATTTGGCTAAAGAGTTCGGAGTCGATCAGCTACGCTATTTTCTCCTTCGTGAATCAAGTTTTGGTCAGGATGCTAACTTTAATAAGAAAAATATGATCAATCGAATAAATTCAGAACTGGCAAACAATATAGGTAATTTAGTACAAAGAACAATTTCATTTTTACACAAACAATGCTCGGGAATTGTACCAACAGTTGATCAAAGCTTACTTAAAGACGAAGAAATTCTTCCAAATTGTGAAGCTATACTCGATAAAGCGACGAATCATCTATCAAAGTACGAGTTTAATAAGATTATACTTTTAATTATCAACATCTCCTCTGAAGCTAACACTTATATCGATAAAAGTGCACCATGGACATTATGTAAAATTGATAGAGAGCGCATGAATTTAGTAATCTATAAATTGCTTGAATATATAAGGATAATTGGCATTTTGTTGCAGCCAATTGTCCCAAAATCAGCAGAAATGATACTCGATCAATTGCAAATTCCAAAAGAACAACGAGATTTAAAATCTCTGTGCAACGCATGCGTAAGCTTAGGTATTACACTATCTAGACCTACGCCGGTTTTTTTTAGATTTGATGTGTAAAGTATGGAAAAACTAACTGCCTCTAGTAGAAAACAGAGTTAATAATGCTTGCTTAACAGAATCTGTTATATTGATAGTTAGTGATCCCTGCAACTTTCTTTTTTTAGCTAACTGTTTTTCAATTCATCAATCTCATTTTCTAGCTTAAAAAGTCTATTTCTTTTCTCATCTAATCGCTCTTTCCAGGCTAGAAATTTCAGTATTTTACCTTCTATCTCTTTCTCTTGATTAGTTAGTTGATTATCTTTTTCAGAAATAGTGTTGTTTTTACTAATTACTGTAACTAAGAGTGCAGTAATTGCTATAGTGAAAAATATAAGCACAATCAATAATATAATCAATGATAAAGGTTAGCATTGCAATATGCAAAAACGACCATTAGGAGCTATGAAAATGCTACTGATATCAATGAAAAGCTAAAGTAGATAAAGTATCACAGCCACAAGATCAAGATAAGGTACGTTAGTTTTATTAAATATGTTTTTTATTACATATTTCATTAAAATTAATTTATCATTAAGATTAATGCACAAATTAAAGAGATATTTCAACTTTATCAATAAATCACAGTAAAGATAGCATTAATCAAAAATTGCTGAAAGCTATGAATTATAACCTCTTTGTGTAATCTTTGAATGCGCCTCTGCTGGAGTCAAAATATAGCTTTACACTGCCAATTGGTCCGTTTCTTTGTTTTGTAATAATGAGTTCTGCAAAATTTCTAATTTTTTCCATTTTCTCTTGCCATTCTCGATGTTTATTGCTTCCTTCACTTGGCTGCTTTCTTAGCTCATAATATTCTTCTCTATAGAGAAACATTACTATATCTGCATCTTGTTCTATACTTCCTGAATCACGCAAATCAGCAAGTTGTGGTTTTTTATCGTCTCTTTGCTCAACAGAGCGAGAGAGTTGCGATAGTGCAACTATAGGAATATTTAGCTCTTTTGCAATTCCTTTCAAACCCTGCGTCACTTCCGAGATTTCTTGCACTCTATTTTCATTACTCCTTTTTGTTGTTCCTCTGATTAATTGCAGATAATCGATAAATACCACTTCTACATTATATAATTGATACAACAGACGTATTCTAGTACGAAGAGCACTAATTGATAGCGCAGGAGTGTCATCTATGATGAAAGGCAATTCAGACAATTCTGTACTAGCATTAATGAATTCATGCAATTCAAAATCACTAATCCTTCCAGTTAATGCCTTATAATAACTAATACCTGAATCTATAGTGATCAATCTTGCAGTTAATTGCTCTGCTGACATTTCAAGCGAGAAAAACGCTACGTAATATTGTTTATCTGCTCTTTTTTGTAAAACTTTACATGCATTAAGGGCAATGTTCAGTGCAAGTGCTGTTTTACCCATAGAAGGTCTTGCAGCTAGAATTAATAGGTCAGATTTCTGTAGACCACCAAGAAGCTGATTTAGATCTTGGAGTCCGGTTGTAATACCCAATGCTTCTGGATTATTTTTTAGCTTGCTTATTTTTTCAACTACATCTTTAATTGATCTTGCAAGCTTTATATACGTCTTCTCGCCTTGCTTTTTTATTGCTAGGTTGAACAATTTTGTCATTACTTGTTCAATTTGCGCCTGTGCAGAGTTTTCAATATCATAATTGTAACTATCATTAACTATCTCCTGCCCAAGTTTGATTAAGCATCTCCTTAAGTAAGTATCACGGATTATTCTAGTTAAACTATAAATATCAAGCGCAATACTTGCCTTCGCTGCGAGCTTTGCAAGATATTCAATTCCACCGCATTTAGTAAATGTTTCATCGTTTTCAAAAAACATTTTAAGGCTTAATTCATTAGCAACTATGCTGTTTTTTCTGATTTTAGATATTTGCGTAAAAATACTTTGATGCAGTAGATCATAAAAATAGTCTGCTGTGATCATATCTTCTACTACGTCACAAATTCTATTATCACGAATCATTGCACCGATAAGCATTTGCTCCGCTTCTAAATTATGCGGTAATTTACATATTTCTTTATCTATGTTTCTTGAATCGATAAGATTAGCTAATTCATTCATACTAAATTTTTAGAGTAACTATCGATTATTGTAAGATATTTAATCCTCACTTGAAAGATGTAAAGATAAAAAATTTGACTAATTTTGTGTTGCCTATAGCATTGAAACTTAAGCCCTTGTGGTGGAATGGTAGACACGACAGACTCAAAATCTGTTGCTTGCAAAAGCATGCTGGTTCAAGTCCAGTCATGGGGCATTCAAATATTGAAAAGTACTTATGTTACATAGATTTTTTGATCGCTTATTTTCTATTCTCTCTTCTATGAATGCTATTCAAAAAATGAAAAAGGATAAAAGTGGAATATGCTATGTCACGGGATTTAGGCGATATATATCGATATTGTTTGATTTAATTATTATCGTTTTGTTCTTACAGTTCTATAGCCTGGGTGCAAATTATCTCTTTACAAACTCAGAAAACAGAAAAGTGTTAAGTAACATAGGTGCAAAATATCCGATGCATATGCCACTTTCTGCAAAAGAAAGAGTAACACAGAGTAAATTTATTAGATTAATGATTCTGAATCAAATAGTTCAATTTATTATGCTATTTAGCTATGTTGCATATATGTGGATAAGATTTGCTGCTACGCCTGGAAAATTACTACTTGGGCTTAGAATTGTGGATGAACAGACTTTTGAAAAAATGACTCTAAAACAAGCAACAAAGAGATTTTTCTTTTTTATATTATCAATTGCACCATTATTTTTGGGTTTTATATGGTCAAATTTCGACAAACGCTGCCAAACTTGGCACGATAAGATTGCAAGCACAGTGGTTGTCACGAGTAAAAGCATTAGAAGACAGGACCAAAAAAACTAAAAAAAACTAATTGATAAACTTTGCAAGTTCCTTAACAGGATACTTGTTAAGTATTTTAGTTATAGAATTTATTTTTAATTTTTAGTATTAAATGACAAAAGCAAAGTATAAAACACTGCTTGTTATATTTAATTTTTGCAGCATTGACACTGCGTGTATTTATAATTTTTGTCTACATTAGTAGAGCCTCGCTTGTTAAAGCAAGTAAGAGAAAATTGAACGCCAAATTTTGAGAGAATAGTAAACAAATCATGTTATAGGCTTCTTTTGTCTTCTTTTTAAATTAGTAAAAACTAACTAATCTTGTTTTTATAAAAAAAATTGCTTGACAAGTTTTGATTTTTCCCATAATATAAATTATGGATATTGACAATCTCAAAGTCATATACTTGTTAAGTATATAAAGCATTAATGCCAAGTTATTAAAATAAATATTTATTAGGGCTTCTTTTTTTTTCGCTTGGTATATTTCTTAATATTTAAGCTAAAAGTTAGATTGCAAGGTCAAGTCTTCCACCCAAATGACCACGCACTCTATCTGCTTGTTTGGATATATTTCTTGCACTAAAGTTTTATAGATCGACATTTGCTTTTTTATTTCATTTAATGAAGAAACAGAAACACTGCGATGTGATTTATAATCAATTATGATTGCTTTATCTTGTGTTATACACAATCTATCTATCTGTATTAATATCCTCTCTCCGTCAATTATTCCACTTAATGGAATTTCTGATTTGCCTTCTAAATCAAATAAGTAATCATATTTTTCATTAAAAGCTAATATTTTATTATAAATTTCATCTTTATCTTTTATGATGTTTATTTTATCAAGATATTTTCTTACCCAAATTTTTCTCCTATCTTTTTCTATTTTAGGCATATATTGCAATATACTGTGAATTATTATACCTCTTGCATAGCCATCTTTTATTCCAACACTTATCATTTCAATGCTCCTTTTCTTATCATCCAAATGTTCCGATACTTGGATCCATTCTTTTTTTTTACTGAATTCCAGCATCGAAACATTGGAATGATGAGAAAAGGAGGCACTGAAATGATAGGAGAAATGGTACTGAGATGACATTGATAGATTTGGTGGAAGCGAAATTACTGGAACATCAAAATAATCACGTTTTTTATAAACATAGGGGTAATTTGCATTTATACACAGTACTTCAATTCTTTCTTTAAATATTGGACGTAAATCTGCTTTTTTTTTCTCATATGATTTACTATATCTAGTAATTATATCATACCAAGAATTCTTTTGTACTGGCTCTTTACCTAAAATATATAACTCATCTTCAGCACGCGTGAGTGCCACATATAGCAAACGTAAATACTCATTATAATCCTCTAATTTTTTCACTTTTTTTACTTGATCACAATAAACGTTGTCGTTTTTTCCACACCAAAATGGTGCTTCCATTGCATCAAAAACAATATTTTCACTGTTTCTTGGTATTGTGTTTGTATCAATCAAAAACACTATAGGAGCTTGTAAACCTTTTGATTTATGAATTGTCATTATTCGTACAGCATTGCGTTCTGATTGCATATCATTTTTAATCTCCGGATTATTCTCCTTGATCCATTGAACAAATGCTTGAAGGGATGGATTTTCAAATTGCAATATAAGGTTTATAAATTCATCTAAGACCTCAAAGCACTCAAGACCTAGTCTTGTAGCAAATTTCTTCTTGCCTGTGTGCAATACATGTGTGAATAATGTAAGAGAGGACTCTGCACGAGATAAGTCAATTAGATAATTTAATTCACTATATACGATCTCACAATAATCTTGAAGTCTTTCCCATAACGACTGTTCTTTACGATCGTGTGCAATATTGAATAAATCATCTTCAGTGAAATTAAATAGAGGTGATTTTAAAACATTCGCAAGAGCCAAATCGTTTATCGGTAAGAGTAAAAATTCAGCTAAAGCTATCAAATCCTGCACAGCTATATAATCCATGATTCTGAAATAATCTCGTCCTATAATCGGTACGTTTGCTTTTTTAAGTTCGCTTATTATATAGTCAACTAATACGTTTCTTTGTCGTACCAGAATCATAATATCCCTTGGTTCTATATGACGATCTTTAGCAACTAAAATTCGTCCTTCATTTAACCAATTGCGAACTTTGTAAGCTATTGCCTGAGCGAGCAATCGCTCTTCTATTACATGATCTTTTCTATGTGCTAAATGAATTTGTAAAGCTTGCTGCTTTTCCTCTTTACATTTTGGTAGTAATGGCCAAATTTCAATATATCCTTGATCATTTTCTCTATGAGGAATATGTTTTATTTCACTATCGACAAAAGATATCTCTTCACGAAAGTTATTAAATAATCTGTCTACAAATGCTAAAATGTGCGGAGTAGAACGAAATGATTTTTCAAATTGACATGATATCCAGTCTTTTCCGTCGTTTTTTGTGTGAAAGTATTTTTGCATGTAATTGAATAAATGAGGATTTGCTCCTTGAAATCTGTAAATAGATTGTTTTACGTCACCAACAACAAATAAGGTTCGCTTTTCATCATCACAGATAAAAAATTCATCAAAGAGATTTGTTATAATTTTCCACTGATTGATACTATTGTCCTGCGCTTCATCAATGAGTATATGGTCTATTTTTTGATCTAAATTAAATAATACCAAATCTTTATAATCTAGATTATTAAGAAGATTTTTTGCTAAATGTATTATATCATTATAGTCAAGCAGTGCATTCTTTGATTTTTCATTATTATATAAATCAGTATACACTTTAAATATTTTGAGTAAACTACTGGTTCTTTTGAATATTTGATAAGAATTCACATCTCTTATATGAGCATATACTATATTTTGAATATTTTCTATGATCTGTTCTGCATCTCCGAATTTTTCCAAAGTACTTTTTGTTATAATCGATGATATATTTTTTTTTTCATTTGATTCTGATTTTAGAAATACTTTAATTAGGTTTTTTATATTGATATTATCCAAGTAATTTACGTTAGGATCCATATTTCTTTTTTTTTGACTTTCAGCATCAAGCAATGGAATGACAGATGATTTATACCAATCATAGAGCATTGTACTGTAATTTTTATCTCTTTTGCTGCCCTCACTTAGTATTTTAGCCAATCTTTTCACGTGCTCAATTGTTTCATTTTGTAACTCATGAATTTTATCTGGAGCACTCAGCTTATCTTTAATATATTCCAAATTATCTTTTAATAATGGTCTTTTTACGCACAAGTTATAAAGTAGGTCGCGTAGTTTGTTTTCATCAACTTCAGTTGCGATTAGATTAATATCATCCTGCACAGTTTCGTTATAAAGTGTTTTATCAAATATGATGGAATGTAATTCTTTGCATTCGCTCAGAATACAATTTGGAGCGATACCAGCTTCTACATGGAAGCTAGAAATTAATTTGTAGCAAAAAGCGTGTATGGTCTGGACGATTAAACCTAGATTTTCCAGTTCAGAGAAAAGCCTCCTTGCTTGATTTTCGTTTTCTCTAGATCTCAATATTGTTCCATTTGGATGAAAAAAAGGCGAACTTTGAGATGAAATCAAAGAGAGGCCCAATTGTTCTAAGTCTGCTGCCAGCACACTTTCTGAGCATATTGTCCACTTACTGAGTGTACTGTGAATACGACTTTCCATCTCGTTTGCTGCAGCATTGGTAAATGCTAAGCAGAGAATATTCTTTTTATTTTCTAATAAAAGTCTTAATACTCTATCTATTAAGATTTTGGTTTTACCTGTGCCAGCAGACGCATTTACCCATACAGAGAGGCTAGGATTTATTGCATTTAATCTCATTAAAAATATAAAATCGTATAAAATTTGACTAAAATGGCGTTATAAAATATACTATAAAAGTAGTATTAGTGAAGATATACAAATGAAAAGTTTTTGTGTAAAGGCTCCTGCAAAAATTAACCTTTTTTTGCATATTATAGGAAAAGAAGAAATAGGGTATCATTTAATTGAAGGTTTATTTGTTTTTACCAATCTTTCCAATTTTTTGGAAATAAGAGTAGGTGAAAAGGACTTTAGATACGACAACTCTATAGTTGAATTTGTAAATTCCGAATTTAGAATAAATAATAGATACAACACCGTAATGAGAGCAGTTAATTTATTGCTTAGATACGCTCCTGCACGAACTAAAGTCATTGTAAAGGTTGTGAAAAATATACCAATTGCTGCAGGTTTGGGTAGTGGCTCCTCAGATGCTGGGGCTATAATACGCACATTAGGAAAGTTATGGAAAATTGATAAATCAATCTTAAATGAAATAGCTTTAAGCGTTGGTGCTGATGTTCCTGCAAGTATAGATAGCAAGCCAGTTTTAGTTAGAGGTATTGGTGAAGAGTTGTGTTTCATAAAAAAATTCTCTCTACCAACAAATATAGTATTAGTGAAGCCGAAAAAAAAATTCTTGAGCACACCAGAGGTATTTTCTAAATATAAAGGAGATTTTTCAAAACCAATTGAATGGAGTGATGATTCTGAAAAGGATCTATTGAAGCTTCTTAAAAAGACGAAAAATAATCTTCAAGAAATAGCAATAAGTCTTGTACCTGAAATTGAAGATCTTATACTAGCACTAGAGTCACAAAAGGGTTCTATGCTATCTCGCATGTCAGGTAGCGGTATAGCGTGTTTTGGGATATTCGATAATGAAAAAAATGCAAAAGCTGCTGCAGTGAATATCAGAGAAAAACAGCCAGAATGGTGGGTATGTGATACTCAACTAATTATTTAATTTATGAACATAATTCCTTTAGTTTTTACGAATAAAAATTTCATAAGTAATTACGAAAAAGGAAGATTTTTGGTGAATGATCAAGAATATCATAGCTCAATTATAATTTTTCCCGAAAAAGTGATTGAACTAAAAGAAAGTGATATAAATAATAAGGAGTATTTTAAATCTCTTTTAACAGAGAAAATAGAAATTTTGTTGATAGGTACTGGTAAAACACGCAATGTATTAGATTCTCCAGTGAAATTCCATCTTATGGAACATAAGGGTTTTAGTTTTGAATTTATGACAACTGGTTCTGCATGCAGAACTCATAATATTCTAATATCCGAAGATAGATTTGTTGTTACTTACTTAAGAGTAATGTAGTATGCTTGAAATGTTTACACAGGACTTTTTCATCAATAGCTTGATTGCAATAATTATAATTAGCCTTGTAACAGGTGCATTGGGATCATTTATGATATGGCAAAGATTATCGTATCTTGGTGATAGCTTATCTCATTCTTCGTTGCTTGGCGTTGCAATGGCTTTAATCTTCAAAACTACTCCCTCAATCAGTATAATGTTTATAGCAATTGCTTTTGCAATACTACTTTCCCTTAATTTTGATAGATTGTATTCTGTTGATATGATATTAAACATTGTCACTAACGTAATTTTATCGTCAAGTTTAATACTAATGTCCTTTCTTCCATCGAGAAATAGCAGTATTATTAGCTCGCTATTTGGCGACATATTAACATTGGAGCAGAGTGACATAGTATTGATTTTTTTAACTTCAGTAATGGTTGGTTTGGTATTAGCATTTAGATGGCGCTACTGGCTAATAATTTCAATTAACCAAGATTTGGCAATTGTTGAAAAGGTTAACGTGAATTTGGTTAGACTAGAATTTTTAATTACTCTTGCGATATTTATAGCAGTTTCTGCTCAATTAATAGGAATATTACTCATTGCTGCATTTTTATTAATACCAGCTGCATCTGCGAGGCTTATCTCAAAAACTCCAATGCAGATGATTATTGTTGCAACGATTTTTTCTGTGATCTCTGGAATATCAGGCCTTATATTATCTGCAAATTTTGATTTATTAACAGGGCCTGCAATTATACTTATTGCAGCTGCATACTTAATTACCGCTTTTTTTATAAAATCGATATTAAATAAATTAGCATAACTTCGCTCTAGGTGTTAACAATCTAATCATATATAATCAAATAAGATGATATAGAACACATGAAAATTACACCATCTCAGATCAAAAAATTCTTAAAGAAACCTGATACTTTAAAAGGTTTATTAATTCATGGAAGCGATAATAGTAGAATTGATTTTTTCGTACAAGAGATAATTTCGAGTTTAGATGAGTATTCAATTCAGGTAATGGACTTTATAGCAGTGAACAAGTTACCTGATTTATTACTCTCTGAGTTAGCAAATATTTCAATGTTTGCTAACAAGCAATTAATTAAGCTAATAAATGTAAATGGAAGTATATCTAGAGAGTTAAAAAACGTATTAGATTATAATATAAATGATCATTACGTAATAATGATAGCAAATGATCTATCATATGATTCTGCAACTAAAAGTTATATGGAAAACTCAAAAGTTTTTGGTGTAATTGCTTGCTATAAAAATAGTGATAGTAATCTCTATGACATTATATCCAGTTACTTGAAACAAAATAACATAAAATACACAAACAAGATAATCTATCATTTACAATCTTATTTTAATCGTAGCAAGCTACCTATATACTCAGAACTTGAAAAATTAGTTTTGTACCTAGGAGAGAGAAAAGATCTCAAATCTACTGATATAGAGCTATGCCTTTCAGCTTCTAGCAATGATTATGTTACACTTGATAACTTGTGCTCTGCTATAGCAAATAAAGATATGGCAAATTTCATCAAAATTTCCGATGTACTGATATTACAGGAGAATTTTTCACCGATAGCGTTAATTCGTATTATATCAAATTATTTTCTACGTCTTGAAAATGTTTTGTTATTGATACGAAGCGGAATGAGTGAACAGGCTGCAATTGATCAACTGAGTCCTCCATTATTCTTCAAGCAATTACAGAGTTTCAAGCTTCACTTGAAAAATTTTCAACTTTTAGAACTTAAAAGGATCTTAGAAAGGTTGATAAGATTAGAGTTCATTTGTAAAAAAACTGATTTAGATCATAAAATGATTTTTCAACATGAACTACAAATGACTGAATACTTGAAATATTAGAACTAAACTGTGGAAAATTGCTCACAGTTGTACAGATATTGCAATTAGCAGGTAATTTTGTGTAACAAATGATATCATCCACAGTGCTCCGATACTAGTGTTTAATTTTTCTATAATTATTAGAACGTCGTATTTTAATATAACTTTTATACTCATCAACTTAATAAAATTTCTGGATGTTAGTTTAACTAATTGCATAATACCCGAGTGATAGTATAATGTCTGTACAGTTGATGGGAGATTGTTTTCAAATTGCAGCTGTAGATACAATTTATATGTTATAATTTAAATTATGATAGACAAAGTGCAAAGAAGTAATGTGAAAGTAGAAATAAAAAAATTGTCACACGGAGAAGATCTACCTCTTCCCTATTATGCAACTACACAGAGCGCTGGTATGGATCTTTATGCTGCGCTGAATGGCTCTGCTATTTTAAATCCGCTTAAAAGGCTACTTATTCCAACTGGAATTATAATTGCTATACCAAATGGTTTTGAGGGACAAATACGCCCGCGTTCTGGCCTTGCTGCAAAACATGGAATCACTGTCTTAAATTCTCCAGGCACAATAGATTCTGATTATCGAGGCGAGATTAAAGTTTGCTTAATTAATCTCAGTAATCAATCATATGAGATAAAAAGAGGAGATAGAATCGCACAGATTATTATTGTTCCTATGTCTCGAATAATTTGGGATAATACAGAAGAATTCTACGTAGAAGAAACTGATCGAAATGCGTTGGGCTTTGGCTCGAGTGGTAAATAATTTATGCTAATTTACCTATTTGGTTGATTTTTACATCAAAAAAAACTCTTGACCAAGGTGATTTTTTACATATAATTTTAAATATATTAATAATTTATTAAAGAGGTAGTTATGCCAATTTTCAAAAACCATCGTGGTCAATTCCACAAAATGAACACTGCATTTGTTGCACTTACTTCTTTGTATGTCATAGGCGCAGCAGTAGCACTTTCATCACCATATTGGGTTTCTTCATATCCAATTCTAACTCCGCTTGCAACTTTTGCATCTACACCACTTGGAATGGGTATATTAGCATTTGTTGCTATTGCACTAACTAGCTTAGCAATACGTGCCATCAGTAAAAACAACGAAATATCTGAAGAAAAAGCTCCGAAGATTACTAAGGATGGGTTGTTATTAAGAAGAGATGTATATGAGGAAATGAAGAAAAATAACCAAGTTAAAGATGATAATGGTAATACTAAATCAGGTCTGTATTATATAGACTTCAATTTGAGAGACAAGAACTATCGTATTATTATTGGCGATAAGTTTGATGAAGAGCGAGGTAACACTTTACTCTTTAAGACATATTCACTAGAAATGAAAAGCACTGACAGTAAATATGCTACAGTGGCTAATAAAAATAAAGAATTGGAAATATTAGGTTTAAAACAATCTAGTGATGAGATTAACACTTATTTAGGCAAGCTTTCTTCTGTTACATCTGTTGTACAAGAGCAAGGACAAGGACAAGGGCAACAATAAACAAATATAACTTTAAGTAAAACAAAGAGGCAGGCTTAGTCTGCCTCTTTTTCTTCTAAAAATTTTTAAATTTCGAGCACTAAGTAACAGGATATTACTTTAGTGATAAATATTTAAGAAACTTACTAATAAATTGATTTTTATTGTCTTAAACACTTTAACAAGTGCACTTTGAACTTGAAAAGTAGAAGTTTTAAAAAAGACGTGAGATAGACATAGTGAAAAAATTTAGATATGAGAAGTCAAATATTCCAAGTTTTTTTTGTAGTTTGATCTACACAGACTAAAGATAAACAATAATCTCAGTTTTACTGAGATAGAGTTGAAGGAATTTGTCAAGTAGTTTTTTGCACATACCAAAGTTGGTTTAATATGAGAAGAGTCTATTGATACTGAGTATAATTTGGAGTAGTGATAAATAGCAATGTTTAAAAGTATTTTCACATTTAGTTTTTTTACAGTTATTTCAAGATTCTCAGGACTAATAAGAGATATATTAATTGCTATGACTGTTGGTGCAACTCCTCTTGCAGATGTATTTTTTTCTTCGTTTCGTTTCGTCAATTTATTTCGAGCATTTTTTGCAGAGGGAGCATTCACTACATCTTTTATACCCTTATATTCAACAGAATCACATGATAATAAAAAAGCATTTAGTTTTGCAAGTATAGTAATATCTCTCACGTTCATTATTTTATTGATTTTTTGCCTTATCACGGAGATTTTCTTTCCTTATATGATTCAAGTATTTACTCCTGGATTTGACCAAAGCAAATTTACCCTCACTGTGACTTTATCAAGAATTATGATGCCTTACATAATTTTTATTTCAATATCATCACTTATCGGAGGAATGTTACAAGTAAAGCAACATTTTGCTTCAACAGCCATCGCACCGATCATTTTGAATCTTTGTCTAATTGTTAGTTTATTTATGCCTTACATAAAAACACCTGCTCACAATCTTTCCATAGCTGTCTTAATTGGAGGGATTTTTCAACTATTCTTGATGCTGTTCAGTGCATATAAATTAAAGGCTGCATTTTTTTTTAGCATAAAATTAAATAATGAAGTAAAGTTATTTTTTAAGCGTGTAATACCAGCAATTATCAACAATTGTGTAACTCAGATAAGTTTATGGATTGATACAATTATTGCTAGTTTTATACCAAATGCAGTGTCCTATATCTACTATGCAGATAGATTAAATCAACTACCGCAAGGAGTAATTGGTACTGCAATTGGTACAGTGCTTCTTCCTTTAATCTCGAAACAAATAAATGATACTAAAAAGATAGCCAAAATACAAAGCAAAGCTCTCAGTATAGGATTAATATTAATTATGCCAACAACTGCTGCTTTTATTATTATTCCTGACATAGTTTTACTTACACTTTTTTCTTACGGTAAGTTTGATCACTATGTAGTACAGCAGACTACTCCAACGTTAATAGCGCTTTCTCTTTCTTTACCAGCATTTATTATAAATAAAGCATTATTACCAACATTTTTTGCTAATGGCAATTTAAAAATACCAACTATATTCTCATTAATATGCCTTGGAATCAAGGTAGTGCTAAACCTCTTGTTAATGAATAAATATCAGCACATAGGGATTGCTATCGCTATTTCCATTTCTACTTGGATAAATTCCATTTTGTTAATTAATTATCTAGTAATAAATAAAATTTATAAGATTAACCAAGTATTACTATTAAATATAGTAAAAATTCTTATCGCAACGTTAGCCATGTCAATAGTTCTTTATGTTTTTAGTTTCTTATCAGCAGGATTATTTCTTGATACAATATTTGCTCGTGTCATCCATTTAACAAAGCTGATATTTTTAAGTGTAGTTGTTTATTTTGGTACTCTTTATTTAATGTTTACGGGTAATTTTAAGTATGTAAAACTATGAGATTTTCTATATACACAATATTATCAATCTCTTTAGTGATAATGCTTTTACACGTTGCTGCAACTTTCAAAAATTGGAATAGCTACAAGGAGCACGTTGTGCAAAAATTAGAAAATACATACAACGCTAAAGTACGCATTGGAGGAAAAATCAAAGTTTCACTAATTACTTTAAAGCTCGTTATTTATAACGTGTACATTCAATCCAACAACAATAGAGAGCAAAGATTATCAGATTTGATTAGCATAAATAAAATTGAAGTAAAGCCATCTCTTTTATCGTTGTTTTTATTTTCGTTACAACCAAAGTCAATTACATTATTTGGTATGAAAAGTAATAAAGAAAATTTTGTTAATATTACAAATGAAAAAGGCAGTAAGATTGATATAACAATCAAAGACAGCCAAATAAGTTTAAACAATAACTTCGTTGATTATAGCAATATTGTTAATATAAAAGAAATTGTTATTAAAAGAAATGGGCAATTCTCTGGTGAAGTGAAGATAGGTGATAAAAATCATGATTTTTTAGGAAAAGTTGGTATTTCAAAAAAAAATGTATACATTAAGGTCGAATCAAATTTTATAATGTTGCTATTCACAGGCAAAATAGATCAAAAAGGGCTTCAAGGTAAGCTAATATTGACAATTAATAACAATTCTGATTTTATAAGTGATATAGCAAAAATTATAAATTTTAACTTTCTTGCTTACGCTATCCCTAGTAAAAATATCGAGATATCATCTAACATCAACCTCAATGAGGATGAGTTTGTAGCAACTGATTTAAAAATTGATTCCAAAAGTATGCAAGCTAGAGGTACAATACGAAATGATAGAAAAAATAATTACACTAACGCCAACATTAGCTTCAGTAAAATTGATTTATATTCCATACAAAATGACTCACAAAAAACAAAGAAGATAAAGGATTTTCTAGAATGTTTTAGAGATGTTGTACCAAAAAACTTGAGTCTAGATTTTAATATGGAGATTTCAAATATCCAATACCAAAACATAGTATTAGATAAATTCCACGCTATATTAAAGCTTGCTGATGGCGAAGTAAAAATTGATACGCTACTTCAATTTCCTGGAACCAATAACATATCTCACCTATCGGGAAAAGTCTCGAATAGTGGTACTTTATCTGAATTTAACGGTGGTTTATTGATAAAGGGGGATGATTTCGAGTCGTTTATTTCATACTTTTTTCCTTCTATAAAGATAAAAGAAAACAAAAAAAATCAATTTACAATCAGTTCAAAATTACACCTTGCACCAAGGATATTATTTATTTCAGACATCAGATTGCTGAATAATAAAGAATTTTTGCAAGGATCAATTAAAGTAAATCACACAAAAAAACGTAATGTGATTGATGGAGGATTTATTGTACATAACCTTAACGCGGACAAATACGATTATTCATTATTCAATAGTTTATCTAAAATGAAATGGTTGAAAAATCCGAAGTATGATGTAAATATAGAGACTAGTATTAATGGTTTTACACTAAATGATACAAAAATTGAAGACTTAGATTTTTCCTTGAAGATAGAAAAAGGTAAGCTAGTTGCAGACAAGATAAAATTATCAGGAGAGGACTTTGATATTACCGGCGATATAAAAATATTAGTAGACAAAAAATATATCAAGCCTTTATTAGATGTAAATCTAACGGGTAATAAATTTAATAGCATTATCTTAAAATTACCTAATTTAATAGAGGTGAAAAAAGATTCAAAAAGTAAAATAAATCAGATTCAATGGTCAGCAAAGCAGCTTAGTTTTTTAGATGATAAAAAAGATTTTGATGCAAATGTGCAAATTAATATTGCAGAATTTAAAAATGAGCAGGATATTTTGAAGGATTTTAATTTGAATGCAGTGATGATAAATAACATCATTACTGTTAAAAAAGTGGATTATACATTAGGGCATGGACAAGTTTCTTTTCAGGGTTATTTAATGCAAAATTCAATGTATATAAAATTTTTCATAGCAAATTTAAGTACTAAAATAGTTGGCAAAATGATAGGAATTAATAATATAAATGGTCAAATAAACTTAAATGGCACAATTAAAGCTCAAGGAAAGAGTTTTAATGATTGGATTAATAACTTATCAGGGGAAGTTAATTTGCAAACACAAGGGATAGAATTTACTAACGTAGATTTTAATTCGTTCGTTAGTAATTTACTAAGCAGTAAAAATAAATCTGAAGTTTCTATGCTTACTAAAGTTGGTATATATAATGGCAGTACATTTTTTGAAAATGTCAGTGGAAAAGTAAACATCAAAAATGGTATATGTTCAACTAGTTTACAATTTGGAATTAATCAAGCTTCAGGATCTATTTCTTCTAATCTAATCTTATCTAATTTCACTTTAATTTCTTTATCCAGATTTTTCTTTATTCCATCAGGCCATAATAGTCCAATTTATATTGATATGCATTTAGATGGCTATATTTGGTGTCCTAAGATGAGTTTTGATGAAGACCAAATATTTAATACTTTGAATAGGAATTTAAAGTATTAAATATATTTTTGTTGCACAAATAACTATCTAAATCATGGAATTAAAAACTACTTGACAACTCTGTGCCATTCTCCTTCTATAATAAAATTATAGATAATAGAGTCTAAAATTTATCTTTAATCTTTGTATTAAGTGATAAAAGCACAGTATAAAACAAGGCCTGTTATGTTTTTGCAGCATGGACACACTGCATATCTCTATAATTTTTGTCTACATTAGCTGCTTCGCTTATTAAGCGATGTAAGAGAGAATCGGATATCAAGTTTTTCAGAGAAAAGTAAACAATCATATTGCTGGTTTTATGTCTTTTTCTTTATATTAATTAATAATTAAACTAATATCATTTTTTTACAAAAATTACTTAATAAATTTCAACATTTCCCATGTGATAAATTACGGGTATTTATGATATCATGATCAGCTATTTATCAAGCGTATAGAGCATTAACATCAAGTTATTAAATAGATATTGACTAGGATTCTTTTTGCTTTTTTTTTATTTGGTAAGTTATTTAAATATTTATTATTAAAGTAATATCTTAAATCTCAGTATCAAAATACTGAGATAATAAGAGAAGGGATTACTTTTGGATAATATAACTTTATTGAATACTTTAGTGATAAGAGAAATAAAGTATTTGAATTAGTATCATAAGAGCTGTTTACATGAGAGCATTAGTTCTCTGGCTTAAAGGAAAATATCATAAACTGGATTTATAATCCATCACTATTGTATTTGTAATTTTATCATGTAAGAATTACTTACGTTAATCTAATATTGCAAATATTAAAACTAAAATTAGCAAATTTACTAATCACCAAGAAGCATATTTAATCAAAAAAAAAGAAAATCAAATGATCAATCTGTTTCAAAAGTACATTTTATTGTTGCTTATACTGCAGTAATATTTTCCAAGCATATTTGCATTTTTTACGTATATGACGCACAATATTTTTCTTAAAGATAATTATATGAGTTACTTATAATATGATAAAATTCTTCTACATTATCTAATGATAAAGAAAACTGTGAATAAAGAAAAACTAAAATAAGTGCTTTTATTACTCATAAAACGCTATCAATTCAAAATCCCTGCATAACTTATTTTATGCATCCATATTCTCTCTGTACATAATTACTTGATGTTATAATATCAGTGATTAAATAACTGTAAAAATGTTGATTTAGATAATATTAATTTATATCTTCATAATGTAAGGTATTAAGGCTGAAATATTTTATAAAAGAAGATGAAATCACACACACAATGCGTCAACTCAAGGAAAAATGTCATTAATTTTTGTACAAAATTTCTTCCTAAAGTTTTTGTCATTAAATTATCCAAAAGCTGCAAGAAACAAGCACTTTTGCTTCTATTTTATTTCAACACAGAAATTTAAAATGTGTCCTTTTTAGTTGAGTTTTTGTCAAAGTATTAATGTTAAAGTTAGTTTGATGTGCGAGAGAGATCTATTGACAGAATAACCAAAAGCTACAGTTTGCTTCTCACTTGAGAAATAATATGTTGTATCAATAATCAATGAAATAAACTAATCTAATGAATCCATTTTAGTTCAAAACTAAACATTTACTCTTAAAGAGATTGCAAATGCTTTAATTAAAGCCAAGAAGGTGGTGTTGAGTTAAAGTTATTTGAGATAAATCTCAACTTTAATCGAAACATAGTATTATAAATAAATTATATGCAAATGAAATACCAGTTTGAATTAATGATAATTCAAAAATCGCTTATAATAAAGTATTAATTATCGATAATCAAAAAGTCATTATAAGATAATTTATCCTTAGTAAAACAATCGAAAAAGGAAATGCTAAGAATTTATTAATTATTAAATAATACATTGAATTAATTGAACAGTATGTGAAAAATTAAAAGATATAAAAATCACAATCTTATCAATATACTCTTTAAGTACTTTCTAAAAATAGAAAAAGAAGTTTTCTAATTGATTGATTTAATTGTATATCTTTTAATAAATTAAAGGTTTTAGGAATTTATATGATGGATTATATAAACGATGCTGTTGGTAGTTACACTACCATTCATGATTTTTTACAAAAATGAGATAGTAGACTATAAAATTCAATTCGAAGATAAATTCTATGCTAACAATTTTATGAACTCTTATTATAATAAGAAGATAAAAATCTCCCTCAAAGTGAACTTTTAGCTAAAAAATATGCTGAAAATATGTTATCTATTTCAATATCAATGGATAAACATTTAATAAAAATTAAAGACTATAAAAAAAGCTAAATTTGCAAAATTAAGGAGAAAATTAAATGATCTAGTGTACGATAAGCAAGAGTGTATAAAATGCCACACAATGGAGTTATCATAATGTGATGTTTTTTGCTTTTGATAATAAAACTTCAACAATATAATTGAAATATAGCACTCACAAGAGTGAATGATAATAAATCATTGTTTTGGCAAAAACTTAAAAACATATTTTAGCTAAAGTAGCATTCTTTTCAATAGAAAGATTTTGTATATGTTTGCTTTATTTGTCTTGAATTATTGATAAGTTTGTTACAATAAAGTATAATTTTATTAGCTAAATATTACTTGAAACATGGAGATTTTTTGGACAATTTTGAAAAAGACATTGGGTAAAATTTTTCCTGCTAAAATAGTGAGCTCTTTCTTAGGAATAGGGTATTTACCAAATTGGCAGAACTATTGGTCTTCTTTTTTTATATTATTTATTACCGATATTATATTGATTCTTGTATACGAAAGAGATTTTATACTATACAAAATGCCAAATTCTGGAGTAATTGTGGCTGCTATTTTTGTGAAATTGGCAATAGTTATGTTAGTATTCCAATTAATTGGAATATCCATTTTTCATACTCAAAACCCTTCAGCAAACAGTGGTGAAAATATAGTAATACAAATTGCTTCAGGACAAGTGCTGACTATTGCATTTTCAATGCCAGCAATAATGTCAATTTATCATGTTATAAGTAAACTCTATGGAAGCATATGTAAGCAGATACTCCAATGTCCATTTTGGTTTAATGATTTCATGCACTTATTCTTTTTCTTTATTATACCTTATGCATTTTTTAATATTGTGGAAATGATAAAACCTTGGCCAATAACTTCGATACAGCTCAGTTATAACAATGTAATATCAATTACACTTGAGGGGATTTTTCATATGTTTTACGCAGTAATTTTGCTATATTTGACTGCATTTATATTTTGCGATTTAACTATACATAACGCAATTGTCTTAAACAAAAGCATAATTCAGTATTTGAAAGAAAATTCAGTAGCCTTGAGTGATTACTTGTATAACACCATAAATAAATATTGAATTGTACTTATTTGCTTATATATTCAGTATAAAAAATGTGCAGTTTACGTGAATCTACAAAATATAATAAATGGATTGCAAGATTTTTGGGCTGATAAAGGATGCACCATACTCCATCCATACACATCCGAAGTTGGAGCTGGAACGTTGCATCCTGCAACTATCATATCAGCAATTGATGCAAAACCAACAAAGATTGCGTATCTACAACCAGTGATTAGGCCAGTAGATGGACGCTATGGTGATAGCCCTAATCGCTTATATCAACATCATCAATATCAAGTTGTAATCAAACCTTCAGGTAATAATTTGCAGGATATTTATCTAAGTAGCTTAAAAATTCTTGGCATATCCATAGAGAAGTATGATATTAAATTTATTGAAGATGATTGGGAAAATCCAAGTATTGGTGCATCAGGGCTTGGATGGGAAGTTATATGCAACGGGATGGAAGTAACACAACTTACTTATATACAGCAAGTAGGAGGTATTGATTGTAAAATAATTCCTGGTGAAGTCGCGTATGGGCTAGAACGTTTAGCAATGTGTATACAAGGTGTGGATAATGTTTATGATATAATTTGGAACAACAACGGCGTGACTTATAGAGACATTTTCAAGCAAAGAGAGTATGAATTTTCTCACCTAGCGCTTAATTATTATGATACTAAAGTGGTACAGCAGCAGTTTGAAGACACAGAAAAATTATGTAAATTTCTTATTGGAAAAGAATTACCAGTAGCAGCTTATGATCAATGCGTTAAAATTAGCCACCTACTTAATCTGCTTGATGCAAGAGGTGTGCTTGGTGTAAATGAGCGCATAGTGTATATTGGTAGAATTAGAGAGCTGACAAAAAAATGTTGTGAGTTATATATGGGTAAATAACAT
Source organism: Wolbachia sp. (assembly GCA_051710485.1). Taxonomy (GTDB): domain Bacteria; phylum Pseudomonadota; class Alphaproteobacteria; order Rickettsiales; family Anaplasmataceae; genus Wolbachia. The sequence continues at coordinate 893,406 of JBPESU010000001.1, read as the reverse complement.
ATGTCGTTACAATTATTATTTGAATGTCTATCAGAAGAAATACCACCGAGAATGCAAAATTCAACTACAGCTCATGTTAAAACTTATGTTGCTAATGCTTTCAATAAAAATAATGTGAAATTTGCGTCTATAGAGGTTTTTATAACGGCACGCCGCATTACTCTTTTTGTTGATAGTATAAACGTTTCAGAACTAAATGATTCTAGTAATGAATTTAAAGGACCAAATATTAACGCACCAAAAAATGCCGTTGAAGATTTTTTAAGAAAAAATGGAAAAAGTGAGACAGATTTATTCGTTCGTAAAGTAAATAATGGAGATTTTTTTTTCATCAAAAAAGATTCTTGCTCATTTAATATTCAAGAATTTCTGAAAAATCTACTAGAGGAGATGTTGAAAAATTTCTCTTGGCCAAAAAGTATGAGATGGAATGAAAGAAAAGAAAGATGGGTTAGGCCAATTAAAAACATTCTATGCATTTTAAATGATGAGATAATACCTGTATCTTTTGCAGGAGTCACAGCATGTAACGTAACATATGGACATAGATTTCTATCAAATGGTACTGCGCTCACTATTAAAACATCTAAAGATTATTTTGCATTGCTAGAAAAAAACAACGTCATTCTCCAGTTAAATAAAAGAAAACAATTTATACTTGATCAGATTGATCAATTCACAAAAGAGCTGAATTTACAACTCGAAGAAAATAATTATTTACTAAATGAATTAACAGGACTTATAGAATGGCCGATTGTGATATTTGGTAAAGTAGATCAAGAAAAATCATCTGGACTACCGAAAGAAGTAATTCTTAGTGTAATTAATACACAGCAAAAATACCTTGCTTTAAGCAAAGAGGAAAGAATTTCGCACTTTGTTACTGTTGTCAACGTTAACAATGATGAAGTTGTAAAGTCGCATGAAAGAATATTAGAAGCACGTCTAGCTGATGCCAAGTTTTTAATATCTCAGGATAAAAAGGAAAATCTAGATTATTATGTCAAAAAATTAGATTCGATATTATTTCATTCTTCTCTTGGTAGCATTGGAGAAAAAGTAAAGCGTATTATGGCTCTATCGAAATATATAGCAATACATATTCCACGCGCTTCACTAATTAAAGTTGAACGTGCTGAATATTTAGCAAAGGCAGATCTTGCAACGTTGATAGTAAAAGAGTTTCCAGAATTGCAAGGAACAATTGGTGGGTATTATGCTTCATACTTTCGAGAAGATAAAGAAATAGTGGAAGCTATAACTGAGCATTATAAGCCGATCAGATCAAAGCAAGAATGTCCTAAATCTCCTATTGCAATTACTGTTGCTATTGCTGATAAAGTAGATAGTCTGGTTGGTTTGATTGCAGCAGGTGAAAAAATTTCAGGTTCATATGATCAATTTGGTTTGCGAAGAATGACAATTGGTGTAATTAGAACAATACTTGAAAATAATTTACATATTCCAATCAGGTTATTGATAGATAAATCAGCGTCTTTATATTCAAAACTTACATTTACTGAGAATGTAACATTATTTGATCAATCTAATAAACCAAGTAAGGAAAAAATTTCAGAATTAGTGCTTAATTTTTTTTTGGAAAAATTTAAGATTATTTTAAGAAATAGAAGCATAAGGCAAGATGTTATAAGTTCAATATTATATAAAACTGATATTAATGATCTTCTAACAGCAGAAAAGCAAACTGTTATACTAGATCATTATCTCAATACGCCTGAAGGTGAACAGATTCTGAGCACTTATAAAAGAATCAATAACATAGTTAATAAAGCAAAAAAAAATGATAATACTACTTACAGTGCATCTTATAATAAAAAATTTTTGATTGATAGTGAAGAAATAGCACTATCAAATAGTGCTGTTGCTGTTTATAAAAGCATTAAACAAGCAATAAAAAATGGTTACTTCAATGCAGCACTTGATGAACTTACTGGTTTTATTCCATTTATTAACCAATTTATGAACAGTGTAAAGATCAACTGCAATTCTGATAAGCTGAGAAAAAATAGATTGTCTTTGCTTGTGAATGTTGTTTCCATCTTTCATTTAGTAGCAGATTTTAGCTTCATAAAAGTCAAATAATGGGCAATATCATAAATATTCAGGCGATAAAAAAACAAATCGAGTTATCTCCACAATCTTGTGGTGTGTATAAGATGATAGGAGAGAAGGATGAGATTTTATACGTTGGAAAAGCAAAAAACTTAAAATCGAGATTATCTAGATATCTCCGATATGAAAATCTTTCTAAACGAATGAAAGTTATGCTCTCAAAAATTGCTGAAGTTAAGATCTTTCTAACTGAAAATGAAGTGGATGCACTTCTTCTTGAAGCACAATTAATAAAATCACTAAAGCCATCTTATAATATTGTTCTCAAAGATGGGAAATCTTATCCTTACATAACAATTTCCAAACACGATTATCCAAGAATAGTACAATACAGAGGCAAATTTAAAAAAGATGAATTTCACTACTATGGTCCCTTTCCATCTGCTGATGCTGTTAAGCAGACTATATTGTCATTGCAAAAAGCTTTCCTTTTAAGAGTATGTTCAAGATCGATATTTCTCCTCAACAAAAAGACCATGTCTTGAGTATCAAATTAAGCGCTGCTCAGCACCGTGCGTAAATAAAATCACGAAAAAAGAATACTGTCGATCAGTAAAACAAGCACGAAATACATTGCTTGGAAGAAATAAAGAAGTAAAAGAACAATTACTTTCCACAATGAAAATGTACAGCAGTGAAGAAAATTATGAGCTTGCTGTTGTATATAGAGATCGGATAAAATTACTTGAGAAAATTCAAATGCAGCAAACAAATTTTTCTTTTGAAAAAGATGCAGACTTTTTCAGCATTGTATGTGAAGAAGGTATTGCATGCATTTGTGTTTTATCGTTCAGAAATAAAGATAATTATGGAAGTACTTCTTACTTTGTAGAGAACTGCAATGATCATCTAGATGATGAAATTTTATCTACCTTTTTGATCAATTTGTATAATTTAGCTAACATACCTCCAGCACAAATTTATGTTCCTAATTTTGTTATAAGCAATGAAATTGTTGAACAAGCAATACGTAACATTACTCAAAAACCAATAAAAGTTTTGTATGCAAAAAATAAAAAAGAACATAATTTTTTGAAATTCGTTTATGATAATTCTCGACATAGCTTGAAGCAGAAGCTTATTGATTATAAAAACAATATGGAAAAGCTCGAGGAGCTGAGTAAAGTTTTCTTATTACCTAATGTTCCAAAACGTATCGAAGTTTATGATAATAGCCATATATCTGGAAATCAACAAGTTGGTGTGATGATTGTTGCAGATCAGGAAGGTTTTTTAAAAAAATGAATACAGAAAATTTACTATAAAAGAAGAAATTTCAGGTGATGACTATAAAATGATGAGAGAAGTGCTAATCAGACGTTTTTCTAGTAAAATAAAAGAAATAATTCCTGATTTTCTATTGATTGATGGAGGTCCTGGGCACGCTTCCATAGTAAAAAATGTATTAGAAATATTGAATATAAATATTCCTTTTGCTTGCATAGCAAAGGGCCATTATCGCAATGCAGGAAATGAGAGATTTTATATGCCGAACAGAGAAGAATTTACTCTAGCAAATGACAGCAAAGTCATGCTTTATTTACAATCGCTGCGTAATGAAGCTCATTGTTTTGCAGTTGCTTCACATAGAAAAAAGCGCGATAAACAGCTTTTCGTTTCACCATTAAGTAAAATAACTGGCATTGGTAACAAAAGAAAAAATGCATTGATGTCTCATTTTGGTTCAGTGGAAAAAATAAGCAAAGCTTCTCTGATCGAAATTCAAAATGTAGCTAGAATTAATAAAGAATTAGCAAAAGCTGTTCTTAAACATTTAAATAACAAAGAATAGACGAATAGATGTGATTAAAATACAAGCAAATTCATTCTAATAATTTTAGAATTCAATTGTTTCACTGACTTGCTTTTTATGTTATTAATTATTTTTTTGATTTTTCTTGAAATCACTCATATTTTTCACGAGCTATAGAGATAGCTTTTTTCAACTTCTCCTCAAAAATTTTCATAGTGGTAGATGTATTAAATATTGTGCAACTTAAATATTAAACTCCTCAAGCTCAGATATTTTTTATATCTTCTTAATCATTATCGACACATAAAATAATCCTAGAAATTTTTTTTCTTCATCTGATTTTCATTCATTTTTATCTAATCAATTTGAATACCATTTTATCTGTTCTTTATAATCTGATTTCAAATCGGCCTATTTTAGTTCTATTGCAATAAGACATTCTTAATCCTTTATTATGAAGACAGCAAGATCTAAATACCTATCAGTTGCTTTAGTGCTCATTCTTTTTTGATCTGTCACAAAACAAAAATCATTGCCAAACTCTTGTAAAAATTTTATCAATTCATCTAAAATCTTATTTTTCTAGATTATTCTCAATATAACTTAATAGCAATTCCACAAAGTTAAGAAAGTGTTATCGTGAAAGATAAATTCAGATACTAGCGTGTTTCTTCATTTAATTGTTTGATGCTTTGTTTTATGAAGTTCAGATTTTTTTTTACTAATGCCGTACATTCATATAATATAGTATCGATTATACTACGTATTGTTCTAACACTCCATTCTTCAACATGATATATCATCTCTAAATAGTAATTGCGCTTCAGATTATCATAAATTACAATAATTTTACAAAGTGTAATCAATTTAATTCTTGCGATATTGTAGCAAGAATCTCTTGATTAGAAAACAGTTTGAAAAATTTTATTATTTAAGACAATGAGATAAGATTAAATCCTCGTTTCTCCATATTTAATCTGAAATTCTTTCACAAGCAGAGAAATGCTATCTATCAACACTATTTTCAATAAAAGACTATTATAGCAAAAACTAATTTTCTTGGATTTTGATCATATCAAAAAAAAACATCTACTCACTACCTTATAAAAGGTAGCAAAGCAGAAGAAAATGGTTGAACCAGCTAGAAAAATAGACTAAATATAATGTAATATTGTTTTAAGTAAAAACTAAAAGTCTTTTCATTTATATCTTAACCATATCTTTGAATAGATACAAGAAGATTTCTTGCATATTAAAAGCAATTATTTTAATATTGATGCTTTTCTGTATACTCTCAAATTGCTTAAGATAAAATATTTAAGAATTTAACAGACAAAAAACAATAAAACCATGAGATAGCTAATTTTCTAATCATATATTTATCCAGCATTGTATGATATATTAAACGACTTATAAGTGCGTTTAAGCTTGAAAACAAGAAGTTTTTTAGACATATAAAATTGCACATAGTACGAAAAATAATACGCCAAATACAAGTTTTCTTGTCATTTTACCTGTTCAAATTAGAAGTTAAACAAATAGGCTTCAATACTACTGATAAAAGGATTGGAAGAATTTATCAAGTAGTTTTTTTTCGTCTTTATAAAATAAAGTTTTAACTTTTTCCACTGTTGTCTATCTTGTTTCTTGTGTAGTTGGAAATTTATATTAGATGACAAGAAGAGAAGTGCTAGAATGACAGTAAGCTAGTTTTTCACGTAATAGGAGGAATCGATTTAACTCAGGACTAAAGTAGTACAGTAGTAAATTCACAACCTTGCTATTTTGTGAATTTGGTAAACGATTTACGAAACTACTTTTTTAGCTTTATTGAAGTAAAAAATTGATTTCCGTTACTGTAAATAAGTAACATTATTGCTTTTTCTTTATCCTTCTCTTTTGCTAAATTTATTTGATTTTGGAAGCTTTCAACATTTTCTATATAAGTTCCATTTATTTGCATAATAATATCTCCTTTTTTGATATCACGCAACGTAACGTTCTTGTTAACATCTACATTGGTAACTATTACACCTTTTGTAGGCATGTCATTTTTACTCTCTTTTGATTCTTGTAGTAGATTTGAGACAGTTAAACCAGTTATATAATCAGATGTTGATTCATCTTCTTCTTGGTTATTACCTTGGCTGTAACTTGTAGATTCTCCAATTATAACTTTTATATTAATTTCTCTACCATTTCTCAATAATTTAACTTGCACTTTTTTATCAGGTTCAGTTCTTGAAACCATTTGAGGTAACTGTGTCATTCTCTCAACTTTTTTACCATCAAATTCTAGTAATATATCACCTATTTTGATACCACCTTTCTTTGCTGGACTGTCCTTTACTATGTCCGCAACTAATGCACCTTTTATATCTTTTAAACCTAAAGATTCTGCAAATTCCTTTGTTATAGGCTGAACTTGCACACCAAGCCAACCATGTTTTATCCTCTTGCCACTTTTTAGTGTGTCAATGATTGATACAGCTAGATTAGATGGTATAGCAAAGCCTATACCTACATTACCGCCAGACTCAGATGGAGAATAGATGGCAGTATTAATACCTATGACTTTTCCATTTAAATCAAATAACGGTCCTCCAGAGTTACCTCTATTAATTGCAGCGTCAGTTTGAATAAATTCATTCATGGTGCCAATACTGATGTCTCTGGATCTTGCAGATATAATTCCTGTACTTACAGAGCCACCTAATCCAAATGGATTGCCTATTGCCATGACTGTATCACCAACTCTTGCTTTATCAGAGTTACCAAATGCTACAAAAGAAAGGTCTTTTTCAGCCTTGATCTGAAGCACAGCAAGATCAGTTTTTGCGTCATAACCTAAAACTTCCGCTTTAAAATAAGTATTATCGTTCATAGTAACTGTGATATCTCTTGCGTTTTTAATAACGTGATAATTAGTTACAATAGTTCCACTTTTGTCTATAATAAATCCAGATCCAAGCAGCACTACTTCTCTATTGACGCTTGGACTCCTATCCATAAAAAATTGATCAAAATGCTCAAAAAACTCTCTAAAATCATCAAAAAAATTATTTCTTGGTGTAAAAGGAATTCTAGTTCTATTGTTACTTTCTTGTTTGATGATTTGTTCGCTCGAGATATTTACAACTGCAGGAATAAGTTCTTCTACCAAGTCAGCAAGTCCTTGATTACAGTTGCATACAGAAATATTAATATCTGAAGTCTTTTTTGCACCCCAGTCAAACATGTTAGCATACGAGGAGAATGAAATCAAAAAACATGTAAATATAAATAAAACCTTACTTTTCATAAATTATTTCCATCCTTTGTTCAAAATATCTAAGAAATTATTATTTGGTGAAAGTATAAATTTAGTGTTATTTTCAGCGAATGATTTGCTGTAGGCACTCATAGAGCGGTAAAAATTAAAAAACTCTTCATCAATCTTAAATGCTTCATTATAAATTCTAGTTGCTTCAGCATAACCACGCCCTCTTATTTCATGAGCTTCTTTTATTGCACTAGCAATAATTTCCCTTTTTTGTTTATCAGCTTTTGATTTAACTTCCTGACCAGCTTGCTCACCTTCTGCTCTGATTTCTTTTGCTTCTTTTGCTCTTTCAGTTTGCATACGAAGGAATATTGCAGAACTATTTTCTTCTGGTAAATCTGCCCTCTTAATTCTTACATCTATTATTTCTATACCAAATTTTCTAGCTTCAGAATAAACTCCGCGCTGGATTAATTGCATAACTTCTGATCTCTTTTCATTTAACAAACTAATTAATGAAAACTTTACTATGTTTTCCCTTATGTGAGCTTCTATGATTGGATATAATCTTCTAATTAATCCTGATTCGCTTCTTACAGCTTGGTAAAAAGTGATAGGTTCTACTATTTTATATTTTGCATAGGCATCTACTATGATGCGTTTTTGATCTGAAGTTATTACTTCTCTTGGAGTTTTATCAGGACTTAAATCTAAAACTCTCTTATCGAGAAATTCTACATTATTTATAAATGGCAGTTTAAAATATAAACCGCTTTCCTTAATATCTCTTACCACTTTACCCAATTGTATAACTATTGCTTGCTTCGTCTCCTGTACCACAAACATTGAATTAAACAAGGCAATTAATACAACAACGAATAAAAAAATAAAAACAATTTTAATATCACTTCGCATAACTATTTTCCCAAATTTGCAAGAGGTAAATAAGAAAACATACCTTTCAGATCATCTGTTACAACAAATTTATCTACTTTGCTAAAAATATTTTCCATAGTTTCAAGATAAATACGATTTTTAACAAGAGAAGGATTTTGCTTATATTCTTCATAGAGAGACAAAAAGCGATTTGCATTACCTTTTGCTTCATTTATTATTTCATTCTCATATGCTTCTGCATCTAATTTTATCTTTATTGCTTCACCTTTTGCTCGAGGTATAATATCGTTACTATAAGCATATGCTTCATTTATAGTACGCTCTTTATCTGCACGAGCACTTTGCACATCTCTGAATGAGTTAATTACTTTTTCTGGTGGGTCAATTTTTTTCATTTGAACAGATAAAATTTCTATGCCCATTTGATATCCATCAAGAATCTGTTGCAATAAAGTTCTAGTGTCTATAGGAATTTCTTGTCTACCTTGACCAAGTGCAAAAGAGATCGTATTTTTACCTATTATCTCTCTCATAGCACTCTCTGCAGCATTTTTAACACTAAAACCAGGTGTATAATCTCGCACTTTGAATAAGTAATCTTTAGCGTCTTTAACACGCCATTGGACCTCAAAATTAACGTTAACTATATTCTCATCTCCAGTGAGCATCACACCCTCACCACGGTCTGTATCTCGCCCATAGGAATTGCTGATCCCAACTTCTTCACGATTTACTTCTTTGACATTCACTTTAAAGACCTTACCAATAGGATAAGGAAAGTGATAGCGTAAACCAGATGTTTCTGTATTAGAATATTTACCAAAAACAAGTTCTATGCCTTCCTCACTTGGATGTACAATATAGAAGCCAGTGCAAACATAGAAGAATAAAATAACAAAAATAATTAAATAAGGTTTTTTGCCGCTGTTTCTTGTTAAAACATTAACAATGTACTTTATTTCGGATAAAATTTTACTTAAAATATCTTCATTATTAGGAGTTTTATTCCCTATCGATTTCTTTCCAAAATTCCAAGGATTATTCTCATCACACATAATGATTAATTCTATAACTAATACGCTATTATTACTTCTTTAATAGGAAAATGCAAGACTATTTTATTTACGAATTAATTATCAGATTGAAGAATCTGATCATATACCTCCTTATTCTCCATTCAATATGATTGATCTAATAGAATTTTCTGATCTTCTTTTAAATTCCTTATTCTCGTTTTTGAGATGTATTATATCCTCGTGAAAATCACTAATATTTACAATATTAATATATTTAATTAAATATTTAATTAATAGTGAGATTTAAAATATTAAGTAATTCAGATTAAAAATTCTTTTTCAAAAGATTCATTAGGGCAAAAAAAAAGAATCGTTAAAAAAAATGAAGTCGTTAAAAAAAAGTAGAATCAATTAAATAATGGTATTATATCTCGTGCTAGAAGTAATTGGATTGATAGTTTACATTATTGTAAACCAACTGATCAAACAACTATTTTTGCTTTTTACATTACAGGAACAGCTACAGCTGCTGCATCTTCAGTAAAAAGAGATAAAAGAAATAGTTAACAACACAATCAAGATTACTAAAGTAAGATAATTCTTCTGTACATTGTTGTCAATAAAATCTGCTATGAAATCTATAATAGTATCTGCAATACGCTTAGAGACATTTAATAATACAAACAAAGACAATCTAGAAACAAATGAAAATAGTATATCAATTAGACAAAATACTTACAAATAACTCTCTTGATACAGAGAAGTTTAATTTAGTTATCACAATTTTTTCTAAATATAAGAGTAAAGTTGAAAGTATTTTGGATGACTATGATCAAAATCCGAGAAAATATCCAAAATCACCAACACTTTTTCAAAAAATGTCTGGAGAGATGTCATTATCATCATTCACTTCACTTTGAGAAGCTCTGAACAGCATAAAAACTCATCAAATCATGCTCATAAGTATTGATAGTTCTTTTAATGCCTAAGTAAATTATTTTACCAGTGAAATCTGAAGTATAAGATGCTTCTTTAGAAAAGAATGATCAGATTTTATGAAAGGACGGATAGAAAAACACAAGCTTTCTGGTTTAAATAAAACCACTGATAGTGGATTTAATCCATCTCATTTCTTCTGATCCTTTTATTCCAAAAAAAAGTCCTCCATTACTTTAAAAGAGGAATTTGATAATTTGACAAAGAGATCAAGCAAAAGTTGTGAAACAACTTGCATCTCTTAAGCTATTTAATATAAAATTTGTCAACCATTGACATCTATGAGAGATATAATTCCAAAAAAAATAGATAATAAATAAAACTATCATTTTCTCACAAGGACGTTACTCAATGATTAACGTCTCTTTCTATTTTCTCTTGATGAATAAATCTAAGTAAAGTATAGTAGTAATGCATTTATATAGATAATAATGAGTGATTTAGTTTTAATTTATACAACTTTTGCAAACTTCAAAGAAGCTAAAACTATTTCTGAAGAATTGTTAAATGAAAAATCAATTGTATGTGTAAACATATTTCCAGAGGTGAATTCTTTTTATTTATGGAAAAATAAAATTAATAGTAGTTGTGAAATAGTAGCAATTATGAAAAGCAGAAATGATCAAATTGATAAAGTTGTAAAAAAAATCGAAGCAATGCATTCTTATGATCAACCTGTTATTGTAATAATACCTATAGAAAAGGTAAATAAGTCTTTTACTAATTTAATTAATAATGTTATTAATATAAGCAGTATTGGGGTGTAGCCAAGCGGTAAGGCAGCGGTTTTTGATACCGCCATCGAAGGTTCGAATCCTTCCACCCCAGCCATATTGAAGAGGATGTGAAAAATGATACCACTTTTCTATAGATTAAGGTTATTAAGTTATATACTGGGCAACTTAAAGGATATAATTGTCAAACTATTTCTCTTTATAATATATCTTTATGCATCCAGTGTTACATTCATGTTTCTCAGTAATGGCTTTTGGTATGCTGTAGAATTTAGCTCTTTCAAAAACGCATTTAATCACTTGTTTGAATATTGCAAGTGGTATTACCATAACAAAGATAACGTCGGTTGTGGAATTTATTTTAGAATATTAGTAGCGTTTCTTACTCCACATTTTCTCTACAGATTATTTCTTAGTATCGACTGGAAACCTTTTTTTTTAAAAGAAAGTATAATGCAAATATTAAGATTCATGTGAGATAGTAGTTATAACTATAGCAGAGAAAATAGCTACATCAATAACAAGTCATTATATAGTTATAATGATGAGTGTCTATGTTCAAGAAAGGCAAAATTGCCATGATAAAGCAGTGTTAATCAAGGATATAGAGGAAACCCCATAGATAAAAGACTTAATATATCTTTTTCGATGGAAGGAGTAAGTTTTACTAATAAAGTTTTATTTGATTTTTAGTATGATTTTTAAAATTAACTGTATTTTATTTTTTTACATATATTGATTCATAATCAACCAATACACATGTGTGCATAAAATCTTAACTAAAACCGATAATCAGAAAATTGCTTTCAGTTTTTCTATCGAGATTTGTGTTTTTTTATAGTTGCTTATTATATCAATTACTGCTTACTCTATTATTGATTTCTACAGCATATGATAACATTGTATATCATCTAACATACTATCTGCTTCGTAATAGTGAAAAATTCCTTGAAATTGAAGCTGTTTAACATAATATACCTATTTGATTTAAGTTAAAAACTTACAGGAGATTGAAATTTTATGCAAACGTTGTCTTTTGAAATAGACACTACTCTCTCTTAATCATCAAAATGCTCCAATACTAAAATCTAATTTCCAATAAAGCACATTTTAACATAACTTTTATACTCATTAATCTAATGAAATTCCTAGATTATATTTTCACGTGATGGAATCATACCCTTCATATTCAATTCATGAATTACAATTAGCAATAAATATTAAAATATACATAATAAAAAAACAAAAGAAGCCACGTGGTGGCTAATTATTTACTCTTGTGTAAAAATATCGTAGTTATTTTAGACGATTAATAAATCCAATTTAGCTGCAAATATTCGAAAGATTTACTAAACAGAGAAAAAGGCAAAAGAAACTAAGTTATCTAGTTATTTACTACCTATCCTATAACATAGGCGTTTTGAAAGACGTGAGATACGCAAGATATAATAAATTTTGTCGTTTAATCTGTAAAAACAGAAGCTAAATAATAGCTTTAATCTTAAAATAATGAATTTGGAGGAATTTGTTAAGTAGTTTTTTCGTATATGCTAAAATTACTTTAATATATGAAAAATTTATTGTATCTAGAAAACTTGTATGGATTTTCTCCACTTCCGTAGTATTATAAGTTTGTGGTCATAAATGAGTAAATATGAATAAATCAGCGTACGAAATCATAGAACATGAATATGATGTAGTGATAGTGGGTGCAGGTGGAGCAGGACTCAGAGCAACACTTGGAATGGCTGCAACTAACTTTTCAGTTGCTTGCATTTCTAAAATTTTCCCTACACGTAGTCATACAGTTGCAGCACAAGGTGGAATTAGTGCGGCTTTAGGGAATATTACTGAGGATAATTGGCGCTGGCATGCGTATGATACAATAAAAGGTTCAGACTGGCTTGGTGATCAAGATGCAATAGAATATATGTGTAAAAATGCTGCTAAGGCTGTCATTGAACTTGAAAACTTTGGCGTACCTTTTTCACGTACAGAAGATGGCAAAATATATCAGCGTACCTTCGGTGGAATGACAACTCATTTTGGTAAAGGAAAATCAGCGCAACGCACCTGTGCAGCAGCAGATAAGACTGGACATGCAATCCTTCACACTCTATATCAGCAATGTCTTAAATTCAACGTTGAATTTTTTATTGAATACTTTGTAATTGATTTAATTATGGATAATGAAACTGGAACATGCTGTGGAGTACTTGCCTGGTCATTGTGCAACGGCACACTACATAGATTTCGTGCATATTCAGTAGTGCTAGCAACAGGTGGATATGGACGTGTTTACTTCTCTGCAACGAGTGCGCATACATGTACAGGCGATGGTAATGGAATGGTGGTAAGAGCTGGATTACCTCTTGAAGACATGGAATTTATACAATTTCATCCGACAGGAATATATAGTTCAGGATGTTTGATGACGGAAGGATGTCGCGGCGAAGGTGGGTATCTCATTAATTCTCAAGGCGAAAAGTTTATGGAACGCTATGCACCAAAAGCAAAAGACTTGGCTTCTCGTGATGTGATAAGCCGAGCAATAACAATTGAAATAAGAGAAGGTAGAGGCGTTGGCCCGAAAAAAGACCATATATATTTAACTATAGCACATCTTGATCCGGAAATAATAAGATTGAGACTTCCAGGAATCAGCGAAACTGCAAAAACCTTTGCAGGGGTTGACGTCACTAAAGACCCAATACCGGTCATTCCAACTGTTCACTACAATATGGGTGGCATTCCAACCAATTATTATGGAGAAGTGATTACGCTGAAGAAAGGTAAAGAAGAAGTAGTAGAAGGATTATTTGCAATTGGAGAGGCAGCATGCGTTTCTGTACATGGTGCAAATCGACTTGGCTCTAACTCGCTCCTTGACCTTATAGTTTTTGGTAGAGCTGCAGCGCTCAGGGCGAAAAAGAAGCTAAAATCTCATGTATCACACAAAAAATTACACTCAGATTGCACAGACTGGATAGTTGATAGGTTCAATAAAATGAGATTTGCTTCTGGAGAATTAAGAGTATCCAAAATACGCAGCAAAATGCAGCATACTATGCAAAAATATGCATCTGTATTCCGTATTGCTAGAGTTTTAGAAGAAGGTAAAAGAGCTATAAAAGAAATAGCAAAAACGATGTCTGACATTAATATTGAAGATCGTAGTATGATATGGAACAGTGATTTAGTTGAAGCTCTTGAGCTTGCTAACATGCTTCCACAAGCAATTATCACTATGGAATGTGCGGCTAATCGCAAAGAAAGTAGAGGTGCCCATGCTCGTGAAGATTTCCCAGATCGTGATGATCAAGATTGGATGAAACACACTATAGCGTGGCTCATAGAAAAAAAAGGCAAAACCAATATAAAAATTGATTATAAAAAAGTCGCTAAAAAAACTCTGAGTGATGAAATTGATTTTATCTCTCCTGAGAAGAGGGTATATTGATTTGCTTATTAAATTTTTTAATAATCTTTTAATACTTATATTAATACATTATCTACTTTAAGACTAAGAGGGACTTTCAGTGTATTTTGATTGATCTGATGGTTTTTGTGTTTTCAAGTTCCTATCATTAAGATAATTTTCTAATTTTAAATAAACAGTATAACACATTGCACAAATTGTTATTTTAATCAATAAAGCAGCTGCAACAATCATATTTCTTACTAAAGCACTAACACACTATTACAAAATTAAACCCCCAAGTATCTCACTACTTGAAAATCTATATTATTATTGCGTTTCTTTTTCTTAAAAACCTCTCTGATTCGATACTTCATCTACTTCCAGATTAAAGCTTACACCTATTAACTCTTGGATTCTTTTTGAGAATGATTTGAGAATGATAATATTTCTTATTATCATATTTTTCTGTTGTGATATGATCATTTTTATAATCAGCATCATTTTATAATAACATTGAACGAAATTCAGCAAATAGAATATTTCTAGGTCTTGATCTAATTCACTTAGAAAAATCCTTTAATTTACTAGATTTTTATTTGTCTTATTAATGAAGAGAACCTTGTGTTGGATTATCTGTTATCATTATTTTTGGCGTTTATACAACCCCTCACGCAATGTCTTTAAAGATACTATCTTTCTTCTTTTATTTAATATTAATTTTAAATATGTAATTTTATTCTCTTTTTTAAGTAAAGCAATACTGTGTAAGACATTATCGCCATTTGCACCTTTAAAGCTAATATTTTATTCTTTTTGCAATAGTTTTTTAAAAAATTCTATCATCATTATTAATTGCTAAATGTAATAAATAATTACCACTGCTATCTGGAGTATTTACAGTATATGGTATATTTTTTTTTAATTTTTGCTTCTATTTCTAACTCTGATTTCAATTTAGGTTTCCTTATTAACTTTACTAGTTTTCTCAAAAATTTACAATAATATTCATTTTATTTTTCATCTAAATCCTGCAGTGTTTCAATTCTATCTGATCTAAATTAGCCTCATGTTTCAATAGAATTATAATGAATAAGCATGTTATCGCTACTCTGGATCGTATAAAAAACTATATTTTTCCTTTTTTTATTCTAGCACAATTAGTGCATCTAAAAAGAATTTTTTCTTCTTTATTTTATTTTTACTATCATCAATTTTTGATAAATCTTTTCAGAAATTTTCTTTTTATCAGAAAATTCAAAAACCTACATTTTGCTTCTTTTTCAGCCGTACTAAAAGCTACGTACTTTCTTTGTTGTTAGAATTGATGGCTTTTTCTGTTTAAACTGACAAGTAAAATTGAATTAGTCTTTTAAACTGAGCTAAATGTTATATGTGTAATTGAAGTATAGATGGAAAGATAAAACATTAATTTTTATTGGAAAGTTTACTGTCATAGTTCAGCATCACTTTATCATTTATTTAATATTATAACTATTTTACTTTAAAAGTAACAAATATAGCTAAAGTAAATTAGGAATATCATGCGAAATATGCTCAGTCCTACATTATATTCTGGAACTGTACATCTAATATTTTTAAAAGAAAAATACCTTCAAATCAATCCAAGCACATAAGTGTAGTATTACCTCCAAATGCTGTAGTGTTAACACTTACAACTTTTTCTGTAGAAAAACGCTGTAGATAATGAGGTCCACCAGCTTTTGGTCCAGTACCGGATAGTCCCCTACCACCAAACGGTTGTACTCCAACTGCTGCACCTATCTGATTGCGATTGATGTACACATTTCCAGCTGATATTTTCTTACTTATTAAATCAATTTGATTTTGTATTCTGCTTTGCAAAGAGAATGTAAGCCCATATCCTGTATCGTTTACATCATTTATAACTTCATTTAATTGCCACTTATTAAAACGTATAATATGTAAAATTGGGCCAAACATTTCTTGCTTTAATTGCAAAATTTTTTGTATCTCATAAATATATGGTGGGAAAAAATAACCATTATAAAAATTTGTATTCATAGGTACTTTGGATAAAAGGTTTGAATCCTTATCTCTTGACATTTTCTCCGTATACTTATACAGCATATCAATAGATGTCTTGTCAATTATTGGACCAATATCAGTACTAAGTTGTATTGGATCACCAATCTTTAATTCTTGAATTGCATCGCAGATCATTTTTATCTGTTTTTCTGCTATATCCTCTTGAATAAACAATACTCTAAGTGCAGAACAGCGTTGACCAGCGCTACGGAATGCAGAAATTAAAACATCTACAGTCACTTGCTCTAAGAGAGCAGAACTGTCAACAATCATAGCATTTAATCCGCCAGTTTCAGCGATTAGTGGCACAATAGGGCAGTCTCTGTTAGCAAGAATTCTATTAATTATTTGAGCGGTCTGTGTTGAACCAGTGAAAGCTACACCAGAAATTCTATTATCTGATATTAATGTTTCACCTAAATACTGACCATTTCCTGGAATAAGATGCAGCACATTTTTTGGTATCCCAGCTTCGTGTAGTATCTTAACAGCTTCATAAGCAATAATCGGCGTTTGCTCTGCTGGTTTTGCCAATACTGAATTACCTGCTACAAGTGCGGCTGCAATCTGTCCAATAAAGATAGAGAGTGGAAAATTCCACGGTGATATACACAAAAAAACCCCCCTACCTTCAAAAAAGATAAAGTTATCTTCACCTGTTGGACCTGGCAATCTTTTCCAGTTATTTAGTTCATTTTTTGCTATCATTGCATAATAGCGCAAGAAGTCGACTGCCTCTCTTACTTCTGCTATTGAATCAGATAAAATCTTTCCTGCTTCCACAATTAGAATATAAATTAGCTCTTCTATCCTTTTTTCAAGCAAATCTGCAGCTCTTTCCAGGTAATTAGCACGCTCTTCTGCTGAAACATTCTGCCATTTAATAAAAGCGCTATGTGCTATTTCAAGAGCGTTTAAAGCTTGATCACTTGTTGTATTTGATACTTCTCCAATTACATTTTCTAAATGTGCTGGATTAACCACTTCAGTAAATTCAGTACTGTCAAATAGTGACTCTCCGCTAATTATCGGACCAACCTGCCATTTTTTTTCACTATATTCTTTTATATCGTTTGCAAATTGTGAAACTGTAACTGAATCATTAATATCCATCCCTAAAGAGTTTTTCCTTTCTTCTCCAAAGATATTTTGTGGCAATGGAATACTTAGATGAGATTCATACTCTAAGCTTTTAGCTTTTTCCAATGGATCTAAAATTAACTCTTCAATTTTAACGTTAGAATCATTTATTTGATGAATAAATGAATTATTAGCCCCATTTTCAAGAAGACGTCTAATAAGGTATGGTAATAAATCACTATGTTTACCAACTGGTCCATATATACGACAATTTATACTTGTTGCAAGTTCTGACATTACATAATCATATAAACTCTTACCCATTCCATGTAAGCGTTGAAATTCAAATCCAGGATGATTTTTATCGGCAAGCTCTATTATAGTAGCAAAAGTATAAGCGTTATGAGTTCCAAAGCATGGATAAAAGTGACTTGCTTTGCTTAAAAGTTTCTGTGCACATGCAATGTAGCATACATCTGTATAGCTTTTTCTAGTAAATACTGGATACCCACTTAACCCTAATTCTTGTGTGTGTTTGATTTCTGAGTCCCAATATGCTCCTTTTACAAGTCTCACCATAATTTTATGTTTTGAACGAATAGCAACATCTTCAACAAAATCAAGAACAGACAAAGCACGTTTTTGATACGCTTGCACAGCCAGGCCAAGTCCTTCCCACTCGGAAAGTGATTCACTAAGACGCAATTGCTCAAATAAAACTAATGACATCTCAAGTCTTTCTGATTCTTCTGCATCTATACATAATGAAATATTGTACTTTTTTGCTTCATGACAAAGCTCCAGTACCTTAGTTTTCAGTTCTTCAGCTATATTACCAAATTGGCAAAATTCATAACGTGGATGCAATGCAGATAATTTAATTGAAATTCCATGTGATCTAAAGCAATCATTTGTATCAGTAAATTCACCTATAGCTTTTATCGAATGCATATATGAATTAAAATACTCTTCTGCATTCTCAATTGTACGAGCAGCTTCACCAAGCATATCAAAGGAACATAAGAATTTGCCATGATCATATGATTTTACACTTTCCAATGCTTCTTCTATGTTTTCTCCAACAATAAAGTGCTTACCAAGCATCAACATTGCTTGTTTCACTGCTTTGCGAATTACTGGTTCTCCTAAATTTTTAAGTAATCTAGAAATAGCGTGATAAAATCTTGAATCTTCTTCACTGCTCCTTAATATACTACTTCCTATCATTAAGCTCCATGTAGAAGCATTAACAAATAATGAAGAGGAGCATCCTAAATATTTACTCCATTCTTGATTGGCAATTTTATCTTTGATTAATTCATCGATTGTATAATCATCTGGTATTCTAAGTAGTGATTCAGCAAGACACATCAATGCTATTCCTTCGTCATTGGAAAGTGAATATTGTTGTATAAAAGAATCTATAATATCTAATTTATTGCCTTTAATTTTTTCAACAATTTGTTTTGCAATATTGTAAATTCTATTTTTCGAATCAGCTGAAAGCTCCGCTTTTTCTACAAGATAACGTACACAACTTTTTTCATCAGTACGATAAAATCCCTGTAAACGCTTTCGCAATTTGTTAGGCTCTTGTATAGAACTGATCATAATTATCTACAAAACACCATTTATCATATGTATAACGAAATTATATCATAACTCTGCATAAAATAAATTTTTTTTTATAAAAGACCCAAAACTTAAACGTAGGCTATGTGAATCATAAAGATTCAATAAAATTTTGTGAGGAATAGATAAAAAAAATCCTCTAATCTAAATTCTTTTTTGCTCTTTAATTTTTCTAAAACTCTACTCTTTTAGTAAAAATATCTATAAATAATACACAACAATAAAATTGTTGACTTTAGGACAAAATTTAGTAATATGATTAAACTTATAACTTAGAGCTTTTTCCTTTTGATTATACCATAAGCATTTTATTTTTTATCATTATTTCTCTCATTTTTTTTGTCAGCTAAAAACGATATACATCTTTATCATTATTTTTATTACTAAAATTTTTAAAAAATTAATAAATCAGATCTTTATGCTTACCTTTAAACATAGGCATTTATCATTTTTATGTAATCTTTTCCATTATTCTTTTTTGTATATCAGTTTATTCTATAGTCTTTGGCCTAGATTAATGATGCATCGAATTATACATCATTTTGCTATAGATGCAAGCTATTTTGAAATACTTGCAGCATTTTATTATTGCAGATATTCTGGAATGAAAATATCAGTTGCAATTTTACTAGATAGATTTGATACACGATATATTATGTTTGTATCTACTATGCTTTGTGATATACTATATTGGTATTTATATATATAAATAATTTCTACCTAACAGTATTGAATAGATTTATAATAGAAATATATTCTTCCAACTGAATTTTTAGATATCTCTAAAGTAATTTCAATATAGTTTCCTAGAAATCAGTATATAAGAATGATAGATTTTCATTCATCTTAAGATTTATGGATGCAATTTATAAAGGCAAATCTTATAGATTTATTAATAAAAAGTTATGAGTAGCAAAATTTTGCTTTAACATTTTAAAGTAATATCAATATTAATTAGCTTTACAGCATATTTTGCTTTGCATTCATCTAAAAGATTATTAGTGAGTAAAACATATAATAACACTTGCATTGTCCTGTCTCTTTATTCTTTGTAGAAATTATATGTTGTTATTAACTCGTATATTATTTACTGTAAGTAGAAAATTAGTAGCAAAAAAAAAGAATTTAGGAATTGCTATAGCATTTTAAACAGTATAAATGTTATTATGTAGTTCGTTTTTCACATTATGATAAGAAAAATCCTAAACTTATTTTATTTTGAAGCTTTAGATGAGAATTAGGTTAAGTTACATTATCTATATACTTATTAGTATACTATTAATAGTATTTCAATCTATACCTATTGAGATGCTTTAATAATTTTGATTATAAATATAAATAAAAAAAATTAACCAACAAATAGTTGGTTATTTTTTTTATATTTACTTGCACAGAGATCAAATCAGTAAATTTATGACTTTAATAGCAAAAAGGATTTCAAATAAGAAAGACAATCAATAAATAATACTCATTTATTGGCTACTTTCATAACACCATTAGTTACTAAATCTAAAGAAAATATCAACTTAATTTATAATCTATTGCTACTGTTCTTGCATCTTATCATGAAGAAACTACTTATGTAGTAAAATATTACTAACTCAAATTAGTATTATAATCATAAGAATCAAAACTGCTAGAAATTCAAACCAACATTCGGAGGAATATTTATCGGAAATTTTCTCAAAGCATATATACATCACATACAAATAGATTAAAAATTTCAAATGAAACATATCTAATTGTTGTTTACGCTATAGTAAAATTTTCAAATGTATTTATATCTTTTATACAGACAAAACATAGCAATTGTTCTGAAGTACTACTAAATCTTCTTATTATGAATACTTCAAATATTATTAATAGTAAAAACAAGTATATAGTTAATATTTCATCTTTAATATGAAAAAAAAGTCTATTTGCTTTGATTAAATACTACAAATATTAAGACTAAAATTGGTAGAATTAAAAATTCACTCAGAAATGTAGATAGATATACACAAAAGTATCTTATTGCTGCTTATATTAAAACAATATATTTTTAGATATACTTTTATCTTTTATATTATATCCACATATAACAATTTTCTTGTAGTTTAGTCAAGTTTTACTATCATTAATGTTTCTAGCACTAAAAATAGTAATATTATTAATACCTCCACTTGAACTAACATAGAGATTGTATCAAAAAAGAATTAAAAAATTTAGTAAAGAATTTATCTGATGATATAAACAAAATGAATAGATAAAAGAATAAAAATAGCATTTAATCAACTACATACGCTATAACATATTTATTAATTTTTACATAATTTACTTTAACATTCATTTTAGTATCCATAGCTCCACCTATATTTTGTAATATTATCATCAATATAAAAGCAAGTTATTAAATAATCTTAAATATATTAATATGGGAAATATTGACTACTTGTGTCATTCTATCATTTGAATTAACATTAAGTCATTTAATAATCAGAAGAGTTATGTCAATACCAATCACAGCTGCATATGGAGATGGTATCGGACCAGAAATTATGGAAGCGGTGCTGTCAATATTGCGCGAAGCAGAAGCAAAAATTTCAGTAGACGTTATTGAAATAGGAGAGCGTATCTATAATAAAGAATGGTCTTACGGAATTTCTCCAAGTGGCTGGGAATCTATTGATAGGACAAAAATATTGCTTAAATCTCCAATAACAACTCCTCAAGGTAAAGGTCACAAAAGCTTAAACGTTGCACTGAGAAAAAATTTAGGATTATATGCAAATATTAGACCGTGTATTTCGTATCATCCTATTATAGGAAACAAATTCAATAATTTTGATATCGTAGTAATACGCGAAAATGAAGAAGACGTTTACACAGGAATAGAACATAGACTTACTGGTGACTCTTATCAATGCACTAAAATTATTACTAGATCTGGCTCAGAAAAGATATGCAGATACGCTTTTGAATATGCAAAAAAATACAATAGAGAAAAAGTAACTTGTCTGACTAAAGACAACATAATGAAAATGACCGACGGAACTTTCCATACAGCATTTGATTGTATTGCAAAAGAATATCCAGATATAAAGACAGAACATTATATAGTTGACATTGGAATGGCACGTGTTGCCACAGAACCTGAAAAATTCGATGTTATAGTAACCGAAAACTTATATGGTGATATATTATCAGATATAGTAGCACAAACCTCAGGTTCTGTAGGATTAGTCGGAAGTAGCAATATAGGGAGTAAATACGCAATGTTTGAAGCAGTGCACGGTTCTGCTCTTGATATTGCAGGGAAAAACATGGCTAATCCATCAGGACTTTTAAATGCTGCAGTACATATGCTAATTTACATTAATCATGTAAGTACTGCAAAACTAATTTACGATGCATGGCTGAAGACTTTAGAGGATGGAATACACACTACCGATTTATATAAGGAGAAAAGGAGTAAACAAAAAGTTGGTACTAAAGAATTTACAGAAGCTGTTATAGATAATCTAGGGAAAAAACCCATAACGTTATCTGAACTTATAATTAGCAACAGTTCAAATAGCAGAGTAAATAAAACACAAGATGACTATAAGCAAGACTATAAAATTAGAAAGCTTGTTGGTAGCGATATAACAATTGCCTGGAGTAATTCAGTTGATTTTGATAAAATAGTGAAGTTATTTAAATCGAGTAATCCGAAAATTATAGCAATGTACTCAAAAGGACTTGCAATTTGGCCTGGAAGATCAAAATCTTTAAGTGATCAAATCACTTGCAGGTTTATTGCAAATAATAAAAAGAAAACTATTACAAATAATTGTATAAATAGCCTGCTAATTATTCTTGAAGAGAATAATTTTGATGTGGTGAGAATGGATAAGTTATATTTATATGACGGGAAGGAGGGGTTCTTTTCTTAAAAAGAAAAGATGCTATAAATAAAATGGATTCAAAAAAAGTAGAATTGATATTTGAAAAATTCAAGCAGTCTAATGCTAGACCGAAAATAGAACTAAATTCTACCAATCATTTTACATTGCTGATTGCTATAGTTTTATCAGCGCAGACGACTGATATAAGCGTTAATAAAATTACAAAAGAGCTATTTAGCATCATCGATACACCAAAAAAGATGCTAGAATTCGGACAAGAAAAGCTTAGGAAATACATAAGTAGCATTGGTTTGTATAATTCCAAGGCAAGAAATATAATTGAACTCAGCAGAATATTAGTTGAAAGCTACAATAGCGAAGTTCCTGCAAGTTTTGAAGATCTATTATCTTTGCCAGGAGTAGGGAGAAAGAGCGCTAATGTATTCTTAAATTCAGGGCTTGGCGTTCTAACATTGGCAGTTGATACTCATGTTTTTAGAGTTAGCAATAGAATTGGACTTGTGAAAGAAAAAGATATGTTTAAAACAGAGCAATCTCTTTTAAATTTAATTCCAAAGAAATACTTGCTTTATGCTCATCATTGGCTTGTTTTGCACGGTAGATATGTTTGTAAAGCACAAAAACCCTCGTGTGAAACATGCATAATTCATGATTTATGTGAATTTGAGAGCAAGAAGTATAAAATATTGTTGCTCAAATAATTACCTAAATCTATGGAAGTAGAAACTACTTGATAACCTTTGTAAATTTTCTCTAAATAGTATTTAGATGTTTAAAGCCTAAAATTTATCTTTAATCTTTGTATTAAATGATGAAAGCACAGTATAAAACAAGGCTTGTTATGTTTAATTTTTGCAGCATTGACAATGCATATCTTTATAATTCTTTGTCTACATCAGTTGAGCCTCGTCTGCTAAAATATATAAGAGAGAATTGAACGCCAAATTTTTAAGAGAATAGTAAATAATTCATGTTACGTTCTTCTTTTATCTTTTTTTTTGCATAATTTAGTTATGCAAGGAGTGCGTTTTTAATCTCTTTTTCACATAAATATTAAAAATATATCTAAAAATTATAAAAAATTCCTATCTCTAAAGTTGCATCTGGAATTTTATCGATTGGTTTAAAACCACCTAGTCTTCCATCTATGATCATATCAATGATACCAACTATCTGTACAGTATTTTACCTACTAGAGACAAATTAACTGTGTTTTATCCTATTCTCTATCTCATTTATCTCTCTTTATCTATCTTTCTCTGTTTCTCTAATTCCTTGATCTCTTTTTATAACCTTTTCTATCTCTTTTATCTCTTTCACTACTTTCTTAATATCTTTTATTTCCTTACCATTCTCCTTATCTTCTTTATCCGCTGATGCACTTCTTCTATCACATATCTCTACTTTCTGCATCATCCTTCTTCTGTTGCTGTTATTGAAGCTGTACTTGAATTAAAAACTACTTTTTACTACCACTATCAAAATCAAAAGATACTACTTGGAGATATCCAACTAAACCTCCACTAACGTATATCTTAATAGAGTCGATATCAAAGAGTCAAAAATAAAAACGATAGTTTACTAACAAGATAACTCCTATGCTTTTTAATAATTTAACATTATTGAGAACTTCAAGTTCAAATTTAGAGTTTTAATCATGATGATAATCAAAGACTAGGCTAGGATTCCATTATAAAGCCATCATCTCATTCAGCATCAAAAACTTCAACCTGCGTTGTAGTACTGACTTTCTAAACTAGCCGCTACATCACTCGATGCACTCGCTAGAGATGAAATGAAATAATACAGCTAAAATGCATAATCACTTCATTTTCATATAACTCCTCATACAAAAAAATATATAATGCACAAATATATAACTTATATATTAAAAATATATAATTATAAAGCTAGAGAAATGCTACTCAGATTTTTATATAACTATATTTACTATCTTATTTGGTACAGCGTATATAGCGCGAACTTTGCTTTGATCAATCCTATTGCACACAGAGTCTATTGCTATTTTTTTTAATTTTTCTTGAGATAAATCCACTGCCACTTCGATTGTTGTACGCAATTTTCCATTGATCTGAACTGGTACAGTTACCACATCATCAATCAGTAATGATTTGACAGATTGTGGCCAAGGCTTTAGATATAGCATACCTTCTCCTCCTATTTCTTGCCATAAGTTTTCAGCAAGATGTGGTATAAATGGCTCAATTACTCTAATTAATATACATATACCTTCATCAATAAGAGATTTTCCATCTTTCACATCTATTTCAGCTATTAAATTCGTCATTTCATGAAATTTTGCCACTACACAGTTTAATCTACAGCTTTCCAAATCGTCTGTAAGACTATGTAAGAGTTTATGTATTTTTTTTCTGTATTCTAAAAGCTTATCTGTAACATTTTCGTTATCATAGCGCACATTCACTGGTCTTAGCTGCATTATCATGTTCCACAATTTATTTATATAGCGAGAACAACCTTCTACACCATTATCAGACCACTCCATATCTTTCTCTGGAGGAGTATCAGATAATACGAACAAACGAGCAGTATCAGCACCGTACTTTTCTATGATAAAATTTGGATCAATTGTATTCTTTTTTAATTTACTCATCTTCTCAACTTTTCCAACTTTAACCTTAACACCTTGTGTTATTAATTTCTTTGCTTCTTCAGGAAAAAGCCATTTATCATTCTCATCTTTGTAAGTTACATGACAGACCATCCCTTGAGTGATCAAAGTAGAAAAAGGCTCTTTAGTATCAAGGTAACCAAATTTGGTCAAAGCGTGAGAGAAAAATCGTGAGTAAAGCAAGTGCAAGATAGCATGTTCTATTCCACCTATATAATAATCTACAGGCATAAAACGATTACACGCATCTTTATTAATAGACTTATTTTCACTACAAAATGCAGCAAAATACCATGAAGATTCAAAAAAAGTGTCAAATGTATCAGTTTCACGCTCTGCTAGTTTTCCGCATTTTGAACAATTAACAAACTTCCAAGTTGGATGTTTATCAAGCGGATTACCACCGCTGGTAAATTCCACATCTTTCGGCAGAACCACTGGAAGGTCTCTTTCTGGCACTTGTACAATTCCACAATCTGTACAATATATTATAGGTATAGGACATCCCCAATAACGTTGCCTTGAAATTCCCCAATCATGTAAACGATAGTTTATCGTTTTTTTACCTATTCCTTTTTCTTCAAGCTTTTTAATAACTACTTCCTTTGCTTTGCTAACAGTTAATCCATTTAAGAATTCAGAATTTAGCATTACTCCATCTCCAGTATATACTTTTTTAAAAGTCTCTGTAGATTGTGTACCCTTTTCACGAACTACAGGAATAATCGGCAAATCATATTTCTGTGCAAATTCAAAATCACGCTCATTATGCGCAGGGCACCCAAAGATTGCACCTTCTACATACTCTATCAATACAAAATTTGCTATATAGAGCGGCAATTCTTTGTCAAGGAATGGGTGCTTGACATTTAATCCAGTGTAAATCCCAAATTTTTCGTCATTTTCTACATTTGTATTTATATTATCAATTGTCATTCCAGCTCGTGATACTAGAATCCATTTATCTTTTTGCTGAATCTCAATATCGAAGCACTGAGATGATAAAACTTCAGGAGTATCTAGAAGCATGATATCTTGCACAATAGGATGCTCTTTTGCTACTGCAAAAAAAGAAGCTCCAAACAAAGTATGTGGAGAAGTTGTAAAAATCTTTAATTTCTTATTTAGACCAATTATTTCAAATTCTATGATAACTCCTATAGATTTTCCTATCCAACGCTCTTGCATTATTTTAACTTTCTCTGGCCAATTTTTTAAATCTTGCAAACACTTGAGTAAATCTTCAGCAAAATCAGTAATTTTTAAAAACCATTGGGATAACTTACGTTTTTCAACAATTGCACTTGATCGCCACCCTTTTCCATCAATTACTTGTTCATTTGCAAGAACTGTTTGATCTACTGGATCCCAATTAACCCACGACTCTTTTCGGTAAGCAAGCCCATGTTTTAAAAAATCAAGGAAAAATTTTTGTTCGTGTTTGTAATAGTCAGATTCACATGTGGAGAGTTCACGCTCCCAATTATAAGAAAGACCTATAGATTTAAGCTGTGCATGCATACTATCTATATTCTCTTTTGTCCATGCTGAAGGGCTAATGTTATTTTCCCTTGCTGCATTTTCAGCTGGCAATCCAAATGCATCCCAGCCAATTGGATGTAAAACCTCAAATCCACAAGCTCTCTTATAACGCGCTATTACATCTCCTATTGCATAATTACGTAAGTGTCCCATGTGAATTTTACCAGATGGATATGGAAACATCTCTAATACGTAACACTTCTCTTGCTTGGTATTTTTGCTTACAGAAAAATTCCATTTATCTTGATAAAATTTTTCAACGTTTTTAAAATCATATTTCATATAAATTCAAATTCAATTACAGTTCACATACTTCAAAGGATCAACCGCTTGACCGTTATGTCGTATTGTAAAGCACATCTGCGGATCTTTATCCTGCATACTTGACTTACCTGCAGATCCAATTACTTGACCCTGTTTTACTTTATCACCAATTTCAACGTATATATTTTTTAAATAAGAGTACACAGTCACGTAATTATCTTTGTGTTCTACTATAATTAAATTTCCATACCACCTCAGCCCTTTACCTACATATATCACTTTACCAGATGCAGAAACAATCACATTCGTTCTACCTTGAGTAGCAATTTTTACTCCATCTTTACATTCTTCATCATAAGAAGCAGTTGAAATAACAGTACCTTTAACTGGTATTATAAACTTATAATTCATACCATGAATTTCCACGTTTTGCGCTTTATTATTCTCTTTATATATCTTATTTATGAAAGCTTTTCTATTTTCTTTTTTTATTGAAGGATCAACATCCTCTCTAATTAAATGATATTCCTTTGTATACTCTAATTCTCTTTTTCCATAAAACTCTTCACCTTTAAAAAGTACAGATGCAGGTTTTTGCAAGCCACAGCTTATTAGTATTGCCGATAATATAAAGAATGAGGCTATACGCCGCATAAATTTATTTAGATGATTGAAACTATATTAAATAATATACTTTTAAAGTAAAAAGATTTTTATGTTATTTTTTCTGTTTTTAATTTACTTATTGGCATTTTGTAATCATTTATGTTAAATTATTCTAAAGTTAGCTAAACTTACTCTGAAGGGATAATTGTAGTTTATTTTTTTTAAATAGATTTGATTGACCTTATCTAGATAAAATGAAGATAAAAATTTACATTTCATATTTTAGTCTCTATCATTTACTGATAGCTAAGATGAATTAAAGCAATTATTGAAATTTAAAGAAAAAATACCATTTCTTTTGTTTCAATAAAAGAAAGGTATTGTATAGAAACAAGTCGATTAATTCAAGAATTTGACAAGCATTTTAAGCAAAATTACTCATTTATAGATTTAGCATCGAAGAAACACATATAATATATTACCAACTTAATGAATTTTCTAAGCAAATTGCTAGGCAATTTAATACATTTTTGTTAGATATAACGACTTGAGCAATTTATTATTAGTAGTTAGCGATCATCTACTATAAGGGAAAATTACTGCCTACTTAATAAAATCTCTTTGATAAACTAAAAAGATCCAATCTTCTAGGCAAAATAAAGAATTTTTTAGATAAATAGCTAAAAAATAACAACAAGTTAATTTTTGTTATATATGAATATACATCATCTTAGATCGAAAAAAAATATACTCAGTAGCACTAGTTTTGTTGGAAGAATATCGTTGATTTTGATATTCGAAGAATTAACACTTTCTGAGTGCAATAGATTTTAGCCAAAGAACATTTTAGTATACGAAAAATTTAAGATACTTGCAACAATCGGCAGAATTTTAAAATATTTAAAAAAAAGTAAATTTTAAACACAATTCTGAAGAAAATATTAAAAAGCTTTATTTCTCGAAAGACTGATTTTTAATTGAGAAGTTTGACCAAACATTTTCAGATTTATTCATGCAATGAACAGCTTTTTATAAGCAAATAGTCAGGCTCTTTCTATCGGAGCTTAAAAAGAATAGGAAAAAATTTGTGCTACTTTAAACATTACGAGACATAGGACGCTTTTCCAAATATCTATATGAATTTGAACT
This sequence comes from Wolbachia sp., assembly GCA_051710485.1. GTDB lineage: Bacteria > Pseudomonadota > Alphaproteobacteria > Rickettsiales > Anaplasmataceae > Wolbachia. The sequence continues at coordinate 864,314 of JBPESU010000001.1, read as the reverse complement.
TGCTGATTTTATTACAAAAAATCATATTTAAAATATAAAAACAGATATTGATTCACAACTGAGAAAATATAGACTTCAAGAAAACTATTTAAGGTTATATCTAAAATATATTAAAAAAAATTTAGGAAAAATTAATCGCAATGCCTACTTCATGAGATTACTCGCATTTCTACCGGAATAGCATACAATCATTGGACTTCAGTTTGAAAATTTGATACTTAACAATAGAAAAAGCGTACATAATATTTTAGTAATTGATGCAATAATAAACGAAAATCCATTTTCAAAAAAAAGACAAATAATAGCGTTGATTGTCAAATTGATTGTATAATAAAAACAAAATTTAACACTCTCTACGTTTGTAAAATCAAATTTTCAAAAAATAAAACTGATCATTCAATAATCCAGGAAGTATAAACGAAAATAGATACACTAAGTCGTCCAAAAGATTTTTCATGACAATAATCCTCATTCATATTAATAGTGTAAGTGATAATATCATAGATAATGACTATTTTAAAACGTAATTGATTTTAGAGAGTTATTGAATAATACTCTAATAATAGAGCAAATTAAAAATATCGTTTACCAATTAACAAATGATATCATTCAGCACTCTTTTTATAAACGCATTTTAGATTGAAAATCAGAAATTTTAAAAATATACACAATGCACATAATGCAAAAATTTAAACATGAGATGCCAAATATCCTAAGTTTTTTATCATTAACCTCACATATTGCGAAGATAAACAAGTAGCTTCAGTCTTATTGAAGAGGAATTGAATGAACTTATCAAGTAGTTTTTTCTACTATTGTCTATTTAGATGATAATAAATCACCTTTTCACAAAAATTTTATCGATAATACGCATATCAATTATTCTCCAATCACTGAAAGTAAAATCAGTTGTGTTTTGCAATTGGTTTAAATAATCCCATGCGTTATGAGGATTATCTTCAGGTAGTTTTATTGTTGAAACATTATCAAGTATGATGTTCCATCTTCTATTTCCTATATAAACACAAGAAGAAATATAGCTACTTAATTGAGTTTTATTCTCTAATATGTCTTTAACAAATTTTAAGTTTGATAGCGAGTTTTGTCCTGTGATTACAATAAGATTATCTATAGGATAGTCGTCTGTAATCACTTTACCTTCTGAATCAATTACTGAAATCTTGTTACCATCTCTCCAGAGAGCAAAAGGTTTATATTCATCTATATTAATATGTAAGATGTTGGGTAAAGTTCTATAAATTCTTACGTGTTTTATCCATTTGCTCACGGATTGTATGCTATCAGCAAGTCTTGAAAGAGATAAATACATAATTGGTTGCGTTTTATTCACCAAACCTAGAATTTCCTTTTCATTTGTGAATTTATTGCCAGTCACAACTATTTCATTGATTGAAAATCCATTACTGAGTAATAGCTTTGATAAATAATTATTGCACCATGTGAGGTAATAATTAAATCGAATTGTGATTTTATCAAACGAGCTATATAGTACTAATGCAAGAAAAAGTGCTATTATAATAATTAAAACACACTTACGTAGAAAACTCTTTTGACTTCTAGTAACGTTGCTCAACATTTACTTAGTCTCTAATACTCTTGTGTTGCAAACTATCTTCAACAATAACTTTAACTAATTCATTAAAATCAATGCTTTTTGTCAATTTTGCAATTTCTGGCACTAACGATAACTTAGTAAAGCCAGGATGTGTATTAATCTCAAGCATTTTTAAAGTATTATCTTTAGGATTATAACGAAAATCTGAGCGAGAAATAGTTTTACATCCTAAAAATCGATGAACTTTAAATGCATGCTCCAAAGTCATATTATATACGTTGCCAGGAATTTCAGCAGGAAATATATGTTCCGCAAACCAATCTGTATATTTTATCTCATAATCATAGAATTTCTTTTTTGGTCGTATTTCCATAGTACCAATTGCCTCATCTAACAATACAGCAGTATGTAACTCTACACCAGGTATATACTCTTCTATGATCATCTTTTTCATGATAGTAAAACTGTCATCTTTCAGTTTTAAATAATCATCATGCGAGAAAATTATATGTACTCCAATGCTTGAACCTCCATTGATCGGTTTTAAGACGTACGGATATTCAATTTTAATATTGTTTTTTAATATATCTTCTCGACTTATTATATAACCTTTTGGGGTATCAATACCGAGAGATCGGAGTATATACTTAGACATTGCCTTATTCATAGCAATAGCTGAAGCCATGACTTTCGAATGTGTATATTTTATACCTAAAATCTCCAATAAACCTTGAATGCAACCATCTTCGCCATATGGTCCATGCAGAGCAATAAAAGCAAGATCAGGATTAATTTTTTTAAGCTTCTCAACAATTCCATTGTCAACATCTATTTCTATAGTGTTGTATGAAAGGCTATCAAGCGCCTTTTTTATCGCTTTTCCGCTCATTAGTGATACTTCTCTTTCACAAGAGAATCCACCACTTAAAATTGCTATAGTCGGAAACATAGGAAATTCTATATTTTACTATATATCATACATAAAAGATGCTCTTCTCTTCAAGAGAAACTTACTACTATAGTTAAAGTAATTTAGATTACTGATGATTTGACAAATCTCTACTCTACAACGCTTTAATTAATTAGTTAGTGTTGAATACAATATTCAAAATTTGCTAGTTAAATACTATACCATGTAATGGGTTAAGAGGATTTATTATATACATAATAAAGAATTAATAATTTATCTAAGCTTGTAAGAACGTACAAAATGTACGCGTGACTGGTATAATAGAAGCTTTTGATATTTATAGCGCACAAATACTAAAGATGAAATTTTTAGAGCATGGGCTTTTAATCAGACCTCTTGGCAATTCAGTTTATTTGTTACCACCTTATTCAATAAGTACTTCAGAGCTTGAAGAAGCTTATAATAAGATAAGAGATATTTTTTTTTGGACTACGAATATAGATGTGTACTGTAGTACAAAAAGTAATTTATGAAGTTGTATTAAAGATAAAAGAAAGCCCTTCAAAATCGATTTTTAGGAGCAGGTTTCAAATCATCTTAAGTGGTTCTATTTAAGATGTATAGCTACAAAAATACAAAAAATTCTAGCGCCTTTGACTTTGGATGCTGGAAATAGCTGGATTATTTAAATTCATAACGACATAAGTTGCTAAATTAAAATAATCTATCGAAAGAGGTGAAAATCTTTTTGATCGTTATGATCACTATCACTTATTCCAATAAATGGATCATAAGATTATTCTATATATGCTGATGTTTTTTTCTGTATTAGATTAAAATAGTTAGTATATCAAACTACCAAAACAATACTACTAATGAAATAGACTATATAAACATACTAAAAAACTATTAAGAAATGCTTGTTTCTACTCATTTTATTTGTGTAGTAGATTCTGTTGATATATAAACTATGTCTTGATAATAGAAGTATATCTGTACAATCATTAGTATCTTTTATATTTTGTAATAGAGCTTTTATTTCTCCGTTATCAGTTAAATCTAAAGGAGTGTTACCATTCTTATTTAATACATTAATATCTACTCCATTATTATAAAGCTCTTACTATATTCACATGATCAAATTTGGCAGTCAAATGCAAAAGAATTTTCTCATCACTATTCATCTTATCAACATAAATTACTATTATTTTAAATAGAGCTTTTACTGTATTAATATGTCATATTTTAACAGTTAAATATAAAATATTATTCCATCTTTATATTCGCTGTATTAACTTTGATATTTGCTTCGAATATTTTATTCGATAGTGCAAAGAGAAATAAAATAATCAATACCTAAACTAAACTCATTCATTAGAACATAGAATAAAATAGCTATTGCTATTAATCATCTTCAAATGAGTGGATAAATTAATTAATGAAGAAAAATCAAATATGGTATTACTCTTTTTAAATGTAATCTTAAATTACTTAAGCTCTAATACTGTGTTTTATAAAATTACTCTTCCTTCTTCAATAACAGAAATTTCTTTATATATCAGCTCAAAATATAATAACTGTTTGCTCCAAATATTATGGATATAAATAACAACAAATACGATTAAAGATCGTTCAAACCTGAGGACCAGTAACGTCAAATGAAAATGATTCGATTGTTTTAGAATTCCATATATAATGGAAGATTGATGATCAATTTTAATAATAAACCAATATGAATATATTGCTATAAATTCAAAAAGCATCATTGATATCAATCATCAATGCAGAAAACAATTCTGAAATAACTTGCACAAAAGTATTGCATAGCACTAATTAACCAAATCTCTCTCATTAAGAATCCAATTCTAATTATTGCACAAAAAGATCAAAATACCCAGATACAAATTGATCTATCTTCTTTTTTTTTTCATTCTTTTTATCTTTTTTACTTCTTTTTAAAATCATATATTAAAATTAAGCTGACAAAATTAGGAATTTTTACCTCATAGTGATTAATTTTCATTCTATTGATCCGGATAAGCAAACAAACGCAGATCATAAAATCTTCTCGATTTTCGATATATCTTCTATTGTAGCAATTTAGCAGGTTGATACTCTAATGTATTGAGTTTATGTATATCTTCCACATGCAACTGAAACGACACAATCAAAGCTACAATAAAAGTTTCCATACTAAGCATAGTTTTTGCCTGAGGAACATTCTATCTTTTCCAAAGATAAAAATGCTCCAACATTTCTTAATTATAAATGCTGTTGTAAGATAAGCTACTATCATCATATGAATAAAACGATAAAGAAAAGAAAAATTAAAAATAACTTCTAGCCAATTGGTTAGATATAGAATCCTATCTTCGCCAACTGAGAATACAATAGATGTTTGCCATCTAACTATTAGCTGCAAGAATCCAAAAAGTTGTTGAAATAAGCGTCCCAACTACAACAATACAAGTAAAAACAAAGTACATTGAGAATTTACTCTATTCCATCCAAACAATATAATGCCCAAAAGATGCTTCTAGAAAGAGAGTTATAAAATTTTAAAGCAAAATTTTTATAGGAGATCATGAACATTAGCTATACAATCAGAAAAGACTGATCAATTAGTACAAATTTGATAAGATAGAACAACTTCTGATATCACTCTCATGCTAAAAGCAACGGCAAAATCTTACCAAAGAATCTATGAACATCGTGAAAATGTCACGTATTATTAGTCCTAAGCCAACACTCTTCCAAAAAGACCAGAAAGCGCTCGTAAGTACGATTATAAAAGCAGAAAATATAACATGAAAACTTATTGTAAAAACAAATTGAACACTTAAATTGATAATAAAGAATCAAATTCTCAAATATTGAATTTGATACTTATACACTACAAATAATAGCTACATTTACCTATAAATCAATAGAATTTTCATATTAAACCAGCCTTAATCTTAAAGCTGTTATTTATCTTCAGTCTATCATAGATTAAACGGTATAAACTTATTATATTTTGCATCTTAGTTTAATTTTTTGGACTATTTCACTGTATGTCTTTTTAAAACTTCTTGGGGAGAGAGTGGGTGTATTATCTATAAAAGCTCAAACACGCTTACAAGTCGTTTAAAGTAGTATAGTACGCCAATTTTACATGATTAGAGAGTGAGTAACTTCTATCGAAAGATTTCTTTTGCCTTTTTTTTCTACATTTGATATATTTCTTAATATTTATAGCTAAAGTAGTTTAAAAGACTGTGAATAGTTTCATTCCAACGCGTAACGCTGGAAATATAGGAAAGTTTGCTTGCTTACAAGCAAACTAATTTTGTGAATATAGAGCTGCTGATCTTATGTTAAAATAAAGACGATTTTGATGATTATGGGGAAGTTGCTGAATCTTAGCATCGCGCACTTGAATGATAAGAAATTGGTATTGGAAGAACAAGAGAATGCTCTACTTTAGATGATAAGAAAAGGATACACCAAGATGATAAAAGGACTATCATTAAGTTAAAATGAGTATTACGTCTCTCGTATCAAATAGTCTACAGTTGTTATTTTTTCAAATCTCTTAGAGATTATCTATTTAAAAATTCATCATAATTACTCAATCACTTTAAATTTTTTTTGTCTAACTTTAACTCTTCTTTCCTTAATTTAATCGTAATGTAATCAAATTGCGGGGATAGGATTTGAACCTACGACCTTCAGGTTATGAGCCTGACGAGCTACCGAGCTGCTCCACCCCGCTTCGTTGTTTATTTAGTTATTATATATACAATAATAGAAAATAAAAGAATAAAATTCTACTATTACACACATTTTATGTATTTATTGACTTTTCGTAACGTCACAACCGGTTATATTAATGAGAAATATAACTTAATATTGTGGTTTTCCGTATGTCAATGTGTAAGCATTTTGATATATTTCTCTTTAAGTTTTGAATCAAGCTGTATGTTTTTACTACATCTATTTTCTCTTGCTTTTATCTATACTAATTCTAATTGCAATGTTATACAAAAGGTATTTACAATATTATGTATCATTTTGATTACAGTGTTTGTAGGATCTATATCTAGCAAATTGAGAACAACTTTAAGTTGATACTCAAATTCTTAATAAGCAGAAGTATGTAAAAAAAATTGTTGCTACAGTAAAGAATATTATCAATAAGGGCTTATATAAAAAGTTTCTGCTCTCTGTTAAAAAGCTTCTTTTAAAAGAAAGACACAAATTCCAGTATCAAGTATTTGCTACATTGCTTTAGATAAGATAAAAATATCAATTAAAGTTAAAGTAGAAAAAAGCATTAAAATAGACAATCAAATAAAATTGTCAGCAAAGCTTTTTCTGGCAAAATCACACTTTTGATATATGTATATGATTTTGCAAGAGAAGCTTATTATTAGAAAATAAGTGCTAAAAACATTACAATGAGCAAAATAACTTTGCATAAAAAGGTTAAAGCAAGGAAATTTCAAGAGTATATAGAATATATCCGTCAATATATTTATGAAAATCTGCAGCGAAATATCAAAAAACTTCATGCAGACATAATCTTCGCATTATTGATCTGTAAAAGGATGGAATAGATTAAAAATCTATGGATGCAATACGAGATTCAGATATAACACATTTGTTTTGCTATATCTTGTCTTTAATTATCATTCGTTGCTGTTCTGTTTTTTATAGTATTTCATAATTTATTTACATATCTGAACTTTACTTCTTAAGTATAATATCAAGAAAATATCTACATTTCTCACTATTTTGCCAATAAGATTTTATCTGCTTATCACCGATATGCAAATTTCTCTTTAGCATGCGTATATTATAGTGATCTTAGTATTTGTGCAAAAATAAGAGAGGAAATATCATGGATTAATAACAATTAAGTTTGCTGCTTCGATGATATTTATAGTAAAACCTCAGATGAAATTTTAAATTCGGCTTTCAGATATAATTTTACTGTTTTGGGATTAGTTAATAGTTATCAGATTAACACCAATAAGCTGTTCAAAATAAAAATAATAAAATATTCTGTATCTATAATGATCAATTTAGTAATAGCAAACTTAGCTACTGTTCTATACACGATATACAATTTTAATTACCTTTCAATCAGCATTATCATAATAAATTCAATTGCTATACCAATAGTTACATTAATTATTATTTCACTTGGAATAATCTATGTTTTGCAGATTATAGCGTCGCTCATAGAATTCTTAATTAAAAATGTTTTATATATAATAAATGCAATCACTAGTTTTCACTATTTGATATTCTCATTCGTACTTTCCTTGTCTAATCAGTATAATATTATACTGATAGAAGATCATAGCAGAACTGAACAAATTGAACAAGCCAAGGCACTTTTAAAAAGTAACGCGAGATTGAATATGATTCTTCTGTCAAACTTAGTAAAAGACTACATAACACAAGTGTAGGTAGAAGCTTTTTTTATACTGCATTGAAGAGTATAAAACTTACCTAAAGAGAACTAAGTTAGTGTGTAGATTTAGAAAATAACTACAGTTAAGTCTTCTATTAATGATTATATAGATAAGATTAACATTAATTTTGATCAAATTCTTGTGGAGTTATACATTTCAAAGAGTGAAATAAATAAGATAGAGCTAGCTAGTACAGCAAAAATTAATTTGCTATATGAAAAGAAACTAGAAGGTAAAGTGAATTTCAACATAAAATTACTGAACTTAAAACTGAGTTTTATAGAGTAGAAGTAAAGAATACTAATTTTGAAATTAAAGTAGAAAATATTATTTCTGAAGGAGTAAAAGTCTTGAAGTGATATATGATCTAATAAATGGAGTAATAACAGTATTCTAAATAACATCAAGAAAAATACACGCAGAGATTCTTTTAGATGTTGGACAAATTAACCTACAGCTTCATTTCTCTTTTGTTGTCAAGGATTTAGCAATTAACTGTTATAAGCTGATCTACTTCAAAAAGAAGTATACCATAGGAAATGTTTCTAATATTGCATGGCAATATCTAGAAGTTGCTGTATAAACTCTTTTTTTTAAATGTAGCAAAGATGTTTTGCTCTTAAAGTCCAGTTATGCAGCAAAGCACAGATAAATTTGCTATTATTAGTATAGCTTTATTGTGGTATTGTAATTTAGTTACATAGTAAACGATGCAACAAAATATTTGTATAGTTGTATGATAGAGAGATACTTTCTCTCATCAATGCAGATATTGCACATGATGCTATCGACATGATCCTTGTGATATGCTTCTAGAGACATTAAATGTAATACTAAATCATTGAGCCATATCACTTGATGCGGCAGAAAAACTTTTTCAAACTCTATAATGGAAACAATCTAATGGAATCGAATGAGTTTATCATAATGTAACACTATTCGATGATTGACAAATCACTTTTGCCTTTAGCTCTCGCATCAATTGCTGAATACTTGTTTTGACTTTGATTAAAATTGCATGTGGTGTCAATCTTGCTGCTAAGGATAAAATTTGTTCTTTAAATTTTGGGTATTAGAATTTTGCACGATATACATCAAGTAAATAAATTTATTCCAACTTTTCCCAAATGGGTACAGAACACTGAAATTGCTAGAATTACTCGTTGAAACTACAGTATCCAGATACTAAGTTCTATACTAGAAATCATCAGAAAATTTCTATAGCACTTTTTCCCATCAGCCAACTCTAGTTTGATCATATCATTTAAAAGCAGCAGAAGATTTTGTTAATACTGCCCAGCAAAAACATAACTTACAAATTCAACCTTTTTATCATTCTAACTTCTTCTTTTTCTCCATCATGGAGATATAACAATTGATTTTCCTTTTTAAAATAAAAGATCCTTGCGGATATAACACATAATGCTGTAATCCAGCTTTTATTCTGATGTGCCCATTTTTAATTATTTAAATAACAAGAAAAGAAGGTACTGGCTTTTTAATTGAATAAATAATCTTCTTATTTTCAGATATCATCGGTAAGCAAATATGGTGCTATATATTTTTTTTAACTTAAAGAGAAGATGTTCAATTAAGTCCTCTTGATGTAGTCTGTGAATCACAAGAAACAATAACCCCTTTTTCTATTGCTTAAGCGCCTGCTTATTAGAGTTTGATCAAGCTAATTTGTGGCACTCTCTCTAAGAGTTTCATTCAAATCTTGGACTAAATATCAATGAATCATATTCACGATAATAAAATCACCTCACTTTCATCGGTGTTAATATTTCATCAACAGATATTACAATTCTGTATCTTCTCCGCACTGTTTAAAATTTATATTGAGTATTTTATTTTTTGAATAGTTCTCTCAGAAACAACTCCTTATACCAATAAAAATGTATTATAACATCTTATGTCGAGTAAGCACTTTTCACTCAGCCACTGAGAATAGCCTGTAATTATGCAATTAACTGATTGCTCAATATCCACGATGGCCATGCAACACTGACATACATGGATTTTATCGAGCCAAATGATATTTGAATATTATTTGCCTCATTTTTTACAGCATTTGCTGTTTCAAGCCTTTCTACTACAATTTTTATATACTGATAATTTGTTATATACACATCTCGGCATCACCTTTTTAAAGCATAACTCGATGAATCTTAAAAAGTTTTATGTTTTCCATATTAGCCTCCTGTTATCTAAGCAGCGAACACTGGAATTTAAAATTCCATTTTAATAAAAAATATTTGAGAAATTTATCAGACGAAAAAAAAAGACAAAAGAAACATAAAGCAGCTAGAATTCAATTCTCCATTGTCTATTTTGATGTTCTATATTTTCTTAAACGATCTATGAGAGAGCGTTTCAGCTTAAAAAGCAGAAATGTTTTAGAAGATATGAGATACACAATGGTGTAAAAATTTAAATATGAGATATCAAATACAAAATTTTCTTTGCCATTTCTTAATCTACAGATTGGAAAATTTAATAAATAGTTTCATCATCATTATGATGAATTGAAAGAATGTGTCGAGCAGTCTTTTTGTTTCTATTGGATAACGACTAGTCAAATCATAATGATTGTAAATCAAAATCTTCCATATACATTATCCAATCTAACTATATCATTATCAGATAAAAGCTCATTACTCTACTTGAAATTCAGCTATCTCAAATGGAAATTTGAGCTTCTATTTTCAATTCTATTAAAAACTTTTCTTGGAATTTCTATCACATGATTTGTTGCTATATCGGGCGTTTTTCCTCTGAATTTATATATTCAGCTTCTGATAATACTATATAATATTTATCTCTATAGCAGAGAAATTGTCTAGAAGTGCAACTCAATAGATTTATAAACAGAGATATTTTATAAAAAAATTCTCGCTAATTAAAACTACACTGCAAAACCCTCATGATTTGATTTCTTTTCTTATTGCTTTCGCTTCTTTAACTTTACTAATATTATGATATTAAGCTCTTATCTTGCTGCTTACAAGCTCTACATAATAAATTTTACACTACTTTCTGCTGTGAAATTTTGCTCTTTTTTCGATGACATGTTGGAATGACAACGGATCTTTATCAAATCTCTTACTTAATTCTAAAACTGCATTCCAAATTCCAACATCCATCCAATCGAAATCAGCTTTTATCATTGCATAGATACTCCTTCAATTCTCACAATCTTGCTACCTTAAACACAAAATACCTCTTATAATTTGGAATTATGCGCATTTGCGCAACATAAATTATAAAAACTTTGAGCAGATTTTTTCATCTCATCTACATAACGTTTTGCTTTAAACAGAAATATTCCAAAGTTCCAGTAATGATCTTTACTAAATTTGTGTCTAGATTTTTCTGTGAAATTCCTAACTATATGATATTTCTCCTATTGACTATAAATTTCATTGATATAGCCATATTCATAATTAAATTCACGAAACTTTACTCCAGAAGTAACTATAAAATTATTTATAGAGACTATTTAAGTCGCTTTTTGAGTAGAAGCATAAAAATTTTACTCAAAATAAAGTCTATAAAATGATCTGAAAGAAAAATTAACATTACCTCACCTTCATTACAAAGAAATGCAACAAATTAGTATGCTACTGCTATTCCAATCTTTATCGGCTTAAAAAATCACTTTATACTCTTATATATAGCACTTTTAATTCCTCTATTACTAAACATTCATTGTATATTTGTAGCAGTTATGGATGATATATAATCACTTTTTAGTCTCAATAAAGTATTTTGAAGAATTGTATTATGATTAAATATTTTTTGAAATTACTTTGGCTTGGATAAAGATCAAAGTCTTTTGCCACTATCACAATAAAATATCAAATTTCGTATTTAATATAAGATATTAATAATATCTTATATTGAAAATAAAAATATACGCAAGCTTTTATTATAAAGCAATTAAAATAGAAAGTATGTATTAATTAAATTAATTGCTAATTATGGACTTGATGGAGTGTTTTTTACATCTTCTTGTCTTTCTCGTATTACTTTATCAGTATAAAAAGTACTGCTTTCCTGATTTTTATCATTTATTTGTCCATTAATTTCGTTTTGCGATTTCTCCTTTTCTAAGCTTTGTTTACTTAATTTATCCATGCTTTCATTACTTTTGCTCGGCCTCTTTTTCAACTCTCTCTCAATGCCTGGCCTCTTAGCATCAAGCTCCTTCCAAGTGCCACAAATAGTATCACATTCAAGATAATCTTCCTTCTCTAACTCTAATCTATTTCCTTCTTTAACAAAAGAATAATCATTTTTTGTTTCTTCCCAATATTTCTTTAATTGATGTTTCCACATAATCCAATAAGCATCACCATACTTTTTCTTATCTGCCACAAATAATAAAATTAGAACTTTAAGTGCGGTAGCTCCCATGTTCACTAAATTTTTCACTACCATTGCAGGAGTAAATAAAAAATAACCAAAAAATTTTGCAATTGAATTTTGTCTGTTTATTAAATACTCTCCTAATTTCATAGGAATAAAAGTCAGCAGTTTAGCACAAATCTTAGCTAAGCCAGCAGCAAGAACAATAGGAACAGATATAAGACTTTTATCTAGCTCTAAATTACCATTTAGATCCCTAATTTCAAAAAAACCAATGCTTAACTTCTTATAATTACTAGTGTACAATAATCCTCCATTTCTTCCTTCTTGATCAATAACTTCCTTAATTTTACCTTCTTTATTTTTTATCTCTTTAGTTAACACAGAAGAATTAGTTAATTCTAATTGGTATTTAGAATACTCAGTTTTTTGAGCTTCCAAAATTGGCAGATGTTTTTCAAGATCTATTTTTGAAAATTCAAATGGTTTATAATAGCTATCGTAGTGCTTAACATTTCTATTTTTTGGATTAACTAAAAAATCAATAGTAAAATAATACTTATTATTAATTTTCTTAACTAAAGCTAGATTAAACTCATACCCATTATATCTAAGCTGATATTCTAAATTTCCCTCTTCATCTTTTATAAGTTTTCCATTACTATCTTTTTTTTTATAATTCCTCCAAACTCTACAATCTGATCATAATTTTTTGGGTATTGACATTTTTTTTCATTATATGTCATTACCTTTCTAAGATCCTTTACATAGATTTGAGATTCAGATAAAGTAAATAAATCCTTTACTTTTAGTATAAAATCAGTTCCCCACATTTTCAATCTCTCTAAATATATTACTAAACCAAAATCATCGAGCACTATAGTTCAATAATAAAATTATTATACTAAGAATAGTTAAACATAAAATAGATGATTTTACAAAAAAATATGCTTGTAAAAGAAGAAAATCGTAAAAGTAAGAGCTATATAAGTGATGCTCGATAAACACTTTATACATGTAATCGTAATAACTCTTACAGATACACTGTGTATGTAATCTTCACATACTATTTGCATTCCAAGAACTGCATGCCAAAAAATGTAAAACAATAATACAACAAAAAATAAAAGCTTTAAAGGGTGATCAATAGCCTGAAATAATTTTTCATTAAAAGACAAAGGACTACTGGAATATAGTGCACAAGAAAATGAATAAATAAACCAAGGAAATAAAAACAATAAAATCACTGCAGAAACACGTTGAACCAACCAATGATGTACTGGATTTTCAGATTGACTCATATAAACGTATATAAAAAAGCTATAGTAGAGAAAAGTAAAGTTACTGTCAGTAGTATAGCACTTTTTGAGACACTAGTAATTTCTAAATTAAGTCCAGCATCCCATAATAAATGACGAATACTATTGAGAAAATGATATAGAAAGCTTATAAGACATAAAATATAAACTAGCTTGGCAATAAGAGTAGATAACAATACATTCAAGTACCTTATTATAAATAGCTCAGGAAAATAAACATATAATATAAAATACCAAGAAGAGAGCATTAACAGAAGAAATAATAAGATTCCAGTTAATCTGTGCATAATAGAAAAAAAACTAGTAACTTGTATTTTATATATTTGCAAATGTGGAGAAAGCGGCCTATCATTCATAAAATCCCATTATCAAAAAATTAAAATAAAGTAGAAGTAAAGACAGCAATATAGTACATCACACCACCAATATTAAAAGTGGTGAGTGATGCACAAAGCCTAAGGAGGTAATCCAGCTGCAGATTCCCCTACTGCTACCTTGTTACGACTTCACCCTAGTCACTGATCCCACTTTAAATAACTCCCTCCTTTCGGTTAGGTCATTAGTTTCGAGTGAAACCAATTCCCATGGCGTGACGGGCAGTGTGTACAAGACCCGAGAACGTATTCACCGTGGCATGCTGATCCACGATTACTAGCGATTCCAACTTCATGCACTCGAGTTGCAGAGTACAATCCGAACTGAGATGGCTTTTAAGAGATTAGCTTAGCCTCGCGACTTTGCAACCCATTGTAGCCACCATTGTAGCACGTGTGTAGCCCACTCCATAAGGGCCATGATGACTTGACATCATCCTCACCTTCCTCCAGTTTATCACTAGCAGTTTCCTTAAAGTCCCCAGCATTAACTGATGGTAACTAAGGATGAGGGTTACGCTCGTTGCGGGACTTAACCCAACATCTCACGACACGAGCTGACGACAGCCATGCAACACCTGTGTGAAATCCGGCCGAACCGACCCTATACCTTCGAATAGGTATGATTTCCATGTCAAGGAGTGGTAAGGTTTTTCGCGTTGCATCGAATTAAACCACATGCTCCACCGCTTGTGCGGGTCCCCGTCAATTCCTTTGAGTTTTAATCTTGCGACCGTAGTCCCCAGGCGGAATGTTTAACGCGTTAGCTGTAATACAGAAAGTAAATTATCCCATATTTAACATTCATCGTTTACAGCGTGGACTACCAGGGTATCTAATCCTGTTTGCTCCCCACGCCTTCGCGCCTCAGCGTCAGATTTGAACCAGATAGACGCCTTCGCCACTGGTGTTCCTCCTAATATTTACGAATTTCACCTCTACACTAGGAATTCCTCTATCCTCTTTCAATCTCTAGGTTAGCAGTTTTAAAAGCAATTCCAAAGTTGAGCTTTGGGATTTCACTTTTAACTTACTAACCAGCCTACGCGCTCTTTACGCCCAATAATTCCGAATAACGCTAGCCCTCTCCGTATTACCGCGGCTGCTGGCACGGAGTTAGCCAGGACTTCTTCTGTGAGTACCGTCACTATCTTCCTCACCGAAAGAGCTTTACAACCCAAAGGCCTTCTTCACTCATGCGGCATGGCTGGATCAGGCTTTCGCCCATTGTCCAATATTCCCCACTGCTGCCTCCCGTAGGAGTCTGGACCGTGTCTCAGTTCCAGTGTGGCTGATCATCCTCTCAGATCAGCTATAGATCATTGCCTTGGTAAGCCATTATCTTACCAACTAGCTAATCTAATATAGGCTCATCTAATAGCAATAAATCTTTCCCCCGTAGGGCGTATACGGCATTAGTTGCCGTTTCCAACAATTATTCCGTACTACTAGGTAGATTCCTATACATTACTCACCCGTCTGCCACTAAATTATATCATAGTAAGCTACAATATAACCTCGTTCGACTTGCATGTGTTAAGCCTGCCGCCAGCGTTCATTCTGAGCCAGGATCAAACTCTCAAATTTAAACTTCAACCTATAAAAGGTTGAGGGTATATCGGATAAATCCGATAAAAAAATAATTAGCTTTATATTGCTGTCTTTATTTCTACTTTAGAAATATTTCAATCTTCAACTATTCAAACAACTTTGAAAACATTATTATGTGATATAATTACTATGTCAATAAGTTTTTGCAAATCAAAAAGCATTAATATATAAAAATATATATGAGAATATAACTATGAAAAAATATATTATTTTATTTCCATTGATATCAGTATTAATTGGTATAACATACTATTTATCACATTATATTGATAATGCAAAACAATCTACAATTGCAGGTAATAAATTCTATGAAGTGTTATTTTCCAAAAAAGATAATGAGTTATTAAATGGAATAGATTCAAATTGGAAGCATTTAGCAGACTTCGAAAATGCATTCAATCGTATCTCAAATTCAATACCAACAGATTCAGCATCTATTTATAGTGATATAGCAGACAATGAGAATATTCCTGAAATTTTGCGTGAATTAGCACAATACTTAGAAGTAATTAATTTGTTTTATAGTAAAAATAATATAAATGAAGATAAAATCAATAATTTAGCAGTAAGTGCTGTTTACCCTTATTCAAGTCAAGAAGCTATTGCTATAATAAAGATACATAACAATGACATTAAAGGTGCAATTGAAATATTGTATTCACTATTAAATGACAGAAAATGTCCTACTCTAATAAAAGCCAATGCACAAGAATTACTTCAAATATATGGAAGTTAAAAGAACTTCTTAGATAGTTTTTTTGTTTCTACTGATCCAATAATGTTCTACTGAAAGCTATATAAAAGATCTATTTTTATATTAACTACAAATAGCGTTTTGTATCTGTTGTAATGACTTTACTTCCAACCTGCTGCTTTTTGCATATTGAATTGCAAGCACTAATGCTTTACTTCCAGAAGCTGTGGTGCTATAAGCTATATTTTGCAAAATAGCAGCTCTTCTAATATCTTTGCTATATGAAACTGATTTGACACCTTTTGAAGTATTGATCACTAGATTTATTTTTCCATTTTTAAGCATATCAATTATATGAGGGCTACCTTCCCTCATTTTATTTACTGTTTTTACAGCAATTCCATTATTGTTCAGATATGTAGCTGTACCTTTAGTGGCGTATATTTCAAAATCCAGCTCCTTCAACATTCGTGCAACTGGCAATATATATTCTTTATCATCATCTTTTACTGAAATCAAAGCTCTTCCTTCTGTTGGCAATTTATATCCTGTAGCCATGTAAGCTTTTGCTAGCGCAGCCTCAAAGGATGAATCGATTCCCATTACCTCTCCTGTCGACTTCATTTCTGGACCGAGTAGAGTGTCAATTTCCGAAAAACGTGTAAAGGGAAAAACAGCAGCTTTGATTGCAAAATGATTAAGAGATTTCTTTTCTTGGTTTAATTTTTTTCCTAGAATAATTTGCGTTGCAAGCTTTGCAACAGGAATATTTATTACCTTGGAAATAAAAGGAATTGTGCGGCTAGCTCTTAAATTCACTTCCAGTATATATATATTATTCTCTTGAATGGCAAATTGAATGTTTATCAAGCCTTTTACCTTCAGTGAAAAAGATATTCTTTCAGTTTGTAATTCAATCTCTTTTAAGATTTCATCACTCAGTGTATTTGTTGGTATCGAACAGGTCGAATCACCTGAATGAACTCCTGCTTCTTCAATATGCTCCATAACTGCTGCAATAAAAACTTTTTCCCCATCGCATATAGCATCAACATCAACCTCAACTGCATTGACTAAGAATCTATCAAGTAGCAGCGACCCATGTTCAAAAATCTTAGTCTGATCCAGTACATATTCTTTAAAGCTCTCAATATCGTGCTTAATCGACATAGATTGGCCACCCAAAACGTAGGATGGTCTGACTACTAATGGAAACCCCACCTTCTCTGCGTTGGCTAACGCTTCTTCTACTGAATGACAAATAGAATTCTCAAGTTGTTTTAAATCAAGCTGCAAAGCAAGGTTTTTAAATCTCATACGATCTTCAGCAAGATCTATAGAGTCAAAAGATGTGCCTAATATATTCAAACCCCTTTCATTTACTATTTTGGCTAACTTTAAAGGTGTTTGACCACCTATTTGTACTATAACACCCACTAGTGTACCATTCTCTTGCTCTTTATTTAATATTTCAATCACATCCTCTACAGTGAGTGGAGCAAAATATAAACGATCAGCAGTATCATAATCAGTTGAAACAGTTTCAGGATTACAATTAATCATTATTGTTTCATATCCCATTTCTTTAGCAGCAGAAACTGCATGCACGCATGCATAATCAAACTCAATACCCTGACCAATACGATTTGGTCCACTACCTAAAATGACAATTTTTTTTCGATCAGAAACTTTCGCTTCGCATTCTGTCTTATTTATAACGTCTCCTTCATAACAGCCATACATATAGGCAGTGCTCGATTCAAATTCAGCTGCACACGTGTCTACACGTTTATAAACTGGATGAATATCAAATATTTTCCTTATTGTTTCAATTTGCTCTATTTTTTTACTACTTAATTTTGCCAATCTTATATCCGAAAACCCCATCTTTTTTAGCTTTAATATCTCATATGCAACTTCAGGTAAACCAGCTTCTTTAATTTTTTGTTCAGCTAAGATAATCTGTCGTATATTTTGCAAAAACCACAGATCATATCCTGTAATCGAATTTATTTCTTCTATGCTTATTCCGTGACGCATTGCGTCAGCAGCAATCAGTAATCTATTTGGTAACAATTTTGTTAATTGAGATTTTATATAATCAATATCTGTATCTTCAGAAAATATTTCATCAAGTCCTGTGAGGCCAATTTCAAGTGAACGAAAAGCTTTTTGTAGTGATTCATTAAAAGTACGACCTATAGACATCACTTCTCCCACCGATTTCATGGAGGTCGATAGCTCACAATTCGTCCCCTTAAATTTTTCGAATTCAAAACGAGGAATTTTGGTAACGATGTAATCAATCACTGGTTCAAATGCAGCAGGTATAATTGGTGCACAATCATTGCGTATTTCATCAAGTAAATAGCCAACAGCAAGCTTAGTTGCAACTTTTGCTATTGGATAACCTGTTGCCTTTGAGGCCAGTGCAGAAGAACGAGAAACTCTTGGATTCATTTCAATTACAACTAAACTGCCATCTTCTTTTGGATTAACTGCAAATTGGACATTTGCACCACCTGTACTAACATCAATTTCTCTAAGCACTGCTATAGATGCATTTCTCATTTGTTGGTACTCTGCATCACGCAGAGTTAAAGCAGGAACAACAGTAATGCTATCACCTGTGTGAATTCCCATTGGGTCAACATTTTCTATCGAACAAACTATTATGCAGTTATCTTTGCAATCACGAATAACTTCCATTTCATACTCTTTCCAACCAATAATCGACTCATCTATCTGAACTTCATTTATTGGTGAAATTTTCAGAGCATTTTCCGTAATGTTGATAAACTCCTCTTTATTGCAAGCTATGCCACTACCTGCACCACCAAGAGTAAAAGATGAACGAATGATTGCAGGCAACCCTATATAATCCAGAGCATTCTTTATTTGACCTTGATTTTTTATAACAATACTTTTAGGGTACTTTAGCCCTATTCTATCCATAGATTGGCGAAATAGTTCTCTATCTTCCGCTTTTTTAATTGCTTCTCTATTTACGCCAATCAGTTTTACATTATATGTATCTAACACCCCATCATCTGCAAGTTTCATTGCGCAGTTTAAAGCAGTTTGCCCGCCCATCGTTGGCAATATTGCATTTGGCTTCTCTTTAATTATGATTTTTTCTATGATTTCAGGTAGTATGGGTTCAATATACGTTGCATCAGAAAATTCTGGATCAGTCATTATAGTTGCAGGATTAGAATTAACCAATATTACTCTATAACCCTCACTTTTTAATACCTTACAACTCTGAGTTCCAGAATAATCAAATTCGCACGCCTGACCTATAATTATAGGACCTGCTCCTATTACTAATATAGATTCTATATCTGTACGTTTTGGCATAATTATAATGATGATCTCTATTTGAATAATGTTACCAATCTTTCCTATATATGTGAATTTTTATTAAACTTATGGATTATCATTTTAGACTTAAAACTACACAAGAATTATGATTTGATCAATCGCCATCTAATAGAAAAAACTACTTGAAATCTTCATCATTATCATCTTCAATGATACTGAAGATATTTGTTTCACTTTCCAATCTATGCAGATTAAATGATAAGAAAATTTGTATTTAGCGTATTATTTTTCGCACTATATGTATTGCATTGTCTTAAAATTTCTAGTTTTCAAGCGTGAAATACGCTTATAAATAGATTAAGACATCATTCAATGATGGATTTTAAAATAGAGATTTAGAATAACTAACTATTTCAGGGTTTTATTGTCCTTTTCTTCTGTCTAGTAAATTTTTAAATATTTACTACTAAAATAGTATCATGAATCCCAGTATCAAGTACTGAGATGACAAGAAAAAACTACTTGAATGACATCATCATAAAAGAATTAATCTCTACTACTTAGATGAAAGGATGAGAGATGCTGGAAACATTATCATTGATTTGCAACAAGAGGATACTATCAAAGTCACAATAGTAGCTTTAACATCAACGATGAGCCTTCAGAATCTGTGCCTGACTCATAACCACTCTCCTAATCTTTCTAGTTGTTTATAACTGTTAAATCTTAAGAATTTATCAAAATATGGAGAGGCAATAAAGAGAGTGGTCTCTTTTAAATAATTAGATAAAAAATTCGGTAGATTATCTTGAAATTCCTGCATTTTTTGTCTATACTTTTTCAAAGTAATAACCTTTATTTTATCATAATCAAGTTTCCAATAAGCAAGTTCTGAAACTTCTCTTTTTGTTACATGTTCTACCGCTAAGGCTTGTAAAATTAATTGTGGAAAAAATCCTGACATAACTTCTACATTGGAAGGTAATGAACCAAATTTATAGTCTATAATTGCTATTTGCCCATTTGGCAGATATTCAACTCTGTCACATTTTACTATCAATGAAATTTCTTGTAACTTCTCTATCATTCCATTTCTTTCTTTTTTCATATAAATAGCTGATATTGGATTTCCATTTTCATTAGAAAATTGCTTAAAATTTTCTGGATCCAAGTCTATGGAAATTGGGACGTCATTCTTCTTCTTAGTGAAAATTGTACAACATCCGCACAATTGTGCGTCATGCGCTAGAATGACACCAATATGAAATATTGGAAAGGAAAAGCTCTTTTCCAAGTCGACATAATTGCTTCGAGTCTCATCAAATTCGACAAAAGATTGAATTATCCTCTGCAATCTTACCCACCACATATTTGAAAAATTAAACCGACTAGTCATGAACGCTTCTCGTGCAATGCTCATCAGCGATTTTTTGTTGCGTAAATATCCTGCAAGAATGTTGTGTACCATAGTGCCAAATTCCAATATCGATGGCTTAAAATTTAAATCTCTTAATTGTTTAAGATTCAGTATATATTCAATGTAAAATGAATAAGGATTACGAATTAGCTTTTCTATTGCACTACAAGACATCACTCGCATTTTTTCTTTTCTAACTTCAGTTCGAGGTTTTGGCATAGGCTGCGCATATGGAACAACACATTCAGGCGTATTTAATATTCTTAACCAATCGCGATAAGGATATTTTGATCCTTGTAACATAATCTCTAAGCGCTGTAATAGAATTGGTTTCCTGTTACTCAGTAATCTTATGATATACACTTTACTTGCACCAAATAAACTGCGCAGAGTATATAAAAAACACCCCTGCTCCTCTTGTACGGAAGGAAGGTTGAATTTTTCTTTCATTCGTGCATTCAAAAACGGATTTTGAAAATTTGGAATATCATAAAATCCAGCAAGTATTACAATTTTATTATAATATAAACTGAATCGATTGAAGTCACTTGCTACAGAAAAAAACTCTTTCTTCAAAAATAAGGTTAGAATTTTACTATATAACTCTAGGGAACATTTAATCGTT
Source organism: Wolbachia sp. (assembly GCA_051710485.1). Taxonomy (GTDB): domain Bacteria; phylum Pseudomonadota; class Alphaproteobacteria; order Rickettsiales; family Anaplasmataceae; genus Wolbachia. The sequence goes on along the minus strand of JBPESU010000001.1, from coordinate 842,631 downwards.
ATATCCCCACATGCATTTAAGAAATCACGAGTAAAATTACCTACTTCATTATTTAGTTCTAAAAAATCTACCATAGAAAGCAAATTAATGCACTGCAAATGAGCTGTTATTACACTAGAAATAGAACAATTTATAGAATTAAGTAAAGGATTAAATATAACTTCTAATTTATTGATAATAATCAATATATCTTCTTTATATTTTAGTTTTTCATGAGTATTAATAATATTTATAATACTGCTTCGACCATTCGTACTGAAGCTGCGTAATATCTCTATCTCAAATTCAGATAGAATTCGAATGTACTCTTCTTGAGTATAACCAAAAATCACTAGCCTATGTTTAAGAAGAGAAAGCAATGCAACGCTATTCCAATTCGAGGTCAAAACTTCAATACTATAAAACAGAAGCATTATGTAAGAATAGTTTTCTGACATAGGACATGCCATACGAGTTGCAAGTAATTTATCAAAGATAAACAAAGAAACGTTTTCATAACCTTCATTCTTTATAATTAGTGACGTCACTTGTGCTTCTTCCTCCCTAGAATCACAAGTAATGACTTCGATATTTTCAATACACTTATCGCTAACCTTACTAAGATCGGTAGTTGTATCAAAAATATAATCAACAATTTTGTTGTTCACAGTATTCAAACAGATAACATTTTTTCTATCTATATTTAAATAATCGAGTAGATCTTTTAGGCAATATTGATAGTGTTTTTTATCAATCGATTTCCAATCTTTCTTTTTTATTTTCAGATTTAGATTAGGTAAAATTATCTTTCCAAGCGGTAGGTCATATATAGCTTTAATCAATAATCTGTAGATTTCACCCTTTCCAATTCCGACAAAGATTATATGTTGATCTCTCTTCAGAGAAGCTATCATATTATTTACGTAGTCATTTTTATGTTCTAAAATATCTATTACCCCAAAATCTTTTAAAGTATTACTCCAGATTTTGATAAGTAAGTTTATAAAATTCTCTATTTTTTTTGAGTGTTCATTGAATTGACAATAATCTGCTATTTTAATATATTGAATCTTATCAAGTAGAGATGATAAATTATAAGCCAAATCAATAGAAAAATTATCATTGTTTTCTTTATTCCACTCCAATATGAATTGAATTAATAGCAATATTTTTTTTGTCGGCTTGATAACTTTAATTCTATCAAGATTTAAGATTAAATCTTCTTCATCAATACTTTCTAGAGAAATCATCTCTGGTAAAATTATGCATTTTTCAGAGTTGTAATTCTTAAACATACTCAGCAAAGCTATCACATCCTTCTTACAAGGAAGGATGACCTTTATCTTGGGAATTTCTTCTTTTCCATACTCAGAAAATATATGCTGAGCTAGCACATCAAAAAACGATTCATCTACATCAGTAGTAAAAACTCTTCCCATGAAAAATGACAACTAGTACAATATTTTATTATACTATAAAATATAAATGTGCTCACAGTTTCTTATACTAAGATATATTAAAATCTTTCATACATTACATGGTAAACATCAGAATAGAAGTTTTAAACAAATGTAAGCAAATTGATAATAGATGGTTAGTTAACGTTTATTTGATTTATATAAATAAAGAATTACCTTCAAAATTATATGAAGAAATCTGTGGGCTATTTTATAATCGAATTATACAGTATTGCTGCCATTATCTCTACAACAAAAATCTTAAAGAAGTTCAATATGATTTCATAGAACCGCAAGCTGAGTGGGGTTTGGAAATAAACTTCTTGCCTGACATGACAGATAATGTAGGCAACACAGCAAAACAAATTGTCAAAGAGTATTTAATTAGCAAAGGCTATATCGAACAGCCTGTCATCTCAGTGCTTGACATTAAAATCCAAAAAGAGAGAACGCAGATTCCAGCATCACGCAGTGGAATGACACCAATTGAAATTAAAGCAAGAAGTTCAAAATTGATCTTAGGTAAAGGGAATATACCAACTAAATATGATATAGAATTTAATCCCATCACTGAGTATTGCACGCTTATTTATAAGAATAACGGAAATTATCATTGGAGGCAATGCGGTAAACAAAATACCACACCTGATGTTATTCCAATAAGTGACACTGAAATGATAGAAAGCAGTACCAAATCTGTCAATCTCAATGTAAATGACCAAGAGCTTGAAAACATCAGCAGAGATGGAATCGATGGTAATGGTACTTTAGGACTCTCTCTTGCAGCAATGAAAGCTATAAAAGATTATTTTAATAAACTTGGTAGAAATCCTTATGATATTGAACTTGAGTCCTTAGCACAAACTTGGTCTGAACATTGTAATCATAATATTTTTTGTTCTCCAATTGATGAAATAAAAGATGGTCTATATGAACATTATATTAAGCGTGCAACGTATGAGATAAATTCTCACATATGTGTATCAGTCTTTTCCGACAATGCAGGAGGGATAGTTTTTAACGATGATTACTTGATTGTTGATAAAGTTGAAACTCACAATAGCCCTTCAGCTCTCGATCCATTTGGTGGAGCAATGACTGGAGTTCTTGGAGTTAATCGCGATATACTGGGCTTTGGCAAAGGTGGAGTACCTATAATGAATACCTACTATTTTTGCTTTGCCGAAAAAGCAAAAGGCAAACTTTATAGAGATAAAGAACGTACTGATGAAATTTTGCCACCAAAATATATCATGAAAGAAGTAATTCACGGTGTTAATGTTGCTGGCAATTGCTCTGGCATTCCAACACAACTTGGATCGGTATATTTTGACGATAGATTTCGCGGAAAACCATTGATTTTTGTTGGAAGTGTTGGAATTATTCCACGCAATATAAATAATGCACCTTCACATATTAAAAAGCCCAAAAATAGAGATAAAATTGTAATTATTGGTGGAAAGGTTGGAAGAGATGGAATTCACGGAGCAACGTTTTCTTCGGAGGCACTATCGGGAAACAGCCATTCAACAGTCGTGCAAATTGGTGATCCTATAACGCAAAAAAAATTATCCAATGCTGTAATAGAAGCAAGAGATCTTGGTCTTTATAATGCAATAACAGACAACGGAGCAGGTGGCCTATCGTCGTCTATCGGTGAAATGGGAAAGAATGGATTTGAAGTCGATTTAAGCAAAGTTCCACTTAAAAATAATGGTATGGCCCCGTGGGAAATATGGATATCAGAATCACAAGAAAGAATGACTTTAGCAGTGTCAGAAGAAAATCTGACTGCGTTTAAGCAAATCATGAAAAAACATGATGTAGAAGTCAGCGTGATTGGAGAGTTTAATAGTACTGGTGTATCAACAGTTCGATTTGCTTCCTCTTCACCGATAATGAATATTGAAACTGAGTTCCTACATAATGGCAATCCTAAAATGCATTTACAGACAAAGCCATTGTCTAAGATGCCTACAGCACCCCTTTCTGTCATCACAACGCTTGAACAGGCTTTACCTATTTTTGAGAAACATTATGATCTCGATCATTTTAAAGTTGTTAAATCACTGACAAATCTCACTGGAATCCAGAAAAAAGAAGAATGGATCTCAGTGTCAAGCACTAGGATAACATCGCGTCAAGAAATTGAACTAAAAGAAATGCTGAGCAGACCAAATATTTGCAGCAAAGAATTCATAGTTGTGCAATATGATCATGAAGTTCAAGGAACGTCAGTGCTGAAACCATTGCAAGGCAAAGGAAGAGTGTGTAGCGAAACTGTTGTTTCAAGACCAGTTCTTTCTTCAAAGAAAGGTATTGTAAAATCACAGGGATTTGGCTCAAGTTATGGAGAAATTGACACTTATTATATGGCAGCATGTGCAATTGACACTGCTATACGCAACTATATAGCTGCAGGAGGAGATATAAATCATCTAGCGTTGCTTGATAATTTTTGCTGGTGTGATGCTCATAATCCAGAAAGACTTTGGCAACTAAAGAGAGCCGCGGAAGCTTGTTATGACTTTGCAACTGCATTTCAAACTCCATTCATATCAGGAAAAGATAGTATGTTTAACGACTTCAAAGGGTACGATGAACATGGCAAAGAAGTGATGATCTCTGCGCCACCCTCATTACTTATTTCAGCAATTGGAGTTATAGAAAATATTGAAAATGCAGTATCACTTGACGTGAAGATGCCAATAGACTTGATATATGTGCTTGGTATAACATACGATGAACTTGGTAAATCTGAGTATCAGTTATACAGTGGAATAGATAATAACAACGTACCAAAAGTTGATGCAAAGAGCGCCAGAAAGTTGTATGAGCGTTACAACATTGCAATAAAAGATGGCATAATTGCCTCTGCAATTGCACCAAATCTAGGAGGATTAGCTGTTGCTCTAGCAAAATCACTAATTGGAGGAGATCTCGGTGCTGAAATTGATCTCTCACTAGTGCCAATAGAAAAAACACAAAATACAGATATAATAAACAAAATAATAATGTTCTCTGAATCCCAAAGTAGAATTTTGGTTACTATTGCTCCACAAAATCAGCAGAGATTTGAAAAATTGTTTAAAGGTATAGCTTTTTCATGTATCGGCAAAGTGACAGAGAAAAAAAATCTAAATATAAAGGGTATTTTAAAAGTAGATCTGAAAGATTTAGAGAGCAGCTATCGTAGTATAATATAGAATATTTTTCATTATGTTAAACAACTCTTTTACTATAAGTAATATTCATTTAAAATGAATATATATTATTAAATTTGGATAGATTATTTCTATTTTATCAATACTCTTAATTCATCAGTTTTTTTACTTAACAATTTAAATAAATCGATGATATACGCTACCATAGTTACAGAAGCTGCTCTAGTCGCAAATTCAATGAATAAATTCTACAATTAAAAAAAGAGAAGCTATATGTAGTTTAATAACGTACGTAATGTTATTTTGTGCTCTTAAATGGCAAATTTAAGCTCAATGATACTAATTTCATACACTGCAATTTTAGTATCTCATTTTTTTAGTATTATTATTTTTAAAAAAAGTCTAGATTTGACTTTAATATAAAAAATTTCATTGCTTTAATTATAACATAAGTAGTTGAAAGTACTGTTATAAATGTCTGGTTATTATAATATAAGTTTTCTGTAGATAAATGTTTATCGATATATACTAGAGATTTATCTTTCAAATTTTCTCATATATCAATATTAAGACTTATTAGTAGCAACACTTTTATTTCGCTACGCAAAGAAGAAACATATTGAGTTTTCGCGTAATCTGTTTTCGTAACAGTAGTCCATGTTTCTCAAGCCACATCCTCAGTAAACATCGACTAATCTTAAATCTACTAAAGTAATATCAAAATATATTGATTTTATGTACAATATTAGCTTTAAACAAGTAAAATAAGTTTAACACATGCGCTTTCTTTGTTCTAATTATATTCTTTTTTTATCTTTATGTTGTCTTTCATTTTTTCTATTATTTTTAATAGAAGCTCAAACAAGCGATACGCTAGCAGCAAAATTTGTCACTACATCACAAAGAAAAAAAAAATAGTTGAGCAATTGAATACCGACATTATGAAACAAACAGCACAACTGAGGCAAATCATAGAAATACAAGAAGAAGTCAACATTAATGAAAGCAATTTAATTCAAAAAAGAAAAAAAAGTATAGGTACAAAGCCAGAAGATACAGTAATGCATAGAAAAAAAGAGAATGAAATAAAAAACGAAAAGAGTATTGAGAGCAAAAAGAACGAATTAATCGTAGCAGAAATTATTAACTCTATAAGAGAAAAGCTAACAAAATGTTGGAACATTCCTGAAAGGATAATTTACAAAGAAAATTTTAGTATAAAAATCAATCTATTATTATCCAATCAAGGTGAAATAATTATGACTGATATAGTAGACAGCAGCTCCTACAAAAATAATTCACTTTTTAGGTCAATAGCAGATAGCGCGATGCGTGCAGCATATAAATGTAGCCCAATAACTAACTTGCCTATTAAATATTATCACATTTGGCGTGAAGTGACACTAGACTTTATTCTAAATGGGTAAAATCTTACAAAAAAACTGCTAATATATAATCCAAATAGCTTATAGAAATAAAACTAAAACTACTTAACAAATTTCTCCGTATCTGTTCAATGGAATTATAAAATAAGATAGACAGATGTTCTAAAAAATAATCATATAATAAATAAAAGTGAGTTTACAACAAAAGGCATCATACCAGTGCTCTACATTTTGTGATTCATCTTTTTCATAATCATGAAAACATCGTATTTTAATATAATACAACTACTTTTACACTCATCAACTTAGTAAAATTCCTAGATATTAATGTCAACTATTTGCATGACACCTTAGGTGATAGGCTCAAATCACAATGTTCCTACAATTGAAATTTAATGACAGAGATTGTAGAGAGAAATTTTATATACAATCTCTGAAATTTTTTCTTAAAAACGTCATTGCCTCAATAGATACAATGCTTTTGTTTCTTAAAACTTAAATTAAGTTGAATTGCTTTTTTCACTATTGTTAATTTTTTCTAGCATTAGCTCAGCAGCTTTTTGCTCAGCAACTTTTTTACTATAAGCGTATGAATAAACTTCACCATAATTTTCTATGTGAATTGATATAGTAAATTCAAGATTATGTGCTGGTCCAGTCTGTTTTGCAATCTTATACTCTGGCAAAGGTAATTTATTTTTCTGAGTCCATTCTTGTAGCGAGGTTTTAGAATCTTTTGGAGGGATTAGCATATCTTTAGCTAACTTCTCCCAATGTTGTGTAACAAATCTTTCAACATTTTTAAATCCGCCATCAATATAAATCGCTCCTATTAGTGCTTCAAGTGCATTTTCTAAATTTTTTACATTACATTTTCCTCCATTGCAGCGTTCGCTATTATTCATGATAATGAAATCGCCCAACTCTATTTTTTTAGCAACATTGGCAATTGTGCTACCACAAATTAAGTCCGTTTTTCTTTTCGCTAATGCACCTTCTCTTTCTTCAGGAAATAATTTAAACAGTATAGCAGATACAATCATATTCAAAATGCTATCGCCTAAAAATTCTAACCTTTCATAATTTTCAGTTTTATTTTTACTATTCCTTTTATTTAAGCTTGGATGGGTCAGTGCTTCCTTTAATATCGCATCATTTTTGAATTTATAGTTGGTGATTTTATATATTGCATTGTTCAAATTTATCATACCTGATGTAAAATTTATAATACTTGGTGTATTAAAAGAAAATACCTCTTGCTATATATTCATATCAGAATATTAGTTTTACTCTATCAAAATAAGTTGCTAAGATTTGCAGTCACAACCCACTGCCTCACTAATATTATTCAGCCCATCTCTTCTGATTAGCTCTGCAAGCTCTAGATTGATTTTATTCACAACTTTAGGCCCTTGATATATAAGAGCAGTGTATAACTGTACTAAAGAGGTTCCTGCCTTTATTTTTTTATATGCATCAGCACCATTTGAAATTCCTCCGCATCCTATTAATAATGTCTTGTTCTTAGTGAGTTTATACATATCACTCAATAACTCAGTTGAAAGTTTAAACAGTGGTCTACCACTTAACCCACCAATCTCGTTGTGATGAGAATGCAAATTATCTCGATTAACCGTAGTATTGCTTACTATCAAACCGTCAATTTTGTATTCTAGTGCAAGTTCAGCAATATTTTCTTTTGTTTGTTGATTTATATCTGGAGAAATTTTTAATATTATTGGTATCAACTCAAAGTTATCGATTGATTTTCTGGTTAGAGTTATAGACTTCAACAATTCTGATAATTCTTGTTTATTGTGCAGGTTACGTAAATTTGGCGTATTTGGAGATGAGATATTCAGCACTATATAACTACTTTTCCCATATATCATCTTTATTAAATCAATATAATCATTAATTTGGTCATTTGAAGTGCTATTTTTCCCTATATTAATTCCAAAAACGCAATCATCAAGCTTAGTTTCATCTATTTGCTTAAGGAAATAGTCTATTCCTTTATTATTAAATCCTAATCTATTGATTATTCCTTCATCTTCAATTAACCGAAAAATTCTCGGTTTTTTATTTCCGTATTGAGGATGTTTAGTTACAGTACCAGCCTCGATAAATCCAAAACCAAGTGAGAACATGGATCTTATAACTTCCGCATTCTTATCAAAACCTGCAGCAAGACCCACAGGGCTCTTAAGTTTATTACCAAAAAAGTTTACGTTTAAAGATTCTGGTAATTCTATGGACTTTCTACAAGATATCTTTTTTAACATCGTAATTGCCAAGGAATGAGCAATTTCAGGTGGTAGCAAAAACAGTAAATTACGTAATATCATTTTGTAAAACACTCTTTAGTTTATTTTCTATCATAAAACGCTATGAGCGTATAGCTCTAACTTTAAAAGAAGATATTTTCATTGATTTTGCTTATGAATAAGCTTTCTGACTTTACTAAGTTTATATTAATCATAAATATTTAAAAATTTTACCAAATAAAAAAAAGTAAAAGAAAACCATGGTGGTGAATTTGACTCTATAATACTTTAAATTAGCGCTATAATAATTTGCTAACGCTTAATTCAAACACAATTTTGCTGAATATAGAAAAAATGAAAAAGACAATACAGCCGCTATAATTTTACACAATCGACTAAAAAATACTCTGAGTTTTTACTGAATTTTGTCATTGAAAGGCTTCAGATCAAAAACAAGTTTTGATTCATAAATACCATTATTCTTAAGTGGATTTGAAGAATTTATTAAATAGTTTTTTATTGAATAACAGCTAATTAAATCACAAAGAAGTTTTCAAGAGGAAGTTCTTATGTTAAGAATAGAATTTTTTACACTTTAAAAAAGTGATGTATACTTTAGTTAATTGAAAATCACTTTTTGATATGCAAGACTTTAAAATATTAGAAAACCTAAAAGCCAAAGCACTAGAAGCTGAAAAAGGAGGAGGTCCTAATAGAATCAATAAACAATATGCAAAAGGGAAATTAACAGCTAGAGAAAGGCTGAATATACTTCTTGATGAAAATTCGTTTGAAGAATATGATAAATTTGTAAAACATCACGCAATTGATTTTGGCATGAAAAATGCTAATTTTCTAGGTGATGGAGTTGTAATTGGTCATGGTACTATCTATGGCAGAAAAGTTTTTGTTTATTCTCAGGATTTTACTGTCTTTGGTGGGTCACTTGGTGCGTCACATGCAAGAAAAATATGCAAAATTATGGATATGGCAATCAATGCCAGGGCTCCAATTATCGGGCTAAATGACTCTGGTGGAGCTAGAATTCAAGAAGGAGTAAATTCTCTTGCTGGCTATGGAGAAATTTTTCAAAGAAATGTAAACGCATCAGGCGTTATACCACAAACTTCTCTAATCATGGGTCCATGCGCTGGTGGTGCAGTTTATTCTCCAGCATTAACTGACTTTACTTTCATGGTAAAAAATAGTTCATACATGTTTATAACAGGACCAGATATAGTAAAAAAAGTAACCTACGAAGAGGTAAGTCATGAAGATCTTGGTGGAACAAAAATCCATACAAGTAAAACAGGAGTCGCAGACTTTGCATTTAATAATGACATTGAAATGCTGTTAAAAATCCGTGAATTCTTCACTTTTTTGCCAGCAAATAATCAAGAATTTACGAAATCTATATCAATCTGCGATGATATCGATGATGTTGATGAATCTTTAAATACTCTAATTCCTCATAATCCTAATATTCCTTACGATATGTATGAACTTATTGAAAAGATATGTGATGAAAGGAAATTTTTTGAACTAAAACCTGATTTTGCTCGCAATATCATTATTGGTTTTAGTAGAATCAAAGGAAATACCGTTGGCATCGTCGCAAATCAACCTACGCACCTTGCAGGGTGTTTGGATATTGACTCTTCAAGAAAAGCTGCAAGGTTTGTAAGATTCTGTGATGCATTTAATATCCCTATTATCACACTCATTGACGTTCCAGGGTTTCTGCCAGGTACAAATCAAGAATATAATAATATAATACAACATGGAGCAAAGCTGCTTTACGCTTACGCTGAAGCGACTGTACCGAAAATCAGCCTTATCACTAAAAAAGCTTATGGTGGTGCATACATTGTCATGAACTCTAAACATCTAAAAGGTGATATAAATTACGCTTGGCCAACTGCTGAAATAGCTGTTATGGGACCTGAGAGTGCAATTGAAATTATATTTCGACGTGAAAAAAATCAACAAATATTAGCTAAAGAGTACAAAGAAAAATTTGCTAATCCATTTTTTGCTGCATCACATGGGTATATTGATGATATAATAGTGCCAAGTAAAACGAGACATCATCTTCATAAAGCATTAGAGCTACTCAAAAACAAGAAAGTAGAGAAAATATGGAAAAAACATGATAATCTTCCTTTATAACTTTTTTCTAGATTTTTTCTTATAATTAGTTTTCACTTAAATTAAACAGACTAGATTCTGTAATTTTAGGAAGGGTGCGATCTTTCACTTGGTTTTTTAAATTAAAATAAATATAGAAAATTGCTTGAACTATTAGTCTTTAAAAATATAATTGAATAATTGTTAGTAACAGTGTATTATTATTAATAACTTTTAAATTAACTTCTGATGGCTTTTTCTAAATCCCTCGATCCAAAATTGGATCTAACATTTAAGAAAATCTTTGGCAATAAAAAATAAGAACATTCTTATTAATTTTTTAAATGATATTCTATGGTGTATTGAAGCTAATACTATATAAGAAATAGAATTTATAGCACTATTTTGAATCCCAAAATTACCTCTGAAAAACAAAATATAGTTGATGTTCTCTGTAAGGATTCTGTTACCAACAGATTTTTAGTTGAAATGCAGCTCACTTATGATAAAGATTTTGAAAAGCACGTTCAATATTACACTGTCAAAGTTTACTTAAGATAAATTGGTAAGTATGTTAATTTAAAAAAATCTTCTTTATTGCTATTTCAAATCGTCTATTATTTCCTGATAAGTCCAATTATATATCTAGTCATACCATAAGAGATGAGGAGACTAATGAGTATGACTTATAAGATTTTCAATCTGTATTTATTAAACTACCAAAATTTCCTAAAAATAAAGTGGAGAAATTAATAAACATAGTAGAATGCTGGTGTTTTTCAAACATGCAGAAAAAAAATCACTGAATAAGATATAAAGAAAATTACAAGAGAAGTACCAATAATAAAGAGGAGCTATAATGAATTAGACAGATTTAACTGGAATGAAAAAGATCTAATGGCATATGAAGAAAGAATAATGAATCTATACAAAGAGGAAGCTATAACTTGAATATAAACTTGAAAAAGATATGAAAAAGGTATAAAGAAATGTAAAGAAGAAAAAAAATTGAAGTTGCAAAAGCGATGCTGGCTGATGATTTTTAAGTCAACATTATTGTCAAATCTAATGGTTTTACTATTAGTAAGATTAAAGAATTGAGCGAAAATCAATGAAAAATTATGTTTTCTTTACGAATTGTACAAATACTGCAAGATGTGCCGTTACCAAGACTCGAACTTGGGACCTCGTCATTACCAATAACGTACTCTACCACCTGAGCTATAACGGCAGGATTTATATATATGAATAATATAAAAAAAAATAAAGAAAAAGAAGAAAAGAGAAAAAGATTAATAAAAGCTCTAAAGCAAAATATTCTAAAAAGAAAAAAGCAACAACAGAGTAGACAAAATGCTAAAACTCTCAGAAGTAGAAGTGATCTCTAACTTCTTATTTGATATGATCAAAAACAAGAAAATAAGCGATGTCACAGTCAATAATTGGAATTTACATGATCAATAACAAAAAATATTATAATATGCTAAAAGGTAAAGCTATAAACGATATTAAACGTAGAGGTAAATACATAATCTGGAATACAGACAGTAATATATCTGTCATCATATATCTTTACATGAGCGGAAAACTTATATACGCTGAAAATTATCAAATGCAGAATAAACATGATCACGTAATATTTTTATTTTCCGATAATACTTCATTAATCTTTAATGATCCAAGAAGATTTGAGCTGATTATCGTTTTAAATAAAGCACAAGAAGTATTTTTTTTAACGATTTTAGAATAGAGTCTATCTTAGAATAGAGTTTATCATAGATGAATTCATTGGAAGCTATTTACAGAATCTGCTAAAAAGCAGAAAAGTAAATATCAAATCAGCATTAATGAACAACAAATTAATAGTTGATATGGGTATATATATTCTTCTGAGAGCTTGTTTAAAGCTCGCATATCATCACTCTCTCAGATCAGCACAAGATTTAATCAAGAAAGTATGAAAAACTTGCCGCTAAATAAAAATACTCTAAGTGATGCAATTGCTGCAGGTAGTTCAACGCTTAGAGATTATGCACAGCCATCTGGATCTATTGGATATTTTAAAAATAGTTTTTACGTATATGGTCAAGTATAAAAACCTTGCAAAATTTGCAATAACATCATAACACTTATACGCCAAAATGGCCGTAGCACTTATTTCTGCAACGCATGTCAGAATTAGGTTTAATTTTTAGATATGACATTTTACCTAAAAAAGATCCGTTTGATTTGTTTTCAAAATGGTATAAAATGGTACTCGACTTTTCATGCAAAGAGCCAACTGCAATGACACTGGCGACTTGTAATAAAAATTGCATTCCATCTGCAAGAATAGTATTATTAAAGGAGTATAACAAAAAAGGCTTCGTATTCTTCACTAATGTAAATAGTAGAAAAGGAAAGGAATTGAACTAGAATCCTAAAGCTGCATTGGTGTTCCACTGGATGGAGTTTTCTAGACAAGTACGAATTGAAGGAGATGTTAAACTCCTAGCTACTAAAAAAGCTGACGAATATTTCTCCTCTCGAGCACGCAATAGTCAAATTAATTCATGGTGCTCAAAACAATCAAGCGTTCTGAAAAATTGGCAAGACTTTGATCAAGCTGTCAAACTAAAGGAAAAAGAACTTTACAACACACAAGTTCCTCGTCCTGATTTTTGGGTAGGATTCTTCGTAATCCCAAAAATAATTGAGTTCTGGCATGAAAGTGAACATAGAAGACATATTAGATTTAGATACACTCTTGTTGCAAAAAGTAATTGGAAATTAGATCAATTATATCCTTAACCATACAACATAACTAAATGAATATTGTTATTTGACAACGATCTTCATGAAAAACAAGACAAAACTCGCTAATAACACACTGCCTTCAAATCAAATATCAGATGTGCCACACACTGGATAATAGAAGACAAAATTTTAGTTCTGCTATTGTAAAGAAAAGCATCCTTTCATTTTTCAATCATAGATGATATAGTATATTCATTCACTTTTTCGGCTATAATGTAATAATACACTCTGTTACAAGAATTCTTGCAAATTGATACTATGTGGCTCCTATCACTGCATCTGTTAAAGTTGCAGACTTTGCTCCAAAGAGCATTGCATCAGAAAAATATAAGTTGTAGCTACAGAAAGACACTTCAATTGTAGATGCATATACTGCACGGCCAAGCTTATGTGAAAAGATTTTCTTTGCAATATTTTCTCTTATTTACATCATTATATATATAATACAACAAGTAATATATAGAAACAACAGAAACAATTTCAGTTATAATTAAAAATGATAAAACTGTAAGTCTTATCAACACAGTATCAAGCACTTATTATAAATATAATTCCCTTAGTATTTTTATACATATAATTTCTTAATTAATTGACAAAAATGATTTTTTTTTATAAAGTTTTAATTCTGTGTTAATATTATAATTAGATTTATTGAATAATACCAACATTTGTTATTAAGAAGACAGATAGGATCTATTATAAACTTGCTTAATTTTCAATTATAGGGAAAAAAGCTCTTTCTTCATTTGTTCAATTACCAGTGAAACTTGATATAAGTAAAGTAATTTTATTTATAGAATAATATTGAACAAAAGAACGGAATAAAATCTCGATCTTAAAATCATCTCCAACCCCATGATTTCATTCTAATGTCCTTTCTCTATGTCATCACAGCACCTTTTTTTTATCATTCAAATAACCCACACTCATCTCCTGTAATTCCAGTGCATAACACTGTGATCCAATCTTTCCATAATCATTAGAATGTCTTATTCTAAGATAACTTTTATACTCATCAATTTAACAAAATTTATGAATGGCCAGTATCTGGTCACTTGAATGACACTCTATGATCTGAAATAATAACATTTATTGCAAAAACAAATGTTCATTCATGAATTGCTTTAATACTTAAAAAAGTATAGTAAATGAAGAAAAAAAAAGCAATAGAAACTCTATGAGAGCTAGTTATTCACTATCTATCTTATAACATTGGCGTTTTCATGTTTTAAACGACTTATAAGCGAGTTTGTGAGTTTGCAACAAGGAATTAAAAAAAACATAAGATACATATAATGTAAAAATTTAAATATGAGACACCAAATATGCTAAGTTTTTTTATCGTTTAATCTACACAAATTGAAGACAAATAATAACTTCATTTTTATTATGAAGATACGGTGAAGAAGCTGTCAAGCAATTTTTACTTGTTCTATTGAGTAGCTTTTTCTACTGTTATCATTCATTCCTTGTTCAGCGAGAGCTAGAATTGAAACATTTTATGTTTGTGGTAAAATCTGCTATACACAATGTTTTTTAAACAAATATTCATAAATTATGTATGTACATTGAGATAACAGATATTATAAAATTTGACATTAACCGCTAATAGTTAGAATATTAGTAAAGTAAAAATTACTCAAGAGAATATGTATAAATATGATGTAGTGGTAGTAGGTGGAGGTCATGCTGGGTGTGAAGCAGCTGCAGCTGCAGCTCGCCTTGGTGCAAGTACATTACTTATAACTCATAAAATTCTAACTATAGGAGAAATGTCCTGCAATCCAGCAATTGGAGGAGTTGCAAAAGGTGTTGTAGTCAGAGAAATTGATGCTCTTGATGGAATAATGGGAAAAGCAGTCGATCAAGCAAGTATACACTCAATCATTCTAAACAGCAGCAGAGGCGCAGCAGTGTGGGGACCACGCGCGCAGGCGGATCGAAAACTATACAAGCAAGCAATACAGAAAATTATTCTAAATTATAATAATTTAGCGATAAAAGAAGAGTCAGTTGACGATTTTCTTATCGAAAATAATAGCAATGGAAAATCGTGCATTAAAGCTATAATAACAAGCTCAGGGGAACATATACTAACAGATAAAGTCATTTTAACTACAGGAACTTTTTTGTGTGGTATAGTTCATATAGGAGAACAAACAATCTCTTCAGGAAGAATGGGAGATAAGTCCGCAATAAGGCTTGCAAATACACTGAAGAAATACGATTTTAAATTAGGTAGATTACGAACTGGAACTCCACCTAGACTCGATTCTAGTACTATCAATTGGTCAGTATTGCAAGAGCAAGTTGGTGACAATCCACCTACACCATTTTCTTATCTCACAGAGAAAATCAATCAACCTCAGGTTTCATGTTTCATTACTCATACTAATGAAAATACACATAAAATAATTCGAGAAAACCTCCATAGGTCAGCTTCTTCATATTTAGATGATGTTATTGCACCAAGATACTGCCCTTCTATTGAAGTTAAAGTTAAAAAATTTACAGAAAAAAATAGTCATCAAATATTCTTAGAACCAGAAGGGATTGATGATGATACTATATATCCAAATGGAATTTCAAACTCATTACCAATGGAAGTACAATATAAAATGATAAATAGCATCAAGGGGCTCGAAAACGCAAAAATATTAAGACCTGGATATGCAGTTGAGTATGATTATATTGATCCACGAGAGTTATTTCATACTCTCGAAACTAAGAAAATTAAAGGTCTATATTTCGCAGGGCAAATTAATGGTACTACTGGATATGAAGAAGCGGCAGGACAAGGTATTATTGCCGGAATCAATGCAGCACTCTCTGCATCTAAAAAAAAAGAAAGCTTTGTTCTTCATCGCACAGATTCATATATCGGTGTAATGATAGATGATTTGGTCACTAAAGGAGTAATCGAGCCTTATAGATTATTCACCTCACGTGCAGAATATAGGCTAACAATCAGATCAGATAATGCGGATAGGAGACTCACACAAAAAGGTTATGACATTTCTCTTGTTTCATATGAGAGATACTGTATCTTACAGAATAAACTTAAATCTATTAAACAGCTTGAGGGGAAATTGAAGAATCTGAAAATTACTCCTGAACAGCTCAGATTCTATGGTATTAAAATATCTTATGATGGAATAAAAAAAACTGCACTAGATTTACTTAGCTATCCCAATATTAATTGGAACAAATTACAAGAAATTTGGACAGAGTTAAACAATGTCACACTCTGGAGTGATACTAGAATGGATATAGCTAATATTGGATCCTCTTCTGTCATCCAAGTGCTTGATACTAAGATCCATGAAATAATCGAAATCGAAGCAAAATACAAGCCTTATCTAATAAAACAAGAAGCAGATATGAAATTTCTACTAGAAGAGACTAACACTCAAATCCCAATCAATTTCAACTATTCACAAATTAAAGGATTATCAAGTGAAGTAATAGAAAAATTGGAGACTATAAAGCCAGCAACGATCGGCGTTGCAAAACAAATACAAGGTATCACTCCAGCAGCGATAGTAAGCATATTGGTGTATTTAAGAAATGAGAAAATAAAAGTAACTGCTAATTCTACTTGAAAAAATCCTATGTCCATACTCGAAGAGTTTCGCTTTTTTATACATGAAATAAATGTTGATGCGTTTATGTTACATACCAAAGACGAATATTTAAATGAGTATTCAGAGGAGATAACAAAATTATATGGCTTTACAGGAACAAATGGACTATTTATCTTTACAAAAGACAATAAATGCCAATTTTTTACAGATGGGCGCTATATTACACAAGCTCGCAATCAACTCGATCAAAGTAGTTTTCAAGTATACAATATACAAGAAAATGATCCATGTGAATGGATAAAAGCAAACTTAACATTGACCACTTCACTAGGTTATTATTTGCAATATTTTACCGTAAAAGAGATAAGAAAATATGAAGATATTTGTAAATTGGTACCATATTCAATTAAAAAAGAAATTAGTCTTAGAGAACAAACGATAGTTTCTCATATATCAGGTGAAAGTAGTAAGAATAAATGTGAAAAAATCGCTAAAAGCATAGATAAAGAAACTGAGGCAGTGCTTTTAACTGACTCAAATTCAATTTCATGGTTATTAAATTTAAGAAATGAAAATGCTAAATATACTCCATGTATACTAGGTCGCGCTATATTATATAAAAGTGGAAATGTTGATTTGTTTGTTCAAGACAAAGAGCATTCAACTATAGAAGCAAATTTAGATAGTCATATAAACATTTTTGATGTCGTTAAATTGGAAAATTCACTGTGCAAGATAAATCCGATAATGATAGATCCAAGTACAACTCCAATGAGTATTATGGATGTAATACAAAATAAGCAGGTAATTGAAAGAAAGGATCCTTGTTTAATTCATAAAGCAGTAAAAAATCAAATTGAAATAACTGGAGCTATAAACGCACACATTCGAGATGGAGTAGCAGTTACAAATTTTCTATGTTGGATAGAAAATAATATTGACAGTGAAATCACTGAATTTAATGCTGAAGAAAAGCTCTTAGAATACAGGAAAGAGCAGGACTTGTTTAAACAACCAAGTTTTCCAACAATTTCTGCATTTAATGAAAATGGAGCAATCATTCATTATCGTACAAGCAGTAAAACGAATAAAGTAATTCAGAAAGATGGATTGTATTTAATTGATTCTGGTGGTCAATATCTTGATGGTACAACTGATGTTACAAGAACTGTAGCAATTGGTAATCCAACCAGTAAACAGATAGCCTACTATACAATAGTACTCAAAGCTCACATTGCCGTGGCAAATGCCGTCTTTCCTCTTGGAACTACTGGTGGCGAATTGGATATCTTGGCACGTATTCATCTATGGAAATTTGGAATAGATTACATGCACAGTACAGGACATGGAGTTGGAAGTTATCTATCAGTACACGAAGGACCACAGGCAATATCAAAAGGAAATAAAGTAAAATTTATGCCAGGGATGATACTTTCCAATGAACCTGGTTATTACATTCCAGGAGAATATGGAATAAGAATTGAAAATCTAATGTATGTTAAAAGGCAAGAAAACGGCTACTTAAACTTTAAACAATTGACCTCTATTCCATATGATAAAAGATTAATAGATATGCAAATGCTTGCTCAAGATGAAATTAAATGGATAAATAACTATCATCAATTTGTCTATAAAAATTTAGAAAATAGTGTCAAAGATAAGAAGTGGTTAAAGCAAATATGTAGTTCCTTATGAGTGAAAGAGGAAAATTCTCATTGTTTAACAAAGTATTAATATAGCTGTAATAGGCATTTTATATTGTTTTTAATTTTAGAACAGTATATAATAGAAAATACGTATTTTAAGTAGGTGTATTATGACAGATAAAGCACAAGGCGATGAATTTATGAAGCAGTATATGGATACTTGCAAAGAGCAAATAGAAAAATTAGCCAAGAATCCTGAACTGCTTAATCAGGCTCTAAAGCCATTCATGCAAATGTCTCAACAGCTTATGGCTGGTGGTATGTTAGACGGAGCTATTCCTGGTATGATACCTAGTTTAGGTAGTATAGATATTAACAAGATGATTGTTCAGATGAACGAGATGATTTACTACATAAAGAGTAATTATAAAGAGCTTATGAAAAAGAATAATTCACAGATTCAAGAATTTGATGAATCAAGTAGAAAACTGAGAGGTTTGGTCAAGAAATTGATAAAAAAGATAGAAAGTAGCAATAGCTAAAGTTCTCAGTAGCGTAGCAACACAGAACCCCAAGTTAATCCTGCGCCTATTGCAATCAATAATCCTAGACTTCTTGGTCTTATTTTTGATTTTTGTATTGCATAATCAAGTGCTAGCGGAATTGATGCTGCTGAAGTATTTGCGTGTTGATTGACTGTATTAGCTACTTTTTCCATAGGAAAATCTAATTTTTTTACTACAGCTTCAATGATACGAGTATTTGCTTGATGAGGGATCATCCAATCAATATCAGCAATTTTCAAATTATTGTATCTTAGTGTTTCTTCTATTGAAGCTGTTAATTTATCCACTGCACATTTAAACACTTCTCTTCCATTCATACATATTTTTCCAGAATCACCAGTTGAAGATATTCCTCCGCTGGTACACAATACATCTACATTGCCATCAGAATATAGATTAGACGATATTATACCTCTTGTGGATTGCTCTGTTATTTTATTATAATGTGCCTCAGATTTTATTACCACCGCGCCTGCGCCATCACCAAAGAGTACACAAGTTGATCTATCTTTCCAATCAATAATTCTAGACATTATTTCAGCACCTATAATCAGTGCATATTTAATTCTATTGTTAGTTTTTATAAGCGAATCAGAAACTGTAATTGCATATATAAAACCAGAACATGCTGCTTGAACATCAAAGGCGAATGCGTTTTTACATTTTAACTTACTTTGCACAATAGTTGCACAGCTAGGAAAAGTTTTATCAGGTGTTGTTGTTGCCACTATAATTAAACCAATCTCATCTACTGAAATTTGAGCTTTCTCTATAGCATTTTCTGCTGCACTAACAGCTAAATCTGACGTTAATTCTCTTTCATCTGCTATATGTCTTTGAGTTATTCCTGTTCTTTGTCTAATCCATTCATCGCTTGTCTCAATCATTAATGCAACTTCATCATTACTCAATGTTTTTTTTGGCAAATAAGATCCAGTGCTTAATATAAAACTTTTATTCAACGTGACTCACCTCATTGATTATCTTCTGGTTTAAATTTTCACTAATAGCATTTACTGCAAATTTTATAGCATGAGCAAAAGAAATAGCATCAGAATTTCCATGACTTTTAATAATAATACCATTTAGCCCTAAAAACATAGCACCACTTCTAATTTTAGGATTAAAACGCATTAATGCTTTATTTAGCTTGGATTTCAATAATATATCAACAAGTATTTTTGCTGCCCATGAATTAAATACTTCCTGCCTTATTAAATTAATAAAAGTACTAGCGGTTGCCTCAGCTGTTTTAAGCATTACATTTCCAACAAAACCATCAGTAACAATCACATCTATATTACCCTCTAAAAATTCACTTGCCTCTACATATCCTTTGAAGTTAATGCTTGGAGCATTTTTGAGTAACTCAAAAGCTCCTCGTACTGAATCATTGCCTTTAACCTCTTCTGTACCAATATTTAACAAAGCGACTTCAGGATTGTTAACTTTTAATGCTATTTTTGTAAAAATACTTCCCATTAATGCAAATTGAAATAGTGAGTCAGCATTACAATCAACATTTGCACCGAGATCAAGAAGTACAAAGCTTTTTGTTTTAGTTGGACAAACAGATACAATAGCGGGACGATAAATGTTTGGCAATGTTCCCAAAATAAACCTGGAAATTGCCATTAACGCTCCAGTGTTACCTGAAGATACTATCCCAGAAGCTTTGCCTTCTTTCACTACTTCAATAGCAGCTTTCATACTTGAGTCTTTACGATGCCTCAGTGCAAAAGATGGCTTATCATTTGCAAGAACATTATCAGAGCAATGAATAAACTCAGAATCGTTACTTACTTTCTTATATTTTAAAAGCAGAGGAGATACTTCTTTTTGATCACCATAAATATGAAAAAAAACTTTAATTCCTGGATCAACAAGATTATCTAAAAAAAAACTAGCACCTTGAATTACTGAGAGAGGTGCAAAATCACCTCCCATAGCGTCAAGTGCAATGACTATATTATTGTTGACTATGGGTAACATATCATGTTGGTTATTCTTCCTGTTGTTTGATAAAAACCCTTTTTCCTTTGTAACTTCCATCAACCGCTATATTGTGAGGTAACATAAACTCCCCAGTTGTTGTGCATATCACAATGTTCTTAGGCTGAATAGCATGATGAGAACGATGCATATCACGCCTTGACTTTGATTTTTTTCTCTTTGGAACTGCCAAAACTTCCTCCATTATCTATCAAAAATTCTACCAATCTATTGGTAACATGTTTTTTACAAGAAGTAAATAGTGATAGTAAAATAAGTAAGATTTATCTATGCTCTTAAGCTTTAAACTGAACATCTCAATCAAAAGACCTCTTGCATTATGGTTTTAAGAGAAACATACAGTTGTACGAATGTTATGATTTGAGCTTATCAAAAAAGCATCATATAAAAATAGCAACTTCTTTTATCATTCTAGAGTGTGACGCATAGCTGTACTAACACTCTTAAAAAGAGTATAAGTATTGAAGTATAAGAATATTATACTATGAAAAATAATATCAAGATGGCCAAAGGTTGAGCTAGATAAAATAGGTAAAACTGTTGGTACAATTATAGGATTAGCAAATCTACAGGAGAAAATATATTTAATATTCTATTATATAGCATATTTGGGATATATGAATTGAGTTTACGTACTTTTGAAGAAAATTATTACCAAATGTTTAATTTAGATACACATCATTCATCAACTGCAAATCGTTTGAAAACAACACCTAATTGAACATTTTGAAAAGATTTTTTGTTTATTTTACAGAGTTTTTGTAGCTCATAAAGATCAAATGAAATTGATAATCGTAAATTTAACAACACTTCAGCCATCAAACAAATTATTACAGCATGGCATTCTTGTAAAAATACAAAATATTGCCAATAAAAACATGATAAATGCACAATTGCAACAGATGGAAGATTTGCAAATCTGCTTAATTTATGTATTCAAGCATAGGGTTTTTTAGATAAAAATTGTTCCGAGAAGTATTGCTCAATCATAGTAAAGAGTTGATTTGTATATTTAATCGTGAATTACATAATCATTCAATTTTTAAAGAGTTTATAAAAGAAGGTATACATTTTACTACTCGCAGAAATGAGATAATATTCGCTATAGAATAGCGCAAACTTACCAAAAGGTCAAAAGTCTGAGAACGAGGATGTACTTGAGTTGATAGAGGATGTCATAGTCAGATTAGAGCAAAATAGTTCGAGATTTTGTCATTTAAAATCAGGTTAATTAAAGAAAAATTAGGTAAATGGTGAGACTCTCGCATTTCTAACTAATATTTATGGAGTGTTTGCTATAGAAATCTATGATCTCTCTAAAAAACGTTAATCAATGAAAGTATTCTTTAAATTTATCAAGCAAGAGATCAATGCAAAGCATTTTCTTTTGTACAAAAAACACTACAATGATTACATTGTACATGATTCTCATAGATTCCATTTTACTAATAGAGTACACGGAAAATGCAGTGGAATGAAGAGCTACAAATTCATTATGCGTGCTTTCATGAACAAATTTATATCAACTTTTGCTATTAGAAAAACAAATAGAACATATTACAAATATTCTTATATCCAACAACTATAGACAAGACGGCATCTTTTTAATTTGTTCTATCATCAGTAAATCTGGTATTAGAATTAAAATCTTGAAATCAATCATTGAATACTGTAGTGTAAATCCTGATATAATCTATGATTACTACCTTTTTATCTTATAAAAAGAATCTAATATTTAAGCTTAAACATTAGATGAAGAAAGGAAGTACTTTATAATAAGTATAAGGTATAAAATTATAAAAAAAACAAAAGAATTCTCTCAAAGTAGAGAGCTAAAAGGCATCGTAGAAAGATCTAAATGGTTCTCATTCTATATTCACAAGATTAATCTTTTACTTTTTATTTTTAATAGTAACGTATTGAATTATATATAATCAATAATTTTCTGGACATTGATGTATCAAAAGATCGCTTTAATATTTATCAAGTAAAAAAAGGAAACGTGAACTATAAAAGGAATTGAAGAATGATGATAGTAAATTTCAAAATCTACTAAATTTTTTATAAAAACATAACGTAGAACAAATGAAAGCTTGTATGGAATACACTAGTTGTTATAGCCAAGTTTTGGATGAACTTCTCCACAATACTTGGTTATTGTTGTCAATTCTTATTGTATTAAATCTTACACAAGGAAAGTAAGCTTGTACGACAAAAGAATGATCAGATTGATGCATTACTAATTATTGCCAAAAACAGGCGCTGGACATCGCATTCTTCTGAATTAAATAAAATATCTTTATCGTTGCTTGATTACGTTGAAAGACGAATTGACATTATCATTTAGAAAATGAGAAACTTCTCTAAAAAAATTGCAAATGCTTTGAAAGAGTTTTTAATAAACATAACTCAAAAAATAGAAACAATAAAAAAGCCCTACACTTGAATTATCAAATCAACATAAAGAATTATTAGAAAATTTTCAGTTTCTATTCAAGAATAGAAGAAAAATCAATAATAGCTATTTTAGCTGAAGTTTTTCTGAAATAGAAATTTTTAGAGATACCAGACAATTGAGATTATATGCAGGATTATACAACGAAATATAACATCAAGTTCATCTGTGTGAGCCAAAAATCCAGATTAAGTTAAGTCCGGTTCACAAGCATTACGTAATGCACTTTTCTTTCCAGACATAGTAGCTAAGAATCATATATCATATCATTATGAGCTTTTTATCAAAGATTAAAGAAAAAGAGTGAGCATAATATTGGCCATTATTGATATTGCAATACGTAAACTTCTGCATATTATCTTCGTTACTCTAAAATCTAAAAATTCTTTTAATCATGATTATATTAAAAAATAAAGAGCTAAGAGATTAATTAAAAATTTAATAATTTAAAATCAAAAGATACTTCCATTTTATCTTATGTAAAATAATATCTTACACAATTTATTGAATTTAGTTGGTTAGTATATATGTTGATAAGTAAATTAGTTTTATCTAAATATTCCTAGTTTATGAAGTAAGATGATGTCTCAATATGAACAACTTATAATTAATCTTGTCATTAGTGAATTGCATGATGCGAAAACTTTTACTTTTGTCTTAATATCCATTCCTTTAGAGTTGATTAAGGAAAAATCTATTTCTTTAAGAAAGATGTTAAGTGAATCATATTCATCTTTGACATACTATAAATAATTTCTCATATCGTTAACTACTCTTGCACTTTAAAATATTAATTAATAATTTATTAAGTAAAATTCTCTTCATTCTCATATTTTAACAAATCCTTTGCAGCTTAATTGAATCATGAAATTAATACAGTTTTTCTCATCTCATATTATTCTGACAATAAAGATATCACAGCATCATCTTTCTTTCTTGCAATTATAAAATCTTCCATGCTTGTATTCTATACAACGTATTTACAAATATAATCAGATTATATTAAAATTCATTTATCTATTAATATTCTTAATTCTATTTTTAATAGAAATAGCTTAACGCTATAATGCCAATAGCTAGTTACTTTTAGATGATGATAAAGATGAAGTAGCTTTTTATTGCTTTAGTATACAATGCTATGATCTATAGCTTTTCCCCATCTGATCTATATATTATTAATACCAAGTTACTATAAGATTCAATTCTTTATTTTCTTTTTGATTATCATAAGAAAGGCTATATAAATGTTAATGGAGCATAGCTTCATTAATCATTTGCCACACCCCAATCACAGCAGGTGAAAAATCTTTAATTTGACTCAATTTTTATTTGCTCAAGACAAGACAAGAGAAGGGTTTTTATATTTAACTCTTCACTTCTTCAAAGAAAAAGTTTGATTGACAGAAAGCATACCATACTAAATTAGTAGTGTAATATTGAGCATTATCTAAAACTACAGAATTAATTCATTCTAACATTTTTGAAGGATAGTAAAAGAGGAACACGCCATTGTTTGATTCGAACTTCTTTTCATCTGTTCTATAAATATCTTCGTGATAACCATCTGTCTTATGAAAAGAATATCCTTTTTGATATTACTACTCTTAGTTGTATTCCTACATGCGCATAATCAAACGAGTCAATTGATAATACTGGAACTGGATATTGTCTATGTTGTCTATGTTGAGTTACTCTTATAATTGTTTTTTGAATAGTATCATTGTAAATTTCACTAGCAATAAAATCAAAAACTCTCGAATTACTCTAAAAATTGCAACATAAATATCTTTAGCTTCCTCTGTCTTGTTAAGACATAAAGCAGCTATTTTAGCAACAGCTTCTACAACACTATAACTTAATTAGATTAATCTTAAAATCTTTAATTTTTGATCCTTGCTTTCGGCATAAAACTTTCAAATATCATAAAAATTAAATCATGAATCTGTATATGAGTTATAAAACTACGATGAATTCTTTCATTTCAGATAAAAATTCTGAAGTTGTAAAAGATGTATTTAATCAGTGATTAAATCATTTAAGTCTCACAAATTGAGCCTAAAACTAGTGCTTTGATAAGCTATGATATTTCTTTATCTTTTTATGTTTATAAAGACAAGATCATCATCTTCTTCGAAACTATTATCAAATGGAATAATTCCATAATCTTTGTAAGTAAGCTCAGCTCTAGCTTTATACATTTTTTTTATTTTTAAGGATTACAAAATCTTCTTCATTTCTACTAAAAAGACTATCATAATTAGCTAAAATCTAAAGTTTTTTTAGCTTAATTCTTCATAATTATTACCATAGCTTATTTACAGAAATCATTCATTTCCAATAATTTCTCTTTGATTAAACCATGCAATTTCTGCAATACTCTCATCTATTTGATCAGGCAAGGAATATACTTCATTTGGATCACAAAGATTTATAAATTCAACAATCTTCAAGAATCTCAAATTCATCGTTATATTCTTCTACTCTGTTATCATTGCTTAATATTGAACTTATGTCGCTTATACTGACACTTGTGATACTAAGCCAATTGTGTAAAAACTTAAATCTATATAAAATATCTTAATATTTATTCAATAAATTAATTATACTATAAATCTATAACTATTTTCAACATTTATTATTTATATTTTAATAAATATTAAAGTATTTTACGGAAAAATTTTTTTTCTTAACTATATTTAGTATTTCATCGCGGAAAATTTTTACTTTCGCAAAGTGAACAGTAAAGTTATAATGCGAGCAACAGGTAAGCCTCTATGCTCAGTTTTAATTAATATGCACGCTAGGGATATTAAAAGTTATTCTTAAAATGTTGCATTTTATTTTTGTTTCAGCTATAAAGTTGCTTTAAGTTGAACTTTCAACATTTTTGTACTATTTCGTTTAAGATAATGATTTTGAAATTTTTTGGGGGCACTTCATGAAACAATCTATCTACAATAAAACTGCTCTAGCTTCTTTATTGACTTTATGTTCTTTCAGCGGTTTTACAGCTGACTTTTCTGATGAAAGTATAAAAAAGCAAGAGAGCACAATAACTTCTGAAAGAATGGAAGTTATGAAAACATCAAATAAAAAACTAAAAGAAAAAATGGACAGAATATGTAATTCTGATCCAAAAAAGAAAGCTGAAGAGCTTAAGAAAAAAGAGGAGACAAAGCTAGCTAACAAAGAACAAGCAAAATTTGCAAAGAATTCAAAAGCAAAAACTCTTAATGTTAAGAATTCTAATATAGAAAATTCAAAAACTAAGAATTCTAAAACTCAGAAAGCTAAAATTGAGGCCAAATCTGTTAATAAAAACACAGAAGAAAAAAGCAAAACTAATCCTGTTATCTCAGTTGATGGCATTGATATTACTGACACCAATCAAGGAGCAAGTGGTTTAAAAATCACTTTCGGTGGCGTTGTTGATGCTCAAGGTTATAGTAAAGCAGGGCCAGACGGCGAAGATTATAAATGCTATAACATTAAGACAGGCAAATCTATAGATTACTACAAAATAGAGCCTGATAAAATAAAATTGTCAAATCCATTATTCCCTGGAGAAATAGGAAACATCGGTGATTACAGCGAAGAAATGGGTATGATTGCAGATGCGATATTGCACTTAAGAGCTGAAAACAAAAATGAAGATTTAGGTCTTCTTTATGGTGCTGATGTACAATTTCATGTTCCAGTAACAGAGGGCAAAGGAGCTTCACAAGGTGTGAATGCAGTAAGAGGCAGAAGTGCACATGTGTTTTTGAATTCAAAATATGGTGATTTAAAACTTGGTTATCAGTTCGGTCCTGAAGCTTTAATGAGGCTTGATGCAACGAGAATTGCAACTGTTGATGGAGCTGCAGATAGTGATTGGTTTAGAAAAGTGAATTTAGAAGGAAGTGCTGCTAGCTTTCCATTTTATGTAACACCACGTCTTTATACTGAAAGCTTCTCAAGTGAAAGCGAAAGACTCTCTTTACGCATAGCCGGAAAGTATAACAAAAGTGTTCTTACTACACTACCATTTAGAATCGCTTACTATTCACCAAATCACATGGGCGCAAGGTTTGGCATCAGTTATTCACCTCGCTATGAGAGTAGTTTGTTTAGTGTAAGTGATAATATGAATGCTAATCTTTTTAAAGCAGAAATTGATAATATTACCAGTGCATTTGTTGATGCTAGTAAGCTTAAATTTAATAGTGAGACTGAAATTAATGGTAAAAAATATAAATCAGCAAACAATGCGATTAATGATTTGATCAAAAATATGACGTTTGCTGGCAGTTCTCCTACTCAAGCTGAAAAAGCAGCAGCTCTTGATGAAGCAGTTAAAATATTACCTGCGATTGATGAAGGGATTGCTCCTATTGATTATACTAAGTACAGAATAATCGATTTCCCTAGTAGCATCACTGCTGTAACGAAGCCTGTAGAAGGTGCTGCAATGAAAGCTAGGCTCATAACTCTGGAGCCAACATTAAACACAACAGGTGGCACTAAAGATCAGTTCGTTGAAAAATTAAAAGAAACGGTCAATAAACTTTTAAATGATGGGCCTACTACTACTGATGTTAAAACTGCATTAGAAATGCAATTTCTTGACAAAGTTGTAAATAAAATGCTGTATGAAGGTGCAGCAGACCCAACTATAAGACACGTCGGTCCAGATTATGAACACATAATAAGTGCTGACGCATCATATGAGTATGACTTTAGTCGGTATAATATACAAATCAAAACTTCTATAGTTGGTGAATATGGTAAAGCAAAGGAGCCAAATAAAGATAAGCATCTTTATAAAGAATTTGTGGAATACAACGATCTGATGGGCGTTAATTTTGGTATGAGTGCTGACTATAAGATTAACGAAAATCAAAGCGTAAAACTTGCTGCCTCTTTTGCATATTTGGGCAAATCTGGCCAACCAAAGAACATCAAGGAACTTGACTCTAATGGATATAAAGATATTACCGATAATAATAAAAAAGAAGGCTTAAAGCAGTTTGAAAAAGATACCATGTATTGGACTGCAGGTGCTGGTTATCAATATGAGAGCTTCTATACAAGCTTGACGTATTTTGGTAGTACAATGAATGATAGAAATAAGCTCCATGATGTTACATTTGGTGTTCAATATGATCTATCTCCTATTTACAGTAAGAGCAAATTTGTTCCTTATGCAGCCATTCATTACTTTGTGACTGATGAAAAAAAGCAAGCTGATAGTTATAAGATTATAAAAGCATATAATGATACAGATGTAGCACCTTCTAACAAAGGGGTTCTCTTCCTCACTGGCGTGAAGTTTTCTTTCTAATTAGCTAACATACACCACAATTGAATGTGGTGTATGTCCTACCTTTTGATGTTCAGTATTTATTTGATAATCAAATCAATGTAGATTAACATTCGAATGCTCAGACATTGAAATCAAGGGGAGTTTGCTTTGTGTAAGTAAGTAAATTAGCATAAAAGTATGCTAGCTTATGTTAAAAACGTTTTCAAATAAGATTGTAAGAATGATTATATTCCAATATGTCACGGCACTAAAATGATATCTTATAATTACTCAAATAATAGATAAACTTGGATAATTACTTATTATTTATTTGTAGAGTTACTTATCATTGCTACATTCTGGAAATTAATGCTTACAGATGGAAAAGTAATAAAATTCACTGATTAAAATGAAGATTTGAGTATTGATAATATACTCTATAAATCATCAAACGGATATACAGCTAATAACATAATATTAAACAGCAATTTAAAGATTAAAAATCTAGAAATTGAGGAAATATTAAATAATAATGATATTAAAGAAGAAAAAATTTTCTCATAATTGAGAATTTCGATAAGCAACTTTAATAACAAGGATATTTATTATTGAAATTAGAGAGCAGCCTCCCTCGCGACAAAATTTTAGAAAAGCATAGCAGAATTATATTTCCCTGTGTGGTAGAGCAAATTTTGCAATAGTAAGTATAAAGCAGATACTAAAAAGTTCAGTAGAATAAGCACTATTACTAAAATAGTAGATGAAAAAAAGATTCGAAAACATTAATTTAATTTAGGGCGATGGATATTATAAACACGGAGTAGTAAATTCTTTAATTCAGCAACACATACAGCGCTTGAAGGCATAGTGAAGGAACACAAAATAAAATATCACATTACTTACTTCACTCCCATACTAAATTTCTATTTGAGATAAATATTCAATACTTGCAGATTACGATAAAACATTTTTAATTTGTAAAAACAAATTCTACAATATTGTAGATTCTTGTGATGGAATTCTATATATCTGGTTTTGAACTTGCTTAGTAACGCAATTTTCACTATTATAAATAGTGTGGAAAAGTGGCTGAGTTGGTCTAAAGCACATGCTTGGAAAGCATGCACATATTAAAATATGTCGGGGGTTCAAATCCTCCCTTTTCCGTATCTTATGTATGCGAGAACAAAAATATGAAAAACATAATGCTAATTGGTGGTGGAGTTGGAAATGCAGTATTATTTTCAATAGGAAAAGCCTGTCTTGAAAAGAATAATAAGGTTTTATACTTTGCTGGCTATAGAAAATTAAATGATATATTTAAACAAGAATTGATAGAACGTGAATCAAGTGAGGTAGTTTGGGCGTGTGAGGAAGGATTAATAAAAACAAACAGAGATCAAGATAAATCCTTTCATGGAAATATAGTTGATGCAATGATTTCTTATCAAAAGGGAATATTAGGTGATAACAAGATTAATTTAGATGCTATAGACAAAATTATTACTATCGGTTCTGATAAAATGATGAAGGCCGTCAATGAAGCTAGAAAAACAATCCTAAGACCATATTTGAAATCTAGCTACGTGGCAATATCATCAGTCAACTCTCCCATGCAATGTATGATGAAAGAAATCTGCGCTCAGTGTGTGCAGCGGCATGTAAATATGAAAACAGGAAAAGAGAATTATGTATATAGTTGCAACAATCAAGACCAGGATATGGAATTTGTTGATTTTGATTTTTTAAGTGAGCGATTGAAACAAAATAGCTTACAAGAAAAACTCACTATAAAATGGATAGACCATGTTCAAAATTAAATAACAAAAAAAAAGAAAATAAGAGAGCAATACAGGGTTATAAGAAAAATATTTATGAGAATTATTCTAATTATATAGGAAATTTTATTTTTAATCTCTTCAATCAGAACTTTAATTATATTAAAGGCAAAACAATTACGGCTTACAATCCAATTAATGGAGAAATAAATATTTTTACCTTTAATACATAATTTGCTTAATTTAGGCTATAAAGCGACAATTCCTGATGAAAACAAAGTCATCAAAGTTTAAGAAATTGAATAAAATAGATAAAAATCTCATCCCCAATACAATTATCACTCCAGTTATTGTTTTTGATGATCATCTCAATAGATTGAGTTTTAGTGGTGATTGGTATGACGTAGTAATAAAAGAGCTACAGCCATTTAAAAAAAATATTTATAGATGTAATTTAAAAAAAACAATATTGCAATAATCTGCTAATAGAAAAACATAATCAAAATTAGATATCTCAATCACTGAGAAATGTGTTAGATATAGATAGTGACTCTTCTAAAATCTTCAATATCAGCTGCACAGTAAATCTGATCTCTCTTTTTCTCAGAAATTTGCGAAACAATGCCTAAATCTTCAAGTTTCATAACTACTCTTTAGACTGTTGTAAAAAATTTTGGCAACACCTAAGCTTTCAACTATCCACTTTATAGTAAAATAAAGATTTACAACTAAATATCTTATAATATCATTCGCAACTCCTTCGATTTTAGAAATTTGCCAACTTATAATTAAATTATTAATTTATCCTGCTCTTGATAATATGTTCAACGATTGAAATGCTATACACTATTTAAAAATAAGATAATCAATCATACCGTGTATCTTTGCTGCTTATATTGCATAAAAAAAATTGTGTATAATAATATTCACTTTACGTAGTATTCGAAAAATGCGCTTAGATATAATAAAAATGATGATAATAACTTTCTTTCGATAAGGAGTAATATTATGTGAATAAACGTCCAACATGCTCATGCTATCCAAGAGCGAGTAAATCTCCTCAAATTGATAATAGTATCAAGCTATATATGAATTGAGATAATATTCCATCAAATAGGAACTTTTCATAAAGAGTAGAGAGTAATAATCCATTAACTCACCTGATCTTGATAGAACATATTTTGCTGAATTTATTGTATATCTTGGAACTACAATTCAATTCTGCATGCAGCGGACAATGAAAGAGAATGTTAACGTTTGAGTCCATATTCGAATGATGTGCTATATAATTGAGTATTTCTTGTAAATCATCGGAATTGTGATCTATATTAACACCTGCTTTTTGAGCAAAAATTATTTTATTAAAAGTCGCCTGAGTTCCATCGATTCTATTTGAAAGAATTGCTTCACGTGTTATAAATATTCGTATAAAAAAGATGAGGATTATGCAATTTAGCTCATTCTCTATATAACAATACCAAAAATTAAGATTTACCTAGAAAAAGTATTTATTAAAGTATTATTCCATTCAAATTTGGTAGCAAGGAATTTGGTATAAATACCTGATAAACAACAAATGTATAATGATATTATCTAATGATGATTCTTCAATATCCATCAATTCATTCAATTCAAGTACACCATATTTTTATAGTATATATTTTTCAAAAAAAAAGTAAAAATGAAAATAAAGCTTATCTTAATTGCAACAGATTTTTTGCATTATGGTAAGAAATTTTAAAGCAAATTATACAAAAAAAAATCTAATGATATGGTATGATGTCATTTAAGTAGCTTGACACTAGAATCCAGTTTTCTTTACAATCTCCTTCGTGAATAAACAAAAATGCTTATTTGTTACCATAGCCGGTTTATCAAATGTTGGGAAATCCACACTGATTAACAGCATTGTAGGTAAGAAGATCGTAATTGTTACTCCAAAAGTGCAAACAACGAGAACACAAATAAAGGGTATTTTAATATCCTATGACACGCAAATTATTTTTACTGATTCTCCTGGGATATTTTCGGCAGAAACAAAACTTGAGAAAACTCTAGTCAAATTTGCATGGTCAGCAATCAGAGATAATGACATCACTTTGATGATGATTGATGCGAGCAATTATTTTAAAAATATAGAGAAAATCAAAACTATATTTACGCGACTGCAACGCACAAAAAATAGATGTATTTTGGTTATCAATAAAATTGATCTGATAAAAAAACCTGAGCTAAAGATAGCATATGAACATCTGAATTTGCTTTATAGGTTTGAAAAAATTTTTACAATATCCGCATTAAAAAGCGATGGACTTTCTGATTTGATAAGATATTTATCTGAAATTGCACCAGTGAATCCTTGGTTTTATAAAAAAGATCAAATAACCGATTCTTCAATGAGTTTTTTATCAGCGGAAATTACGAGAGAAAAATTATTCTTGAATTTGCATGAAGAATTGCCATATTCTATAGCTGTAATAACTGAACAAATTCAGAAAAAAAAAGATAAGAGTTTAATCATAAAACAAGTCATATTTGTGTTAAGAGATAGTCACAAGAAAATAGTACTAGGAAAAAATGGCAGTAATATTAAAAAAATTTGCATCGAGGCACGTGTTGAGCTGAAAAAGTTATTTGAATGTAAAGTTCACCTATTTTTATTCGTGAAAGTGCGACATTGGACTGATCATCTTGAAGAATATATAAGCAATGTTTAATTCCTTATTGGTATTTGATATTGAAACTATACCAGATATAAACTCCTGCAAAAATTTACTCAATATTTGTGATAATAGCAGTGTAGAAGAGAAAAGAAACGCGTTAACAAAATATCACCTTGAGATAACAAATGGACAAAACTCTTTTCTTCGTCAGCCTTTTCATCAAATTATAGTTATCAGTTTTTTATTCTGTAATATAA
The DNA here is from genome assembly GCA_051710485.1 of Wolbachia sp. Taxonomy (GTDB): domain Bacteria; phylum Pseudomonadota; class Alphaproteobacteria; order Rickettsiales; family Anaplasmataceae; genus Wolbachia. The sequence continues at coordinate 809,210 of JBPESU010000001.1, read as the reverse complement.
GCTATAAAAATGGTTATGAAGTATTCACACTACAAGAAATTAGGTCTGGCGGAACACTAAATTCTAGTGAAAAAGAGCTAGTTAAGGGATTTTTCAATTATATATCAGAAAAAAGACCAAGGTTAGTTTCATTTAATGGGCGTACTTTTGACATACCAGTGCTGAAATACCGCGCTATGGTTTACGGCATTCAAGCAGAATATTTTCATAAAGCTGGTGATAAATGGAATAGTTATAATCAAAGATACAGTAGTGATTGGCATTGCGATTTACTTGAATCTCTATCTGATTTTGGAGCTTCCGCGAGAGTAAAAATGAACGAGGTTTGTGCAGTGCTTAATCTTCCTGGTAAAATTGGGATTGATGGGTCACAAGTTATGCGTTTATACGATAGCAGCAAGATGCAAGAGATTCGAGAATACTGTGAAACAGATGTAATTAACACTTATTTGATTTACTTGAGATTTGTGAACCATCAAGGAAGAATCACTACCGAGAGCTACAATAAAAGTGTAAAAGAGCTACTTTTAGAATGCGAAAAAAAAGCACATCTAAAAAAATTTAAAGAAGAATGGGAAGCAATTTGTGGTGGAAGGTTTTATATTTAAATCTAAAGAGATAAAATTACATCTCCTATATTATCCAAGTACCAATACTTGAATAACATTCTTTTCGATAGGAAATCGAGCTCTTAAATTATAATGTTTGTATAGCTGTGACCACGGAAAAATGCTTTCTCTTATCTATGACAAATATTATAAAGATGCCTGTCAATATAATCATTGTGATATGCTTCTATTAACATTAATTTCATACTCAAAATCATTGATCTATATCACTTGATGCAGCAGAAAAACTTTTTCAAACTCTATAATGGAAACAATCTAGTTGAATCAAGTGAATTTATTATCATGTAATACTATTTCGATAATTGATAAATTATTGTTTGCCTTTATCTTTTACATCAATTGCTAATTATTTGTTTTACTTCAATTAAAATTGCGTATGGTGTCAATCTCGCTGCTGAGGATAAAATTGCTCTTTTAAGTTTTAGATATTTGAGTTTTGCACGATATAACATCGAGTAAATAAATTTATTGCCAACTTTTGTCCAAGTGATGCAGGATGCTGAAGATGCCAGAATTGCTCTTTGAAATCACAGTATCTCGACTCTAAGTTAGATATGAGAGATCATCAGGAAAATTTCTATAATGCTTCTCAGTCAACTCTAATTTGATCATAATTATTCTAACTTCTTCCTTTTCCTCCATCAAGAAAATATAACACTTGACTTTCCTTTTTAAAATATAAGATCCTTGCGGATTCGGCACATAATGGTGTAATCCAACTTTTATTCTGATGTGCCCATTTTTAATTATTTGGATAACAAAGAAAGAAGATACTTGCTTTTTAATTGAATAAATAATCTTCTTATTTTTAGATATCATCGGTAAGAAAATATGGTGCTATATATTTTTTAGCTTAGAGAGAAGATGTTCAATTAAGTCCTCTTGATGTAGCCTATGAATCATAAGAACAATAACTCCTTTTTCTATTGTTGGAATGCCTTCTTATCAGAGTCCAATCAAGCTAATTTATAGCACGCTTTTTAAGCGTTTCATTCAAAGCTTAGAATGAACATCAATGAATCATATCCACGATAATGAAATCATCTCATTTTCATCGGTATTAATATACTATTAACAGATATTGCAATTCTGTATCTTCTCTACACTGTTTAAAATTTATATTAAGAGTATTTTATTTTTTGAATAGTTCTATCTCCGAAATAGCTCCTTATATCAATCAGAATGCATTATACATCTTATATGTCGAATGAGCGCTTTTTGCTCCAGCCGAAAGAATAGCTCGCAACCATGCAATTGACTGATTGCCAAATATCCCCACCATGCGGAGCCATGTAACATTAATGCACATGGACTTCATCGAGCGTGGAGATAAAGAGAACGTTGAATATTATTCGCCTCACTTCATTGACATTTGCCACTTCTAGCTTTTATTCTATAATTTTCATATATTGATAATCGTTGGACTCATATCTAAACATTACCGTTTTAAAACATAACTCAATGAATTTTAGAAAGTTTATATTTTTCATATTAACCTCTTGTTACAAAACAAACTCTTCTTACCATCCAAGTACTTCCTCTTCTTATCATTCCAGTGCTTCGAAATTGAGATCAAGTTTTCCATAAAAACATTATGGCATAACTTTTATGCTCACTAGCCTAATAAAATTCATGAATTACAGCGTCAAGCACTGAAATGACACCGATTTACTGTAAAAATAAATATTCGCTCATAGATTACAATTAGTTATAAGTATTTAAGAAATATACCAAATGATAAAAAAAAAGCAAAAGATACTCTGGTCATTATCTATCTTCAATATAGGCATTTTTAAAATCTTAAACACTTCAATTTAGCGACTTTTAAACTTTAACAAACTCTTTGCTTAAGTTCTAAAAATATACTAAGTAGAAAAAAGATTGAATGAATTCAGAGTAACTAATATTCAAATACTCCTTTTTCTATTTGACGCTCTATACTATCTTAAATGACTTATAACTCCATTTCAACTTATATAAAACAAAAACCTTTAGAAGGTTTATTAAGATATGAAGTTTGCATAGTAAAAAATTTAAAAATTGATAGATTAAATACAAAGTTTCTTTTATCGTTTTAATCTAAAGATTACGAAGTTAGATGAATATCTTCAGTATCACTATAAGAGATTAGAGAAATTTATCAATCAGTTTTTATGCATATGTTAAACTAGCTTTATATGCAAAAAATTTTTTGTACATCCGCGTTTTTTTTCTTCAATTTAGAGATTAATAACACACACAACTGGAGTATGATCAGATGGATTTTTCAACTTGCGCAGCCTTTTATCTATATAACAAGTTTCCAATTTATCAATAGCTTGTGGTGATAACAACATATGATCTATTCGCATTCCTTGATTATTTTTTAGTGAACTGCCTTGATAGTGCCACCAGGTAAACTGTTGCAAATTCGGGTTGGATGTTCTAAATGCATCTTTAAACCCGAGATTCAGAATTGACCTTAATTTCTCGCGTTCTTTTATATGAAAACATACTTGACCATTCAGTAAAATTGGATCAAAAACATCAATTTCATCTGGTGCAACATTGTAGTCACCAGCTATAATAGTGAGCTCCTCATTTTTCAACAAATAACTCATTCTTTCATGTAGGTTATCAAAAAACTTTAGTTTATACGCAAACATTTGAGAGCATTGGCTTTGACCATTTGGGACGTATACGCTTCCTACTCTTATCTTCTTGTTATTGTACTTTACTTTGCATTCTATATAACGTGCTTCTTGGTAGCTTTCTACAACATCAATTTTAAATTCCTCTATTATTGAATGTTTAGATAAAACACAAACACCATTTCTTGCAACTTGCCCATAAAAGGCGCATTCATATCCAACCTTCTCTATTTCCATATAGGGAAATTGCTCTTCCGTGCACATTATCTCTTGCAATAGAATTATATCTATCTGATTATCAATTATGAAATTACAGAGCTGCTCAACTCTTTTGCGTATAGAGTTGATATTCCAAGTAGCAATTTTTAGCATCAACAATCCTTATTAATCATATCAATTAAACTCTCTTTAGTAGGTAATCTCGATATTATAACTTTTTTCCATTTGATTGACTTTAAACTATCAGCAATATTCTTACTCATAGCGCATACAACTATATCGCCCATTGTATGGGATAGGCCACTTTTTAAAACTAAAGAACAGAATATTCTTGCTGTCTGTGAAGAAAAAAAAGCAACACTATCGATTTTACTACCTGATAACAAATTTTTGCATCTGTGAGTTAGATTCTTTTTAATAATTGTCTTGTAGAATATAACTTCTCTTATATTAAAACCTTCTTCAGATAACCTTTTTTTTAAATCACATGATATTTCCTGCCCTCTGATATATAAGAATTTTACTGCTATTGAATAGTGATTTTTTATAAATGATATCAGACCATCAACATTACTATCTGCTGATATGATATCAGAGAACCCTAAATCCTTTGCAGTTTGCATCGTTGAGCTACCAACTGTAATGATTGGAAGATCATCTACTTTGCATATTTGACTAAATGCTTTCACGCTATTTTTACTTGTGGATATTATCACATCAAATTCATGCACTGATATACTAGGCTGCAAATATTTTATTGTAAATACTGGCTCTATATACACTTTATAACCACATTTTCTCAGCGCACTTCTCGTATCCAGCGAGTCTGATAAAGGCCTAGTCAACAAGATAGACTTCATTCTAATCTACTTTAACACAGGTAAAATAATACCTTTATAAAAAAATTACTGAATAAAAATTTTTAAACAGATTACATTACTAATGCTAGATTTCACTGAAGTTCTTAGTTAAACTTTACAAAAGTTGTAAGAAAATAAATTCTTGCTTACAAAAATTTCGAATAGGATTAGCACTATCTTATCAATTAACGTATTAAATACGCTATTAACATTACCTTTTTCTCACTGTCTTTATTTTATCGTTCTTATTTTGAGATTCAATCCCTATTGATGCAAAGATTTTTTTTATATTCATTGAGCTTGAATATCAGAAAAGTTTTAAGATTTACAATACCTTTATTATTATCATTTTTTCTTTGTTATTTATTAATATTAATAATCTAAAGAATATAGCAATTACATTCATCATATTACTATTAATATAAGATATATTATTACACAAAATCTTCATATTAATTCTGAAATAATATTGCTTCAAAGCGAACTAAGCAGCTTATGGAGATTCAAATACTAGCATTGATTTCAAACTTTCATGCTCTTCTACTTGAAGTTCACGCTGAAGTAACTTTACATAGAATCATTCTCACAAAAGAGAGACATTATTGCTAATAAACTAGCAAGTTTAGCGTTCTTTCTTTTTATATATCTATATTCATATTAGGTTTTGTCTTAAAATTGTAACATGAAAAAGCATTATTAGCCGTTTTTGAGGATTATATTGCAATTTTACTATCATGATAATTGATATCTACATTTATGTTATATTTCTATACGGAATCGCAAATTCATTTAAAATGAAGAGCTTGCTAATTAGCATGAGAAATATATTATCTGCAATAGTAACCAGCAATTGTAATATCGTCAAGTAGCACTACAATTCTGTTATTTTAGAAGAAAGTAAAAAGAATATAAAAGGAGAGCATAATATAGAAAATAACGTGATTCCTGTAATTACAAATACCAATTTTATTGGTACTTACTTCAGTATTATTGGTTTTGATTTTGATAATTATAAAATCATTCGGCATTCAAATATTAACAATATGGAACATACACGTTTTTGTCATATTTTCTACTGCTGAAATTTACTGCTGTAGTACTAGGAAGTGATATAATTATAAGCTTGGATTTCTGAGGGATTTTAAATTTTTCTTCAGTCATATTGTAATTAATAATTGCAATTTACGTGATTCTTAATTCAATTATCGCTGATATAAATGTTGCTGTAGATGTTGTATTGATTATCATATTCACTAAATTTCACAGAGATTCTCTGTATAAAAGAGAAGCAAAAAGCTTTAAAATAGAATTTTATTTGTCTAAATATGACTTTTTTATCAACTTGTACATCAAATCAGCTTTAACATATACGAAAAAACTACTTGACAAATTCTTTCAATTCCTTCATCTTATAATTATACTGAAATTATTTGTTTAATTTTTAATCTATGCAGATTAAAATGACAAGAAGACTTATATTTGGTGTGCTATTTTTCGCACTATATGCATCATATTTCTCTTTAAAATCTCTTGTTTTCAAACTCAAAGACTCGCTTATAGGTCATTTAAGTCAAAATCCATTTTTAATTGGAAAATAGAAAGTGAAATAATTCACTACCTCAGATTTTTATTGTTCTTTTCCTCTATTTGGTAAATTTCTCAAATATTTATAGCTAATTGCAATCTATGATTGAACATTTATTTTTATAACAAATATTATCATAAAGTAAAATGAAATCCCAGCGTCACGTGCTGAAATGACTGGAAATAATTACTTTAGAATATAGTTTTAATCATTCTATAATTTCTGTATAATCTTACAATTCAATTGATAAATTATGAAGATAATAATAGGTAGCGCTAGTAAAGAATTAGGAAAATCAATAGTTAATAAGCTAAATGTTCAATCATCTCTTACTCAAATATCAAGATTTGCCGATGGTGAGATGAATGTGTATGTTGGGAGTGATGTTTATAATCAAGAGGTATACATAATACAATCCATTTCTCCTCCTGCAAATGACAATCTTATGGAGCTGTTAATAACAATTGATGCAATAAAAAGGTCAAGAGCCAAAAGAATAACGGCGATTATTCCTTATTATGGATATAGCAGGCAAGATAGGATTATTAAAAATGAAAATATGCAATCTGCTTTTAGCGCAAAATTAGCTGCAAATCTTATCCAAGCTTCAGGTGCGAATGGTATTGCAATTATTGATTTACATTCAAGCCAAATTGAAGGGTTTTTTGATATACCAATTGCTAATTTAAACTGCCTTGAAGCATTTGCTAATTCTATACACACAGAAAATTTGGCAATAGTTGCACCTGATGTTGGAGCAATTGATAGAGCACGTGCTTTTGCAAAGATTTTAGAGAAAAAGTATGAGATGAAATTGAGTAATAAGATTATCATGATAGATAAATATAGAGAAAAAGCAGGTACATCTCAGATAATGAATGTAATAGGAGAAGCGGCAAATAAGAATTGTGTCATCATCGATGATATAATTGATTCTGGCGGAACATTATGCAATGCAGCTATTACTTTGAAAAATCACGGAGCAAAATCTGTAATTTCATGCATCACACATGGTATTCTTTCAGGAAATGCAATTGAAAAAATCTCTTCCTCTTCTCTAGATAAATTAATGATCACAGACACCATATTTCACAAATTTGAAAAAACTGATAAGATAGAAGTTATTCCAATTGAAAATATTTTGGTTCAGTTCATTAAAGAGGATAAGAATGTCAAATAGATCATCAGAAGACGTCATCACTTCGTTAATAAAATTTGTGAATAAAAGAAAAATAATAATTTCTAAAGAAGAAATGCTTAAAATTGCACAGCTTGTAAGAATTAAATTATCAAATGCCGAAATTAAGCACTACTCTAAAGAATTAACAATGTTGAATTGGATACATGATATTTTATTACAAGTTAACACTGAAGGCGTTTCTCCTATACGTTATGGCAGTATAGATAATGACATTCACGTACGTAATGACGTTGTCAATGTTCAGAACATTAAAGAGGAGATACTATCCAACATAAAATCTGAGTATGGATATTTTATAGTGCCAAAAGTTATAAATGATTGAAATAAAAGCTGTGTTGTACAATCTCAAAGTGAGTGATATGATAAAGTATAAAAAATGTTTACTTTCCAAAATTCGCCTCTTATACTAAGAGACTTTTTCTGTAAAAGGGATAAGTAGCTTCAAGCATCAACGTCAAGTTGGTGCGATTTCTCTTAGCTAATATTATTAAACTGATACAATTACACACTTTCTTCATTGAAAAATTAGAGAGGCAAGTCATTCTCATATTTTTAATCCTGATCATAAGAGGCTTAATGACTTTACTTGAATATTCGATATAATAATTAAATTATAAAATTGATTGAAGTCTAGCATGAATGAAGTAGTAACATTTGGCTGTCGTTTGAATTTTTATGAAAGTGAATTAATTAAAGAAGCGCTAAAAAAAGCAAAAAGAGAAAATGTTATTGTAGTACATAGTTGTGCAGTGACAAATGAAGCAGAACGCCAAGTAAAACAAAAAATACGTAAGATTCACAAAAATAATCCAAATAAAGAAATTATCGTAGTTGGTTGTGCTGTTCAATTAGATCCTAAATCATACAGCAACATTCCAGGCGTAAGCAAAGTACTTGGCAATCAAGATAAGCTAAAAACTGAAAATTATTTGTTAAAAAATAGCAAAATATTAGTCAGTGATAATCAAGTAAACAAATTAGAACCTATTTTAATTAATAATCTTAAAGATAAATCAAGAGCATTTATTGAAGTCCAAAATGGCTGTAATCATAACTGTACATTTTGCTCAATTACTGAAGCAAGAGGAAATAATCGATCCGTACCAATAAACAATATCATAGAGCAAATCAAGATTTTCGTAGCAAATGGCTATCAAGAAATAGTTTTTACAGGTGTTGATATTACTGATTTTGGTACAGATTTATTTGGTAAACCTTCACTTGGTTCAATGATCAGAAGAGTTTTAAATAGTGTACCGGAATTGAAGAGACTTAGGCTTTCTTCTATTGATGTTGCTGAAATTGACGACGAGTTAATGAGTTTAATAATTAACGAATCAAGATTTATGCCACATTTACACTTAAGTTTACAATCTGGTAATAATTCAATCCTAAAAAGGATGAAACGTCGTCACAGCAGAGAGCAAGTGATAGAATTTTGTCATAAAATAAGGTGCTTGAGACCTAATATAGCTTTTGGTGCTGATATTATTGCTGGATTTCCAACGGAAACTGACGAAATGTTTCAAGATACTGTTAATCTATTAAAGGAAACAAATATAGTTTATCTACATGCTTTTCCATATTCAAAGCGAAAGAACACTCCTGCTGCACGAATGCCACAAGTGCCAGAGAGTGTGTGTAAAGAAAGGGTAAAAAACTTAAGGAAAATAAGTAGAGAAATGATGAATAACTTTTATCAATCTTTGATCAACACTAAACAAAGCGTTTTAGTTGAGCAAAATAATATCGGCAGAACGGAAAATTTTGCATTAATAAAGCTTTCATCGGAAGTTCCGGCTAAAAGTATTGTAAAAGCTAACGTTATAGGAATGGAAAATGATTATTTAATTGGTTTCTTAATTTCTTGATGTGAGAAAAAACTTGTTTATGATTAAAAGATCTACTATTTTTAATGCATTGATAGTATCATGTATTAGTTTTTTTTCCGCTCAAGCTAATACAGGTAATATTGAAGATCTGATGTTCACAAACAAACTTGTCTGCCATAAATCTAGAAAATATGATGAAAAAGAAGTTATATCGATTAAAGACAAAAGACTTAATTTCTATATTAGCGCCAATGTTGGCAAGATATATCACGATAATTCAGAGATATTTATAAATGGTATAAAAGCAATTAGAGAAAGAGTTCTCTCTTTAGTTGAAAGCCGTTGCGGTTCTATAATAAAAAATATAATAGAAGGTGAATTTGAGAGCATACAGAAGTTTGATGGTAAAATTGATTTCCAGTGGCTCAGCAGCATATCTTTAGGTTACAATGCTAGAGAAAATGGACGAATTGATTTTGAAATTATGTATTCTTTGGCCAATATTAAAGGTGATAATTCACTATCAGTATTTGATAAATCAGTCAGTATATTCGCATTCTTGTTAAACTTTTATTATAATCCTAATATTAATGATACGCAATTTTCTCCATATATTGGTTTTGGTATAGGACCAACAGTTTTTAAATTAAAAAAAATTAATGATTCACCTAAAAATTCAATGCCATTGAATATTCCTTGGTTTGCTTATCAAGTGAAACTTGGTGTTAATTATTCGATAATTCCGGAAATTAAAGCCTTTCTTGGTTATCATTACTCTAGTATTCCAATACCTGTTGCAGATGAAATATCAACTCATAATATTGAAATAGGTTTTATGCTTAATTTTTAGTTAATAAATATATAAATTCTAATACTTTCTATCTAACAAATCAAACATTAATACAATTGTTGCTTTTAAAAAGTTAGTTGTTTCTACTGTCTTATATTATACGTTAGTCTTTTTGACTTCTAATGCAATGTAACTTTAAGGATTTGCTTATCTTCTTTACTCTCTATAAATACATCAATTATCATAACTTTACCACTCTTGATTTTTAACATAGAGTTCATTTTCATAGCTTCAATAATTGGAATGTTATTATTCAATTTTGTTTTACTCTGTTTTGCATGTACTCTATATTTTGGTTTTTAGTATAGTTGTTAATTCTCGATAATATTTGATATACATTCATAAATATTTCACTAATATCAACTATTGATGCTTGGATGGATTATTAATACAACACTTATTGAAACGCTATTCATTTTATTAACTAAAATATGATTAGAGTTTTTTTTATATATCAGAGATAAAATAAACGTGATTTTTAATGAAATAAATCTTTTCTTGCTGGATTATTTTATAACAGTTTCTCTAGAATTTGAAATCACAGTTGAAGTGTCAAATTTATCTAGATTTTTATACTAAAATTCCCTAAATCATCCATATTGATGTTCACTGCTAAGATCAATAACAGAACTATCTTGACTAAGAGAGATTTCCTTTCATCGTGTAAATCGTCCAAGTTGATATCAGAAAGATACTTATCGTCTAACAAAACTTCAACTATCTTTTTCTCTATCATTGTTTGATAAGACGCTAACTGCTAAATATTATTAATATATTCCTCAATAGCTTTTTAAATACTTTTTCTAGCATTCAAAATGCTAACACCTGCTTCTCTATTAGATGAAAAAAAATTCTCCATCATTCATTACATTAACATCTATTATTGCATTTATCTAATTTTCCAATGAGTTCTCATAAATTATTGCTGCTATATTGAGTTTTATAACATTATTATAATCCTTATCGACATTAATCTCATTATTGCTGGTAATATTGTTGTTAACAGCAAAACTGCTTTAGGCAGAGTGTTGAACATTGACAATGTATACGTAATAATTTTGCGCGTACGATAAATCCAGCTCAATTCTAATCATCTCATTACTTCTTAAGTAATACAGTTTAGCGCTATCAGCTATGCTTTGAATTACTTTATTTATATTTTTATCTTTTAGCTTTAGAATAATATTATCTGATATTTTTTATTTATATTTAAGTTAATGTCAAAAAATTTCCCTATCTCAATCAATAAAATCCTTTATTTGCACTTCTTTCTAATAGAGATAGAAATAAGCTGGCTACTTGCCGTAAAATTAGGAATATTTTTCACGAGCAAAAAAAAAGGTTACAATCTCTGGTACTACTAGTTCGTTGCTTTCCGAAAAAAAATACCATTTTGCATTTCCTCAGTGAGTGATGATGCTCAATATCATGATGATTTTTATTGTCTATGTGTGTAATAATCTCTAAATAGATAAACATATACAGGAGATGATAAAGGAGCATTTAGTATCTAAAATTGTCATTAAAAAAGCATATTAATCGATTTCTATAAAAATAGAATAATGTATTTAATTTTATTTTCTTCTGGCAAAATCACTACATTAAATACTATAAATTTACAGGAATGATAATCAGAAAGAGAGGTATTGAAATGACAAGAAAGGAGACGTATAAGATACTTGATAGACTCAAATTGTAATGCTCATGCAGAGTTGTGTATCACGATTTTGTTTTTATATGATTATATAGGAAATCTAATCAAAAAGCTTAAATTATAGAATTGACATTAGTTACAAAATTATGTAATATAAAAAGATTACAATAACTTGAAGGGAGAAATTCATATCTGATAAAAAGGGTTTGCATAGTATGCACTAATAGCCCTATGATCTATAGGACTTATAGATCTAATATCATAACTCTCAAACACTGTTTTAATTTTATCACCCATTGATTGTAAGAGGGAATGATTAATTCTACATCTCTACTAATTGCATGTGTTGGTTTTATAACCTTTTATTGCTTATGGATAAATTTCTCTCAACAAAATATATGATGATATATACAATCAAAATAGCTTTAGTAAATTGGTTATATCTATAATAACACATGCAGACATTTTCTTTTGAAATTAGAGCAAAGACTTAGTTGTTCTTAGTCTTAAATCTCCATTTGGATTGTAGTTGTCTTAACTACAATAACATGCAAAGTTATTATGTTACTTTTTGTGCGATAGCTGAACGCTCTTCTTCTTCTCTAATATTATTAGATAACCCCCTGATCCAAACAAAAAAAAACCCTCCTCCTCTATCAAAGTCACTATATGTTGACAACAACGTGAAGACTTACTGTATCAAATCAAATAGATCATTCAGAATGAAGAGAATATGAATAGCAAATGTACTGAAAAAAGTGTATAAAACATATGTCCACTCGCAAAAACCTATTATAGTCACAGATAAGAATAAAGAAAGATCATATTAACAAAGAATAACAGCTTGTATAAAGCTCAAATGATCACTTCGAAAAAAATAGCAAATTTAAAAATAGAAATTTTAAGGAATGTTAATGATGTTAATCAGTATAGTTTTTGCAACCACTAGTCAATTCTTTCCATCCAAGCATTCACTTGCTTTAACGTTTCAATAGAAGGCAAATCTTCTGTGCTGAGTGGTAGACGGACAGTTTTATACTCTATAAGCCCAATATCATGCAGTAGTGCTTTAATAGGTATGGGATTACTGGCAATAAATAGTTCTTTACAGACTTGCTGCCAAATATCCATTGAGCTTTTTATATTATCTCCTGTCATTTGAGTAGTTGTTTTTTTCTTAGATTCCAACGTCATATTCTGGAATGATAATAGACATCGCTTAACATATTTATGCGTTACATGTGGCCAAATATTCGAGGCAACAGAAACAAGCCCAATCGCACCAAAAGCAGCCATATCAGATATCATATTATCATCTCCACAAAAAACTTCAATATTTGGTGCAACTTTCTTATATTCAATTAAAGTATCAACAGTACCACTTGAATCTTTAATAGCAAAAAATTTTTCATGGCTGGATAAGTTGCGTACAGTTTTAGTATGAAGATTCACTCCTGCTCTTGATGGAATGTTATAAAGCATAGCTGGTACATGTGCTTTCTCAAGAAGCTTTTCAAACCATAAAGTCTGTCCCATGATTCCAGGCTTTGTATAAATTGGAGTTGTCATAAGATAACCATGAATAGGCATATCCTTGCAAAAGTCAAGCCATTTGAGAACCTGATATAAGTTCACTCCCGATACGCCAATCATAATTGGCGTGTTTAATGCCAGCTTACAAACGAATTCAACTAATGTACGTTTTTCAGAATCAGTGAGTGACAAACCCTCACCTGTACTACCTAGTAATACTATACCATTTCTAGCTTCAGCTTGCATTGTAAGTAAACGCTGCAAACTGCAATAATCTATTCTGTCTCCGATACAATTAAAAGGCGTGACACAAGCAGTCCATAAAAATGTAGATAATAATTTCAATTGAAGTTATCAAAACGGTATTTCATCATCAATTAGCTCTTCTTTTATCTCATTATCAAAATTTTCATACTGATTTTTTTGCTCTATTTCGTTTTGCTTGTATTGATTTGACTTATAATCAGAGCTTGATGCACTATTTCGTGAGTCCAAAAGTGCAAGAATGCCACTAAAATTCTGTAGCAATACTTCTGTGATATATTTTTCACTACCATTTTGATTAGTATATTTCCTAGTTCTCAAAGAACCTTCAATATAAACTTTATTGCCTTTACGTACAAAATCCTTGACGACTTTTACTAAACCTTCACTAAACACTACAATATTATGCCACTCTGTCTTTTCAGAGCGTATACCGGAAAACTTATCGGTCCAACTTTCAGATGTAGCTATTGAAAAACTTGCCATCTCTTTTCCATTTTGCATAGTTCTAATTTCAGGATCTTTTCCTAAATTACCAATTAATATGACTTTATTTATAGTACCACTAGACATAATTATGCTTTAAATAAACTTTTTATATTATCTTATATGAAAAAAAATACTATTGTCAAATCTAATGCGCTTAGAGGGATTTGAACCCACGGCCTTTGCCTCCGGAGGGCAACGCTCTATTCCAAACTGAGCTACAAGCGCACATATACTTAAATTATATAATAAATAAGCTATCTAAGTCAAATTTTAGACCAAGACAAGATAGAGAATAAATACAACACGTGTTCCAACATTACCTAAATATAAATTTAGAGAATTATTTGCCAACTTTTTTATTACTTTCTAGTCTTTAATCTATTAAAAGTTACATAGTTTTCCAATCACTGAATGAACTTTTAAATCCTTAGCATTAGAAAACAACCTTCCATTCATCAATATTCTCCGTGTATAAGAAGAAAAGTATTAAATTGAATCTTAAACTACCATTTTATAATTAAAATTATCTATAATATCTTTTCTTCTATAATTCCAGAAGATCGTAGGTGAAATTTTTCCATTTCACTGACTATCTTATTAATTAATTTCTTATCAAAGAGAAAATGCTTTCATATTATTATATTGTAATAAAACATTAAAGTCACTCTCTACCGCTTCTTTTATTATATCATTATGATTAATATAACTTGTTTTACAATTGTTTATAAAAACATTCTTTTGCACGCAAATTTGCTATATTAATAAAATTATCGATTTCTCGATTATCAACTTTTAAAACACTCTCAAAATATTTTTTTTCCCATCATTACTCCATATTTAAAGTGATGACAAATCATTTCATTATTATCTTGTTTTTCTATATATAAACATAGAATCTTACTACTTAATCTCAGTATTCTGTACTCGATAAATTCCTAATTGTCAATATATTATCGACAAGTATATTTTTACAAATTTCTATGCTTTCTATAATACCTTTACAATCGTAATATACATTCACACTAAAAACAGTAGAGTAAAATAAAAACAGCTTTATCTTTATCATCTTATTTATTTAATATAGTATACTAATAAAAGATTATATTAGCTCTCATTGTTTCTATCATATTTTATTCAAAATCTAATTCATAATTTCAGCATCAATATCTCTCTCTTTATTCAGAAATAAAAAATTTGATCGTAACATAATTCAAAGCAAATTTAGAATAGATTCTAAAAATAAAAAATATTCTTATCGCTAATTGAATTGAAGTTTTAAGTAACTTCACTTTTTATTACTTTTATATATTTACTTTAATCGTGTAATTCAACTTCCTCAGGTATGGAGATTGATATCTCATGCTCTAAAATAGAGCATTTTTACATAGCTTGTCAAGCTCGAAATCCAGATTTGCAATCTATTTATTGCTATGTAAATTTAAAGAAGAAATTCCTTTTCATAAATCTAGGTTTTTATTTAAAACAACTCCCTTTTTTGTACTTCAGTAATTTATAGATTTATAGAATATATCTAATTAATGACATTTAAATTTTTACTATTGACTTTTACTATAAATAACAATGTAAATTAACGCTTCTATTAACTTAACAAATAATAACAAATAAATTAGAATTAAGTTATAACTCCTTTTTTAAAATTAAAAAATATTCATTAATTTACATAGCCTCTCTTATTTTAATATCAATAGATATATTTTATTTTTTAGCGAAAGGTAAACTAGAAATATCTATATCATAAATGCAAAAATTATTGTTTATTTTTTTATAGTTCATTTGTATTGATACAAAATATCTTTATCAGGTTAAAAGTCAAAACTTAAAGTTTATAGTAATACAAATTTACCTTCTCATTTATAACTCAACTTAATTGACTATAATAGATGATTGAAGGTTCTACATACTGTACTTTTAATTTTTTTTACATACCACATTTACACAAGAGAAGAATATTTCATATTAAATAAAATGTTATTGATATTAATAAAATTAATAATCTTGCTTGCTCTTTTCACATTATAATTTTGACTGAGTTTTATTAATTAATTATCTAATGCTCTTTTTTTTTGTTGATAAATTACCTGTAATATCAAAATATGAATGCAAATTCAACAAATAAAAGATATTCATTTCAATCAAAATTGAAGCAAAGTATAGAAAAATTCGAGGAAAATGCAAATAAAGATAATTTAATATATAAAATTCTTTAGTTTTTTTTATATCAGAAATATCTACAAGATTTTTCTTAAACTGTGGAATAAAATTATGGTATCACAAAAACTGTCTTTCTCATTTACAACTAATTCTAACTCTAACAATTTATCCAACTAATATGGAGTTAATATGCTCATGCTATTCTCTGAAAAACATATGACTGATAAATTAGTATTAATATCTTCTGATATTACCATGTAAAGGTTGATAAGGTCGTTTTTCTTGAGATTAAATTTAATTAAAGACAAAATAAATTCACAATTCTTGATATATTTTCCAATCCGCAATAATTCCCCTAATAAATTATCCTTAATAAACAGTATTAAACGCATAAATACCATTTTTTTCTCTTTAAAAATCACTTATCTATAGCCTTCAATTTTGGTTGCAACAACTACAATCTTCTAATTATCATAATCTTCATAGAAGACCTTTTTTACTATATTATCTATTTTCTATAAGAAAAATTAATATTCTCTTAAAGAGAGAACCTATCTTTATAAACACATTCAATAAATATTGAACTAAATGTTTTGCTTTTGATGAAACAAAAAGATAATAACAGTTTTTGCTAAATTTACTTGATTGAGAAACTCAATAAACTTAACTTATATCGTTATTACAAGCAAAATGCTCCATCTTTGTTTTTGCTGATAGATAAGTACTAATCATATTTACTTTTGAAATGAACTATAGCAAATAAAACTCTGATATGCATGATTGAGTATTAGATACAAAGATGCTTTTTCATTCGATGAAAGATGTAAATTTAGATCAGACACTTCTTTATCATTTTTGTCTTTAATGAAAATATCTTTTATTTAAAATGTTACTTTTAAAGTAAAGTAATATTTTATCCCTAGAAATCGTGAATCTACTTTTAGATTCTAAACTAAACATATTAACATAATGTATATTTATCCATAAGTATAAAGCAATTTATTGAAATTTATTAAATATTATAGAGAAATATTGTTGTAAATTTCTATAAAAATATAATTTATATTATAATTTATTTATATAAATAGTACTAATACTAATTTATTTATAAAATAAAATTAAGAAAGTTTATTTTACAATTTTTATTGACATAAATCATTAATCTAATTACTACTAATATAGTAGTATTAATACGTGAGGTAAAAAATGATATCTATGTAGCTAAGCATTGTGAAAAACAATAGCTATATATAAGCTACTATTGAACATAGTGCACGCAATTAAAGCTATTACAATTTGAACATTTATAATTCCACTGCTTTAGCTGTTTACTACAGTTTTTACATTTCCAATATGGATCAGGCAAAGCCTCTGAATCCATCTTGTTTAGTAAGTGAATTACCTCGTCGTATTCTTGTAATTTAATTTTAAGTCGCACCATAATAAGATAGACTGATATATAATTAGCTTTTTTCATAGCAATATCTAAATGTTGATTTGCAAGATCATACTTACCCAAAGTAATTGAAGATAAAGCAAGTAAACAATAACTAAAATAATAATCAGGACGCAAGCAATACAGTTTTTCAGCACCTTTACTATTTAAACTGATATAAATTTTTGCTGACTTAGGAGTAGGATTGACTGTATACTCTGCTTCTAATACTGCAGAAGCTTTCTTGATTTTTCCAAGTTTAATATATAATTTCGCCTTTAAATAATTGATAGGTTGAAAAGTTGCACAATGATTTTGTGCTCTAAATAAAGACTTTATAGCTTCCTTGTAATTCCCTTTACTTTCATATTGCTTTGCTAAAGCGCAATAAAAAACTGCTAACATTTTTTTGCAATCAAAAGGAAGAAAAATATTAAGCTTTCCAGCTTCCTTTAACTTCAAGATTGCACAAGCCCAATCTTCTTGTAATACAAGAAGCTCTATTTGAAAGGGAATAGATAAAATTTTATCATTAACCGAACTTGAGCAATACTCTATGAACTTTTGAAAAATTGTTCCTTCTTGTCTTAAGTGGGCAATTAGTTTATTTATCAGAAGTAGAGCTAAGTTGCGATTTTTACTTGCAATGTTTGTTAAACCATTGCTGAAAAAGCTATAATTTCCTATCTTACCTGAATTAAAGAGCTTTATTAAGGATAACTTATCGCTTTCCTCACTTAAATTCTTAACCAATTTGTGAGCGTTCTCTGTATTACCCAAATCCATACTAAAAAAAGCTTCAAAAAGAAGTAATTCTTCTTTATCCTTTTTTTTATTTCTTATGTTGGCAAATGTTGATGAAATAAAAGAACAAAAGCGTGCAAGTGTAATTAACAAAAACAATAAAAATACACAAGCAAAAACAATGAAATATAGATCAACACTTATAGTGTAAGTGCCCAATTCTAATTTCATTACTTCACCGCTTATTTTGACCCATATACCAAATAAAAAAGAGAGAGTGAAAACTATGAAGTAAATCATGAGATATATTGTAACAAATGATAATATATTATTGAAATATTCTGAGAAGCTACAATAAAATCATTTAATTTACTGAGCCATGGTTTAAATTCTGGATGTGTCAAATCGCCCATTGTAATAACAATATTCTGCCAATCATTATCGTTTATTGATTCCTCAATTTCTGCCAACTTTACTCTCAATGGATTGTTTTTATCTTTTATCTTTATCCAGTTGGAAATAATTCTTTTAAAGAATGTACTCTTATTATAGTCAATAACAGCAATAGTCTTTTCAAAAAATAACTTCAACTCATGTAAAGTATTTATCTCTTTTAAACATTCCAATTCACTCATTGCACTCTCTATTTCTTGATCATCAAGCTCCGATATTAAAGGCTTTATTGAATTTATATGATCATGAAATCTTGCTTCTTGTAATAACGAATTCTTCATTTTAATCACAAGTAGGAGCAATTTTGCAAGATTCTTATGCTTTGAGCTACCATCAGTTTGCTTATATTGAATAAGCAAATTCCTCTTTAGATCAAATATCTTTTTTTCTATTCTAGACTGATTAACCTCAAGTAACATCTTGAGTCCATCTATATTTTCCGTTAAAACTTTTATATTATCTTCGCTTTCTTGTTGATTTTTTTTTAAAAACATTATGTTATTTATTGTAATATAACTGACAAACAATAACAAAATTAAGAACCAGCCTATGCATTTTAGCTTAGTATTATTCATACCGTAATATCTCCGCAGGATCTTGCGTAGCTGCTTGTAATGCAGGAACAATTGTTGCTAACAATGACAGAAACAATGCAAGTGCAGAAATATTTACCACATCTTGGGGAAGTAATATCATTGGCAAGCTTGAAAAAAAGTATATCATAGGATCAAATAATTTAACGTTAGTGACGCTCTCTAAAAACACTTTAATATTTTCAATATTGAGAGAAAAAACAACACCTATAATACAGCCAAGACAAGTTCCTATAAAACCAATCAGTAGTCCACAAATCCAAAATATGTGCATAATGCTTCCAGTTGTTGCACCAAATGTACGCATGATTGCAATTGCAGATTTCTTTTCTTGTACTATCATCATTAAATTTGAGACAATATTGAATGCTGCCACAATTATAATCAGAGTAAGAATTAAAAACATCACATTTCTTTCAGTCTTTAAAGCAATAAAATATTGGCTTTGTTGCAATTGCCAATTTTCAGCTTCCATTTCTGTTTCTTTTTTTATAGCATTTGCTAGCTCATTAGCCTTAGTGACATCATCTACAAATACTTCTATATTTTTTATACTATCTTTATAAGAGAAAAAATCCTGTGCTGATTTTATTGGCATATATATTAAAGTATTATCATACTCAAACATACCAATATCAAATATTGCAACAACCTCATATTCTTTCATTCTCGATATTTCATCAAACAATGCATCAAATCCTTCAGGTGATATAAGGACAATTTTATCGCCACAGTCAATATTCAAAGCTTCTGCTAATCCTGCTCCTATTATCACTCCTTCATCAAATTTTTCTACATTACCAACAATTACATTATTTATAACAGTAGTATTATTAAATAAATCTTTAATTGATACACCTCGCACCACACTACCTACAATTTTACCATTTGCTGCAATAATAACTTGATCATTAGTCATAGGAGTTGCTTTCAATACACCTGGAATCTTCTCAATAGATTTTGATACTGCATGATAATCTGAATTTATATTTCTATCAAAATAAACATTAACATGACCATTAATGCTAAGTATTGAATCAAGCAATTTTGCTCTAAATCCGTTCATTACAGACATTACCACTATTAGTGTTGCAACTCCAAGTGCAATACCAATAATAGAAAATAAAGTCATAACAGAACAAAACCTGGAATTTCTTCCTCGCAAGTAGCGAACAGCCATAGTAACTTCAAAGGCAATAGACATTACAAAATATTTTGAAGTTAAACATTATACTACTCTACTGAGATTTCATATAATTGTAGACTTTTCTTCACTTAAAAACTAGAGATTTTTATTTCTTGAAATTTAAAATACCTATTAGTATCTCTAGATACTACTTTTATAGCTATAAAAATTCACTAAAAAAGCAAAAGAAGCTCTGGTCAGTATATTTGCTTTCAGCATTGGCATTTTTATACTTTAAACACCTCAATTTAGTTGTTTTTAAACGCAACTCTAGTCTGCGCTATAATATTGAAGAAATCTATCAGACGATAAAAACCGGAGAATAGCTAGTTTATTTCAACTCTCTATTTTAAATCCTGCGTTGGATGATATCTTAAACGACTCATAAGTCTATTTCAGCTTTCATGAGTAAAACAATACTCTCTCCGCAATTTTAAAAAGATATAAAATATATTATAGTATGAAAAAATAATATGCCAAATACAAGTTTTCTTAGCATTTTAAGCTATAGATTTTGAAAGGCTAATAAATAGTTTATTATTATAATAATATTGAAGGAATTTGTTAAGCAATTCTTGCATTCTTGATACACACTACTATTAAATCATAAACTAAAAAGTTGAGATAAAGATATAAAATATGAGTTTTATTTTGACTTTTTGTTCTAATTTTGCAGAATAATAAAATTATTACTTAGATTGAATTCATGAAGAAAGAGAATTGGGAGGCGGTAATTGGCCTTGAGGTACACGCTCAAGTTTCTTCTAAAACAAAGCTATTTTCTAGTGCATCAGCTAAATTTGGTGCTGAGCATAATACTCAAGTTTCTCTGGTTGATGCAGCAATGCCTGGCACATTGCCAATACTAAATTACTACTCTATAGAGCAGGCAATACGCACTGGTCTAGCGCTTTCTGCAGAAATTAATAAGTATTCTTATTTCGATCGGAAAAATTATTTTTATCCTGATTTACCGCAAGGTTATCAGATAACTCAGTTCTTTGAGCCAATAGCTAAGAACGGTAGAGTGTTTATCAAAACAAATGAAAAAGAAATAAGAATTGCAAGAATTCATTTAGAGCAAGATTCGGGAAAGAGTGTTCATGAAAAGAGCAAAACTTACGTGGATTTAAACCGCGCAGGAGTTGCTTTAATGGAAATTGTTTCGAAACCTGATCTTCGATCATCTGTAGAAGCTGCAGAATTCATGAAAAAATTGAGACAGATTTTACGTTACATTGGCTCATGTGATGGTGATATGGAAAAAGGATCACTTCGTTGTGATGCAAATGTTTCTGTGCGCCCAAAAGGCAGCAACACATTTGGCATTCGTTGTGAAATAAAAAATCTAAATTCAATACGTTACATTACACAGGCTATAGATTATGAAATACAAAGGCAGATTAAAATTCTGGAAAGTGGAGGAGAAATAAGTCAAAATACCTTATTATTTGATGTAACTTTAGGAAAAACAAAAGTGATGCGAAACAAAGAAAATGCAAGTGATTATAGATATTTTCCTGAACCTGATTTATTACCTATTGAAGTAAACCAGGACAAAATTGATCTTATCAAGTCATCTTTGCCAGAATTGCCAGATCAAAAAAAGCTGCGATACATTAAAGAATTAAATATCAATGAATACGATGCAGAAATCATCACTTCCGATAAAACAATTGCTGATTATTTTGAAAAATTAATAAAAAAGCACGATTCAAAGCTTGCTGTTACTTGGCTCACTGTAGAACTTTTTGGTCGTTTGAATAAAGCAGGTATTGATATTGTAAATTCTCCGATCAAAGCAAATGCTTTGTCTGAGCTCTTGGATTTTATCGTTGATGAGACAATCTCTACTAAGCTTGGCAAGCAAGTTTTTAATATTATGTTTGAAAATGGAAAATCGGCATCTTTAATTATAGAAGAGCAAGATCTAAAACAAATAACCGATAAAAGTCAAATATCTGAAATTATCAATAAAATCATCAATAACAATCAAGATAAAGTTCAAGAATACAAAAGCGGTAAAACAAAATTATACGGATTTTTTATTGGCGAAGTCATGAAATTTACAAAAGGAAAAGCTAGCCCTGATATTGTTAATTTGATTTTAAGTGAAAAGTTAAAACTGAATTCCTAAATTTTATCTAACCAGATGGGCAAAAACTTTGCTCCTGACGTTGATATTTAATTGTTCATGGAGTTAAAAAACTCAGCATTACTCTTTGTTAAAAGCAATTTATCCCGTAAAAACTCCATTGCTTCAACAGATCCCATAGGATTAAGTATCCTACGCAACACCCATATTTTATTCAATATAGCTTTATCAATTAATAACTCCTCTTTTCTAGTTCCAGATTTTGTAATATCAATAGCTGGAAATATTCGCTTATCGGCAAGTTTTCTATCAAGAATAACCTCAGCATTACCTGTACCTTTAAACTCTTCAAAAATAACTTCATCCATTCTTGAACCAGTTTCTACAAGAGCAGTAGCAATTACTGTTAAAGAACCACCATTTTCAATATTGCGAGCTGCTCCAAAAAAACGTTTTGGTCTCTGTAGCGCATTTGAATCTACACCACCAGTTAGAACTTTTCCAGACGAAGGAATAACTGCATTATAAGCACGTGCAAGACGTGTTATAGAATCAAGCAGAATTACAACATCTTTTTTATGCTCAACCATTCTTTTAGCTTTTTCTATCACTATTTCAGCAAGCTGTACATGGCGATAAGCAGGCTCATCGAATGTAGAACTCACTACCTCGCCCTTTACAGAACGCATCATATCTGTTACTTCTTCAGGTCTTTCATCTATAAGTAATACTATTAACTCTATTTCTGGATGATTTGTAGCTATAGAATGAGCCATTTGCTGTAGCAATATCGTTTTTCCTGTGCGAGGTGGAGCAACTATTAATGCTCTTTGTCCTTTGCCAAGAGGAGCGACTATATCCGCAGCTCGCATACTTATATCTTTTTTATTATCTACACCGCTGTTGTTTTCAAGAATCAATCTTTCTTCGGGGTAAAGAGGAAGCAAGTTGTCAAAATGAACGTATTTTCTCAACTCACTTACCTCAGTAAAATTTATACTTTGAACCTTAGTTAAAGTAAAATATCTTTCTTTATCACTAGGTGGTCTGATTTCTCCACATATCATGTCTCCTGTACGCAAATTGAACTTTTTTATCTGTCCATTTGAAATATACACATCGTCAGTATTTGGAGCATAATTAGCACTTGCTGAGCGTAAAAAACCGAAACCATCAGGTAATATTTCAACTATTCCGCTTCCTGTAGTAATACCTCCTTCTTCGCTCATTTTCTTCATTAAGCTGAATATCATCTCTTGTTTCAGCATTCTACCACTACCTTTACCATTAGTTGAAATTTTCCTTTCTTCAGCTAGATCTAATAATTCTTCTGCTGTTTTTTTTCTCAGTTCACTCAGATCTAATGCATTTTTAGTTTCTTTTATACATTGATTTGTTGTTTGTTTTATCATATCGTTATTAGAAATTTGCTCATTTGTTTTTGCCGATTCTAATTCAGCTGCAATCTTTTCTTTTGCTAAAACATCTTCATTGATTGTTACCATAGTCCTCCAAAAATTTTAATTGATGTTTATTAACCTAAAATGTGACTATAAGATAATAAATTAGGCTAAACTAATTTTAGGAAGTATTAAACTCAATTGCTATTAAGCTACATACTTTAGCTGTTATTATACCAATAAACACTGACAAGTCAAGTTAATTTAATATTAACAAGATATAAAAATAAATAAACAAATTGAGAAATTTTAATAATTTTCCTTTATATTTCTCAACCTTTTATTTTTTTTTCTATTTCTGTTTCTAAATTTTCTTGAATACATAAACCTAGTAACATATAATCTTAATATTTTATATTTTGCATATTATAGTGAGACCTACCTCTTACTTGCTCCACTGTACAATTTTTTGTACTAGTCAATTTAGCTATAAAGCTATTGTTCAAAATAAGAAACTTTTTTTTTAAAAAAAAATTGCATCAGGTTTATCTCCATACTTTATCAAAAAAAACAAGGCCGAAAGTATTATCAATTGATTTACTCTTTTTTTACATTTTTTACAATCAAACTTGAGACAAGATTTGGATTTTTTTTCAGTTATCAATTTCTTTCTCAATCATTTCATCAGAAATAATAGGATTAAATCTCTCAACATCTATTTCTTCATGAACTATATTTTGTACTTCTTTAAAAGCTAATTTACAACATTATGCTATTTAATTAAAAGTTAAAGCAGTATTGGTTATTAGTCAAGCAATAATTTGCATAAGAAATTGTTTATTTTTCTAATTACTCTTAGAAAATTCTGTTGACATCAAAAAGCATCTCCCATTAAAAATATTCATTGTCGTTATTTAGAACTAAAATATAAGCTATTAAAATTAAAATAGCATAATTTTATCACTAAATAGATCTCTTGCATTATAATGTGGAGTTTTTAGGAGAAAGAAAGATAAGCATTGCAAAATGCTTGACGATGGAATCTATAATGTCACTTTATAAGTGAGTCTCCAAATAGCCTCTTTTCCTATCCTTTAGCACTTTTTTATCATTTCAATTCTTCCTTTATTATCCAAGTACTTGAACACATAGCTGTATGAACATTGCAATTAGGAGGTAATTACATAACAGACGATGTCATTTTAATGCTTAATGCTCCTACATTGAGATTTATCCTTTTTTAACATAACTTTCATACTTATCTACTCGATAAAATTCATTGATCCCAATATCACGCGCTGGAATAATACCATTTACAGACTTTTGAATTGATTTAACTATAAATAATTAAGAAATTTACTAAACAAAAAATAAGGTAAAAAAAACTCAAAGCATCTAGTATTAAAACTCTCTTGTTCTATTTGACATTCTATACTTTATTAAACAACTTATAAGTGCATTTAAGCTTGAAAATTAGAAGTTTTAAAGACGTAAGGTGCACATTAGTGGAAAAAAAATAAACATGAAAAGTTAAATAAAAATTTCCTTTGTCGTTTTAATCTACAAATTGTGATGATAAATGAACACCTAAAGTGTTATTTTAATAGAATTAATGAGATTTGTTAAGTAGTTTTTTTATTTCTATGTTAATTACCTGCGTGATATCATTCTTGTAGATTTATCCGCGTATAATGCATGATTTAGTGTTGATTATATCTAAAATGAAGCTCTCAAAAATAATTTTTACTTAGTCAATTTCGAGTAAAAAGCAGAAATATCGCTATACTAACAAAGTATGCTAATTAAAAATTTAATAAAACAAGCTACTAAAAAAGAATACAATAATAAAACTATCATTCAAAATATGACCAAGGTGAAGAGTACTTAGATTGGTAAATTTTCTCTTTGAAGTAAAAATAGCTCTACCTTTGAAGAAGGTGATTAATTTAGCAGAATATAATTAACTTTCAAAGCATTATAGAATATAATTTTTATAATTAAAATATTCGAATATACGTGAAAACTATCCTAGCTGTTGAAACAAGCTGCGATGAAACTGCAGTAGCAATTGTAAATAGTGATAAGCAAATCCTTGCTCATGAGATTTTTTCTCAAACAAAACACAAAAAATACGGTGGAGTGGTTCCTGAAATAGCATCACGCGCTCACATGGAGCATTTAAGCGATCTAATAAAAAGTGCTATAGAAAAATCTAATCTTAACTTTTATGATCTTGATGCGATTGCAGCAACATCAGGACCAGGGCTCATAGGTGGATTAATAGTTGGTACAATGATGGCCAAAGCAATTGCACATGTAGCACAAAAACCATTCATTGCAGTTAATCATTTGGAAGCACATGCGCTGATTATCAGATTACTATACAAAGTAAAATTTCCGTTTTTAGTCCTATTGATATCAGGTGGTCATTGCCAATTTTTAATCGCACAGGATGTGAGTAAATATATTAAACTTGGAGAAACACTGGACGATTCGCTGGGTGAAGCGTTTGACAAAGTTGCTAAGATGTTGGGTTTAAGCTATCCTGGAGGTCCATTAATTGAAAAATTAGCTAAAAAAGGTGATGGTACAAGATTTAAACTTCCAAGGGCAATGAAAAAACGTCCTGGATGCGATCTTTCATTTTCTGGAATTAAAACAGCAGTAAAAAACTTAATGCAAGAACTTGAAATGAGCAAGCAAGATATATGTGATATATGTGCTTCGTTTCAAGAGTGTGTTAGTGATATACTACTCGATAGAGTCAAAAATGCGATTAATATAGCTGTATCTTTAAATATCAAAATTAATGATTTTGTAATTACTGGTGGAGTTGCAGCAAATAATTTCTTGAGAGAAAAATTAAAGAAACAGATAAATTTGAACTTATTTTTTCCTCCAAGCAACTTATGTACAGACAATGCAGTAATGGTTGGATGGACAGGAATTGAAAAATTACAGAAGAGTTATATGGATTCACTTAATTTTGCACCAAGACCAAAGTGGGAATTAGAAAGTTATTAATGAACTCTTCATTCTTAATTAAATAAAAAAAACTATTTCTTTATTGTCATTGTTTAAATTTTCTATTTATGTATATTAATATTTTATATTATCAATTTAAAATTAGTGGCTACTGTTAATATTTTTGCAAAAAAAAATTGCATATTATGCATGTAATCAAGTTAAAAGGAAGATTGTGGAAATCACAACATCTATAAAAAAAGAATTGAAACAAAGTATCCTATACTCTTGCTTAGAGAAATGTAAAAGTGCATTTTGGTTCATTTTCTGGTTTAGTTCAGGAATCAACTTGTTAATGTTATTTCTACCACTTTATACCTCTCAGGTGCTTGATCGAGTAATATCGAGTGAAAGCGTATCGACGCTAGTTATGCTGACGATTATTACTTTATCTGCATTTGCGTGTTCTGCAATGCTTGAAACCTGTCGATATCTAGCTATGGCAAAGATTGGTGACTGGATCGATAAAATCGCAACACCAGATCTGATACTAAGATCAATCAGGTTAACATCAGTGCACAGCTCAACTTCCAGTGGTGAAGCAATACGAGATCTTGGAGTGATAAAAAACTTTATTACAGGAAATAGTATATTCTCATTGTTTGATACCCCATGGTCATTAATTTATCTTATTGTAATATTTATGATACATACCTCTACGGGATTTATAGCTATTACTGGAATTGTTATATTAGTTTCTATGGCAATATGGAATGAACTTGCCACTAAACGCATAGTGCAAGAAACCAATGAAGAAACTATACGTAATATCTATGCTATAGACGTCGCAACAAGAAATGCAGAAGTGGTTGAAGCTATGGGTATGTCAGAATTCATAGTTTCTGATTGGTGCAAACGAAATGATCAGAACCGCGCAATGCAAATCAAAGCACAAAATCGTTCTTATATAATTACTGGAATCACTAAATTTTTACGCTCAACTCTACAAATATCAGTAATCGGAACAGGTGCATTACTTGCAATCACAGCTCATAAAACTGCTGGTAGTATCATCGCTGCTTCAATTTTAATGGGTAGAGTATTGGCTCCATTTGATGCAGCAATTCACACTTGGAATTCTTTAAATCAGGCCAAAATATCATATAGAAGGCTGCAAAGACTTATACTCACATCACCAAAAAGAGAACAAACTATGGCTCTACCAGAACCTGAAGGAAGACTGGAATTTGATAGAGTATTTTTTACTCCTTATGGAAGTAATAAACCAACAATAAAAGGAATATCATTTGTTATAGAGTCAGGAGGTGTGGTTGGTATTATTGGTGCAAGTGCTTCTGGTAAGTCAACCATTGCAAAATTAATCGTTGGTGTATGGAAACCAATATCTGGTGTAGTCAGATTAGATGGCGCTGATGTATACACTTGGAATCGAGAAAATTTTGGTAATTATGTTGGTTACTTACCTCAAGATATTGAATTATTTAACACCAGTGTCAAAGCCAATATTGCACGCATGAGATCAGATCATAATCCTGAAGAAATAATCAAAGCAGCGAAAATTGCAGGAATACATGAATTAATACTGAGTTTACCAAATGGGTATGATACAATGATAGGGAGTTTTGGAGTTACACTTTCTGGTGGGCAGAAACAATTACTTGGTCTTGCAAGAGCTTTTTACGGAAATACAAAACTTTTGGTACTTGATGAACCAAATGCCAATCTAGACAGCAATGGAGAGATGTGCTTAATTAATGCAATCAACATTGCAAGAAAGCAAAATACCACAATTATTATCATAACTCATAAACTACCATTATTATCTGTAGTCGATAAAGTAATTCTCATGTCAGATGGTATTATTTATTCTATTGGGCCGAGAGATGAAATTTTAAATAAACTGATTGCTTCATCATCAACTACTACAAAAGATAAATATTCTTCAGCAAATGATTAATTGTTCTTTTTATATTATCTTACCAATCTAATTTTACCACTTCATTGAGCGAATACCATCAATATAATAAAACAAAACTTTTTTAGCCAATTCAAAATCTTCTAAAGTATCTCCTTCGCATCTGGCTGTAATGCAATTTTGTGTATTTGACACTCTAAGGAGCCACCAACTTTTATTATTTTTATTAGTTACTTTAATACCATCTAGCTCTGAGAATACAATATTTTGCTGCTCTAATGTTTTCTTTATTAATTCAATTATTTGAAATTTTTTCTCATCTTTAACTACAATCTTCATTTCATGAGTGATATATAACTTTGGCAAATCCTCAATCATCTCAGATAGACTTTGGTTTTTCTTAAGTAAGACGTCAATAATTTTAATGGTAGAATATAGCCCATCATCAAAACCTAACTCAGAGAAGAAAAAATGTCCACTCAGTTCACCAGCAAATTTTGCCTCTTCCTCTACCATTTTCTTCTTAACTAATGAATGTCCAGTAGCGCATACAATTACCCTTCCTCCTAATCTACTGATAAAGTCATGCACTTTTATGCTCATTTTTATAT
Source organism: Wolbachia sp. (assembly GCA_051710485.1). Taxonomy (GTDB): domain Bacteria; phylum Pseudomonadota; class Alphaproteobacteria; order Rickettsiales; family Anaplasmataceae; genus Wolbachia. The sequence continues at coordinate 779,875 of JBPESU010000001.1, read as the reverse complement.
TAGCAATAACTTTGCTTCCTGGATATTCTTTTAATACTTCACGCGCAAAAACCATAAACAAATGATCATTGGAAACAACATTGCCTTTATTATCAATTAAGCGTATCCTGTCACCATCGCCATCGAGTGCAATACCAAGATCACATTTATTTTCCTTTACAATATCAATTAATTGAACGAGATTTTTTTCTTCTATAGGATCTGGATCGTGTAATGGAAATGTTCCATCTATAGAGTTATTAATTACGATATTCACATGATCTGGCAAGATCTTTTCAAGATATCTCGCAATTCCACTTGCTGGGCTATTGCTAAAATCCCAAGCTATTTTTAGCTTTTGTGTGAAATTGTTCTTCAGTGCACTTTTTAATATACAAATGTACTCACTATATATATTTATGTTAATTGAGCTTCCAATTTTTGCAAGATTCTTAATCGTACTGCTTATAACATCCTTTATTTCTTGCTCTGAGTAAACTCTCTTACTGCTGAAAAATTTAAAGCCATTATATTTGCTAGAATTATGTGAAGCGGTAATCATAATGCCAAGATCTGCCTGCATGATTTGCGTTGCAGCATATAGCATAGGCGAAGAGCATAATCCTATGCGTATAACGTTTGCTCCAGATAGAGTTAAACCTCTAATTAATTCTTTTTCTATACTTGGCGAATCTATTCTGCTGTCATATCCTACACAAACATTAGCTATGGTTTGGCCAAATTTCCTACCTATCTCATATCCATCATTGATCTGTAGGTCTTTACCTACTATACCCCTAATATCATATTTTCTTATAATGGTTTTATCCATACTATACCTCTTGAAGTAACTTCTATATAACATTGTAAACAAATACTCAAGCTTCTTCTTTATTAACTCACATAATTAATTAATTTTTAAGCTAAAGACACTAATATAGTAGTGCATTTTTAGAAAAATTGAACCACGTCAGAAGAAAACGAAGATATACTTATAGCTGAAAATCAAAATTTAGATTCAAATAAACAAAAGAAATAGGATATTTTAGTTGTCATTGAATCCTGTAACAGTTTTCAGGAAGATATAAAGCAATTAGAAAAAGAAAAATTAATCTAGTACCTTATTGATCCTTTACATAAAAAGGAAGAAATTAGGAAACAAATAAACTCAAAATGTGAAACAGATTTTCAACAGTTCGTACAATCAGTAAAAATACACAAGTGAAACATATAATAAATATAAAACCTATCAGATCAAAGTTTTTTAGCGTATTAGATAAAAGATAATGAATTAACATTAGATTTAAAAATAAAGAAGAATTAGTAAAATCAATAATATCTTAAGAGTTAGCAGTGGGGTTATATTTTATCATATATTCCTTGAAAAGGACAGTAAAATACTGTACGCAGGTAAAAAAGGCAACAAAAATTGGTCTCAGTGATATACTGGAAGTGATTTATGAATCAAAATTTTGCAATTTAAAGTTCAAAAATTCACTATCAATAAGGAGAAGGAGATAAAATATTAAAGTTAATTGAACAAAATAAAGAAGTTTTTTATCAATTAAAAATCTTTGTTGAAAGGATTTTATTGATATAGACAAAAATATGAACGATCAGCTACTGCTGGAGTAGGAAACATTTAACAAAATACATCTGAATTACTATAATCGCCTAACACTGGATAGTATTGAATATTTTTCTCTTAAAAGCACATCTATGCTTTCTTCATGCAGAAATTCTTTGTCTTTGAACGAAGAAGAATATGAACAAGAACAGGATGAATTAGAGAATAAAATAAAAGAATTGAAAGAAGAAATTGCGCACTTTAAAAAAGAAAATTCAGGGTTAAAAACCATAATAAAAAAATATTAGAAAAATATGGTGAGGAAACAAACGAATTAGTCAAGAAAAAGCAAGCTTTGAAAGAGAAGTAAAAGAGCTTGAAATTAAATTGGAAAAAAGTAGAAAGGAATTAAACAACAAGAATCAAAATATTAGGCAGTTAGAGCAACAAATAAGTATATTATATCAAAGTCAAGAAGTAAAAATACTAGAATAATAGATTTAAATCTCAATTAATAGATGAAAAATAAAGCTCAATCAGCAGATAAAATAAATTAAGAATTACGTAAAAAATTAGAGAAAAATGAAGCTAAACTGAACATATTAAAAGCGGAAAATGCAAAACTGAAAGACTGAGAGGATGATATGAAAAATATTAAAAGGTTTAAAAGACGATAAAGAAGAGCAATTAGTAGAACAGTTGATAGAAATATAAAAAAAAGAAAAGTAAGACATTAACTGATGAAGTAAGTCGATTAGCTGAAAAATTGAATCAATTGCAAAAAGAAGCTTTAAAGAAAGAAATTCAACAATCTGATGCAGATCTCTTTTAGATATAGAGAAACTAAATTGAAAAAAGTATGTAGAGCGAAATAAATAAGCTTAAACAACAACTTAAGGAGAGGAAAAGTATATTAACAGACAATCACAAAAAAATAAAATCTGTCAAAGAGTCTCTAAAACAATTGCAAAAACTTATTAAAGCAAAAAGAAATTGAAACTAAAATATCTAAAACACAAGATCATGATACACAAAAAGCTCAGCACAAACATCATGGATTGACATTTTTCAATTCCAAGCAATAAGCAAAAAAAAAAGCTAATAGATTAGCTAAAATCTACTCAGATGAATACAGAATCATCAGATTCATACATAATTTTCCGTAAAAGATCCAAAAAATCATGACAATAAAAAATTAATCTGATTGTCATAACCTAATAATGGAGCTAAGCATACAGAAACGAAAAAACTACTTGACAATCTTCGTCGTTACTCTTTCGATGATACTGAAGATATTTGTTTAATTTCCCAATCTACGCTGATTAATGACATATACTTATGATATTTAGCATTTCATGTCTAAAATTCTTGTACTATGTGCATCTTACGTCTTTTAAAACTTCATGGATTTTATTCATACAAGTTGAAACGCACTTATAACTCATTTAATACATTAAAAATGTCAATACTATAAGATAGCTGGTCAATAATTAGTTATTTGAAGTTTCTTTATCTGTTTTTACCTGGTAAATTTCTTAAATATTTATTACTAAATCTAGATCTCAGATGCTGTCTTTTAAATTTTATCAATCTTTTTAAAACTTCAAATAACCTGCTATTATATATAAGCTGAAAATGATAAATGTGTACACTAACAGATCTGAGAAATACAAAATAGCAGCGTTAATAGTTGCGGCAGGAGTAGGCAATAGATTCAGTAACGTGATTCCTAAGCAATACATAAAACTGGCAGGAAAGCCTGTTTTATTTTATACAATCAAAAAATTTTTGATCAATCAATATATAGATTATGTAAGAGTGATAATTAATGAAGATCATGAAAATTTCTATAAGCTAGTGTCAGCTACTTGGATAACAGAAGGAATAGGTACTAAATTAGTAAGCCCGATATATGGAGGAGAGAGTAGGCAAAATTCAGTTAAATTGGGACTTGAAAGCTTACAAAAAATTAACCCAGATTTTGTTGTTATACACGATGCTTGCAGGCCATTTGTATCAAATACTTTGATAAATAGCTTAATTCAGTCTATAATTAATGATCAACATATAGGAGTAGTTCCTGTAATAGAAGTTGAAGATACTATGTCATCGATAAGTAATAATTTTATTGAATCTATAATTCAAAGAGAAAAACTCAGAGCTATACAAACTCCTCAAATTTTCAATTTCAAAGAATTATTGTCATGCCACCAATCAAGCAAAGAATTCACTGATGATTCATCATTAATAACATGGCATGAAAAACATGTTGCGATTATTAAAGGTGAAAAAAGCAATTTTAAGTTAACTTCAAAAGAAGATATTAATATGGCAAAACTCCTTCTTGAAGAACCAAAATATCGTATTGGCACTGGTTATGACATACACAAGTTTGTTAAAACTCAAAATAATACTGAGCACTTTATAAAAATTTGCGGTGTGAAAATCGAGCATAATATGAAAATAGAAGCGCATTCCGATGGTGATGTTACAATACATGCGGTTGTCAATGCAATACTAGGAGCACTGGGATATAGCGACATAGGAGAGCATTTTCCCTCTAGTTCCGCTAAGTGGAAAAATTGTGATTCGTCTTACTTCCTTAGTTTTGCTATTACAAAAGCAAAAGAAAAAGGATACCGTGTATCTAATTTAGATATTACTATAATTTGTGAGGAACTTAAAATATCGCCTTATAAAATAGAAATGAAAAAATCTATATCAAAAATATTAGAGATTGATAGTGAATTTATAAATATTAAAGCAAACACTGCAGAAAAATTAGGTTCTATTGGTAGAAATGAGGGAATAGCAGCACATGCCTCTGTATTACTTACAAGCATTACTCAAATAACTACATGAACATTGTGCTATTAGGAAAGTATCATGTAAGTAGCTAAACTGGCATTTAGGAATTTTATTAAGTTGGTAAGTATAAAAGTTATATTAAAATATAAAGTCTTAATGATTATGGAAAGATTAGATCTCAGTATCGAAACATTGAGATGACACAGTCTGTTAAGCAAATTACCTGCTAACTACAATGTTCGTACAGCTATGTATCATAGTTCTAGAAACATAAAGTGAAATAAAATTTATGCCAAGACATTGAGTTAACCAAAGAAAAATATTTATTGTCTAGTGAAAAAATCTTACTTAAGTTATATAAAAAATGGAATCATAGACTCAATATGTATCACATTTTAAAATACAAAGATTATGAATTAATATAGATGAAAGAGTGCTTTGATAAGTAGTTCACATATCGTATGCAAGGTTGAAATAAAGAAGAATGCAAGCATATGATTTAATTTTGTAATCAAATATTCAAGATTGAACGATAATTCGTGTAAACAGAAACCAAGGTAAGTGCAACAATTATTGGCAATATAGTAACCGTGTGGCATTTTTGTATGTTACACTGCATACACAATGCATAAACAAAAAGCATTTGTTGATATTGACTCTACTGTAATAGATCATACAGTTGTGGAATCTGAAACAGTAGTGGTTACTGGCTCGCTATTTACACATAGACAAAGTGATAAAAAATTGAGAAATATCAGCTAATAGAACAGAAAAATTCTTCAAAAGAAGATAAAATGAAGAAATTAAATATATTATACAATCAGCACATAATTATTTTATGTTGATAAGAGAATATGAAAACTAAAAGCATACATTACGCTATTCAGCTTCATTCTACAATTCATTGATTTCATTAAAGAAATGACCAGCAAATTTTACAAAAGTATCAATAACAACGTTGTTAGCTAACATTGCTTTTGCAACTTCAATTTTTCCTTCTTCTCTATCTTCTTTCCTAATCTTCCTTTTTACCAATTTTAATATCTTTTTCAGTTGCATCATCAAATTTTTAAGGAAAGAAACAGTCTGCTCATCACAAATACGCTTTATTTCTTGTTCATATTCTATAAATTCTTTTTCTAACCAATTGAATCTATTTAATTTTTCATATACTTTTTTTATGATTATATCATTTCCTGTTATTCTTTCCAATTCCTTTTCACTAATTTCACCTATATATTTAAAATATATATCCATTTCTCAATTATATTCTCTAGCTGATTTTCATTCGTCTTAGGAAATTTTATAGTTTAATAAATGTAAAATAAAAAATCTTTTTAATCATATTCATTGATATCTTCATCACGAATAGTATTCTTCGATTTATACTCAGATTTTTCAAGAAATAAGATACAATTGGAAATAACGGTAAAGATAATTTCTTTGAGGTTTTTTATATTGGTCACTTTTGCTAATCTGTCTTGAATACGCCTTAACAGCATGATATTGAGCATGTTTTTCAAAAACTTTGATTTTAAGTTATCTAAATTTCGATTATTATTTTATATACTATATTTTTCATCTCTACAGAAAACATCAACAATGCTTTGCTTTTTGGAAGCAATTTCAACATCAATTATAGGATTGAGAAACTCTATTTTTTTATTTCATTTCTTTCCAAGAAAGCTTTAAATATTATTAAAATAATTAATAAAAATGTCCTTATTTTTCAGTGCTAAAGATGCATTAAAATGCTACATCGTTTCTTAAGATAGAGAAATTTAAAAAGAGCTATTATACTTAGATAAAGATTAATAATTATACATTGTTATTAATAGTTATTCAACTATAATTTTAGATTATTATGTTTCAATAAACTGTGTTAAACTAGCTGTTTTTTAGAAGAAGCCTTCTCTTATTTATTCATTCTGTTTTTGCTCCATTCATTTGAATATTAGACTTAAATACTAAATATTTTTCACTATAACAGCTAATGCAGATGCTAATACTATAAACCCAACCATTGCACAAATGTTTAGTCTAGCTGTACATTCAAGCACAATAAATGCTGCCAATCTAGCAACTAAGATTAAAAACAAAAGCAATAACATAATATTAAAGTTTTTGATTGTTCAATTAGTTGTTTTTTATCTTTTAGTTCTTTCTTTTCCTTTCTTACTGCCCTTTTCTTTTCTACTACTAGATTTGAGAATTTAATTTACTTATTCCTTCATCTTTAGCTTTCAAAGCTACTTTTAACTTGCCAACTTCAGCATTTGATAGTTGAAATTTTAATTTTGTTATTTTTATATCTTGAGGCTCTAATTATTACTGTAATTTCTCAATTTTGGTATTTAGTTCTTTTATTTGCCCTTCTTTCTCTATTAGATCTTCAAATAGCACGTTTACGGTTCAACTTATTTCTTATATAATCCCTTTTCTTATATAACCTTTTCAATTCTTTTAGTGTTTCAAAACATGTTTCTTTTCTTAAAGATTTCATCTATTGTGCCTAGCTTCTAAGCTAATTCTACAATTTATTACTCTTCACTTTCTTTATTGAACAATTGAGTTAATTGCTATACTTGATCTTCTATGTCCTCAAGAAGAGGATTGTTTAATCCTCCAGCTCTTTTTTCAATTGCTCATTTAATGAGTATTATTACATAGTTCTATTTAACTCTCTTTATGATTTATGATGTTTCTACTGCTATATTAAGACGCAACAATTCATTTTGTAATTATGATACTAACGTATTTTCTGAAATAGAAAGATCAGATAATGAAAAAGAATGATACATATGTAATTGTATATCATTTTGAATATAAGACAGTTCTTCATCATTATCTCTTCAGAAGAGATTTAAGATTCATCATCTCTTTCTTGTAATAGTAATGGATGGCACGTTTTCTCTAAAATCCAAAGAAGATATTTAGATAAAGCACACTATTTCTTTTATTCCTGAGACAATTTTAGAAGAATCAAAAATAGAATTAGATCATTGAATAGAAGGATTAGCCAAAGATTATAAGAAAGAAAAATAGTATATGATTTGTGTTCATCATCTAATGTATCATATAATAGTCTTTACATATAAGTAAGGGGTTCTCTCCAGTGTCATCCTCATTTAGAGCAAGTTGCTGAGCATATTCATTGTTTTCTACAGTAGATTGCAAGAGAGGAACATATGAAACATTAAGTTGTAGAGTAAAAGGAACAGTAAAAATTTACAAGAAAGAGAAGCAGATAATTGTTTACTAATTAATATATCATTCATACGATACAAGTTCTCAATGTTATCCACTCTCTTCTTTGAGATTACTTTCATCATACTTACATTTTCGTCTTGTAAGATGAAAGGATGTGTTGTCTTACACCTATTCCAACATTAAGCTTTGTGTTATTTCGTGTGACATAATAAACTTCAATTTAAATTGATATTTTATATATCATAAAATTTAAAGTCAAATAATACTTATTATTACATATTCGTAGAATTTTAGCGTAGCCGTCTTTACTTAATTATGTTAACTTATAAATTAAAATTGTTGAATGTTTATGTTAGAAGAAAAATATAGTTTTAAAGAAATTGAAGCCAAATACAACATATTGTGGGAAAACAGCAAAATTTATAAATGGAGTGGCAAAAAGGATAACATTTTCACTATAGACACACCTCCACCGACGATATCGGGGAAATTGCATATCGGTCATATATTTAGCTATTGCCATACAGACTTCATTGCAAGGTTTCAGCGCATGCTTGGGAAAGATGTGTTTTATCCAATTGGATTTGATGATAATGGGCTCCCAACTGAAAGATTAGTTGAACAAACCTATAAAACCCGTATAAAAGAAGTTGGCAGAGAGAAATTTATAAAGATGTGCTATGAGGTTATTGAAAAATCAAAGCAGGAATTCAAGGAACTATTTAAATCAGTTGGTATTAGCTATGACTGGAGTTTGGAATATCACACGATCAGTAAGGAAGCTGTAACACTTTCTCAAATGTCATTTATTGATCTATATAACAAGGGGTATGCATACAGGAAAATGCAACCCATCCTTTGGGATCCGGTTGACAAAACCGCAATTGCACAAGCAGAAGTAGAGGATAAAGTCTTTGAATCATCATTATACACGATAGTTTTTTCCACTGAAGAAAATGAGCAGATCAAAATTGCAACTACGAGACCTGAACTTCTTCCAGCATGCGTTGCAGTTTTTTGCCATTCAAAGGATAAACGCTACACTCATTTAATTGGAAAAACAGCTACAGTAGCAATAACAGGAGCAAAAGTTCCAATAATAGCTGATGATAAAGTCAAAATAGACAAAGGTATCGGACTGGTTATGTGCTGTACATTCAGTGATGAGCTCGACATATACTGGCAGCAAAAGTATAACTTACCGATTAAGATTATCATCAATTATGATGGAAGGATAAATCTAAATTCAGTGCGTAATAACAATAGATCACAGTGTAAGAACACCGGAATGATAAATAGTGTACTAAATGGATTAAAAGTTAAAGAAGCAAGAAAAAGAATAATTGAAATCTTGAGTGGAAAAGGACTTTTGATAGAGAGCACTAACATTTCTCATTCTGTTAAGTGCGCAGAAAGATCTGGTGCACCACTTGAAATATTACCTACTTATCAAGTGTTTATCAAGATCTTAGAAGAAAAAGCTAAAGTATTAGATAAAGTTAAGGAATGCAACTGGTATCCAGCTACTATGCGTAAACGCATGGAAATGTGGATAGAAGGACTAAATTGGGACTGGTGTATCTCAAGGCAGCGTTATTTTGGTGTGCCATTTCCAGTGTGGTACTCAAAACGCAAAGGAGAAGAAGGCAAAATTATTCTAGCTGAAGTAAAGGATCTACCTATAGATCCATTCAAGGATTTACCAAAAGGATATAGTAAAGAAGAAGTTATTCCAGATCAAAATGTGATGGACACTTGGGCCACAAGTGCAATCACTCCACAACTAAGTGCATTGGCAATAAACAATGAGTTTCATTTACCGAACCATCGCTATGACAAGATATTTCCTACAGATCTGCGTAGTCAAAGCCATGAAATAATAAGAACTTGGGGTTTTTATACAATTTTAAAGGCACATTACCATTCAAACTCCCTGCCATGGAAAAATATCATGATCAGTGGTTGGTGTTTAGCTGATGATAAAAAAAAGATGAGTAAATCAAAAGGTAATGTCATCACTCCTCATATAATACTTGAGACCTATGGGGCTGATGTAGTACGCTACTGGGCAGCAAACTCAAGGCTTGGAGTTGATACAGTTTACTCTGAAAATATATTCAGAATTGGTAAGCGCCTCGTTACAAAACTTTGGAATGCCAGCAAATTTATTTCTATGTTCATGGAAAAGTATCAAACAGTAAACATAAATTCCATCAGTGAGATAATGGATAAATGGATATTGTCTAAATTATATGAAGTGATAAATAGAACAACAAACAACTTATTGCAATTTGAATACTGCGAAGCTTTGGAGGCAATAGAGGAGTTTTTCTGGAAAGATTTTTGTAATAACTACTTAGAGTTGGTAAAAAAACGTGCATATGGAGAGAAGATAAACAGTGAAGCAAATTTGAGTGCTAAACAAAGTTTAATATATGTACTAAACGTTATTTTGCGGTTATTTGCACCTTTTTTGCCATACATTACGGAAGAGATATATCATCGGTTGTATAGCTATAATTCTGTACATTATCAAAATAATTGGCCAAATAAAGAAGAACTTATCTATGATAAGTATTCTAAAGAAATGGGAGACAATTCTGTGCAGATATTAAATCTTGTGAGAAAAATAAAAGCAGATAATAATGTGTCAGTTAAGTATTTGATAAAAAAATTGACAATAAAAGCAAACACACAAGAAGATAGATTGTATCAATCTGCACAGAATGATTTGCAAACGATTTGCAATGCTGAAGTAATACAGTGGAGCGAAGATGTAAAAGGACTTACAACTGAAAATGGAAAATTTATCGTAGATGCAGAATTACAATAAGCATTTTCTCTTGCAATAAAGGGAATTTTAACAAGAATATAAAATCATTATTGTTCTTTTTATGGGGAAAATAAATAACTTGTTTTAAAAAGTCAATTTATCTTATCTTGTAGCCAGTTTTTAATTACTCTTAATTAATTTCATCCTCTTGATGCTTGCTTATAACTTCTCAAGTATCTTCTCTTTAATTCTTACTTTAGCTACGTTGTCTGTTTTGATAATTATATTTTCTTTAAAGCAATTAATAGTAATAAGAGAATAGAGATTGAGAGAAGTAAATTTAATAAAAAAGTAAAGATTAGAAAATAAAATATCTTTAGAAAAAAAGGCTGTAGAAGCTACAAATAAAAAAGTAAAATAGTTAAAGGATAGATCAAATAAATTAATGAAAGAAAAGTAAAATTTAGAAAGCAAAATTAAAAATTTAAATGAGAAAAATAGTTCAACTAAGGATACAGTTAGAATCAGAGGAGAAACTATATGATAATTCAAAAGAGAAAGGGAAAGAGAAAAATGAAAAGTTAAAAAAAATAACAAAAGAAATAGAATATCTAAAGTCATGTCTCAATATAACAAGTCAAAGTATTGATTTACATAGACAAAACGAAAAACATTAATCTATATATTTAATATGATAGAATTCTTTTTAATCAATTTCTAAAAGCGTAATAGAAACACAGTGGACATATTAACAATTTAGAGAAAAAGCTAAAACATACTAGAACAAATTTTACTACAAGGAAATGTAGTACAAAAAACAGCTAACTCACTGGAAATAACAACTAAAGGTTTTAGTAGTGAATTTTTATTAGAATTTAAAGAAACAAGTAAAAATATTTCTGCTATAAAGCAGTTTCCGAAACAAAAACTACTATCAAATGAAATTTCACGTATAGAAAAGATCCTAGATATATAAATAGATGCTCTTATCTCAGTTGTGTACTACTAATGTTAGTATGTATCGTACATTAGACTTAGATATACAGAACTTAAGTAAGATCTAATGTTTTTCTGGAGTAAAAAAAAGTTGCAAAATGTAATATTACTATTACAGTCTACAAAAAGATTATGCAAGAAGATATACGATGAACTCAATAATATGCGCATTAGACACACAAGATTTGAATGAGGCTGTATCTTTAACTAATGCTCTACGTGATAAAGTCGGTATGGTAAAATTAGGATTAGAATTTTTTGCTGCTCATGGTCCTTATGGAGTGAGGGAAATTGCAAAATACAATATACCAATTTTTTTAGATCTGAAATTACATGATATTCCAAGCACTGTAGCTAAAACAATTGAGGCAATCAAGGCTTTGAATGTTGAAATATTAACATTGCATATAAGCGGTGGAACAAAAATGCTTGAAGAAGCTTTAAGTCTAGTGAAAGATGTAAAAATGAAACTGATCGGAGTGACCGTGTTAACAAGTATGGGCAATGAGGATTTAAATGAGCTTGGAGTGATAAAAGAGGTGAAATCACAGGTAATTTTACTTGCAAAGCTCGCAAAAAAGATTGGGCTACATGGAATAATTTGCTCTGCACTTGAAGCTCAAAAGGTGCGAAAAGAGTGCGGTAAAGACTTTACCATTATTACTCCTGGAGTTCGTGTAAATTACGGTCAAGATGATCAAAAAAGAACAGCAACACCAAAAGAAGCAATAAGCTCAGGGGCTGATTATATAGTAATTGGTAGGCCTATTACAAAAAGTGACAATCCTGCAAATAGTGCGGAACTAATATGGAAATCATTCATTAATTGAGGTCGTAAAAAAATAAAAAAGTGCTTGACATGAAAAAATAAACATTATGTAAGATTGTTATCTTTCATATTTTTCCTCACTTAACTAAGTTAAGTGTTAGTATTTAATAGGTTTGGATACTACGCAAGTAGTACCACATGATTTTTCAGTTTATATTCTCAAGAATTGAGTTTTTTACTTCATTGAATGAACTCTACGAGAGTAAAAATTTTAATTTCAATTCAGGTATTGAAATAACCAGTATAAGTTATATTATAACATCATACAATACAAATTGTAATCACTTTTCTTTTTCAAAGAAGAAGCTATTATATTGTTCACTGATATCACTTCATCGTATGAGAAATTTAAATTAATAAATGATCGAAAACTAAAAAAAATTGAAAGCAAAGGGCAAACTTCCTCTACAACGATTACACAGCTACGCAAAATAGATAGTAATATTGATAATTATAAAAAAAAACGCTTGGATTTAATTAAAACTACAGCTTAGCATTCAGGAGTAAATACAGATTTTAACATAAATAATAAATATTTTTTTTGATTATATCTGTAAAAAATGGAAAGCGCCTTATATTATGCAAAACTTTCAGTGGAAATGATAATGATATTGAAAAATATTTAAACTCCGCATATTGTAAAATATATAAATAAGCGTGTAATAGATTAATCTCAAATGTAGCAAATATGTTTCAGTCAAAGATCTCTACTTAAACATTAGATTATACTATAGAAAGAAAACCGTGATTACACTAGTACAAGTTCGAGTGATGAAATAATAGATGATAAAGATCATAGCAATAAATCAAAGTATTATTTTGCAAAAGATACGAATATGCCTAAAATTCAATAGAATTTCATTCTAATTTATGAATTAAAAGCTCAATCATAAATATCACAAAAACTATTTGATGATGTATTTATTTATGTTGAAAACTGGATGATGAAAAAGATTACCAAGACTTTAAGTAAAAAAAAAGAAAACGAAACCTTCATTAAAGGTGAAAGCATTTTTCATGCCTAAAGAGATTTAGCTTACAAAGCTAAAAACAGTTATATAAAAATATGGCAAATTAAAATTAACAAATTGGATAACAATCCAATAATGATATTATATCAATCTCTAAATGAATATTTTTCTAAAAATGCATTTTTTAATGAATAGAAGTACGTTGAAGAATATTAGGCTATTAAAAAATCTCAAATAGATCAATATCTTTGATAATTGAGTTTTTCGCTTGAAATTTCAAATACTTTAATGTTGATATCAGTTTATCAATCTTCTAATATTCCATCCTACTACGCCAAATAAATTGCTAATAATCGCAATAGCAGATTTTAAAAAGACTTATAAGATCATAAATAGTAAATGGATGAGAATACTGAGAGACTCTTATACGAATAACCTTATGTTATGTTTTTTATCATTAAGCGTATCGGTGGAAAAATTGCAAATATCAATACTATTAAATAGCTAAAGGTTACAAACTAAAACAAGCACTAAAAATATTTTCTAAAAAAGTTGACATATTATACTTTTATGTAATAATCAAGTTAATTTATTATTAATTTTAGAAGTAAGATATGTAACAAAATATAAAAAAATTCTTCAAGCGAATTGCTGATTATATTTGTATTCATGAATCACAAGAAGATTTCATCAAATTGGAATTGATTGTTTAGTGGAAGCAAAAGTAAAGCAAATGCTACTCAATAAAATACATCACAACAAAAGAGATTTTCGAAAAATGAGAGACACGGGAATCTGCTCAAACAAAAATTACAACATTAGAAACTCTAGATAATCAAATTAATCATAATCAACCAACAGAAACACAAGACGGACTCACAAAATCAAAATAATACAATGAAATCTATTAAACAGTATAAAAAGCAATTTTGTCATTTTGAAACTACTCAAAATAGAGTATTACTTGTTACTCTTTCTTTATACTATCATAAAAAAAAGAATAGAAAACTGAATGAAGAAAAAATAAAATCAGCAAATCTTGAGGGTAATTTGTATAAGTTATAGCCTTAGTTTCAGGAAGCAAAGCAGGCTTTAATTAATAAAGACGAAGAAATAGTAAGTTTAAAAGTGAGCAACGCAGTGCTAGAAGTAGCTCTGCAGAAAGAACGTAAAGAGACGAAAATATAGAACACACACACCTATTTGACAAAAGCTGAAGAGAGATTCACAAACGCTATTAAAGCACTGCTCTTGATGTTCTGCAAGAAAACCAATAATAGCTTAAACTTAGTAAGAGAAGATTTTTTATTTTATAAAAGACGACCAGAGATCAAAGAGTAATATGAAAAGTCTACATGAATCTATCTTTTTATGAATCTGTGTTTCCACTTTCATCGATTTGATTTATAAAAGATGTTTCTTGTTTGCTCATATACTAAAGTGACTTAGAAATTTTACGTACTGCAGTAATAATTGGAGTCAAAAACACTTTTAGCAGTGCATCTAAAGCTTCATCAATTACTTCTCTTCCTTATATATGAGAGAGCTTGCTTTTCATTATCATCAGAGGTTTCTCTTGCTCTCTTTCTTGGATTCATTCTATGAGCAATAATAGAAAACAACACTCCTTTAATTGAAGACTTCTCGTGCATTTGCTTTGAGAACATCTTCGTCATATGTTGTTTTATATATCTCAATAGTTTAAGTGTTTAGCGTTCATAGCTCCTTTTATTGTTGAACAAACATATCACTTAGCACTTCATTCATTATTTGTTTTCTTCTCTTCTTCATAACTCTTTTTTTTGGACTCTAATTTATTGCGAGTATGCTTTGTGTTTTCAAATTCCATATCAATATCTTCAGACGCTGCTTGAATATAAAAAGTTTCTATGAGCCTACCTATATTTCGCTTTACTTGCATAGTTCTTTCTTAACTATCTAAATTATAGATTTCTTCGTTAATTTGAGTTAAAATATCCTCAAAAACTTTTAAGTAATCTTGAACATGCTGCGTTATGTCTTTCTCTTTGAGCTGCTCTTCTTGATTTAATTGATTTTCGTTTTTAAAATTTATTATTGTTATTTTTTTCACCTTTTTTTTCTTAAAAAAAATAATTTTCATCCATAATTTAGTTAAAATTTTTACCAATTACTATTGTATACGAATAAAAAATAAATTAACATTAATGAAAGATATTTACAACTTCAGCATTGCTAAAAGCACAATAAAGCTATCAAAAGCAGTAGAGCTATAATATCTCTCATACAATTCAATTGAACATCTAAGTCTTATCTTTTCCTTCGCATTAAGACTAATTTCATAATTATTATTATACTTTAGCATAGTAGAGAATTATGCAATAATTCACCTACTAATACACAATCTAAAATTCCATTAATTTTCCATTATAATGTGCCTGTTTCCAACATAATCGAGTATTCTTTTTCAGTTAAAAAATATCCTTATCTCTTCTATGTTATTATGCAAAGTAAATCTTAAGTTTCATATATTATTCAGTACAATAAAATTGTTATCATGATCTTTAATTTCTAGTTGTAAATTACTCATTGTCACTTCCTTAGATAAAAAATGTCTAAATTAATTGTTAAATGCAAAATTTCATCATGCTGATCCACAGTACAATTATTTTCCATAATAGTCTCATTATCAAAATCTTCAATACTTTCAAGTATAAAATTAATACGCTTTATAATAGAAAATTTACTATCTATATAATAAGTATATATATCGCATGCAAATCTTATCTTTATAAGAAATTTAATAATGCTTTTACGCAAAATAAACAGATGAAGACTTTCTAGAACAAATTAACAATTACAAACAAGCTGCTAATATTCAATAAATACAATGACAAAATTATAAGAATTCTTACTACAGAAAATGATAGCAACGGTAATACATTGCCGTACTACGCTGTTCAAGAAGATAATTTATATCTAACTAGGCTTCTAATAAAAGAGAGTGCTAATATTAATTAAAAGAAACAATGATAATAATACATCTTTTGAGTTAACAATAGATCTCTAGCATAATTAGTTTATGGTAAAAATTTTTGAAGAAAAATGCAGATTAGAATAATTCAGAAAGAGTATATAAACATTGTGCTACAAAGAGGATGCATCCACTCTCAAGTATCCTAATCTTTCTTATCATTTCAATATCTCTTCTTTTATCGTCCAAATTAGTCCATTCTTTTACATCCTAGCATCTCTTTTTTTCTGTCATCCAAATAACCCAAGAAAGATTGTCATTCCAGTTCTTAACGCACAGCTGTAACAAAGATTACAATTAGCACGTAATTTGCGTAACAAACAGTGTCATCTCAATACTCCAACACTAAGATCTAATCTCTCATAATCATTAAAACATCGTATTTTAACATAACTTTTATACTCATAAACTTAATAAAGTTCCTGGAGATTTCAATGTCACACGCTAGAATGACATCATTTGTTATAAACAAATATTCGTTCATAAATTACAATTAATTATAAATATTTAAAATACTTACTAAACAGAGTAAAAAGCAAAAGAAACTTTTGCCAATATTTATTCAATATTGGCTTTTATATCTTAAGTGCTTCAACTCAGCTACTTTTAAATACAGCTAATCTAAACTAGAATATTTAAGAAATCTACCAAACAAGAAAAAAGACAATAAAACAGAGGTAATTAATTATTTTAAACTCTCTATTTTAGAATTTGGCATTTGGTGATGTCCTAAACAACTCATAATCGCATTTTAGTTTGTATGAGTAATCCAACCCTCATGCAAAAAAAAGTTTTAAAAAGAAATGCAATCCACATAATATAAAAATATTATGCCAAATACAAGTCTTCTTGTTATTTTAACCTACACAGATTGGAAAAATTTTAACAAATAGCTTCGATATCATTATCGAGGTAATGGTAATGGTTATCAAGCAAACTTTTCATTGAGCTTCTATACTAATTATTATCTAAGCTAATTGTTAATTGTGCATCTTGTTCATAAATTATGAGTAACTAGCAGGTTAATTTATCAACTCTAACCTCTTACTTTCTATCCAATTATATGCTTTTACTCTTTTCAAAATGGACTATTACTTCCTCGATAATTCCTATTACATTTACACTATCTGCTTTCTTGCAGAAAGTAATAACATGTGCTTTATTAAGGCTTTAGCATTATTTGTACAATCTCAGAAGAATATGCTAAATGCGATATTTCTAGCTTCTATAACTTCAATTCATGTAATATCCAATCTTTGTTGTAACATTGAACACAATTCATCTGAATTTTATCAGAATTTTTACGTAAAGATTTCTCACCGCTCTCGCTGTCGTGCTTCCTATCCTTCAAACAATCACTACTGAAATCTCTATAGGACTTTCATTTGCACTTACTTTAATTTTTTCTGTGTTAATATTATGAAATTTCAGAGAAATAGCATGTTTTATTGAAAAAACAAGATAATAAACATCCTAGATTTAAAATAAATTCCAATATAATGACCAAAAAATTATACTACCTTAGCTTTATTATGATTATTGATAATCAAATCCTTAAGAAAAAAAATAACACCGAAATAGCAACAATTCCAAGTGCAATTGGACTGTCATATTCTATAAAAAGTACCGATAAAATTAATCATAGTACTATTACTATAAGAAAAAACAGGAATTGACTTAAATTTTTCTCATTTATCGTATTCTTATCAATATCATCCTTAAACTTCTTTTTAATCTAAACTCTCTCTGTTGATCGTTTTATCTATCTTATTTACAAATAGTTTAACTATCTTAATTCATAATCAGGTAGCATCACTTTGTTTTTATACCCTTATAAGTTGATCAACGTTCTTGCTGTTAATATATAAAATCTCTTAATATAAATAAGACCCTATGAAAACATCAAGTGTTACTAATATAAACAATAATATTTCTCTTCTTACTTTAAAAAAAGCCTAACTCACATCACTTCTAAATTTACTCATATTTGAGTTAACAGATTGAATAACCATTTTTATGTTTTATTTTGATATACATATCATATCCTCTGTTATTTCTAATATTTCTATTACATCTGCTACAGCAGAGTATATAGAGAGTATCAAATTTAGCATTATAATCTAATCCTTTGTAAAAATAATCTTATTAAGAATAAAATACTTTCTATTTTAAAATTTAAAAGATATATGACAATCTTCACTCAAAGGATTTATAAAAGATTTGCTACCTTTTAGGCTTATTCCCCCTATATCAAAATATCCCTCTTGATCGTTTTATGACTTATAATGATATAGGCGAGTAGCTTTTTTGTTTGTTGCCCAATGAGATGTATATTTTCAATCTTCTGATTGTTAAATAATCTCTCAAAAAGAACCTCAAATTTACTATCTGCATGATATCTTTTTTTAAAATCTATACCAATATCTTTAAATATTTCGATTAATTTCATCATTGTATTTTACGCCAAATTTTGTTTAATTTCTGTGACAGAAAGGAAAATTTTCTGTTATTAAATATGAATAACAATTTTTATCATGTACTAAAAGTTTTTTATATTGATTTTCTTTTATCAGAACAACTTGATTACTTAAATCTATAACTTTTTTTTTGATTTTATGCTGAAATGATACTGAGAGAGATCTGTGAATTCCTCAATGATGTGCATAGATAAAATAAAAGTAGTATAAATAAGATTAGTTTCATAACTTAAGCTACAAAATTACCATCAATAAAAGTAAAATTACCTTCAATATATTGAACATCATCATTATTTTCGAGCTCTTCAACCAATGTAGACAACTTATCAATTAATTTCTTATCGCTAACCTCAATCAAATCCTTTGGTTGCCATGAAAGACGAGAAAGTTCTGGCTCTCCAAATTTTATATAAAAAGCATCATGGATTTTACCATAATCATTTACTTTACAGGTTATAATATACAATTCTTCTTTGTTATTTTCCTCAATATTTAATACTTCTAATCCGATTCCATAATCAAACAAATCTTCAAAATTTATACCTTCTGCTTTATAGACAATTAAGCCTACATAATCAAAAAGATAGCTAACACTTCCTTTTTCTCCCAAATTTCCATCATTGCGAGAAAATATATAACGCATCTCAGAAGCAATTCGGTTGCGGTTACTCGTTAGAACATGAACAATAAGTGCAGTACCAGAAGGTCCATAGCCATCATATTGTATCTCCTCATAATTTTCTCCTACAACGCTACCAGTCGCGTTTTTTATTGCTGCTTCTATTTTATCTTTTGGCAAATTTTCCTTACGTGCAGCAAATATAGCAGAACGAAGACGTGGATTGAGCTCAGGATAAGGCAATCCTTGCTTTGCAGTAATTGTTATTTCTCTAATGAGCTTCGTAAATTTTTGAGAGCGTTTTGTATCCTGAGCACTTTTTCGATGTTTTATATTTGAAAATTGTGAATGACCAGCCATATTCAAATAATTATAAATTTAAATTATATATCAAAGCACAGAGAAAACTAAAGCTAATTTTCAAATTTGCTATTCTCATATGGAACCTTGCCTTTCCTTTTGATAGTTCTTGCTAGCATACTTTCATACTGCTTAGCTTCTAGATCAAGACCAAAAGCTGAATGAGCTGCTATTAGATAGTTAACAGATCTAAGAAAGTAGCTAGAATCCTTGCTATTTATTACATTTTGAAAACGCTTAGCTGCTGCTAAATATTCACCACGCCTTATGTAGAACTTACCGATAGAATATTCTTTCGCTAATATATGTCCTGTAATTAGTTTTATTTTTTCCTTTATCTCTTCTGTATGTTCATCGACTGGGAAGAGATTGATATACTCAGCAGCTAGATCTAAAGCTTTATATGCCGTTTGTTGCCCAAGTTGTACTTTATTGATTTGCATATAATGAGACAATACTCTTAGATAGTACACGTATGATAAGTCTTCACCATTTGAATAAATCTGTATGTAATCGTTCATATCACTTGCAGCACTGTTGTAATTGCCCAAATTGTAGTGAGAAATACCAGATAATAATTTTGCTTTCATCGCCCAATAAGAGAAGGGGTATAAATCTTCAATTTTTTGAAATGCTCTAATAGCTTGTTTATATTTTTTCTGATTAAAAAGCTTAACTGTCTCCTCATATAGCTCAGTTTCATTTTTTTTAAAATGAACATCATTATTCGCATAAGATTGCGCAAAAAAACAAATCAAAAAAACAATACACGTGATTAAAGTTTTATACATAAATTCTTTTAGTCAAAATAGAGTATAGATTAAATATTATCTAAATAAACAAATTTCTGAGAATAGAATTCTCGTATAAAAACAACTTTTGGTATATGCGAAAAACTACTTGACAACTTTCGTCAAATTCGTGCTCTTAAGAGCAAAAGTATTTCTAATTCAAAACTTATTTTGATCTATAAACTCAATGACAAAATTCAGTAAAAATTCAAGTTATTTTTTTTGATGGATTATATTAAATTATAGCAGTTGCATATCTTTTTTATTTTTCTCATTTAATAAAATCGCTCTTAAATTAAACATCAGCAAATTATTGTAACGACAATTTAAAGTATTATAGAGTCAAAACTTACCGTTCGGGATTTCTTTGTTTTTTCTCTATTTAGTAAATTTTTTAAATATTAAAACAATTTATGAATGAATATTTATTTCTACAGCAAATATTATCATTCCATCGCATGATGCTGAAATCAATCTTCTTATGCAATCTCAATAAAAACATTTTTTTTAGCACAAGATTACATACATTCTATGATCATAGAATCAATTTTTTTGTTCAAAAGCAAACTTTCCTAGATTCCAATATTGAAACACTGGAATGACAAAAGAAAAAGCACTGAAATAAGTGTATTATAGAAATATGATAAGCTGAAGCTACACAATAAATGATGATAAATCCTTTCCCACCAGAGTAGGTTTATAAAAGCAAGCTTCAAACAACCATAAGCTGCTTTAGTAAAGAACTAAAGTAATGAGCGTTATAGAAAAAGTGCAATTATGCATCATATGTAAAATAAAAAGGCGAATAAAATCAACAATTGAAGAATTGTCGAAAGGCTTTAGACGATGTCAAAATCAAGGGTTTCATCCCCTAATTTAAGATAAATTTATCAAAAACACCTACTCTCTATTTATTTTAGGTAAGTGGCATGAATCTATTTTGAACTATTGTGTAGAATTACAGGAATCTATCTTTTCCATAATAATGGAAAAATCCAAAAAGCTGAAACTTCTATTAAAAAAAAAGTAAATATTAACATTCGAGTAAAAGATGAATCTAAAGATGATGGACCAACTGCATTACATATTGCTGCTTTTTATGATCATAAAAACATGATAAAATATCTGCTTAAAAGATAAGCGAGTGAATCCTTCATTAGAAAATGAAAATAAGACTCTAAAAGAGATGATCGGCGATGTGTTAAACAACAATACTATAATAAAAATACTGAAAAAGCAGAAAAAAATTATTCACCGAAGAAGCAACATAGATTGAAATAGGAAGTAAATATTCATCTATCTAAGAATAATCTCATAAAACTCAAATAAACTTAACTTTGAATGAAGTTAATATAACTTCTGCGCTTGCAAATGTTATAAAACATATAACATTCTACTATCAATAAGCAGTTATTAAAAATAAAAATTACACCTTACATTAATAATGTATGAAAGTACAACTCAAAAATTAACTACAAACTACAAAATCTAATTTTTTATATAAAAAAACATTATCCTTTGTCTATATTGTATTTAAATTTAAATTTTTATAAAATCTTAAAGTTCATTCATGAAGTTGAGAGATATTGCTTAGTAGTGCTGCTTTTGTTATTATACTCGCAAAATATTGCTAACACTAGGATAATTCTGAATAAGGGAATATTTATGCAGAACTGGAGAGAAAACAAACTTTAGGTTTAGCTATGCTTTTAATAAATATTCTTTTAATATTAAAACCTATAGATAAGATTGAAATCATTCAACATTTGCGCTTTCTTTATTTACAATAGATTTATCCAAATACTCAAATTGGATTTAATGTTAAGATAAGAATTTCTGATATTGTAAATCTAAAAAAATGGATATAACAAAACTTAACATGGAAGAATAATATTCTTCCTTAAAATCTTAAGCTTAAATCAATTGAGTATGAGAAAGAAAATTTAGTCAGACAAAGTCTGCTGATTAATAATTCAAAATTTACGTGATAATAAATAGAGAGACATTAGTACTGAATACAATAAAGATAAAATCTTTTAGATTTAAACTAACTATTTATAATTATTATAATAACACTAGAGATGAAATTAAAGCAACCAACAATAAATTATACTCTCTGAGATTTATAACTTTCAATTTGATTTGAAGTTATGTTTCAAGAAAAACAACTTATATTATAATAGCATAGTTGCTAATGGTCTATTCTATAAGAATAGTTTGTTGGATAATAAAATTTTACTTCTGCTTTAATTAGTGAATTTACAAGGAAAAATTAAACTGATTGCTCAAATAAAACTTTTAAAAGTTATAAATGTTATAATCAATTATCACACTGGAATTTTAATTTAAATCTGAAACTTTTCAACCTTAATTGCATTTTTTCATACGATAATGATGATAAATTGAGTAAGAGATATAATTCTGAAATCACTAATACGTATCATATGAATACAGGTGCTGCTTATCGCTCTGGTTCTCATAAATTTAGCTTAACAATATTTGAATAATGATCGGAATATTATAAACAAAAATACGAACAAATTAACACCATATGCTTTAAGTCTTAAAAATTCTCTTTTTATCGACAATTCATACTACTTCGATAGTATAAATCTATTTGTCAATAAAAATACATAAATGAATATAAAAATTAAGGTACGTCAAAAATCTTTCATGATAGAGAAAGTTCAATTTATTAAAAACATTTAAAAGCTCTCATGAGTCACTTATTAGTGAATGTTATAAAATTAGGTAATGAAAGTGAAATTTTAAAAGTTCACATTTATGTTGATGAGAATAAAGACATAGATAAAGTCTTTTTTTTTATAACTACAACAAAAATTTATTTAAATAGCTAAATAAGAACACTTATAAGAATAAGTAACCCTGAAAAAGAGGTAAATAAAGAGAAAAGTTAAGAGAAATAAGAATCAAATGAGATGAATTCAAGATTAAGAAAAAAAATCCTAAAATCAGGAAGAGTTGAATAAAGTATAACATACAGGCTCAAAGAAAGAATAAAATAAGATAGAAGAAAACTTCAGAAAAGATACTCAACAATCCAATGACTCGTAACCCAATGTTATTTTCAAGTGCTTGATTATAAATTATTAGTTCAATTTCATCATTCTTTTCATAATTATTTATTAATTCTAAAGGAAAAAATAACCTACTCAACAATTTGTTGATAACCTTTCAAATATGAGGAAGTAGTTATTTAAACAATTAGATGAAAAATTAAGTAAATCATCTTGAAATTCCTGCTTTTTGTTGTGCAAAAGAGATAACTTTAATTTCATTAAATCTATTGCATTATCATTTATGAAAAACATAGATAAGCATAGTAAAATACTGAAGTATCATAGCTTCTAATATATAAAGGAACAACAGTTTCAAATTTTTAAGATGAAAATAGTCTTATCCAAACGAACATTGCAATTAGCTATAAACTATAAGAAATTTATTAAGCAATAAAAAGGGCAAAAAAAACTCCAGGGCAAGTAGTATTTAAATACTTCCTTGTCTATTTGATATTCTATATTGTCTTAAACAACTTATAAGCTCGTTTCAGTTTTTATAGATAAAAACCAAATCCTTATAAAGGAATTACGAAAATTATCAAGTAATTTTTTGTTCAATTTCTATTAATGGCGCGCTATAACACCTAGCGCGCTGCCATTTTTGTCATAAAACGATCAAACATTCCCAATAACCTCTTAAATAAGCTTGGAGTTAACGAAGAGATAGGATTAACAGATACGTTACTGCTTTTATCATCTCTATTTGCTTTATAGTCTATTGAAATAATCCCTCTACTTTTTCCACCAGTGAGAAGTTTTCCGATTATAGGAATTTTTGACAATGATTTGTTAATTGAATATGCTGGTATTACTTGTCCTTCAACCTGGAATTTATAATCCTTGATATCAAGCCTACCTCTAGTGCTAATACCAAGTTCTGCCCCTTCAAGCCAAGATTCTTCAATTTCAACAGTATCATTTTTATATGAAAAAGGTGCATTACACTTATAAAAGTGTACACCTTCGTTCTTTATAGCATTTACAATACCAGGCAGTGAAGACATCGATAGTAAAGTAGTAAGCAGTGAAGCATCTTTGATATATAAATTACTAATAGATAGCATTCCGTAATGTTCTCCATTTTCTCTCTGAGAAGAGAGATAAAAAGATAATTTGCCATTTTTCACTGATTTACCAATGCCTAAAGAACGCAAAAGCATACCTGAATTATCTGCATATATTTCAAGCCCTATTCCACTGTATTCCGCTGATATTTTACTGTTGTCTTTCAAAAACTGTCCTGTAAATTTACTTCCATTACATTCACCTTTAATGAAAATTAAATGTAGCTTGGCATTTTTAATAACAATGCCTTCTTTCATCATTACATTATCAATATCCATACTTATTTCTATATCATTGTTGAATCTATTACTGTTTTTACTAATCAATCCTAAAATATCACTTAAATTAATTTTCTCACCATAAATAGTTATTGTATTTTTTTCTTTGCCTAACTCAACTTCTACATTAAAATCATTATCTGGTAATTCAAATTTGCCAGAGCTTAAATACAAATTTCCATTCTCTACTTTTCCGCTAAATTTTATATCTAAATCATTTCCTATAACGTCTAATTTATCTATTAACAACTCACTTGCTCCTTTTAGCCTTGTAGAAAACGAAATTTTATTATGATCCTCAAAGCGATTCTTCCATCCTAAGTAGCTTGAACGTGACTCAAGTTCTGACAAATCTATATTACCACTAACATATCCCGTCTTATCTTGATTTATCACTGACTCAATACTCGTATTGACGTAGCCATCATCAAAATTAAGTATTTGAGCAGGTAAATCTCCAGTTAAATTCCAGGCAAAATTTTCATTTTTGATGCTACTTTTCAAGTTGAACAATAGTTGTGTATTATTCACCATACCACTGCCATTCAAATCAATAAAATCTCTGCCAAAATTAAGTTTAATATTATACTTACCAAGACTTACGCCATAAACAACTAGATCGTCAATTTTAGAATGGAAATTTGCTAAGAAGTCTACTTTTTTATCGTCAACATTCAGATTAAAAATACGAAAACTAAATATAGATTTAGCTATTCCACCAATCTTGTCTCTTGTAATCTTAATTATGTCATTCAGCCTATATTTTATAGGCTCATATAATCCGTAAGCATCGCTTGTAGCCTTACCATTAATAACTAGAACAAATTCTTCCTTATCGAAAAAATTCATTTCAATACTAACACAATCAATAGTAAAATTCTGAAATTTAGCGCTATTTACAGCAATTGTGAGATTGTTATTTTTAAGAGTTAAATCACCGTTTAATTCTTTCACTTGCTCAAAATCTTCATCAAATCTAACACTTCCATTTTCTATATTAGCAACAATTACAACGTCTGATAAATCATTATTAACTAAGCTATTAATTTTGCCGTTGAAAACTATAATTGTATTTACAATATCCCCATCGATATTATCACAATACCATTTTTTAAATCTATTGTTCATTGTACCATCTGGTACATAAATACATAAATCCTTCGCTGCAAACTTACTAATGTTGACTCTAAGCATAGTATGCTTTGTACTAATATTGATTTTACCAATCAAAGAAAGATACATATCATTTAACTTAAAATGAAAGTTTTTTACGCTGATGATTTCATCACTATATGTCAAATTCACATTTACATTAGTCAAAGCTAAATTTTTATTCGAGTGATTTTCTGTATTTAATACATATATGTTTCCATCTACAATTTCATCCTTTCCATTAATTCTCATTGAAAAATTTCCTTTGAATTTTATTTCTTTGTTCAAATTGTAATTTTTAATTAATGTGGAAAACTCATTAAATAGCCCCAACTTTAGATTATAGAATATTCCATGCAAATTTAGTAAATTATTGCGATTTTTTATCGTAATGGATAAATCATCTAAAAATCCTTTATCTTCTTTTGTATGAATACTGATATTCAAAATATTGAAGTCTTCTCTCTTCCCTGCGCATACTTCATCAATAAAAAATTCACCTTCAGTGCTTTTATTAATAGTAATGTTAGTAATTTCAATTTTTGAACTTGTATTTAGGTCAAAAAAGAATTTCCTCACTGCTTTTAAAAAATTTTTCGAATTCAAATCAATTGGTTTGAAAGTATCTTTTTCCTGATTGATATACACATGTACATTATCAGCTAAGACTTTAGAAAAATTTATACTAGTTTCTAGCAAAGAATTAAACTTAAAATGTACAAAGAAGTTAGGAACTTTTATAATAAAACCAGGGTTCATTATTTTTAAATCTGTAATGACTAAATATGGATCTGTACCATCTCTTTGCCAAATAACTAAAGTATTCTCCATATTAACATTTGAGTTGGAAAACATTTTCGAAATCTTATTCTTTAAGTAAAAATTGATATAACTAATATTAACTCTCAAAGGACTTTTATCTTTAAAAAAAACAATGAAGCAAAGTATAAGTAATGAAACTATAGAAAATAGTATAGTGATTTTTTTAAGCATCGATTATTGCTTTTCTTGCTAAACTATCGGCCTCCTCATTGTATTTATTGCCATTGTGAGCTTTAATCCATCTCCAACTAATCTTGTGTTGTGAAGCGATGTCATCCAATTCTTCCCACAACTCCATATTTTTTACTGATTTTTTATTACTTGTTTTCCAGCTATTCACTTTCCATTTATTTATCCATTCTGTTATACCATATTTAACATATAAACTATCCGTATATAAATTAATATTACAGGAAAATTTTAATGCCTTCAGACCATTGATCACTGCTGTTAATTCCATTTTATTATTTGTAGTATTTTCTTCCATACCATAAACATCCTTTCTATGATTTTGAAATAGTATAATTGCTGCCCATCCTCCTGCTCCAGGATTATCAAGACATGCTCCATCCGTATATATTATCACTTTCTTTTTATTCATTCTTAATTATATAAATTAATAAAGTATATAATTGCTTTTATGAAAGCACAATTTCAATGAGACACATAGGTACAATACGTTTAAGTTGTACCTTTAAATTTTATTTTAGAAACAAAGAAAAGCGCAATAACAAATAATATTAAAAGGAAAAACAAAAAATAATTTTTATATTTTTGTCGTTCTTTCATAAGAAAAACAAATTAGTAGAACAAAAAATAACACTAGTAAACAGGAAAAATAGATAAGAAATTGAATAAGAAAACATTTTTTTTTGTGAGCTATGATTCTTAAGCCTTATAATAGATATAGCATACCAAATAAAAATACAACCTTCAAGGGTTGCCAAACTTAGATAAAATAGAGCATTTTTCAAAAACAGTGCTGGAAGTAAGCTAGTTATTACTAGCAACACACTGTAAATTAATATATGTTTCCTTGTTTTCTCTGAGCCATAAACAACATTGAACATTGGAATCGACGCTTTTATATAGTCCTCGGACTTATTCAAAGATAGAGCCCAAAAGTGTGGCGGAGTCCACATAAAAATTATTAGAAATAGAATGAAACTTTCCCAAGTTATAGAGTTAGTCACAATTGCCCAACCAATCATTGGAGAGAAAGCACCTGATGCACCGCCAATAACAATATTTTGCGGAGTACGTCTTTTGAGCCAAATTGTGTATATAAAAACATAAAATAATATGCTTATTGCAAGTAAAGCGGCAGAAATATAGTTCACTACTACTGCCATAATAAATACTGACAATATTCCAAGGGTTATACCAAATTCTAGCGCACTTTCTGCAGAAACTCTACCTGAAGGTATAGGACGATCTTTTGTTCTTTTCATAAGAAGATCTATATCCCTATCATACCACATATTTATGGCACCTGCAGATCCTGAACCAAGAGCAACACATACAAGAGATATTAATGCAAGAAAAGGATGAATATTACCTGGTGCAGCAACCATTCCAGCAACTGCAGTAAATACTACAAGATACATTATCCTTGGCTTTAGCAAACACAAAAAATCTAGTATTGTTGATTCAACATTTAACAAAGCACTTTTGTACATTCTATTTTATCACTGGTGGTTTTTCGAAAGTATGAAAAGGTGGTGGTGAAGATATTATCCACTCCAAAGTATCACCTCCCCAAGGATTATTTCCAGCTTTCTTGCCCCATCTGAAGAGATGTACAATTATAAACATAAAAAGCATAACTGAAATGAAAGACATATATGAACCAATTGAAGACACGTAATTCCAAGGAATAAATGCATTTGGATAATCTGGTATACGTCTTGGCATACCAGCTAATCCCAGAAAATGCTGAGGTAAGAAAGTGACATTTGTACTAATAAAAGTAAGCCAAAAATGTATTTTTCCCAAGCACTCATTATACTGTCTACCAGACATTTTACCTATCCAATAATAAAAGCCAGCGAACGCTCCAAATATTGCAGCAAGTGACATGACATAGTGAAAGTGAGCAACAACATAATAAGTATCGTGCAAAAGCTTATCTATTCCACCTTGAGACAGAATTATTCCCGTTATACCACCACCAACAAACATAAAAATAAAACCTAATGCAAATAGCATAGGGGTTTTAAGTTCAATTGCTCCACCCCACATAGTTGCAATCCAGCTAAAGACTTTAACACCAGTTATAACACCAATGAAAATTGTGCTAGTACTAAAAAATATGGCAGCATCTTCACTAAGCCCAACAGTAAACATATGATGAGCCCAAACCATAAAACCAAATACTGCTATTCCTATCATAGCATAAACCATTCCCATATAACCAAATATTGGCCTACATGAAAAAGTTGACACGATTTGACTTATGATACCAAATGCAGGAAAAATAATTATGTAAACTTCTGGATGACCAAAAAACCAAAATAGATGTTGAAACAATACAGGGTCGCCACCACCAGCAGGATCAAAAAAGGAAGTGCCAATATTACGATCAGTAAGAAGCATAGTTATAGCACCAGCGAGCACAGGTAAAGCGACAATTAACATGAATGACGTTAATAAAATAGACCAAACAAATAATGGCATCTTAGTTAATAACATACCCTTTGCACGCATATTAAATATAGTAACTATAAAATTGATCGCTCCAACAATCGATGACATACCAGCGATATGGAGTGCAAGTATAGCAAAGTCAACTCCCGCACTTGGGTGAGACATGATTTGCGATAGAGGTGGATATAAAGTCCAACCAGTTCCAGGACCTTCTCCGGCAAATACTGATAGAACAAACAAAATAAAAGATGATACTAATAACCAAAAACTTAAATTATTCATACGAGGAAATGCCATGTCTGGTGCACCAATCATGAGAGGCACAAACCAATTACCAAACCCTCCCATTAATGCTGGCATTATCATAAAAAATACCATTATTATTGCATGCTCTGTAACTATTACGTTATATAATTGATAATTATTGTTAAGTATATTAATGTGCATTAATTGAGTACGAATAACCACTGATAATAATCCACCAATAATTCCAGCTAATATGGAAAAAATAATGTACAGTGTTCCTATATCTTTGTGATTAGTAGAAAATAGCCAACGCTTTATACCTTTTGGTACATCACTCATATATATACTCTCAATTTAATTCACTAATTTTTTATTTTCGATCCATTTATTAAAATCTTCTTTACTTACTGCTTCAACAACAATTGGCATAAACCCATGACCTTGACCACACAACTCATAACATTGCCCATAATAAATACCAGGCTTTTTGACATTAAACCATGCTTCATTTAGTCTCCCTGGTATTGCATCGATCTTTACACCGAAAGCTGGTATTCCCCAACTGTGTATCACATCTCCTGCCGTCACTTGTAAACGAACATTATTATTGATAGGCAAAACAACGTTATTATCAACAGATAATAGCTGCAAATCTCCTTCATTAAAATGGTCTTTCTCCTTAATATAGCTGTCAAACGACACGCCTTGAAATTCTGGATATTGATAGCTCCAATACCATTGATGACCAATAACCTTCAGTGTTATATCAGCTTTAGGTACCTTTTCTTGTAGCTTAATTAATTCAGCATTTTTGAAAGCCAATATTCCAACAATAATGGTAGGTATAACAAACCAGATGATTTCTAAAAAGACATTATGATTTGTCTTATTTATATTCTTCACTTTGCTCTTACGAAAGCGAAACACTACATAAGCAAGTAATGCCCATACAAGAAACATTATTGCAACCATTATACTCATCACAAACACATGTGACTTAATTACAACTTCCATTATCTCAGTTGCAGGAGAAGGAAATCCAAATTGCCAAGAAGTAGGAGCAGAAGCAACTGATGTATTCGAGTAAAACATTATCAATAATACAAATAACTTCATCATATTTGTTTTATGTAAAACTAAGTGACATACCGTGTAATAATATATATACTTAACTATGCAAATGCAAACAGAGATTAGTAATAATTAATAATTTTTTAGCATTTAATAAATAAATTAATATAATATTAATTTAAGAGAAAAAGCATTTACATGAATCTATTTTAAGTTAAAATATTATAATATTTTTAATTAAGTATTTACTTTAAATAAATTTTATAATAAGCTTAATAGTGTCTGTTACTGCTAATAACCCTCTAGCCTCACACCTAAAAGCAATAACAGACACTGTTAAACTTTATGATAAATTTACTCATCTGTAAGTATAAAGGCCTGCCTCATATTTTATATAATACATTATACTCTATTAACTAATTTTTAATTCCTGTAACAGCATATATAATATATGTATTAAAGAAAATAATCATAAAATATACCATCAGCACAATTTCTATTTTTTTTAAAATATTAAAGCAATTGAAACTTGAAGTAAATGCACGTCGATTTTCCACAAAGAAAAATTAGTTGTTAAGCTCTATAAACAAAATATATAGAGAAATCAATAAAATCTTATAATAAATTTTAATGGTAAATTAAAAAATTTCCCTACAATGAGAGATTTAGCAAATTTATTATATATCTTATAAAATTGAAATTTTAATGTCTTAAACCACTTATGAGCGAATTTAAGTTTGTATAAATAAAAAATCAGAAGCTTTAAAAGACATGCAGTGCACATAATGCTAAAAATTAAAAATGAGACACTAAATACTCCAAGTTTTCTTCTCATTTAATTTACACAGATTGAAGATAGATGACATCTTCAACTTTATAATAACAAAATTAGCAAAAGTTGTCAAGTATTTTTTTTTGTTTCTATTCACTTTAAAAAATGAATTATCTTTCTATAAAAGACCTATCAACTATTGCAATTATAGGCGTAAACAAGAATGACAAAAGAGTACGAGATTGAGTAACTATATACACTTCTGCTGGCATACCTGGATATAGATATACATTTTTGAATTGAGCAAGTTCTGATTTTGGTATCACTACGCGTACTGAATAATAACGCCCTAACCTTGGATCATCGAGAGCATCAGGAGAAATATGACTTACTATACCGTTAATTAAACTTAAACGACGTGCGCTGTAAGCACTAAGCCTTACTTTCACTTTTAGCCCTTCCAATTCATCAATAGAGACTATATTGCTATCTTTTTTTTGTGCCGACAATATCTCTTCTATATTTCTATTCTTAATTTTAGCGTCTATGATTAAATCATCATTAGATGGCACTACACTCATAATCAATACACCAGATTGTATAACACCACCTTCTGTATGATATCGTATATCGGTAACTATTCCGTTTTGAGGTGATCTAATAATTGTGCGTGATAACGCATCTTCTGCAACAATCAACCTCTCTCTCAAATCAGAAATAAATGTGCTAACTTCCTTAAGCTCAATGTTTGCTCTCTCTTGAGCATCATTTTTCACATTTATAATTTCTAATTCGTTTTCTCCAATTTTTTGTTGCACTTGAGATATTGAAGCACGGTAATGACCAATTCTACCCTCAATTTCAGCAAATTGCTTTTTCAATGTCAAAATTTGTGGCTTATCTATATAACCATCACTAAAAAGCTGCTTTTTTATTTCTAACTCCTCAGATATTAAGTTATATTGCTTGAGAGTTGCATCCAATTGAGAATTCAGTCCTATCAATTCATCATGTAACTGTCTTATACGCTGTTGCAGTATGTCAATTTTGACTAATATACTCTTGTGTTGAGAATCAAATAATCTTATCTGATTTTTCATCACTTTACTTGCAAGATTGCCATAAGATAATTCTTTGACTTCATCAAGAAATTCAATTGTGTCTAAGCCTCCTCTAATAGCAATAAGCCTTGCTTCAGTTGCTAAAAGTGATAAGAGTTTTTCTTTGATTATACTCAAATTTGCCTTCTCATTAACATCATTTAACAAAACTAAAGGCTCATCTTTTTTGACTGCTTGACCCTCTTTAACTAAAATTTTACTTATTATTCCTCCACCCAAATGTTGAACTATTTTCTTGTTTGAAGATACAATAACTTCTCCACTTCCATGCACTGCCCCATCAATTGGAGCTATAGCTGACCAAATACCACCTATTCCAAAAAAAATGAATATCACTATCAAGCTAAAAAATAATGGTCCCCATGTCACTCTCAGAACCTCATTTACGTTATTACCTTCACGTTTTAAAATAAAATTTACCATCGCATCAATTAATGCGAACGTTTTATCCAAAAATTTTTGATACTTCTTCTTTTTATTTTTTGTTTCTTGTATGTTTATATTATCACTATGGCCAAGTAAGCTTGTCAAAGAGAATCCAGCACTAAGTTTTTTTAACTTACTTATCATATATTATTATTGTGAACTCGCATTAATGTTAAGATAACATACAAAAATAAAGAATCCATGATTTATATACTTCATTTGGACTGTAAAACATCAAAATAAACTATTTAGTAACAATTCTTGTATACCTTAATTTAAATTAGCCTCCATAAATCTAAGCTGCCTATGTCGTGCAAAAATCTATTGCCAACTAGGCAATGTTATGTTAGTAATCAAATAAAGCGAGGTTATTATGTTTCGATTAGAAGGCAGAAAATTCATGATTACTGGTGCATCAGGTGGAATAGGGCAGGCAATTGTAAAAATTATGCATAAAGCAGGAGTAATTCTATGTATTTCTGGTACAAAAAAAGAAGCCTTAGAAGAAATTGCTAAACTATATGAAAAAAATATTTATATACTTCCTTGTAACTTATTAAATGTTGAGGAAGTACATCAGTTAATAAATAGAGCAAATGAATTGATGGAAGGTTTCGATGGGCTCATATGTAATGCAGGCATTACACAAGATAATTTATTGCTGAGAATGAAAGATGAAGAATGGCAAAAAGTGATTGATATTAATTTAAATTCTACATTTAAAATAAATAGAGAAGCATGTAGGAAACTAATTAAGAATAATTGGGGGAGGATTATAAATATTTCTTCAATAGTAGGGTTAACAGGAAATGCCGGGCAGGCAAATTATGCAGCATCAAAAGCTGGAATAATAGCCATGAGTAAATCTATAGCAAAAGAAGTTGCAAGTCGCAATATAACAGTAAATTGTATTGCTCCTGGGTTTATAGATACTAAAATGACTAAAGTTTTGACTGAAGAACAAAGGAGAAAAATACTAGATAATATTCCAATAAAAAAAATTGGAACGGGAGAGGAAATAGCAGCGGGAGTTCTGTTTTTAGCAAGTAATGAAGCAAAATATATTACAGGACATGTGTTGAATATTAATGGTGGTTTATTTATGTAGTGATACCTTATTTGTGGACAAGTCATAAATTTTACTTTAAAATATAAATATGTGTAATAATGTGTAATAAAATTGTTCTTATTAAACTAGTTTGGTGTTTAGAGGCAAAAAATGAATTCTACAATAAAAATTTTTTTTAATATTTTATATTTAGTGTTGTTTTTATCAGGAAATGCAGATGCCTCTAGCACTGGTAGTGCTAGTATCAATGACACAACTGCCCAAGTAATATGTAATATTATTGGTTATGTCTGGGGGATAGGTGGTCCACTTATGACAGTAGTAATAATTGGTGCATCCTTGCTTGCAATATTTGGAAGAATGCCTTGGCCAGCTCTCTTTGCTTTAGGTATGTTTTGTGGTGTATTTTTTGGCGCTAAGACGATAATAATGAACATTATACCAAATGTAAGCAATGAAGTCAAAAAAATGTTAGACCAATGTGGACAGAATGGCCCTTAAAAGGGATGGTGTAAAAATGCTTTTTGTTATTCATTAAATCGTTTCATATCTTCAATTTGCAACAAGTAAGGGCTGTTTTTTGGTAAAGTTTCAACAGCTAACTCAGCATATTTTATAAATTGTTTTAAATTACCTTCAATACAAGCTTTTTTAGTTAAAGCAAAATAATGCATTGCTATATCAGCATTACGTTTATATCCAATACTTAAGTATTTCCAAACGAAGGCATTATTTAGTTCCACACTTGCGATCTGTTCTAGGTAAAAAATTGCTTTCTTTGCATCACCGTACAACAATAAAGTGTGGGATAATGTAAGTTTCACTAAATAACTGTTTTTCTCAGATAAATACCTAAGCGATTCTTCGTACATTTTTATTGCCTCATCTAAATTCCCTGCTTTGTAAAATATTTCTGCTCTTAATTCATATAAGTATGGATCATTGTATGACTTTTGAATTAATGAATCAATTATAGCAATAGCCTCTTTCATCTTTCCTTGTCTATAATAGATTATAGTATTTACATACTCAGAATTACCTTTATATTTGTTGAATAGCACATGTATAGGAGAAAAGAAGGAATCTAACTTTATGACCATACGCTTAAATCTTAGTAAATTATCTGCAAGAATTGGTTTTACATTGTTTTTAGTCTTATAATTTTGTACAGCAAATATACGCTTATCATTAAGTGGATGAGTGCGGAAATACTCTTCAATATTTTCATGTTCAATACTTTTAAAATAATCAAAAACCTCTTTCATACCTGAATTATCATATCCAGACTCATCGAGGTATCTTAAAGCATAACTATCTGCTATACTTTCTTGTTCTTGAGAATAATTAAAAAATAGCCTTGAGCTAAGTACTACACCACTTAATAAAAGTGCACTAGCGACCTGGGGATTAATAATAATAGTAGAAACCAATCCTACCACATAACTGATCATTGCTATTGATTGAAAATAATCCACAGCACCACTTAGCTGCAATACATGACTAGCAGATATATGAGCAATCTCATGTGCTAATATGTCAAGCAAAATATAAGGTTCAATTGAATGTTGCAAAAGTCCCAAATGAATGAAAATACTATTATTATCAATTACGAAAGCATTAATAGAATTATCGTTAACTATGAAAATTTTTATTCGATCACTATCGATACCTGCAGCAGAAAATAAGGGTTGTGCTAGTTCTTTTATCACTACCTCCACTTCACTATCTCTAATAACGTTAACAGAGTAAGCGCTATCACAATATATAAAAAAGAGTAATGAAGTAAAAAACTTAGCAATTTTAAACATGAAAATTCCTTATTTGTATAATTTTTAGGAATTTTACATTTTAACACTTAAATTATACAAATTTATAAACATTAACTTAACTTTTTAACGTAGCTAACAAGTTTATCAATAGTAGTTAATTTAATCTTATGTTTTTCAGCAAATTTAAGCAATTGAGGCAAACGCATCATAGAGCCATCATCGTTCACTAACTCACACCCTACAGCCATATGATTAAAGCTAACTAACTTTGCTATTTCAACACTTGCTTCAGTATGACCATTACGTACCAAGACCCCACCATCGTTTGCAATAATTGGAAAAACATGACCAGGAGTAATAATATCATCTTTAGTACTCTTTTCATCAACAGCAGTAAGTATTGTGCGTGTTCTATCACGAGCGGAAACACCTGTTGTAATACCATAACGTGCATCAATTGATGTAGTAAATGCAGTGTGAGGAATAAGTTTTTCATCTACATTACTTTTCCTCATAAACTCAAGGCTTAATCTACTCATATGAAATCTTGTCATAGCTAAAAATACAATGCCAGTGCCATATCTAACCATAAAAGCTACATGTTTTGGATCTAATTTTTCAGCTAAGACAATCAGATCACCTTCATTTTCTCTATCTTCATCATCAACTAAAATAAATAACTTACCAGAACGTGCATCCTCTAACACATCTTCCACAGGAGAAATGCTAGATAGACTTATTGATGCATAAGTAACTTGTACCATAATTTTATTTAAATTCAATCTTGACTATTTTATATAATTTCTCTCCATTTGGAACTATCACTTCCACGTATTCGCCAACTTTTTTGCCAATTAAAGCATTACCTAAAGGTGAACTAGTAGATATCAACTGTTTTGAAACATCAGCTTCATACTCACCTACAATTTTATAAATATATTCTACTTCACTACCATCATTATTTAGCATGTTTAATGTCACGGTTGCACCAAACATTACTGAATTGCCAGACAAGCTTTTTACTTCTATTACTTCTGCATGTAAAATTTTATTTTCTAATTCCATTATACGTCCTTCGATAAAACCTAATCTTTCTCGTGCAGCATGATACTCAGCATTTTCAGATAAATCACCTTGATCACGTGCATCAGAAATAGCTTGTATAATGGAAGGCTTTTCTTCCTTTAATTTCTCAAGCTCGGCTTGAATATGTTCAAAACCTTCTCTTGTCATAGGAAACTTATTAACAATTGATGAAGTCATAATCACCACCTAAACGTAATTAAATTGAGTAATAAAATTACTCACAATATTGAAAACATCTTCTTTTATACCATCATTTATACTGTTTGACAACTTTTTTAAAACTCCAGGGTGCACAGCATGAAAATAGTTGATAAGATCATATTCAAATTTATTAATATCGCTTATTTGTACCTTACTTAACTGATCATACATATTAGAAAAGACATACATCAACGCAACTTGCTCTTCTATTGGCATAGGTGAATGCTGCCTTTGCTTTAATAACTCAACAAGATATTTACCCTTGTTTAAAGACAATTGAACATTAGCATCGAGATCAGAACTAAATTTTGCGAAATCTTCTAACTCTCTATATTGAGCCAAATTTAGCTTTACAGAACCAGCAACTTTTTTCACAGATTTCAATTGTGCAGCAGAACCAACCCGAGAAACTGATAAACCTATATTTACCGCAGGACGAAATCCTTTATGAAAAAGTTCAGACTCGAGGAAGATTTGTCCATCGGTAATTGAAATTACGTTAGTTGGAACATATG
Source organism: Wolbachia sp. (assembly GCA_051710485.1). Taxonomy (GTDB): domain Bacteria; phylum Pseudomonadota; class Alphaproteobacteria; order Rickettsiales; family Anaplasmataceae; genus Wolbachia. The sequence goes on along the minus strand of JBPESU010000001.1, from coordinate 742,163 downwards.
CAGATACATCACCAGCTTGAGTTTCAATAATTGGCAAAGCGGTTAGAGACCCATGTCCTTTTCCATCAGACATTTTAGCAGCTCTTTCAAGTAAACGAGAATGTACATAGAATATATCTCCAGGATAAGCTTCACGACCAGGAGGACGCTTCAATAATAAAGACATTTGTCTATATGCCACAGCATGCTTAGATAAATCATCATACACTATCAAGCAATGCATTCCATTATCACGAAAAAATTCTCCAATAGTACAACCAGCGTAAGGTGCTAAAAATTGCATAGGCGCGCAGTCAGATGCATTAGCCACAACTACAGTTGTATAATCCAATGCTCCACTTTCTTTTAGTTTATTTACCACTTTTGCCACTGTTGAAATCTTTTGCCCAATAGCAACATAAACACAATAAACTTTTTGGTTTTCATCCACTTCATCATTAATTTTCTTCTGATTAATAACGGTATCAAGTGCAATAGTAGTTTTACCGATTTGTCTATCGCCAATGATCAACTCACGCTGCCCCCTACCTATTGGAATTAGTAAATCTATAATCTTAATTCCAGTCTGTAGAGGCTCATGCACAGATTTACGATCAATAATACCTGGCGCCTTAGACTCCATATCCATTTTGTTTTTGGTTCTAATTTCTCCGCCATTGTCTATAGGACAACCTAATGCATTTACGACTCTTCCCAATAATTCATGCCCTACAGAAATCTGCACAACATCACCACTGCATTTTACAATATCTCCTTCTTTAACATCACGATCATTACCAAGTATCACTATCCCAACTATATCATGATCTAAATCAAAAACTATTCCTTCTATACCACTTGCAAAAAATACTTTTTCACTAAATTTTGCTTTTTTGAGTCCGTAAACCAATGCAATACCATCAGTTACTGAAATCACTTCACCTATATTTTCTCGCTTTACAGGATTATCAAACGCTTCAATTTTTTCTTTTATTATTTTTACTACCTCAGAAGCATTTATACCATTTTTCATACACAATTCCTTATTTTCAATATTTCCATTTTACTTAAATCAACCAATCTATCTAAGTAACTTTTTAGCGAAGCATCAATTAAATTGAAATCATATTTTACCACAAAACCGCCCATTATAGATGGATCAATTACGTTACTTACTTTTATTATTTTACCAAGAAAATTCAGAGATTCAGTAATTATTTTTATATCTGGTTCCTTCAAAGCCTCTGCTGACTTTATAATAATCTCCAATTCATTTTCATTTTCTCTAATAAAATTTAAGAATTTTTCTAATATCAGGATTAACAAATTAGAACGCCTATTTACAAATACAATCATAATAAATTTTACTAATCTCTCACTTAAATTTTTATTTATAGAGAATACCACTTCTTTTTTGCGTGCAAAGGAAATCATAGGATGAGATAGGTATATAAAAATATCACGTTGATTTTTAAAAAAATCCAACAAGAATTCTACTTCTTTTCTTATAATACATAATTTATCTTCTGAGATATAAAACAGCGCTCTAGCATAAGATGAAACTAAATTATTGTATTGAGTCTTCTTCATATTAAATTACTTATATATAGCCGTAGCTTGATCATAAAATCCAGTTTGAAATTTAAATTTCAATCAGCTTTGTTGTGTAAAAAAAACTATTGACAAATTCATCATAAAATAGCCATCAAAAGATAAATAATCTAGAAACAATGAAAGTTAATAATTAAACTGAATATAACAGATTTCTCAGAGAGAAGGAAATATTTTTTATTATCAATGAAGCAATTTTGATCAGAAGTACAAAACAGCAACTATAAGTTGCAAACTGTATAACGAAAACAATTTATTGGCAAAAAGATTTATTTCTTTTATTCCGCTCTAAATTTATCAATAATGTAAGTATCTATACTACCATCTATATTATCAATTATTTTTATCATAATAGCTTCTGCATCAAAAATACAGCGCAAAATACACTGAGTACAAAAGTGCCACCAGCCATAGCATTCTATCGAATATTGCAAATAAAGTCGCATCTATTATTACAGTCATAAAAGGTCTATCTGTTATTCAAGTGTATTTAATAATATCACATTTACTTTGGTAATTACATCATGATCACTATCAACAGCACTACTCGTATAAGAAAAAGAATATAATATTTTAAGAAAAATACTAAAAACTTTTCTAATTATATAGTTCATTCCTATATCTAAATTTAGACATTGTAATTATATTTACAATAATATATTTTTGATAAAGCTAGAATAAAAATTAAAAAGATTCAAGCATCAAGAGAAAATGGAAGACAGCTATTAACTGCCTTTGATATTACTAAGCAAACTTTCTATTTTTTTTTTACTTTACTAAAAAACCCATCGGATTTCCGTTGCATTTTTGCACTTTCTTCTATTTCAAATTCTTTCAACAACTCAATTTGTTTTTCAGTTAAGTTTTTTGGATTTAAAGTCTCAACTATCACCTGCACATATAAATCACCACATAAGTTTGAATTTATATATGGCATACCCTTTTCTCTACAGCGTAGTTTGGTACCAGTTTGAGTGCCCTCAGGAACTTTTACTTTTATTTTAGCCCCATCAATTGACTGGACATCGATTTCACCACCAAGTACTGCTAATGTCATTGTTATGGGAACTTTGCAATGTAAATCCGCTTTATCTCGAGTAAAGATCTTGTGTGGAGCGATTTTAACATATACATATAAATCTCCGCTTTTTCCACCTCTTACTCCAGCTTCTCCTTTATCATTTATCATTACCTTAGCGCCTTTCTCTATACCTTTTGGAATTGAAACTGATATATTTACTTCATCTCTTCTTCGTCCACTTCCACCACATTTTTTGCATTTATTCTGTATTATTTCTCCTTCCCCATAACATGTGTTACATGTTCTCTCTATTGTAAAAAAGCCCTGCTGTGTCCTGATTCTACCGCTTCCTTGACACATGTGACACTGAACTGGTTTGATCGTTCCTTCGCTACCTGTACCTTGACACATGTCACATTTTACATTCGTAACATAATGTATAGGCACTTGTATTCCTTTAAATGCATCTTGCAAAGTAATTTCAATATCATAACGCAAGTCTGAACCAGGCACTCTCGTTATACTTCTCTTTTCCCTACTTGACCCTCCAAATCCTCCACCAAAAAAGTCATTGAATATATTACTAAAACCTCCAGCATCTTGGCTAAAATCAAATCCACCAAAACCACTATCTTCATGTCCATAACGATCATAGCTTGCCCTTTTTTCAGGATTAGATAGAACTTCATACGCAGCCATTATTTCTTTAAATTTTTCCTCTGCTTCTTTATTACCAGGATTTCTATCTGGATGATACTTTAATGCTAATTTCTTATATGCTTTTTTTATCTCATCAACACTGGCATTTCTGCCTACTTCCAGCAGTTCATAATAGTCTTTTGTACTCATATACTATAGTTTGATATTTATCGTTTAAAGATAGGTACTTCATATATCAATTTCAAGTGTGGCTTCTGTTTTCTTCGTAGACTAAAAACATTGTGCACCCTGAGCGACTCGAACGCCCGACCTTTTGATCCGTAGTCAAATGCTCTAATCCAACTGAGCTAAGAGTGCTTTTGATATAATCAACTTTATCAGATTTTACAGATTGATTCAATTAATTTGGCTAAAAATAAAAATAGCACTAAAGTTAAATTGATAATATGATAAATTTACTAATAATCTTAACTTAGATTTAATAAATGCAAAAGAAAATCTAGCATAAAATTATTGGAGATATAATGAAAAATTTTCTTCTACTTATAGCTTTAATTCTCTCTTTTGCATTTGATACAAATGTTGTTAAATAGAGCAAAACTCAAAATATAAAACACCATGAATGATATTCAAAATAGTAAATATATTCCAAAAGTCTAGATGAGTAGGTGATCACAGTAGTGATGATAAGTGCAGCTCTGCTTCAGATATTCAGAAGAATATCTTAGTCAACATTTTTTTATGCTTGGAGCATTTACTGCTGTGTTTTTTAGTGCATCTATTATAGTTTTTTCAAAAAAAATTCCACACTCTGATGTGGCTTGTAAAGGTTGTATAATGCAGTAAAGTGATTTTGTTAAATACAAATAATTGGAAGAATTGTAATTTGTACAATGGTAAGATTGAATTGCTTTGCTAATTAAATATGGCAAGACAAAAGATGCTTCTATCAATGAATGCCACAATTTCGAAAAAATACCAAGTAATAGCGCTTTTTTAAGAAGCGCTATTACTTCACAATTATTGTGAACAATCTCTATCAAGAGAGTGGTATCCTAATAATCCATATTCTTGTCATTACAGTGCTCAAATCACTGAAATCTCATTTCACATTTATGATGGTACCATAAAAGTGGCCTTCTTTCTTGTCTAATAGATCAATGAAACTTCTCAATCATTTCCCTCATAAAACTATACATAAACCCTTCGATTCACACAGCTCTTGTCATTTTTAGCCTTTACATTAAAGATCTATTTAATTATTTGCTTCTTTCATTTCGATTGACAAATAACTAAAATCCAAATAACTCAATTTCCTCTTCGTTCCATCTTCATTACAGAGACTTCTTCACTGCTACAAAAACTAATCCACGTCTCTATTTTCCGTATTGATACTATTATTTTTAAGTTTTTATTATTGACATATTGTCACATGTCACAGCAAGATGCAATAATGTGCAACCTACAGATCCATTTGAAATTTTTATACTGAATAGATAATCTTTTCAGAGTTTGTTTTTAAATTTATTATATTCCTCACAATCTTCTTCAGGTAATTTCTTTACTATCTGATATAATTCATCTCTATATTTATTTTTCAAGCAAATTACTCTCACTTAGATCTTTATTCTTACTGACTTTTTGTATTATTTCGAATAGTGTTTTCTTTTTTATTGCACAATCCTTCTCTCTTAATTTATTTATCATTGCCATATTTATGGTATAAAAGAGTAAATTTATTGAAATAAAATATTTTATCTAAAAATTAGTCATAAACACTTTACTTATATTCCTCTACCTAACTAATATAGATAGAAGCTGGCACTTCAAAAAAAAGGATTATATCAGCCAAACAGCTAACACTTGCATCCAAAATTCCACTTTAATCTTAAATATTTAAGAAACTTACCAAATAAAAAAAAGATAAAGAAGTCAGGATCAACATCTATTTTAAGAACTTAGCGTTAATACTCTATATACTTAACAAGTAGCTGCGTTGGAATTATAAATATCTATAATTTTATTATAGGAGAATGTCGAAACTTGTCAAGCAGTTTTTTTTGATTCATTCCTTCTTTCAAAACATTATTAAAACTGTAGCTATAAAAGCTTTCACAATAGCATATTCTCCTTAAAATTAAAATAACTTTGAATATTATAATAATATGATCTATTAATTCTATTCCTACATTTTTACAAGCCTTCGCTAGTTTCCTAGTTAAGGATATATCACTACTTGAAGAATATATATCTCTGCTTTGATGATTATGAGATATTACAATAAACGTTAAGTCAATTAAAAGAGCAAGTTTTATGATTTCTTTAATATGAAAAGGAGTTTGACTTATTGTATCAACGCTTTACAGGTCTTTCGCCATTATACAATACTTTTTATCCATGTAAATAACGCGAAAATTCCCTATTCAGGCTTCTTATGCTTATTTTTAAGTAATCAAGTAGTTTTTTCAATTATTGATAATAGATAGATCCTTTATTCCTTCTCTTACAAAAAGAATAATGGCTCTGTTTTACACATAAAATAGCAGATATAGCTGTATTTTGACTCTATCACTGTTTCACAGTGCTTCTAAAGCAATGTTTAATTTTATTTAAACTATCAAAATTTTCTATCAAATTCTTTGTTACTGACTTTACACCAATTCTACTTTATGCTAAGTAAAAAATATTCTCTAAAACCTAATAATTGAGTAGTTATTGTTCATTATACAGAGTAATTTTCTCTCTTAAAGTAAAGTACTTTCTATGCTTTTTTTTGTAATCTCTTACCATCAATAAATTATTTGTTATGTACTTTTTATAATAAAAAATTTAAGATCTTAAAGTAAAATATTTAATAAATTCCTGTTATTTCAGTACATAATGCTCGTTACTTGAATAGATCTCTTGACTTATGTATTCCATGCTCCTAAAATTTTTATTTTCAGCTCTATTACAATGTCAGTCACAATACTCAGTGCACTACAAATAATATTAGTTATTGTTCTAGTAATTTTAGTACTTTTACAGTCACCTGGGAGTAGCCCACTTAGTGGTTTTAGTAATTCACAACAGAGATTTAATTCAATGATCTCGGTAAAATCTTCTGCAAATCCGCTTAACAAAATAACGTCTATAGTAGGAGGATTATTTATTATAAACACATTGTTATTATCAGGATTATGTTCAAAAGATATGCATAAAAAGTCAATTGCAGAAAAGATTATACTAGAAAAAAAACAAGAAAATGAATCTGCTTCTGTTCCCTTTGAAAATTGATGAAGGAAGCTAAATTTATCTTTGTAACAGGTGGAGTTGTTTCATCAATTGGTAAGGGTTTAGTTGCTTCTAGTGTAGGCGCACTTCTCCAAGCTCATGGCTTTGGAGTTCGTATTAGAAAACTTGATCCGTATCTGAATATCGATCCTGGAACAATGAATCCAATTCAACACGGAGAGGTATTTGTCACCGAAGATGGTGCAGAAACTGATTTGGACCTTGGGCATTATGAGCGCTTTACTGGAATTAAAGCAACCAAAGACGACAATGTAACAACTGGTAAAGTGTATCATGAATTACTGAAGAAAGAAAGGCGTGGTGATTATCTGGGCAAAACTGTGCAAGTTATTCCTCATGTGACAGATTTAATCAAGTCGTTTATTTTTAATGGTACGAAAGGTTTAGATTTTGTAATATGTGAAATTGGCGGAACTGTAGGTGATATTGAAAGCCAACCTTTTTTAGAAGCCATACGTCAAATCAACTATAATCTTGGAAAACAAAGAGTTATCCTTATACACTTAACTTTGATACCATACCTTGCTGCAGCACAAGAATTAAAAACAAAACCAACACAGCATTCAGTCCGAGAGCTAAATTTTGCAGGATTACGACCGGATATTATACTTTGTCGTAGCGAGAAAGAAATTTCTGATAATCAAAAAAGAAAAATAGCCAATCTTTGTAATGTTTCTTTGCATAATGTAATACCTGCTCCTGATGTGAATCACATATATGAACTACCAATCTTATATAATCAATGTGGACTTGGCACACAAATTTTGGAACATTTTAACTTGAATAAGCCAAAACCAAGCTTAATTGAATGGGATCAAATAGTACATTTCATGAGACACCCAACACAGAAAATCACTGTGTCCATAATAGGAAAATACACTGAATTCCCCGATGCATATAAATCGCTAGTTGAAGCATTAAATCACGGTGCTATGAGTAACAAGGTCAAGATAAAAATAAATTGGATTAACTCAAGAGAGAAAAATGAAGAACCTATCAACAAAAAACTCATAGAAGAAAAATTACAGAATTCTCATGCAATTCTAGTTCCAGGTGGATTTGGTGATGATGGAATGGAAGGTAAAATATCAGCAATAAATTATGCTCGCACACATAACATCCCATTTTTTGGAATATGTCTTGGTATGCAGCTTGCAGTTATTGAATTTGCTCGCAATGTCATTAAGCTTGAAGATGTACACTCCGAAGAATTTTGTATCTGTAAACATCCAATCATTAAGTTAGCTTGCAATAAAAATATTAATCTTGGTGGAACTATGAGACTTGGAGCGTATATATGTAATATAAGCCAAAGTTCTAAAATGGCAAATGTGTATAGTGATATTACTATCTCGGAAAGACATAGACACAGATATATAATTAACTCAGACTATAAAAATCATTTAGAAAAAAACGGGTTGATATGCAGTAGTATATCAGAAGATGGAACGTGTATAGAGGCAGTGGAGCTAGAAAACCATCCATGGTTTATTGGCGTGCAATTTCATCCAGAATTCCAATCAAAGCCATTTTCTCCTCATCCTCTTTTTGTATCATTTATTAAAGAAGCAATTAATAAAATCTAAAAAAGATTAACAGAGGAAAGTGTTTAGATACCGATATATGGAGCTTGCAATAGAGCAAGCAAAACTTGCTCAAAAGAATGACGAAGTTCCTATAGGTGCTGTAATAGCAAGTAAAAGTAATGTAGTTTCTTCTGCATACAACATATCCAATGATCCAACTGCACATGCTGAGATGTTAGTTATTAAACAAGCATGTAAATTACTTTTAACTTCAGTACTTTGTGATACTGACATGTATGTAACACTAGAACCGTGCCCAATGTGTGCTCAAGCTATCTCCTTTGCAAGAATTAAACGATTATATTTTGGAGCTTATAATCCAAAAGGTGGAGGAATTGAAAATGGGGCTAAAATATTTCAATATTGCAACCACGTACCTGAAGTTTATGGCGGAATATTAGAAACAGAGTGCTCTTTTTTGCTAAAAGATTTTTTTGAAAAACTGAGAATCTAATTAGACTTAATCATTCCAACATGTATTGATTAAATTGAGTATCTTTTAATCTTACAATTCTTTTGATTTCACTTATAGAAATAAGTGACTTATATTAGAATTTTTACCAATCAAAATTTTTATCTCGTGGTTTTATTTGCAGTATTGCAACTAAACTGATCAATAAGCAAAAGATTATATAAAGCCCAGCGGCAAAGTTTATTTGAGGGAATGTTATAGTAAACCAAGTGCATATCATAGGAGTAAACCCCCCATGCAAAGCATAAGAGATGTTACGTGATAAACTCACTCCACTAAATCTAACATTAGTTGGGAAGAGTTCAGATGCAACTATTCCTATAGGATTTATACCCCTTTCTATTATAGAGAGAATCATTACACTGAGCATAATTATAAGATAATTTTTATAATAATATGCAATAGATAACATAGGACAACACAATACCATTGTGATAATTATGAATAGGATTGCAATGCGATCTTTTCCCATCTTATCAGCTAGCATTCCAAATGCTATTGAAGATATTGGTATTAATACACTGGTTATAATAAGCACAATTTCGTTAATATATGTTGTAACATACGTCTCAATCGATACTATCTCTTTTGCAATTGTTCTGAGAAATATGGTTAATCCAACAGCAACATTAACTGGTACAGATATTAAAATAGCAAGTGTAAGAGCTCTCTTGTGATGTTTAATAAGCTCTATTATCGGTAAGTTAGATAAACTTCTTTGTTTACAATTTTCTTTATATGCTGAAGTTTCTCCTAATGTGTATATACTGTATGCGCTAATCAGTCCCAAAATAGCTGAAAAAGTAAATGGTATTCTCCAACCCCAATCGTTAAAGTCAGTGATTTTTTTACAGATGATTACCATCGCCACAGAAAGCAAAACGCCAATGGAGCGACCAAAACTTATTACTCCAAAAAACATTCCTAGTCTTTTCTTATTAGGTAAATGCTCTATTAGATAAACAGAACTGCCTCCTTGTTCAGCGCCAAGTGCAATCCCTTGTGTTAAATGAATTGCAAGAAGCAACATAGTGGAAATTACACCTAAACGGCTATAACCTGGAATAAATGCAATAAGGCTAGACGGAATCGATATTAGCAAAATGGCAATTGCTAACGCTACTCTCCTTCCATATCTGTCACCGATGTGACCAAATATAGATGCGCCAAGTGGCCTTACCATAGCACCAAGTGCTGCAATTCCAAACAATTGGAATATATTGTAGTAAATATCTTTTGCAGAACAAAACTCTCTACTGATTATGTTAATCAAATCAATAAAGAGCATGTGATCATACCATATTGCTACTCTACAAAGTATTGTTGATATCAAGACTCTTGTTTGCTGATTGTACACTAAATTCAATTCATAAATATTTACCCATTTTAGTCAGTTCTTAGGATCTAGTAAAGCTGTAACCCAAAGTGTGGGGTTTAAACTTTTTATTATGGTATATACATCTACACAAACATTGCAATTAGTAAGTAATTCGTACAATAAAGGATATCATCCAAAATTTAATATAATTTATTGTAATCTACAATATAGAAATAGCTATAAATTATACACAATACTCATTTCATTAATAAATTAATATGATAAAGTAATAAACTATGACAGATAAAAGAAACAAGATTTTTATAGATTATTTGATATAAAAGATGAGAATAGATCATTTTTCCTAAAAACATAGAAAATAACTTTATTATGAATAAACAAGATTATCTATTGAACATCATTGGTTATGCTTAAGAAATGTTTGAAAGATATAAAAAAGCTTTTTAATCAAAAAGATGATACAAAAATGAGAAGTTTACACTTATATTTATGTGCTTATGTTATCCGTCATAATCTATTAGTTAATAAAAATACTTTCTAAAAAATTTAACTTTCTTACTAAAGAGAATTGCATAAGACTTTAAAAATTATGAAAATCATTAATAGATGATTTGATGAATGAAGCAAAAATTAATGATCAATATTTTGTAGATATAATATCACAAAACTCATAAGCTGCATTTCAAAGATTGAATGAAATTCAAAAAGAAATAAAAAAGCTTAAGAATATAACTAATAGCAAAAAGTATCTTAAAAAGCCAAAGTAAATTAGTAAGCTTTTTAGTCTATACAAAAAAATCATAAAGATATAAAAAATAGATTTAACGCGAAGTATCGTATAGTTACGAGACAACGTCAATCCAAGAAAATTTCATGCGATTCATAGACGCAAATTTAAAATTGCTGGCAAAACGAAAACGACTATTTGTTTTTATATTTTATGCTACGAAATATTCTATTCAAGAAAAAGGTTAATCATGCTTTATTAATAATAAATAAAATAAGAATGGTAGCTTTGCGTTCTATGATTCTAATTTTAGTGCAATTTTCAGTCTTAAAAAAGAAGAATTATGTAGAATAGTGATAAAAGTATTTTTTTTTATTTAAAAATAAATTCTAAGTTTTCTAAATATCAATTAAATGAATGTGAATATTTTGCACATGGGTAAGCTTACTAGCACATTTATGCTATGATCAGTAGCTATTATATTTACTTGAGATCTTTTCTCTTTTTTCTACTGACATAACGATAATTAATCATTGGCGATACTATCATACCTAACAGTATCATTTATACTCTTTTCTACAATCTTATTCTCAGATTTATGTTTAATACGTCACTTATAAAATTTAGAATGTGAAATAAAAATTTCATATCAAAGATACATTAAATTATACGATTTTAGTACAAATTATTCAAAGAGTGACTTTATTATGACTCTGTAGAGTTGAATGATATTTCTAATGTAAGTAAGATATCACAATTTTCACAAGATATTAAAAATGCAATGCAAGAGCTGATTGATAAACAAAAAATATTTGATCAAAGAGCCCTTGAATACTAAACAATTTTTTAATGGCAACGCGCTAGATGTATAACAACTATCATTCACATAAATTAAAAATACTTACTCATTAACTTAAGCAAGATTACCTTGGTAACTATTTGATATAAAAATTACTACAACAAACAGATTTTTATTACTCATATGAGCAAGTAAAGCTCTACAAAAATTAGAAACAAAAAACTTTTAAAGAAACACAGTTGATCTCATACGTTAACACGTAATGAAACGACAATTATTATTAAATAATACAAACATTTCTATTGTTTCGCCACTTTATTGTGCAGTTATTGGAGATAATCTCTAATCTTCTTCAAATCTTCCCAAGCTAAACGTTTTTGCGCTGGCTGGCGAAGTAAATAAGATGGATGAAATATAACAGCCGTGGTAATTGAATTAGATAAATATTGATTAGTATACGTATGAAATCTACCACGCATAGTTGATATGGTCTTTGTGTTATCAAGTAGACTATAACACGCAATTCCTCCGACTAGAATTAGAATCTCCGGTGAAATCAATGCAATATGTTTTTCGACGAACGGCCTGCATATATCAAGTTCTAGGTTAGTTGGTTTTCTATTACCAGGTGGACGCCAAAATACAGTATTGCTTATGTAAACTTTTGTGCGATCAAGATTAATTGCACCGAGCATTTTATCAAGCAACATTCCACTTGTACCGCAAAATGGTATGCCTTGCAAGTCTTCATTTGCTCCTGGAGCTTCACCAACGAGCATAATTTTCGCATTTGGATTACCATCGGAAAAAACAGTATTAGTTGCAATTTTCTTTATTTCACAACCCTCAAATGATACAATTGTACTTCTTAATTCATCCACACTACTGCATTTACTTGCAAGTTCCCTTGCTTTAATCATCCAGTCACTTGGAAATATAGATTGTCGCTCTTTTCCATCTTTAGTATCATTCCAGCGCGTGAAGTTATAATTTACATCTTTCTCAATGTCAACTACATGGATAACAGAAGGCTGCACACTCTCTTTACTCCCCAACTCTTTTTTCTGCTCACTTTCTCTTAGTGTGAAGTCAACGCCCACTTCATGGTAAAATTTTAATAATTCTAAATCTTCATTGCTCATAATGTCTCTTAATCTTTTGTGCTTTTTTTATGGCCATACCATATTTCAATTTAGATAAATATCTAATACATAAAATGCCATTTAAGTGATCTAGTTCATGCTGAATACATCTTGCAAGCCAACCACTTGCTCTTAGCGTCCATTCTTCATTATCTAAATCTCTATATTTTGCAGTTAAATATTTTGGATGCTTAATTTCATAACTTTGTTCTGGAATTGAAAGACATCCTTCCTTGAGGATTATTTGTTCATCAGATAATTCAGTAATTTCAGGATTAATCATGCAAAATTTGCCATTCGATTCATATCCTATTGGTTCACCTTCAACCTTCTCTAGCTGAACATCTATAACAAAAATTCTTTTTAATACTCCAACTTGCACTGCAGCAAGGCCAAGACCACCTGCATCATACATAGTTTCGAACATATTGTTTACTAATTCTTTAATTTCATCGTTTATAGCTGTTACTTCACTAGCACGTATAGTTAATCTTTCATCAGGGGCAATTACAATTGGTAATTTAGACATAAAATTATAATTTTATGTTTTATTTTTTCCTTTGTCTAGTGTTTAGATTATATTAAAATGTTGCTGTATTTTTATAATAGAATATAAAATATTAAAGAAGACTATAATTTAAATGGAATTGCGTCATAAGGTCAACTGATGTACTCTGCAGTAATAGTAAAGCCAAAAAGAAATGTTTTTGCTGTTTTAGACATAGGTACAACAAAGATTATTTGTCTAATCGTCAAAATCAGTGGCAATTTCACTTATAAAACAACAGGAACAGGTTATAAGATTGCAGAAGGTATAAATGGTGGATCAATAATCGACATAAAACATGCAAATTACTCTATTTCATCAACTATAGATCTGGCTGAGCAAGTATCGGAAGAGACTATAGATCAGATATATGTTAATATTGCCGGATGTGGAATTTCATCTTTCAATATGCACAATGAAATTATTGCAACTAATCATGAAATCTCTGATCGGGATATAAAACATGTAGTCTTCCAAACGTTTGAGAAATATATTGAGGAAAATGTTATCATTCACAATATACCACTAAAATATCACTTAGATGACATGACTGACATAAAAGAAGTTAGTGGATTGTATGGAAAAAGATTATCTGCTGACGTTAATGTTGTAACTGCTTCTCGTCCTGCGCTTACCAATATTGAAAACTGCGTAACCAATAATAGTGGGTTAAGTATGGCCGGTTGTATTGCATCTTCATACTCTGCAGGCCTTGCTTGTCTAAATGAAGATGAAAAAGAGCTTGGAACTGCCATTATTGATATAGGAGGTGGGTGCACTGCAATTGGAATTTTTAAAAGGGGGAAACTTATATATGCAGACAGCATTCCAATTGGTGGAATTCATATCACTCGAGATATTGCTTATGGATTATGTACAAGCATAGAATATGCAGAGCGCATAAAAATATTATATGGCAATATTATTGTGACTTCAATAGATGAAAACGAATATATCACAGTGCAAAATAATGAAAATGATGAACTGATTCAAGTACTCAAATCTGAACTTATTGACATTATAAGACCAAGAATCGAAGAAATACTTGAATTAGTAAAAGAGCAATTTCGAGAGCAAAAAGACACGATTAACAAAATAGTCATCACAGGTGGAACTAGTCAGCTCACAAGCATGAAAGAGATTGGAAGTTATATATTCAACAAGCAAGTCCGTATTGGGTGTCCTAAATCATGTAATGGTCTTGATGGCGAATATGATAAAAATCCTGTATTTTCTGCTGCAATAGGTTCTATAAAACTAATAATTGATACTTTTTATAAAAGTAGTCCAGAAATGCTTGATCATGATGGTAAAATAAGTAAATTATATCATTGGGTTAAATCGAAAGTTACAGTCTAAATTTCTGTTTTCTCTTTATCATACAATTATGCGTCATACGCTGGAATGACAATACTTTATCCAATTTATAAATTGTAATTAGCTATAAGCATAAAAAATTTACCAAGCAAAAAAAAGCGAAAAAAGCTCCGTTAATGGATAATTATTGATATGTACCTCAAATATCGACGTTTTTATTCTCAGCATTACAATCCAGCTATTTTTAAATGGAATTAACCAAAATTGTAAACGTTAAAAATTTTACTAAGTAGAAAAAGATAAAAAATTCCAAGACGTTAGTATTCAAATACTTTCTTGTTCTATTTGATAGATATACTGTCTTAAATGAATTACAAGCGCATTTCAACTTGATAATCAGAAGTTCTTTTTTAAAAGAAGTAAGGTATACATAGTGCAAAAATTTAAACATGAGACGCCAAATATCCTAAGTTTTTTATTATTAACTTACACAAATTGCAAAGATAAACAAACAGCTTCATCACCATTAAATGGTAATGGCAAAAGTTATCAAGTAGTTTTTTAGTTTCGTTTCTTAGTTGATTCACATCCTACTCCTTTAAGCATAGATAAAAGCACAATTATTACGAATAGCATTCCACCAATAACAGATACAGCTCCACCCATAATAAAACAGATGCGCGCTAGCATCGACGAAATGCTTGGTAAATCTGCAACTTTCCTTAAAGCGCCATATCCACCAAGCCATACAAGGCCAGTAATATGGAGAAAATGCCCAAAACTGTACGTATAAATCTGTAATCTTACCACAGAGCTTTTTATCTCTTTACAGCCTATTTTTGGCAACAGCCAGTAGACAAAATTCATAAAAGCTATAGTTATACCAACCACAGAACCATGGTAATGAGCAGGAATAGTGACATTTCCCTCAATAGTTAACACTCCAAGCATACCTCCATAAATAAATAATATAAATGAATGGAGTAAATAATTGCCCTTTTCATTAAGTAAGGCCTTTATGTTGCGATACACGAGCATTATTAAGAAACACAGCAAAACTGCTCCAATAATCTTCATATGCCAAATAAAAAATTGTATCAATTCAACACTATCCACCGAATAAACGAAATATATAAATGGCGCGCACACAGCCAAGATTGTGTTGATAAATAGAGGTAAAATTTTATTGCTTGAAGCTAGATTAACGCTGGAATTTAGGATTATCAAATAAATTAAAAACATCCCTTGAACAAAGGCAAATTGCAGCAAATGACCGCCTCCCCAAAAGAGATATTCGTAAAATAAACTCTTATTTGAATAATACAAATTTGGAGGCATATTTTTGAGAGCTAGAGCAAAGCAAAGAAATGATGATATAAGTATAATAATCAGTCCAATTTGCCCAACGGAAAAGTACGAAGCTTGTTTATTTGATACGTAACTGAAGACTGCATTTGCAAATATGCCGATATTAAACAAACCGAGCCCAAACAAAAATAATTTGTTTTCTAATATGGGAATATAATTACTTTTGATAACTTCAGTGTTTGAGACAAATGCAGATACAAACATCAGTAGCATGGAAATAGTTGAAAGAATCCATAAAAAATGGAACCAATTATTGATGTTTTGTAAATTTATGATAAGGAGTAGAGATATTATAGAGCACATCCACACCAAAATTGACATGTTCACGTGTATCACCAACGCATTATCAAAAATATATTGCGCAGAAGGAATGAGAAAAGAAATAAAAGGCAATCGTAGAAAAATAACAATTATTGATAGCAATCCAGAACAAGCAAGAGCACATACTGCCAAGAATATCCATTGCCTGCAAAGTGCAAGGTTATTTTGTATGTTAAGCACGGCTATTTCCCTTTTTTATTTTTGATTGATAAGATATTATCTTACAAGGCAGCGCAAATTTTTCAAATTGATTAGCATTTTCGCGTTTAGTTTAAATGAATGATATCACAACAAAGCAAGTCATATCTTTTATTCTAAAAATGCTTCGCCCATTTCCGTTTCATATTACAATAGTATTGCTGACAGCATTAGTCTGGGCTGTTGATATTTCCTTTAGTCCATACTTGATAAAAATCATTATAGATCGTGCTTCAATATCAGATACAGATGATCTTTTTCGTAGCATAGCAACTCCTGCTATATCCTATGTACTAATACTATTTTTACTTGAGTGTATGAATAGATTATATAACTATTTTTGCGAAATTAAGATGATTCCTAATCTTCGTAAAAACATTATTGAATCAAGTATTGCCATATTATTAAATCAAGATAATAGCCATTACCAAAACAACTTCTCTGGCAGTCTTGCCAACAAAGTCAATGATTTGACAAATTATATTCCAGATATCATGCAAATTATGGCTGACAGAGTCATGGGTCATGCATTAGCACTTAGTATCGCAATTTACTTTTTATGGCAAATCAATATTAATTTTGCTTTATTGATGTTAATTTGGTCTGCATTATTTGTTCTTCTTTCTCTCTTACTTGCAAGAAAGATAACACATCTTACAGATGTGTGGTCAGAGCTTGGTTCAAGAATTACTGGTAAAATGGTGGATGTATTCTCAAATATCATGTCTGTAAGATTGTTTGCAAGTAAGTATCAGGAAAAATTAGCCTTGCAAGCTACTCATAATGAAGCCGTTAAAGCAGAACAAAAACTGCAATTGCTATATACGTGGATTTTTACTTTCTATGGCTTATTATTTCTAATCATGCAAATACTTAATTTATATTTCTTAATTAAAGGAAAAGTGCAAGGGTCAATTACTACTGGAGATTTTGCTTTTGTTATGACTGTTAATATAACAATAGCTAATTTTCTTTGGATGATAACTAAAGATTTCTCACAATTCTCTAAATCATGGGGAAAGATTACTCAAGCTTTGAGGACAATTACTGTGATTCCTGAAATCCAAGATCAATCAGATGCAGTAGATCTGGTTATTAAAAAAGGGGAAATTACTTTTAATCAAATTCATTTTTACTATAAAGATAGAGAACCAATATTTGAAAACAAATCCATAATAATTAAGTCTGGTCAAAAAGTAGGGCTTGCTGGTTATTCAGGTAGTGGTAAATCGACATTTGTGAATCTGATCCTCCGGCTTTATGACGTAAAATCTGGAAAAATATCAATTGATAAACAAAACATTCGTAATGTAACACAGGATTCTTTGCACAGAAATATTGGAATAATTCCACAAGATCCATCGCTCTTTCATAGGACTCTGATGGAAAATATTCGCTACGGCAAAGCAGATGCTAGTGATGATGAAGTGATAGAGGCTACCAAACGTGCTCATGCCCATGAATTTATTTCAAAATTACCTCATGGTTATGAATCACTCATTGGCGAAAGAGGTGTAAAACTTTCAGGTGGGCAGAAGCAGCGTATTGCAATTGCAAGAGCTATTTTAAAAAATGCTCCGATATTAATTCTTGATGAAGCAACTTCACAACTTGATTCTATAACTGAAAGTAACATTCAAGAATCCTTATGGAAACTGATGCAAGGCAAAACTACAATAGTAATAGCCCATCGCCTATCTACACTTTTGCATATGGATCGTATTTTAGTGTTTGATCATGGTAAGATTATAGAAGATGGCACGCATCAAGAATTGCTCGATAAAAATGGAATGTATAAAACTTTATGGGATGCACAAATTGGTGGATTTTTGCCAGAGGAAAGTGGAGAGAGATGTATCAAAAGATGTGTTAAAGAGCAAACGTAAGGTATTTTTTGATCAACATATCCAGAGCTTAAAAATTTAGACACAAAAAGATTGAATATTTGCAAGAAATTGTGTGTAGTTATTAATATCTTCTAATATCAAATTCAATGATAACTTAAAAAGTTTCCATGTAATTATAAAGGTTTAGCGATTTATTATCTATCTTGTGTTGATAGTATCAATTTAAGAGATCGATTTAAGAAACGATAAATAAGAAATTGTGAAAGGGATTTAACTTCTTTTGTATGTTAAGCACAACGAAATTATTCGCTCAAGGAATCTATTTCCTTGCTATAATTGTGTAAAATATAAGTTTTTGCGATAAACACAACACTTTACGCTTTGAATTTTTGTAAAATCCATTAAATGCTGCAATTATCGACTTAATCTTTAGCTCAAATGTATTTGATGATACACTTCACTAGTAATTTGCTACTTTTTTTCACACTGTTAATAACAGCCATGCTCTAGCTGATATTTCACTATATACAGCTTGATTTCCAAAAGATCAACTTTTTGTTGAAGATAAAGCTTTTCACATATTACATCTCTCTCGCATTCGCAATGTAGATAACACAATTATACGAACATTGTGCTAATGGAGGATATTATCCTAGTACTTAACACTAGCACCCAGAAATTTTATTAAGTTGATGAATATAAAAGTTATGTTAAAATGAGACGTTTCCATGATTATGGAAATTCTAAATCTCAATGTCAGAACATTAGAATAACACTATTTATTGTAAACTCACTTTTATTATATGATTAATTTTTTAGGCACCTTATCTATCTTATTTTACCATTCCACTGAATAGATATAATTGAATTATAAATTAACGGTATTGGTCCTGATTTTCTACTTCTTTTCGTCGCTCGTCTTCTTGCTTTTGAAAAGATCGTTCTTGTTTTACTCGATTAACTCTTTGCTCAAGCACAGTAAGCGGCTTATCTTTTTTGAGTAAGTTACTCTTCTGATAAAGCAGGTTGATTATCTTTGCCATCTCCCTTAACTGAAGTTTCTAGAATTTCACTAATCCTACTCTGCTAATTTCACCACTCCATTCTTTCTCCCTTTTAGTATCATGGGTTATACAAAGTATCCTTCCTGTCATTTAAAAAAGACTTTTAACTGCATTTACTTCAGCAAATAAAAACCAAACAATAGCAATACTTAACATAATTGAGCCAGTTCCAAAAATTAATGTCGTAAAAATAAAAAGAACAACAGGAAGTAAAAATTTACGTAAGAACGTTGTTACCATTTCTTCATCACTAAATAGTAGCTCATCTTTTTTTTATCTTCACCTAAAATAACATCTTTTCTTTTAACTCATTCATCAAAGAGTAAGAAATGTTTTTAGGATTTAATTTCATTCCAAATGGCCATCAAGCAAACTTTATAAATGAATCTTTAGCTTCTGTACCATGTACATCATCTATACACTCATCAATTACTTCTTTTATTTTACTATTCTCTAAATTCTCTTTGTTAGCTATTTTTTTTCTCTAACTTTCTCAAATATTGAAATTAAAAACTGAAGGAAATTTTCTTTACTTAGTAACTTTACATCTTCTGGATCAACATCCTTGAATATATCTTCACTCTTTTCAAATACAAAAGTAAAAATTTTCTTTTCATTTACATCCTTTAATCGAAATACCTGTTTCTTTAATGACTTCAGATCATTCAGTAATTTTTGTTTTTATCTCTCTAAAAGTTTTTTTTGTAACTCCTTTGCTATTTCCTCTATCTCTTGTTGTATTTACTTCTCTGGATTCTCTGAAATATCTAAAAAGCACGATAGATTAACTGATGGGTTCATTTTAAAAATTTTCTTATCTTCTTCAGTTAATTGAATAAAAGTCTTAGAATCATTTGTTTGTGAAACTGATATTCTTATCATAACTGACTTACTCAAATTTACTATACTTTAATTATAGTATATTTTTCATATTAGTTTAAATGATTTATACTCTAGGAATTTGCGGTGTTTAAATTATAATTAAGAAAATTTGATCCCAAATTATCACTAATTTTTACCTTTACTTCAAGTGGTACAGAAATTTTTACTGCATTTTCCATTACGTTTTTCACAAGTTTTGTTGTTTCTTTTACCTTTTCATCTTCTACTTCAACCAGTAACTCATCATGAATTTGAAGAATTATTTTACCATCTTTTAACTGATCATAAAGTCGAATCATTGCACTTTTTATTATATCAGCAGCAGTTCCTTGCACAGGTGCATTTATCGATGATCTTTCTGCAAATTGCCTTAAGTAAGGGATTTTATTATTTATGTTTTCTATAAAACATCTTCTACCAAACAAAGTTTCTACATAGCCGTACTGTTTCGCGATAAAGATCTCCTTTTCCATATAGACTTTTATCTCTGGATAACAAAAAAAATAATAATCAATGTATTCGGCAGCTTCCTCAAGGGTAATTTTAAATCGCCTTGCAAGACCAAACGGACTAATACCATATATAGTGCCAAAATTAATGAATTTTGCCTTTTGCCTTAGTTGTTTATCTATCTCTGTATCTTCTCGCACTCCAAAAATTTGTCTTGCAGTAATATTGTGAATGTCTTGTCCATTTGCAAAAGCCTCTTTAAATGCTGCAACATTTGCGATATGTGCCAAAAGTCTCAATTCTATTTGAGAATAATCTGCAGAAATTATCTTGTATCCTTTTGGTGCAATAAATGCTTGCCTGATAAAACTTCCCTCTTCACTTTTGATAGGAATACTCTGCAAATCAGGATTGCTGGAACTAAGCCTACCTGTTGCAGTTATTGAGAAATTTGTGTGTACTCTACCATCAAGAATATCAACTCGCTTTATTAGCGCATCGGTATATGTATCTCTCATCTTACTTAAATGTCGCCAATCCAAAATCTTACTTGCAATTTCAACTCCTTCCATTTCAAGTTCTTCTAATACCTCATAGGTTATGCTATACGATCCTGATTTTAACTTTTTCTTTTTATTAAGCTTCATTTTATTAAACAAAACATCACTTAATTGTTTTGGCGAAGCAATATTAAATCTTTCTCCTGCTAAATTATATACATCATCCTCAAGCACAGTGAGTAATTGTTGAAACTTATCGGACAATTCCTGCAGTTTTCGAACATTTAATAAAATTCCATTTTTCTCCATGTTAAGTATCACTTTCATAAGCGGCTTATCGAAGCGCTCGTAAATTGTATAAAGCTTTTCCTGGAACAATCTTTGTGTTAGCTTTTCATAAATTGCTATTAAAGTTTTTGCTGAGAAAATCTCTAAATTTTCACTAAAATTATGTGCAATTATACTTGAAATGCTGTGATCATGCTTTCCTGTATCAAGACTATATGACATTACCATCAAATCATCAATTGTGCTTATCACTTTTTCTATTATAGGAAATATTTTTCTGATCTGTCTAATATCATGTATTATTTTAAGCACTCCATTTAAAAACAAAAATAAGTTAATTGTAATTAATGCATCTTGTAGACAATTTTGATCTATATAAAAAACATTATTTTCACTGCATGATAAAGAGATTTTACTGAGTATATTTTTTTCAAAATGACAATATATTGCAATTTTGCCTTCATGTCTACAATGCTCCAAAAATTTTTCTAATTCTTCACTACTATATTCTAGTTTTTTTTCTGCGCTAGATTTTTTATAGGAAAAAAGCTTCTCAGCTTTGTTTATCAATGAATTAAATTCATATTTCTTTAGAAAAAACAATAATTTCTCCATATCTGGAGGATGAATTTTATATTTTGCAACATCATGCTGAAGATCTATTTTCTCGCATAGTAATAAAAGTTTACTTGAAATTAGCGCTTTTTCCTTATGTTTAACAAGAATATTACGTACCCTCGTTTGCTCAATGCTATTAATGTTTTCTAGAATATTGTCCAAGGAACCAAATTCATCCAGCAATTTGACTGCAGTCTTTGGTCCTATTCCTGGAACACCAGGAATATTATCAGATGTATCTCCAATTAAAGAAAATAAATCAAGAAGCCTATTTGAATTTACACCAAATTTTCCTATTACTTGTTTTTCATCTATGTATATATTTTTTATAGGGTCAAACATTAAAATATTGTGATTTAAGAGTTGAAATAAATCTTTATCTGACGAAACTACTATCACTTTAAAGTCTTCGTGATTAGCATGTTTCGCAACTAATGTTGCAATTATATCATCTGCTTCATAGCCTTCAATCTCTTCATAGCTGAGATTGAAGGCTTCTACTGCTTTCCTCAGTATTGCAAATTGTGGAATCAAATCCTCAGGAGGAGTTACTCTATTTGCTTTGTATTCTGGATATAAATCATGCCTGAAATTTTTTTTGCCAGAGTCAAATGCTATAGTCAAGTAATCCGAATGAATAATGTACTTAAAAATCATATTGAGAAAGCCATACACACCACCTATTGGCATACCAGTTGAGGTAACTAAATTAGGCAAAACATAATAAGCTCTGAAAAGAAAGCCGTAACCATCGATGATGGTGAAAGTTTTTTCTTGCATTATAGGTATTTATATGTGACTTTGATAGTCTATTATTTTGATATAAAAATCAAGCCTTTGTTTTTACTTTTAAGTATTACAAGAATTTTGCCAAAAATAATATTCATATATAGTGAACAATTATTATTTCAAATAAGTTATATTAATAATAAATTGAGAGTTTGAAATGAGTAAAAACACGAAAATCAAAAAGATAGAAATTAACTATTCAGCGTATAAAAGCTATCAGTAGCCCAATTATTTTTGATTCCACTTCAGTCAAAAAGTGAAACGATACCAATAAAAATTGGATCAGAAGCTAAAACAAATAGACGAATTTCTAAAAAAGATAAATTCATTCTTTATCAATTTTTGATATTGACACTAATGTAGTATCATCATCAAATGATATTGAAATATTGTCAGTTCCAACACAATAATTGACAGCGAAATACTTGATAAAAGCTCGATATTAAATAAAAAGCTAGATATCATACAATACAGTAAAAATAAAAAATATCAACAACAATTGCAGAACTAAAACCAGCAAAAACTTACTAAAATTGAAAAGAGTAGCAAGAAAATGCTTAGCCAAAAAAGTTGGAAGACAATTATTTTTAAAAGAAAATAACTCTATTACACTCTGTTAGTCTTGATAATCAAATTAAATCTCTACAGAATAGACAAAATGATTTACAATAGAAGCTCATTAGCCTTAAGAAGTAGAGTAAAGCATTTATATTTTAAAATTACAAAGGACAGGAAACTAAAGAAAAGGAGCTGAATTCTCAATTAAAGAAAGTAATAAGAGTTAGACAAAGAGTCGAGTTTAATAGAAAATTTAAAAGTGATAAAGGCTCAAGAATTTTAGATTTTGTAAACAAATTTCGTAATGGAAATAACTCTCATAATAAACATCTAGAGAGAGTAGATAAAATATTATAAGAGCATTTTCAATATTATGCCATACTATACATATATTGACTGTAATGACTTTCTGAATCAAGATATTTTTTATACAAATCCCTTTAGAAAATCTAAAATAGAGCTAATCCTTCGTATGAAAATAAACAAATCTTGCTTAAATATGATGTATATCAGATTAAAAGTCTATTGCAAAATAGTAACATAAAAAAGAAAAAAGACAAGAGAACTCCAAAAGAGATATATGAAAACTTAAAGAATGAAATGAGTAAGAGTAAAAAGAAGTTTGACTCAAAAGATGATCAATATATTTGTAAATTAAGAAAAGATAAAAGCACATCATCATATTCAATTATAAAATCCGTACAAATAGTATAACAGTCGTAACACTTCAAATCCTAAGAAACAGATTCACTATTGCTACAATAGATCTTCACATAACTAGTTAATTTTTGGTATGTTGTGAAACAAAAAAACTACTTGACAAAGTCAATATAATTTTTTTGTTATAAAAACAAGATTATTTTTAACTCAAAATTTCTTTTTAATCTGCAGTCTAAATGACAAAATTCAGTAAAAAATTCAAATTATTTTTTAGTGAATTATACCAAATTATAGCTGCTATATGTCTTTTTCATTTTTCTATATTTAGTAAAATTACATTTAAACTAGACATTAATAAATTATTATAACAACAACTTAAAGTATTAAGATTTTCACTTCCTACTTATTAGTTCTTTATTTTTATTTTTTTTGTTTGATAAATTTTTTAATGCTTATAGCTAATTTCAATTCATGAATAAACATTTATTTTTACAACAAATGTTATCATTTCAGCATCTCTTCTCTCTATCATTCAAACAACTGAGATACTAAGATCTACACTTTTTTCATCTTAAATTCTAGTATCACACACTGGAATAAAAAGAAGAGACATCGAAATGATATTAAAGAATATGGATTACTAATTTTTCATATGACTACGTGAGTAGTTTACTGAAATTTTGAAAAATGTAATCTTCTTTTATATTCAAATATATCAAGTAATAATTCAAAAATTTATCCTCAACAATTGCACTTTCACATTATTGTATAAAAAATTGAATAACTCTCTCTCTTTATAGAGGCCAGTAAATTTAAAACTCCATACATATCCTGATTGTTTTTATACCTAATATATTTCTTCTGCCTCTCATCATCATATTGTTATCAACGATGTGAAATTCCATCTTATAACTCACACATGATCTTTAATTTTGAAAATGAGCTTTTGCTTAGATCATCGTATAATAATACACAAAAAGATAGCTTACTTCCTCGCTCTACCCTACATCTCAATTGATTTAACTTTGATAATTCAAATTCTCTAGATTTTCTATCATCATAATGATTGCATTTGGTATATCTATATCAACTTCTATTACAGTTGTTGCAACTAAGAGGGAAAATTCATTTCTTTTAAAGAAAGCTTGATCTTTCTGATCTTGAGTTATTTTCTATGTATTATTCCAATTTTATCAAAAAATATTTCTTGCAATTCCTGAAAGTTAATATCTTCTGCAGTAATATTTAATTCTTCGTTTTCTTCATATATATTGATAAATATAATATGCTTTTTCATCTTTATTTACAATATCTTTGAATTTTTTAAAAATATCTGGTATCCTCCTGGTATTCATAATACCAGTTTTTATTGGAAATCTTAATTTTGATTCCTCCTTTTAAAAAAGAACATCAATATTGCAATACACGGTTTTCTGCAAAGTCTTTTAGATAAGATTAGCAGTAACACAAAAATATGTTTGTATTTTCCTACTAAACGATTTCTCTGCATCACTTAAAACCGCTGTTGTTCGTCTATGACTTGTAAGCTCTAAATTTTTAATTTAACATTAATTTAAAACAGTGCATGAGTGTCAATTATTATATTTAAAATACCACTTACAAAGTTTGTTTATGATCGTCTTTCTTTCTTTGCACGTAGCTTTATCAATAAACAGAGCAACTTTTCTATCGGTACAAAATAAAAACTCTTCGATCCAATTATAATATTGCTCTGCTAAGATAGTAATTGGTGCCATTAGAGCTGCTTGTATGTTGTTTTCCACCATACTTCTTCAGCACAGCAAAAGTTGCCACCCACCCCAGATATATCTTTTGCTCCACTACTGACATCACTTTGTAGTAAGCTTATCATGAGGTATTTGGATTTTTGTCTCTCAAAAATTTCATTTATCACACAAATTTGATCGTTTGTTAATTAAAACGAAAATCCATTTAAAACTTGCTCTTTATACTTATTAAATATTGTAATTCTCTTCTCTCTTTATCCTACGTGATTTTCTCTTGCAAGTTTTTTAGTGTTAGTTGATAAGCAAACAATTCATTATAGATAAAGCTTTTTTAACAAATTTCCACTTCTGTCAATGATCTTGGTCTGTGCAGCTTTATAATACTTTTTCTCTAATTCAGTCATTTTTTTTTGCTCGATTAATGTATTATCTATCCACTCTAGTAAATCAGACAATTCTTTTAAATTGGAATTTATTATGTTTTTAATACTCTTGTTAGTAATACCGCAACCATCATTGATAAATCTGCTCTATGTGAGTTGTCTCTTCAAATTGATCGATGTTAAGCGATACATAATTTGAATGAGTAATTTGCCAATATCCAGCAACTTTGTCAAGTTTATCATTGATGATTACATGAGCTTTAATTGGAAATAATTTATATAAATATATAACTAAATAATTAAAAAAGACTATGAATATATACTAACTTTCGCCTTCAACGACTATTTTATATGATCTATCCTTAAAAGGAAATGGCTGATGTTCATGAATTCTTGCTGTGAAAATTGTTAAATTCTTCAACTTGAACATCAAATAGCAATTTACTTCTATCTACATAACTGTGTAGCCTATAAAGCAACATGCCTATTACTCTATCTACGCTACAATGTTTAAACAATATTGTAGAATAAAATTTAGGTATATTCTCTAATTTGACATTTAGAATGGCCAACATATTTAGTTGCCCGTTAAGAGCCATACATATGTAAAACTGTTTATCCATAAAAAAGCTTTCTTTAAATTCTATCACTCCATGATTAAGCTATTCACTTTACATCGTACTATCATTCCACAACTAACAAACATTGCAATTTGAGAGTAACTCTCTACTCACAGAAAATGAGGTATTAATAACAAATAGCCCCTTCCTGTCATCTCAATACCTCTATTTCTTATCATTCCAACGTTTCTCTTTTTGTCATCCAAATACTTGACATCGGAATCTATACTTTTCATAATCATGAAAATGTCGTATTTTAACATAATTTTTATATTCATCAATTTAAAAAATTCCTGGATATTAATTTTAAGTACTGGAATAATATTTTCCAATATCACAATATTCGTACAAATATACGTCACGCGTTAAAATGAAATACTTCCTAATTGAGATTAATCTCAAAATTATAATGTTCGTGCAGATGTGGATAAAATTAATACATTATTGATTTCTTGAGAATTGTCTTTAGCATTTGACAATAGCTTTTTCAGTAATAACTTCGGTAAATTCATAAGAGAAGATTCTTTTTTTTTGCAAAAAATGTTGCTTGTACAGCATTTTTAACGAAAAATATGCAGCAAGTGTGTAAATAATCGTTATCGATATATAACACTAAGGAAAGCCATACTAAACAAAGTAGCAAAAGCTACTATCAGGCAACAACAAATTAAGTATCATTTGATCACGTAGATAATATCTATTCAACACTAACGTATTCAGTCATCAACTTTTAAAGTTTGTCATTACTTCTATATGGCAAAACAATCTTCTTAATGCAATTTATTATCTTGCTATTAGTGAAATATAGAGTACGTTCTATTAATCTTATGTAGTAACTCTTTTCATTAAAATTTGTATTTTGCTTCAAAAACAGTTTTACAATTTTATAATTCCATTTAAAAGATACTTTATACTTAATGGAGTATTATCATACTGATCTTCTATAATAAGATCAGCCTTATACTTCAAAAGTATTTTGGCAGTTTCATAATATTCTTTACCAGAAGCTCCAATTAATGGAGTGCCGCAACTCTCATTTTTTATATCAAAGTTAGCGCATCATGTTTTAACAGTAGCTTCACACAATTCTACTGTCTTCAAGAATTCCGATACAATATAATGGCGTTTCTTCATAATATATTTTATGTTATGGATTAGCACCATTTGTTAAAAGTAGATGATTCAAAAAGACTAAAATCCCCTTAATCTCCAGCACCAAATAAAACAATCATCAATAGCAAGTAATTTTCGAAATAAATTTCATTGATGAAATTACTAAATTCTCCACTCTTATTGCTTTTGAATTCGGAAAAAAAGCTTTTTAAGAAACGCTATATCTTGATTGCAATGAGTCTTATATAAGTAAAAGTTAAAATCTTCATGAAATTTCTAATATCATTTAAATTTTTATCGATTAGATTTATAATCTCCTTTTATATCTTCTCTAGTAAAATATTTATATATAGAATTTAATTCTTTAAATCTCTCTTCGTTTTGTTTTTATACATCCTTTTTTATAAAAACTACCACATTGCTAATAGTGAACTATACTCTAGTATAATAAAAAACTTAAAAAAGTTAAACTTTATATTAAGTTGGGCTTATTACATAATTTCATACGATTAGTTAACGTGGCGCTAACGAGCAGCAAAACTAAAAAATACAAAATAAACCTTAATCAATATCTATTTTTGATAACTTGGTGCTAATGCTCTATATACTTGGCAAGTAAGTAACATTTGATTATAAATATCAATAATTTTATTATAAGAAAAATTTCAAAATTTGATAAGCAATTTTTTATAAAAAAAATCAAACTAGTTAAATTTTTTTTAAAAAAAAACAAAAGAAAACCAGCAATATGAGTTATTTACTTTCCTCTGAAAACTTAATGTCAGATTCTTTCTTACACCACCTAATAAGTAAGATTCATCTAATATAGACAAAAATTCTAAAGATATGCAGTGTCTATGCTGCAAAAATTAAATATAACAAGCTTTATTTTAAACTGTACTTTTGTCACTTAATACAAAGATTAAAGATAAATTTTATTCTTTAAAGATTAAGAATACTATTCTTGAGAGATTGATAAAAATCATCAAATAGTTTTTTTATACTAAAAAATCTGAATTCAGCTATCTATCGCAATTATTTTTCTTTCATCAAATTTAACATAAAATGATTAGCCTCAATTTATTATTGACAATCAAAATTAAATATGTTTATTCCTAAGATTTTTGTAGCAATGGTAAGACTGTGGATCTTTTTATTTAAATGATGATTATACATGATGAACAATTCTTTAAATTCAAAAACAATTTTAAACGTTGATGGAAAGTCATACAGCTACTTTAGCCTCAACTCTGCTGGTAGATTTTTAGGAATAGATCTAACTAAACTACCCTATTCGCTCAAGGTATTGCTTGAGAACTTATTGCGCAACGAAGATGGAGAAAACGTAAAGTTCGATGATATAAAAATACTAGCAAGTTGTGTTGAAAAACACATTAATCATGAAATTAGCTACAAGCCAGCAAGGGTATTGATGCAGGATTTTACAGGAGTTCCTGTTATTGTAGATTTAGCATCAATGCGTAGTTATATAAAAAAAGCGGAGGTGATCCAAGCAAAATAAATCCATCTGTACCGATTGATCTTGTGATTGACCATTCTGTTCAAGTAGATAGTTATGCAAATGCTTCTGCATTTGATAAAAACATTGAATTGGAAGTAAAAAGAAATTTGGAAAGATATCAATTCTTGAAATGGGGCGAATCATCCTTCACAAATTTTAGGATAGTGCCTCCTGGCACTGGAATTTGCCACCAAGTTAATATCGAATATTTAGCACAAGTTATATGTGACGATAATGGAATTGTATATCCTGATACTTTAGTTGGCACGGACAGCCACACTACTATGATCAATAGCTTATCAGTTCTTGGCTGGGGCGTTGGGGGAATAGAAGCTGAATCTGTGATACTTAATCAATCAATTAGTATGATGATTCCAGAGGTAATAGGATTTAAATTAATTGGAAAACTTTCAGAAGGAGTAACTGCAACTGACTTAGTGCTAACAGTTACAAATATCTTAAGAACAAAAGGTGTTACTGATAAATTCGTGGAATTTTATGGTGATGGTTTGGATTATTTATCTGTAACAGATAGAGCAACCATAGCCAATATGGCCCCAGAATATGGTGCAACTTGCGGATTTTTTCCTATTGATCAGAAAACACTAGATTATTTATGCTTAACCGGAAGACCGGAAGAGCTGATTAAATTAATTGAATTCTATGCAAAAGAGCAAGGATTGTGGCGAAGTAGTGATGAATTGGCGTTTTTTGATGTACTAGAACTTGATTTATCAAGTGTAAAATCAGTAATGGCTGGTCCAAAAAGACCACAAGATAAGGTTTCTCTTAAGCAAGTGGCAAAGTCTTTTTCTACATCATTTTCAATTAGTGAATCAAGGGAAAGTAATGTACTTCAAGATGGAAGTGTAGTTATTGCAGCAATAACAAGCTGTACCAACACTTCAAACTCAGATGTGATGATTGCTGCTGGTCTTGTAGCTCGCAATGCGATTAAACTTGGAATAAAATCAAAACCTTGGGTTAAAACTTCTCTCGCCCCTGGATCACAAGTTGTAACAAAATATTTAGAAAAATCACGACTACAGCAAGATCTAAATGCTCTAGGCTTTCATTTGGTTGGATACGGTTGCACAACCTCTGCATTGGAAATGCTGGTCCTCTTAATGAGAATATAGAAAATGATATCAAAAGCAAAAACTTAACCGTTGCAGCTATTTTATCTGGTAATCGCAATTTTGAAGGAAGAATCCATCCTTTAGTTAAAGCCAATTACTTAGCATCTCCACCGCTTGTTGTTGTGTATGCACTTGCAGGTACTGTACAAATTGACTTAGCAAAAGATCCTATATGCCAAGATAAGGATGGAAATGACGTTTATCTCAAAGATATATGGCCAACAAACAATGAAATCAAAGATTGTGTTAAAAATGTAGTAACACGTGAGATGTTCATACAAAAGTATGAGAGTGTTTTCTCCGGTAATATACATTGGCAAAAGATAAAGTGTGAAAAAAGTGAAATTTACAACTGGAACACGAAAAGCACTTATATACAAAATCCTCCTTATTTTGATAACTTATCGATAGAGAATATTAAAAATAACATTATCGACATAAATGATGTGCGAATATTGGCAATATTTGGTGACAGTGTAACTACTGACCACATTTCTCCCGCTGGAAATATTGCTTCAAACACTCCTGCAGGCATATATTTAAAAAGTCTTGGAATTGAATCGCAGGATTTCAATTCATATGGATCTCGTCGTGGTAATCACAATATAATGATGCGTGGAACATTTGCTAATATCAAAATAAAAAACGAAATGATGAGCAATGAAGGTAGTTATACAAAACACATTCCTTCTCAAGAGATTATGTCAATTTTTGATGCAGCAATGCGGTATAAAGAAGAAACTATTCCATTAGTTATCATTGCAGGAAAAGAGTATGGTACAGGTTCAAGCAGAGACTGGGCAGCAAAGGGCACTGCCCTGCTAGGAATTCAAGTTGTAATTGCAGAAAGCTTTGAACGTATACATAGATCCAACTTAGTTGGTATGGGTGTTCTTCCGCTTTCATTTCAAGATGGAGTAACCAGAAAAATATTTGATGGTAGTGAGATACTAAGCATAAAAGGTAAAATAGTACCAAATGGAAATCTAGAATGTATCATAAAAAGAAAGAATAATTCAGAACAATCTATTCAACTTAAATACTGTGTACAAACTACAACTGAGATGAAATATTTAATGAGTAATGGGGTGTTGAACTATATACTTCTCTTAACTTAATGAAACTATTGAGTACTAAGCTCATCAGCATTATAGAAGTATCTGTTCAGTGGGAATCAATAAAATGAGATAGACAAGATACTATAAAAAGCTAATTATAGAGTAAAAGTTAATTTACAAACAAAACCATTCCAGTATTACGAGTACAATTGTACGAATATTGCAATTAACAGATAATTTACTGTAATAAATAATATCATCCAAGTGCTTCGATACTAGAATCCAGCATTTTTATAATCATGAAAACGTCTTATTTTAACATAACTATTATACTCATCAACTTAATAAACCCTCTGGATATGCAATTTCCAGCTAATCGCATGACACCATAGCTCCCACTTTTAAATTTGCTAAAGTAGAGATAAAACTCCACTACAGATTACTTTCAAGTAATTGTTGATTATCTTGTTGATCAACTTCAATATTGCTAAGTGTAGTATTCGCTTTGTATAAACAATAACATCCTAATGCAAGAAAAATTGATGCAGCTACAGCAAGTGTAGCGCATATTGCTAAATAAGGTGTTGCTAAACCTACACCAACAGCACACACTCCAAATAATATGAAAGAAGCAGAGGCACAGTTTATCTTACTTTTTATTCCTTGAACATTTACTGCTGGAGATTTGCTGTTTTTATCATCTTCCATCTCTTTATTTATGCTCTCAAGTTGTTCCTGTAGATCTTTGATTTGATTTTCACTTGTACTTCTAAGTTTTTCTAATTTCTGAATTTTGCTCTCTAATTCTTTATTTTTGCTCTCAGATTCCCGTAGTTTTAACTTCAAGGTATTATTTTCATCTTCAACTGCTTTCAGTTGTTGCTGTACTGTACCTTGCCCACATTCTAATTGCAAAGCCCTTTGATTTGTACTATTCAACTCTCTCTCCTTTTCTGCAAATTGAGTTTTTATATTCTCAAATTCCTTATCCTTTACATTTAAGACTTGATTTGTATCATTTAGGTTCTCTTCTAATTGTTCTCTTCCTTTGGTAAGTATATTAACTTCACTAATCCTTCTCTCTAATTCTTCTTTAAATTCTTTATTTTTATTCTCAGATTCCTTTAGTTTTGTATTCAGCTTTTCGTTTTCACTTTTAAATGCTTCCAATTGTCGGTTTTCATCTTTTAGCTTTTTATTTGCACTTTTAAATTTTTCTAACTTCTGAATTTTATTCTCAGATTCCTGTAATTTTGTATTCAGCTTTTCGTTTTCACTTTTAAGTGTTTCTAGCTGTTGGCTTTTATCAACATCTTGCTCATTTTCGTTAACCACTTCACTCTCCCTAAAACTATTGTTCATAGAGCTTTGCATTAAGCCCTATATTTTACTTAAGATATCATTTTTTTTTCCTTCTGCAAGAATATTTTTTACTTTCCATTGACTAGCGCCAAAAACTCACAGATCGACTACCGATATGATATAAAACTGGATTTAATCCAGCAATATCTCCATTTTTTTTACACTGAACATCCATTCCTGGAAATAATTTCACAATTCCATTACTTCCATCTGTTGGAATTTTACCAAAGAGAAATTTTAATACTACAGAATATTGTGTAAAAACACTGGCTCCTAAACTTTTTTTTGTATCCTTTTATAGCTTAATCCTGCAACATTTCTGCATTAAATTCATATGTATTAATTGAGAAGCTAATTCTTGCTGTGACAAAGCTCTTTTGAAAAGGCTCTAAATCAACTTAACTTTGTTGCTGCATTAGTGAAATCCTGTGCAATTTCTTTTTGAATACATTTACCATATAGTCTATAAAAACATTATGTATAGTATATAATATAGATTACTCTAATACAAGCATAATTTTTTTACTGAAATATTCTGCATATTGCAGATACAATTTATATCTTCCCTCCTTTCATATCATGAAAATAAAATCAACTTTTTTTTATAATATGCTCTGACTTTTAAATGATCAAAAGTCTAACATCCATATTAATAAACATATAGATGTTACTAATATAGATTTAATCATTACGTCAGTAGCATAAAATATACTTTTCATCAATAACTTCATCGTTTCAATAAAAATTCATTATATTTATAATAATAATATGAAAAAATAATCAAATTCATAACTATATGAATTACTTATAGATCTTGAATTTGCTACTGCATCATTTCCAGACAACTTACAACTTTAGCAATCAAAATAACAAGTTGATATATCAAAGCAAGATCAATAATAAAGATTAATGCATATGTCATAAATATATCAATATTGAAATAAAAAAAAAGTAACAATAACGCAATTATCATGTCCATAGCACAAGAAATTATATCTCATAGTGTTTAGCTAGATCCTTTGCTAATATATAATGGAATAATAGATGTTCAGAGCCAAAGTCTATTAGTATTCACTTTGAAAAAAAGTGTTCTATATACAACTTGTCTATCTATGGCATATATCTCAGCCTCTAATGATCTAACCATAGAATCACCAAACAAACCATATCAACAAAATGTTTATATTAAATATAACTTTATCTAAATTTTTTAATGTTTAATTTTTCACCTTAGATATCAACTTTAAATATAAATTTAAAAGTAGTTAAAGCGAGCAATAATCCAAATATTATAACATGTAGTTATTATACAATCTTATTTGAATTTATCAAATAAGATATGTAGTGATTTAGTATCAAACATATACCACATAGAATGATGATAATAACTGATATACTAAACACCACAGTAAATTTCTTTACTATAATAGATGCTTATTAATTTTAAATTAATGAGTCTGAATGCTGAAACAGAGATCCAATATCAGTAACTACTCTTCCAACAATAAAATAACTCTAATCATTAGAATTAACTAAATGCAAAGTACTCAAAGATGTCAGCATAATAACAAGAAGATATAACAAATTTTGGAACTAAATCTATCCTCTCCAAGAGGAATACCAATATGAATATGCGCTAACACATAGCCTACATAGTGTAGTTCATAAAATTGTCCTATTTCTGTTATTCTTATATTAAATCTTGTCCTTAATTCAAGAACTACAACATTTGGAATTACATGCAATATACATTGATATACATCAAACAGAGATACTAACAATCATATTAAAAATTTCTCTGCAGAATTAATCTTACTTTAAATTTAAAGCATAGATATTTTAGTTATGAAGAGCAAGCTTTATACTAAAAAAAACTGCAAAAATATGTGATCTAATTATTATTCTTTGCTTCTTCTTATGGATCTCATATTAAACAACACGGTTATACATTAATCTAAATATCATGACAAACAAAAACAACAATTTTAAGTATAAAAAACTTTATATTCTAGATAATAATCTATCTAATAATGATGTATTTTGTGAAGTTTTAGAAATATTCTCCTTATTGCAAAACGTGAAATTTGATGAATCTTTTATCAAAAAAGATCTTTCAGCAATGAACTTATTGTTGAATATTTAGCAAAATATTTAGATTTAAAAAAGTTTAAATCTTGATGGAATTACTCATTTTTGATAAATATTACGAACAACAACATCAAAACTATGCAGTTTTATATGAAGCAGCATCTGAAATTTCCAATTCCATTTATTCCTATTTCTTTAATAAATTTCGTTTAGCTAATCAATTAGATGCAATAATTAAGCATCATCCAGATATTAAGTAAAGAAGATTTATTTTTCATCATGATTACTATCGATTACTATGATACTAAAAAGAAAGAAATAATGGAACAAGTAGTTAGTGAGACTATGTAATACACTTAAGATTTTAAATGAACACAACGTAAAGCATGTAGT
Organism: Wolbachia sp.; assembly: GCA_051710485.1. Taxonomy (GTDB): domain Bacteria; phylum Pseudomonadota; class Alphaproteobacteria; order Rickettsiales; family Anaplasmataceae; genus Wolbachia. The sequence continues at coordinate 706,700 of JBPESU010000001.1, read as the reverse complement.
TAATGCAAATATATCTGAAATTAACTTAATACCATCTTTCAATAAAAATAAAGAAGCAAAAGAACTAGCTACAAAATTTACAGAGAGCTTCAATGTAAAATTAGCTAATTACTTGGATAGTATGAAGAAAAGCACAGATCTTGATATAAAAACATTTGATCTTAATTTCAAATTAAAAAACATACTCAACGAGTATAAAAGCAAAGATTTAAATTATCAAGATGCGTGTATATCGGATATTGCAGACCAATTTAGGAAATTTAAAAAAAATAAAAATACTCTCAAAATGATATTCAAAGGAAAATTTAACGCTCACCATAATCATGTGTGTGGTAAAGAAGTATTAAAGAATTATTTTTTTCAACTCAACTACGAAACCTCACAATAAAATTAAGAATGAAATATACGAATTAATTAAAAATGATGAATGTTAATCAACTCACACTGAACAACACAAAAGAATGTGTTTTTATAATTAAGATCTATATTAATCTCAATTGTAATAGGAAAAAATTAAAGACGAAAGAAGCTCTAGTCAGTACTTATTTTCAGTATTGGTGTTTTTTAAAGTTTTAAACGCTGCAGTTTAGGAACTTTTAAATTATAATAAATCTTAGTTTAAATATTAAAAAATTTACCAAACAAAAAAAAAGTAAAAGAAACTCAGAATAGCTGGTATTAAATCTCTCTTGTTCTATTTGACGTTCTATATTGTATAAATGATTTATAAAGAGCGTTTAAGCTTGAAATCAGATTTTATAAAGACATACGATGTACATAGTACAAAAATTTAAAATGAGATATCAAATATAAAGTTTTATTCACCATCTTAATCTTCAGATTGTAAAGTTAAATGAATAGCTATGGTATCATTATATAGAGAGTTGGAGAAATTTATCAAGTAGTTTTCAACTTCATTCTCTCTGTTTTTAAATCACAATATTCATACATTTAAGCTCTACAACCACTTAACAAGTGGAGGCATTGACATCATAATTGCATCTGGATTACCACCTGTCATTAAACCAAATCTTGTACCACGATCATATAACAGATTAAATTCTACATATCTTCCACGCTTTATTAATTGGTTCTCTCGCTGCTTCTTCGTCCAAGGCTTTTGCATATGTTTACATATTATATGCAAATAGATTCTCAAAAAGGTTTCACCCACTTCTTTTGTAAATTTAAAGTCACTTTCCCAGTTACCAGAATTCAGATTATCATAGAAAATTCCACCGATTCCACGTGATTCTTTCCTGTGCTGTAAGAAAAAGTAGCTATCACATTGCTCCTTAAATTTTGGATAATATTCAGTATCAAATACATCACATGTTGCCTTGATTGATTTATGAATATACTTATAATCTTCTTCATTTTTATATATTGGAGTAAAGTCCATTCCTCCACCAAACCATTGTTTCGATGTATACATCAGCCTTGTGTTCATATGTGCTGCAGGAATCAAAGGAGATTGCATATGAGACACTAAAGATATACCACTTGCCCAAAATTCCCCATCACTCTCGCTTGCACCAGGGATTTCATTTATAATTGAATCTGTGAATCTTCCATGTACTTTTGAAATATTTATTCCTACTTTTTCAAAAACGTTACCATAAATAATTGTAGATTCGCCACCTCCACCATCTGGACGATCCCATTTTCTTTTTTCAATCTTTGGATTTGTAGATGATTGTTCTTCAATTGACAAAAAGGACTCTACAATTTTATTTCTCAATACACAGAACCATTCAATAGCTTGCATTTTTTGTTCGTTCATAATACCTTGTCAACAGTATCAACACTCAAGAGATTTAAGTGGTAATTACTTATCAAAGGTGTTAATAATTCGATATTTATTAAATAAATATAATAAAACATTTTTTATATATAAAATGAATAAATGATACATAGACAACAAAAAAGAGAATAGAGTTGCTTCATATTGAGAAATCATAGTATATCAATACCGTTATGGCAATTATTATGATTCTACTTCCAATAGTAATATTAACACTCTACTTTTTTGATATATATGATCAACATACTAACATAAAGATTAATCTGCTATTTAACACTTTAATGACTTTATTTATAATATATCATATAAAACGCTATAGATATCTACTTAATATCATAAAATTTCAAAATGAAATATTTGAAATGCATTCAATCACAATACAGAATTTTATCTTATTTTACACAGAGATGATGGTATTGTTTGTGCTGACACAAGGTTCTACGAAAGGTTTAAAAAACACATAAATAATGACATTATATTAGACAATATTCTTGAAATAGAAAATTTTTCTTTCAGAAAAAGATAAGAAAGCGCACTATATCATGCGCTAAAAACAACACTCCTGTACAAATACGCATTGCCTTAAGCAAAAGTAAATCTAATTTACTCTTGCTTTTGAAGCAGTACAAGATAATTTACAAGTTATTATAAGTAATAATAAGATTTTAAAATTTATCACTAGCATCAATAGCAAGATCACATAGATATTTTTTATTAAAAGCAACACAGATAAACAAAGAGCAAGTATACGAAAAATTAATAGAAAAGCATAATATAGGAATTTACATTGTAAATATTAAAGAGATAATTTTATCTGTAAATCAAAGGTTTTTAACCATATTTGAACTAAAAAATTTTGAAAGAGGCAGTTCAATCAATGACTTTGTGTTTCAATCTAAGTATAATAATAAAGCAGATGATAATGAAATTTTGTTTTGTACGTAAGTGGTATTCCATTTAAGGCTTATATGGAGTACTACTATGTTTTGTGATAAAAATCATCATAACTATATATATGGTTTTATTATATCAATTGAATCAAACGTTATTGATTATCAATTACACCTATGTTTTACAAACTCATCAATTGCTATTGCGCAGTACGCTGTAACAGTTATTTTATAAAATAAATACAGCATTAATAAAGCTTGCAAAACTAGATAACAATTCGATCTTTACACTGATATCAGACAACTATTATATGAAAACACGTGAGTATTTTTCTAGTAATAGAATTAATAATGCATCCTTTTATTTTCATATCAGCAACAACGATAATACGAAGATATATTTCAATAAATTTCTTTATAATAAAAACAATGTTCATACTCTATTATTTTGTTGATAACACTGATCATAAAAATCTAGGGTAAAACCACTTTGAGCATTATCAAAAAATGCAAACTTTAAGACAGCTAGCAGGTGGTATTACGCATAATTTTACAACATATTAACCTAAATAATAGGATTATTTAATTTGTTTTTGCTTCAGCATTCAATTAGTGATCCATTTCTTGGAAAGATAATACAAATACAGCAAAATGCTAAACATGGATCAAATTTAGTTAAGCAGTTGCTTAATTTTTCAAGAAGGCAGATAATGCAATCAAAAATTATTGATGTAAAAAGTATGATAACTAATCATTATGAAATGATAAAAAAAAATTAATAGGCAAAAATATAAAATTAACTGCTTATTATGGTAAGGATTTAAATATGATAAGAGTTGATTAAGGATAATTAGAGCAAGTGATACTTAACATAGTAATAAATGCTAGTCCTAGCATGAAAAAGAATGTGGAACTAACTATACGAACTTTTAATAAAAAGATCAATTCATTAAATTTTACACCTAAGAATATATTTTCTACAGATAAAGAATCGATTGAACATAGAAATTATGTTGTAATTGAAGTAATTGATAAAGAATATGAAATGACGTATAATACAATTTAAAAAGTATTTGATTTATTTTTCTACTAAAGATATTACCTCTGTTATAGATCTTAATCTCTCCACTGTATATGATATTTTTAAATAAACTGAAATGTATATCTATGTTGCTAGTAAGATAAATTTTAGAACTAAATTTAATATATTTTTGCCTATGGTTTATATATCAGATGAAAATCATAGAAAGGAAAAGCGTCTTAGAAATAAAGAAACCAGTAGTAAATAAAGTTAGAAGCAATGGTACAATCTTATTGATCAAAATGAAGATTCAATAAGAGAATTCGCTACTAAAGTATTACAAAAAAAAAGGTTTAATATAATATAAGATAATATAGACAATAAGGCATTAAAAATGATAAGCGAAAAGTTTATACATAGATCTAATAGTCATTGATGTGATTATGCCAGAAGTTAATAGCACAGAGATAGTCAAAGAAGCTCCAATATAACAGATCAGATATCAATTGTCATTTTTATTTCTGGATATGCGGAAAATGCATTTTTAAAGAAAAACACCATTAATGTGGAAAATTTCCATTTTTACCAAAGCCATTTGTTTTAAACGAATTGGAAAACAAAGTACAAAGTGTACTATACAAAGTAAAAACAGTTTAATTTTAGATAACAAAAAATTTCTAATGCAAAAATCTCCATTCTATATATAATAGAATTATTCTATATATGGATAAAAGGTATAAGCAAGATTATTACAATAATAAACAAAAAGAATAAAGTTGATAAAACTACGACTAGTACAGACTTATCTACTGCCTTTACTACTATAGGAAAAAGTATTTTATTGGTAGATCTTGACCATCGGAGAAATGTTAGCTACGTGACTTGAAATTTCTTATCGTAACAGAGAAAAAAATATATATAAACATTACTAAATAACGAAAATAAACTAATTAAGATTAACAACTCAATATAAAAGAAATTTTAAATTTGTCGCTAATTTTATCAGTGGTTGATTTATCAGCTGCAAAAATCTAATTTTCACAGCTTGAATGAGAAATTTTTTTTAAAAGCTCGTTAGAAACGAGAGCAACAATTACTAGTATATAATTGTCGATTGTTCTTCATTATTTGATTTTTTTTATCATTAATGCTTAGATTACTAATAATTCTATTATTTTTCCTCTTCAGTGTGAAATTTTGCTCTGGAGAGACTAAGTCATCTAATTAAAACTGGTAGAGCTAATAAAAAGAAATAACTTAACCCTTATTAATAATAAAAGTGATATAGCTCACAATGTGTAATAAGCGCAACAAACTAGCGAACAGATCAAATAACATTTGTCAGTATTTAAATGACAATGTAAAACTATTATTCCACTATATGAGACCATTATTCCTCGTAATGAGATATTATCTCAGAAGATAACTCCCTCTCATGGTAAATTTGCTATTGTATAAGATCTTAAATGCCATAGTGCACAAATATATATAAATCTAGTAAAGGAGATTTTAAAAAATCAGCAAGCAAGCTGTAAAAAGAAGAAACTGGTGAGTGTGTGGGTATAGTATGAAAGATGATAAACTGCCTGAATAGAAGTCTTATTTATCATACAAGTGATAATTATTATATTAAAAAAGATCGGCAAAAGTATTTATTTATTTTACTACTACATCTAAACAAATTCCAAATACAAAAGCATTTTGATCAAAAGTCATGAAAGAATCGGCAAGTTCAGATAGAGAAAAATAGCATTATACAGCCTATCGTAGTACACAAAGATTCAAATAATGAAAATTATGAATAATAAAAACTGGAGAATGTTATTAGCAAGCAAGAAAGATTATAAACCACGATAGTGTGACAATTATTTAAAAGATTTGAGCGATAAAGGAATACTTGGAAGTATCCATCATTTGTGACATATAAATGTAAATTTAAATCCAATAAAAAAGATGAAGTATACAAAAAACTGATAGATAAGTTCTCTTATATATAAGAAGAATTAACCTCAATTATAGACAAAAGCCAAAGTGATATAAATCAGTATGATTCGGATATTGTTGCTTACATGACAGTGTAAAAAATGATTAATAAAAAAAATCTATGTACCATACAAGAGAATTGATTAATGTTGAAACACAAAAAGTGTTGCAGAGAAAATAATTTATAAAGCTTAAACGTTAGATAAATTGAAAAATTGATAAGAAATTTACATCAAAGTAGTGATAAAAAAGAACAAAATATACTCAAAATTAGGATATAACAGCAATAGATAACATTATATCTTTTCAACTTGACTTAAAGATTAAAATTAATGACAAAAATTCTAAGGATAGTATTATGATACTGTATAATAACTAAAACGAATTTTTTATATTGAAGATTTTGAATAGAAAGCTTAAAAGCTGCCAGTAGAGTGAAAGATAACTAACTGTTGTTATCTATTCAATAGAAACAAAAAACTACTTGACAATCTTTGTCAATTTTATTACCTTAAGGTAAGAGTTATTATTTAACTTTATTCTATGTAAATTAAACAATAAAAAAAAACTTAGCATATTTAGTGTCTCATGTTTAATTTTTTACACTATGCACATCGTAATGTTTCTATGAAACTTCTGATTTTTAGGCTGAAATGCTCTTGTAAGTCGTTTAAGATATTAAAAAGCTAATGCTATAAGATAGACAGTGAATGACCAGATACTCTACTTTCTTTTCCTATTTTCTATTTAGAAAATTTCTTAAATATTTATTGTTAAAGTAACATTGCAAAAAAGTCAATTGGAATCTATACTTCCTTTTTTCTTTTTTCTCTTGAATTCCATCGTTATACGCTGAAATGACATCAAAAGGCCTATTTTCTTCTTTGAAGAAAATATCTCTTAAAATTTACTAGTAAAATTAGAAAGTAAAACCAACTCTCTATATCATGTATAACAAATAATTCACTATCTACATTTATCTTTCCTTGTTTTGAAACTCAGTCTCTCTAATAGACTGTTTTTAACACTACCATTCAATATCAATTTTGCTCCTGAAGTATCGAATTTCACTTCTCTCAATAAAATCCCCCTTGCCTTTAGCTCATGAATCATACCAAAGGCATCAAAATACTTATATCCAACATGAATATTTACACTTTCATTTATGAAAAAATCAAAAACAGCTTTTAATTGATATGCAGGTTTTATTGACGCTTCTTCAATATCTTCATCTTTGTTAAATCAACTCCAATCTCAACATAAAGAAAAAAAAGAGAACTACCATTTTTCAAATGAAAGTAGAAATTGGCCATTACAGATATGTTTTTAATTTGATCATTATCTATTTTAATATCATAATATATTTTTTCCACTAATCTCTTTGCGATACGATATACTCATTTAGTTGTTTTCTATCCGACATTATCAACTTTTATAGAAAAATACATTCCTTCTAATTCAAGCTTTATAGCTATTGTTATCCAATTCTCCTTCATAACAAATGTTAAACTTCCAGCAAAAGAAGATGAAGGATGTAATCTCTCTTTATTATTTACTTAGTTTTTTGATCTTTTATCTTGTTCTGAATTTACATTTTTCCACAATTATATATATTTACTTCCCTTAGCTGTTTCAGCTTTTAGTGAATCTATATTATTCAAAAATATGCGTGATATCTACTACCGAAGTAAAATACTTCCGTTTTACTTGCAAAAGACTGTTGTGATAACAATAAAGCAATTCTATAACTTCTAATGTTTTTATTACTCAATGTAAAAAGCTTAATAATTTGTATAACTTGTTTTGAGCTAAAAAAATAAGCAAAATTAACCTTTATCATTAGCTTTATTGTCATTTTTTAATTCATCGTCAATATCTTCATTATCAAATTCATCCTCTTCATCATCAAACTCATCATCTTCTTCATCTTCAAACTTATCATCAACATATTCATTTAATGCATCTTCGGTTTGAGTTTCAATAGGATAATTAGTAGTACTAGACCCTGTAATAGCATTATTTTCTTTCTTATTAATTTTATCTTTGTTAATAGCAGAAAAAAAAACATTATTCGGATCATATGGCTCTTGTGTAGGCACAAAAGTTGATTTATACAGCTTTCTTGTAAAGGTACTATCACTGTAGTACAAAATCTTCTTTGATTTAATTGGATAAGTCGACTCTATTAAAATTATCTGCTCGTCACGCGGCAACATAATAATTTCTTGAGGCAACAGCAACGCTCTCTGTGTCTCAGAAATATGCAACGATCTTGAAGCAGGATTCAAATCTAAAAATTTAGGTTTATTCAACGATTCTTGTTGCACAGTTTTGTTTCCTATCAGCTGCGATATTAAATTAGCCGTCTCAATGTTATTAGCTGCAAAAGTTATCCTGTATGTTGAATTTGATAAAAAGGAGTTCATCCCTGCTTCTTCGTATATTCCTTTGAGTTGTTCAGTATCTTGAACAATTAAGAATAATCTAACTCTATAACCACGAAAATATGCAATGCCAGTTTGAAACTGCTCCATTTTTCCAAGTGTAGGAAATTCGTCCATCAAAAACAATACACCATAAGGCTCATCATCCGATGGCAATTTTCTACACAAAAACTCAGTTGCTTGTTGGTAGAAAATCTGCATTAAAGGTCTTAATCTAGTTAAATTATCAGGAGTTAAACCAACATAAACTGTAGTTTTCTTTTTTTTAAAATCTAAAATATTAAAATCACTCGTCGCCGTTGCAGTATCAATCAATGGATTTGCCCACAATTCAAGTGATGAGTTCATAGTTGATACAACACCTGACCTTTCTTTATCAGCTTTTTGCAAAAAAGCCGCAATGTTCATATATGCCACAGGATGTATTATTTTACCTATTGTATCAAGAGCAACAGCAAGATTATAAACTACATCATCACTACGCATCGTACGAACAACTTCACCAAAAGATTTAACTTTCTCAGGTGTAGCAAGTAAGTACAATACTACTCCAACAAACAAGCTTCTTGCTTCATTTTGCCAAAAGTCTTGTTCAGGCATGATTAGGTTAGCTATCTTCTGTACATCATCAACCATCTGTCCTGGTTTTTCACTAATCCATTGTAGAGGATTATAACAGTGGCTTATTCCATCTGGCTGTGCTGGATTCCAAACATGTACTTTTTGCTTCTGCCGTTCTCGCCAACCACTTGTTATTTCATAGTTTTCTAATTTTATGTCGTGTACAATTACTGAATCAGTCCAAAATAACAAATTAGGAATTACAAAGCCAACACCTTTACCAGAACCTGTAGGAGCAAATAGTAATACATGTTGAAATCCTTCGGTAATAAAATAGCCCCTTTTATCTTTACCAAGCAATAATCCCTTTTTGCTTCTTAATCCAGCTTTTCTTATGTCTTTTTCTGATGCCCATTTCGAATCTCCATGTAGTGATTCTTTCTTTTTAAATGGTCGCCACTCAACTACTCTTTCTCTTAAATTCCATAAAATAATCATCAAGACAACCATAGGCAGAACAGAAGATACAATCAATTTAATTTTGAGTTCAAGGCTATAATACAACTCTGGATAACACCAACAATATTGTATATGCTCAAAAATTGTTGGCCAAAGAGCTTGAGGAAAAGGCGTCAAGCTAGGGTTAATTGCTTTAAAATCCACACCATCTGGACCATCAACAAAGAGATAAAACAATATACCAGATAAATAAAAGCAAAATTCTAGTACACTGAAAGCTATAACCCCTCCTATCAGGATATTGCGTAAATGATTTCCATTACTCATAAACTACTTTTTCTCATTATATACAAATTTAAGCATTTTCATCGAAGGATCTAGTAAATAATATTTCAGATATGCTTCTTTTCCCTTCGCTAGTTCTTTTTAGCTGAATCACAATATCGATTACATTTCTAATGTATAGTATGATTTGATCTGGAGGAATGCCAAGATTTGCCTGCATAACCATCAGTTTTATTTGCTCAAGAGCCATTGCTGGACTATCAGCATGAAGTGTTGATATTGATCCTGGATGACCAGTGTTTATTGCTCTAAGAAAGCTAAACGCTTCCGCTCCACGGAGCTCACCAACTATTATTCTATCTGGTCTTAAACGTAAGCATGCTTCTATTAAATCTTGAGTAGTTACTTTAGCTCTGCCTTGCCCTCCTTTAGAGGCAATTAAATGTACTCTATTGGGATGATTGTTCAAAAAGATTTCCCTTGCATCTTCAACAGTAATAATTCTTTCTTCGGCTGGAATGGTACGCAAAGTTGCATTAGTGAAAGTAGTTTTACCAGTAGAAGTTCCACCACTAATTATAATATTTTTTTTATTTATTACAGCGTATTCTAAAAACTCTCTTATTCTCCTTTGTTTTAATAGTGAATCCAGATGACGATCCACTGAATCATCAGTTATTTCTACAATAGTTTTAGAAAAAGCACCAATTTTTTCATAATCATCCAATGCTAATTGCATAGTAGAAGGTTTACGAATCGACATAACTACTTTATCAGACTCACATGCTGGTGGAAATACTATCTGTATACGATAACCATTTGGTAATGTAGCTGAAAGCAATGGTGCTTCTTCGCTAAGTTTTTGTTCTGTAGCTTGAGCAATCAGTCTGCTAAGAGATTTTAAATGATTAAGGTCAAATATCTCTAATTTTTCACACCTTATTTCACCACGATTTTCAATCCATATTTCTTTTGGCTTATTTATTGATATTTCATTTACACCCTCTTCTTGAAAAATACCTTGTAATGGCTCTAAATATGTATCAAGTGCAGCATAGTTCATTTTACTGATTTTTAATATATTATCTGCGGAGGAAATACTATATCATGGTTAACAAATACTTTCAACGCTGTGCCCTGATCTACATAAACAGTTGTTTTTTTATCTGTAGATCTCTCGACTGTATCTCGCATATCTTTAGAAAAATCATTGATTGATTTGCTAATTGCTTCTTCATAGACAGACTTGTTTTTTCCTAGAAATTGTTGTAGCAATTGATTTATGTCTTCTAAGCTTATATTTACCTTATCCTTTTCAATTCCTAACGCTTTTGTTATTTCCTCTTTCATTATCTTCAGCAAATCTTGCTCATTTTTAGCATTCTTAATTCTGCCAATAGCTCCAAGACCTAATTTCCATGCTTTTCTCTCTGCTTTCTCAACTTTAGCTGCACTGTCACCTTTTAATCTATCAATAATGATATCTTTGAGTAAAGAAAAATCTATTTCAGTTGCAGTGATAGCTCTCACTGCATCCATAGGAGTTAGCACATCAACGAGATTGGAAACCTTTTGTCCTATAACATCTGATCCAATCGAAACGCCTGCAAGCAATATTGAAGAAAACAATGCACTTGCTATTTTATTATCAACTATGCCAACTACTCCTGCTCTACCAAGCTCATCGATTCCAGGTGATGAAATAGTAATATCTATTCCATGAGGAAGAATAATCCTATTCCAATTTATATTTATGTGAGCCTTTGCAATATTTGAATCAAATGAATAACCACCTATTAATCTTGAACCTCTTGGTATTAAAACCATATCACCAGTCTCTGCATAAACATTACTACTAACCACAGCACGTAGCATTCCTTGCAGATCAGAACTTATTGCAGTCTCAAGAACAGCATCAATAATTTTACCTTGAGTAATCATAAATCCAAGTTTTCCTACTTTAGTAGCTATACTCGACTGTACTGAAGTGTTAGAGAAAATGTCATTTACATCTGCACCTCTGTCCTCTTTACTACCACTTGAAATTGCTAACATTTGTGCACCACGTCTATCTCTAGGATAACCACCTCTATCTATTGTAGGAAACGATGTCGGTAAACTACTGATAATATTGCTATGAGAGAAGTTTTGCTTTGGTAAAACAGGTATATTTGATATAGGAATTTCTTTTGGTTTTTCTTCTTCTTTTTTTATCATTTCTTCTTTTTTAGACTGTTTTACTTCCGGTATAATTTGCGGTGTAAAAATAGTAGGTAAAGATGGCAGATCGGTTATTATCCTTTCAGGAACTGCTATATTATCTGGAACTTTCTCCAATTTTCCTTTCAATTCTTGAACATTTTGCTCAATTTCTTCTTTTCTAAAGATTTTCACATCCTCTTCATCAAAAGAAGGATTAAAATAAAGATAATATATCCCACCAACTAGAAGTACTAAAATAACAACCATTAATGCTCTATGGCCTTGATTAGAGCCAACTGTTACTACATTGCTCTCTATTTCTGATTCATTTTCTGAATTGTTACGCTTTTCTTTACTCATATTACATCTACCAAAGCTAAAGTGACTTATTTATAATTTCAACTTCATTATTCTCACAACGCATGAACAATTTTTTATGCACTCCTTTTATTATAACATAACCATCAAATAACAGTCTTTTACAAGGAAATTTGGTTTTACCATTTTCTGTAAAAATCTGAGGTATTTTATTACTGTCCCTAAATTTAAAATATGTTAAATAACCATCGTCAAATAACTCAATTGGTATTATATCAGTATTAACACTTTCATCGATATATGTATAATTATACTTCGTATCATTTTCCTGTATTACCTCTTCTGGCTTTTCTACAACATATTGCATTTGAGCAGACGTTGATACTTCATCTAAATCAATATCAAATTCATCTTCCTCTTGAGGGTAATAAAAACGTACTACATAAGATATATCTTTTTCAACAGAATAATCTTGACTTGTTTCCTTAGTATCAGTATCTGGGTATTTATTGTGATTTGGTCTTGAAATTAAATCAAAAATGTAATTTCTTTTTTTAGTAGTTGTAATAATCATATTAGTGCGGCTACTTACTTCAAATGGCATGATAAGTAATTTATTGTCATAAGGGCTAATTTTCCAACTTGACGAATCACCAACAGCAATGTTTTTGACTTTTTCTCCTTCTTCAAATTCTATATAAGAATAGTAACCTTGACTGAAAACAACTGTGAACACTTCATTAGGATTATACACAAAAGTTTTTATCCTACTATCTACAGAAATAGGCTTATTATAATTAACTGATGCATTTAAACTGATATTTATCAGTAAAACTAAAACTAATAATATTCTACACATGTTCATCATCTACTCTATAAGAAGTAACTTGAAATCCTAACGGATTAACGTACCTCTGCTGATCATTCATTTCAAGTGATGCATATTTATACGACATAATAACTATCTTGTTCTTTCTTATAGAGCTTCCATCTTTTCGTGTAAATTCCACAGTAAATCTCACCTGAAAGGTATCATCATACAATTTCTGAATTGAGCGAATCTTAAATTCATTTTTAATAAAACCTGAATATAAATTAAAAAGATCATCCATGTTCTGCGAACTTATATAATTTCTAAATTCATTATATACATTAGATGAAGAAAATAATCTCACCTTTGTATAATAGTTATAATCATAGTTATATTTATCAAAAACCTCTCTTGCTTTTATATATTCTGCAATAAAATGATTATTTAGTACTTTGTCCGCAGAATATTGTTTTACTGTAACAGGATTAACCAACTGCACTATTCCAGATTTTTTTTCAATTTCTATAACAAATGGTTCAATAATGCTACTTGTACTAATTTTAAATATAGCCAATATACTTACAAAAATTGTTATTAATAATATTAATGTAAATAAAAGCAAAGTATTTCTCTGAGCAACAACTGTGCTATAACGATTTGAACTCCAATTTACATCTTTATCTAATGATTCATTATTTTTCTGTTTAAAAAGCTTTAGCATCTTAATTTTCTAAAAATCTTAACTAATATTAACAAATATAATAAATCAACAAAGTAATTACAACAAAAAAGCTAAAAAATCCTTAACCTATGTCCTAGCTTGCGAAATTTTGTCTCCATATATGAACTATTATACTGATTACGCTCCGTAATAAGTGGTAAACACTTTGTAACTTCTATGCCATTGTTTTTCAACTCTGATAATTTTCTACAGTTATTTGTGAGTAATTGGATTTTTTTAATGCCTAATTTTTTGAGCATTTCAGCTGCAACGGTAAAATCCCTTTCATCATCTTCAAAACCCAATATTCTATTTGCATCCACAGTATCAAGATTATATTTTCTCTGCATATCATATGCTCTCAATTTATTAGTTAAACCAATGCCTCTACCATCCTGCATAAGATATAATATAATACCACCACTAGAGTCAGCCATTATTTGAATTGCTTGATGCAATTGACTTCTACAATCGCACGATAAGCTGTCTAATAGATCGCCTGTATAACATGAAGAATGAATCCTCACTAACAGATCTCCATCTTCATTTTGTGGATTACCAATAATAATTGCATAATGTTCCCTCCCGCCACTTTTGGTTCTATAAGATATGATATTTACTTCTTGAGTCTGCTTCAAAAATAATGATGTTTTACATACTTCATATAAACCCTGATTTTGTTGAAAATCATTTATGAATGATGTGTCCAACGCAATTACATCATTTTTCTCACACCAATCTCGCATCTCATTCTTATCTTTAAAAGTCATATCTATCACTAATGCGTATGGCAATAATTCTGAGAATTTAAGCAAAGTAATAGCATATTTATCTATCATCTTTGAACGCAGCAATTCTTTTGTACTATCTTCTGTTGAACAATTTATTAAATAAAGCAAATCATCAAAGTTATTTATCGGCAAACGTTTGCTGCCATTTTCCTCATTTTGGAACGTATACTGCACTTTACTTGAAGTCAATGTGACAGATATATTGTCTGATATGAGCTTATACTGATCAAATAAATCTCTCCCTAAAGTTTCAGCAGCAACAAACAATAGATAATCACTTTCATCGTATATTATAATTGGAACACCACGCCTGATTTCACTGATGGCTCTCTCTATTTTATTTTTACCTTGATTTCTTATTAACATTTTACCTACATCAAATAACAAAAGAAGCTTGGTGTGGTCGAGAAGACTTGAACTTCCAAGGCTTTATGAGCCACAGCGACCTCAACGCTGCGTGTCTACCAATTCCACCACGACCACATTTAATTTTAGTTTTCATATAATTATTTTAAATTACTTAATCATTTTAAGATTCTTCATTCAAAGTGTCAATCCGATACTAGGATAATTTATAAAATGTCTATATAATTTTGTTATGAATAGATCTTTTGCATTATATGGTAAGGAATTTTTAAAAAATACACAAGATATTTGAAAGAAGCAGTAAGCAAGTTTTAACAAAAAATTAGAAAGTAGATTGTGCAAAAAATCTGATTTTGTGATTATAAGTTTCTCTTATTTAAAATGATTATGTTGCTAATTTTAAGATATCCATTCAGGTGCGTGATAAATATTGAAGCAAAAATAATATCATCTAAGTGTCTATACACTTGGATTACATCTTTTGCTATTAACTTATTTTTATTACATGATTATCTTTTATGTTATTTTATCCACTCTATTTTGTCACAACGTTGAGCGGATATATTTTAAACTTAAGTTTTTATACAAATGAATATAGCTAATATCCTTATTTTTTTAATTTTATCTCTTATAAATAGTTTTTACTCTATCCATGCACAGATATTATACACGTGGTCTCAAGCTATTCCAGAAAACAAATTAAGCGTACGTACAATTATAGACAATGATACTTGTCCGATCGTTCGTGTTGACAGCGAGGAAATAAAAATGCTAAGTCGCAGCTCAATTAACAATGATAATCATATCGAAACAGTTTGTGAATTGACAGTAGAAACAAGTGCAGAAAACATTAATATTAACAACATACAGATCCCAATATTACCAGAAAAAATTAGCAAGATTGCTTTTATCGGTGATACTGGCTGCAGAATAAATGCATTATTTCAACAGGAATGTAATTCAATAAATAGTTGGCCTTTTAAAAAAAACTTAGATTCTATCGCCTCTCATAAACCTGATCTAATTATCCATGTTGGCGATTACCATTACAGAAAAACAAAATGTAGAAATGAACAAAAGTGTGGTAATATTTATGGATACAATAAAGAAGCTTGGTACGCTGATTTGTTCGAGCCTGCAAAGGATATTTTACTACAATCTTCTTTTCTCTTTGTTAGGGGAAATCATGAAAGTTGTAACAGAGCTTATAAAGGATGGTTTAGATATCTAGATCCATATCCCTTTTCATTTGAAAAATGTGAAAATTTCATTCCTAGCTGGTCTTTAGATATTGGACCGATGAAATTTTTTATCTTCGACTCTTCATCTGGTGAAGATATTTTTACAACCCATAGTACAATTGATGCTTTTAGAAAGCAATTTAATAAACTAACACAAGATAATTCTAACAAACCCACATGGTTTTTAACTCACAGACCGCTTTGGAGATCTCTAAAAAAAGAGTTTCTGACATTAAAAAGTCATGGCAATCTCACACAAATTGAAGCTTTTGGAGATAAATTTCCAAGCAATGTCACTACCATAGTTTCCGGCCATATTCACATAGCTCAGATCTTATTGATGAGTAATGTTCCGGATCAGATTATAATCGGAAACGGTGGTGTACTATTACACGCTCAAGATCAGAAACCTACTTATCAAAATGTAGAATTTAGTTATTCAAATGGAAAAAATTATTTAGCACATGAAGCTAGAAACTTTTTTGGCTTCGGTTTTGCAATATTAAACTTAGATAATCACAAATTTACTCTCTATAATCAAGATAATCAAGAAATGTATTCTACACAGTTAACAGAAGACTTTGAGCTTAAGATAAATTAAAATCACAATTTTAGATAAATAACAAATGTTAAACTTCTTACATCTAAAAAGCAATTATTCTTGGCATTTTTTGTGTACTCTTAAATTGTCTTAACTATAAATATTAAAAAATATACTAAATAAGAAAACAGTAAAAACTACGGTAGATAGTTATTTATTATCTATCCAATAATATTGGCGTTTTTGATGTCTTAAACGACTTACAAGTGCGTTTGAGATTGAAAATCAGAAATTTTAAAAAGACGTGAAATACACACAGTGCAAAAAATTAAATATAATACACTAAATGCGCTAAGTTTATTGTCATCTAATCTACATAGACTGAATATAAATAATGCTTCATTATCATTATAAAAAAAACTATCAAGTATTTTTTTTCGTTTCTATATATCTAGTATTCTACTAAAAACCATTGCAAATAGTATATTGCTGCTCCAGCAATAAACATAAAGCCTGTATAATCTAATCTCTATTTAAACATTTTTCTTAATTGATTAATTTCATCAGCAAAATTTGAGTCAGTTTTTATAAAATTCTCTATTTGTTTTACTGCATGTATAACAGTAGCATGGTCTCTACCACCAAAGCTTCTTCCAATATCTGGTAAGCTTTTTTGTGTGAATTTCTTAGCAAAATACATAGCTATTTGCCTTGGTCTTACAAGACCACGAATCCTTCTATTGGAATACATATCCGCTACTTTTATATTAAAAAATTCAGCTATTTTCTTTTGTATTTCTACTATTGAAATTGATTTATGATTTGATCTAAGAAGATCTGCTAAAGTTTCACTGGCTGACTCTACTGTCATACTCCTACCAATCAACAAAGTATGAGCAACTTTATTCAATGCTCCTTCCAATTCTCTTATATTAGATTTTATGTTCCTTGCTAAAAACTCTAGAACATCATTTGGAATATACATACTCATTTGTTCCACTTTGGCTTTCAATATACCAAGTCTTAATTCGAAAGTAGTTTCATTAATATCCGCCACCAAACCCCAACCAAGTCGCGATTTTATTCTTTCCTCTACTCCATCAAGATCACTAGGAGATCTATCAGCCGATATAACCAATTGTTTATTTTGGTCTATTAGCGCATTAAAGGTGTGAAAAAATTCTTCCTGTGTGCTATCTTTACCACTAATAAATTGTACATCATCTACCATCAATACATCCACTGATCTAAATTGTTCCTTAAACAACATAATATCCTTACTTCGCAATGCTGTAATATATTGATACATGAACTTCTCTGCTGATAAATATGCTACTTTTCTTTTCACCGATGAAGAATTGACTACGTGCCATGCTATAGCATGCATCAAATGTGTTTTACCAAGCCCCACTCCACCATATAGAAACAAAGGGTTGCTGCCTGGTATAGGATCTATAGATTCTGCCACACGCTTTGCAGCTGTAAAAGCTAATTCATTTGGCTTTCCTATCACAAAATTATTAAAAGTAAATCTTGGATCCAACGGTGAACAAAGACTATGATTACTTTCTCCGATGCTTTTTGATATAATATTAGTGTTTGAATTCTTTTCTTCAATTACTTGAATATCAACAGAACGTATACTTTCATCTTCGTTTTGCCACAATGATAGTATTTTTTCTATGTAGTGAATTGTAATCCATTCTTTTATAAATCTTGTTGGCACAGATAACAAAACTTCTCCATTGCTACTACTAACAAAACTAAGTGAACTTAGCCAGCTATTATACGTTGCCTCTCCATAAAGATTATGGAGATAATTTTGGATTTTTTTCCAAGAAATATTGTGATCTGTTATTGTAACAATTTGGTTAAAAACCATAGTAGAAACCTTAAAGTTAATCAAGCTCATATATTACACCAAGAAAAAGCAATAATTAGAAAAACACAAGATAATCAACAGCTTTCTGCAAAGTGGAAAGCTAACACTACTTAATACATACTAAAAATTATGTGTGATTTCTGATGAGTTGTAAAGAGCATAAAATCACTAAAATTAATCATTTATTTTTCAATAAATACAACTTCACTTGCATTAAAGATTAGCAGCGTATTAAAAAATAGTAATGTATTATGTACAAATTAAGATATTAAATTTATTGATAAAAAAGTAAAGTGCTCATATAAATATAACTAACTTAATATAAAGTTACTGAAGTAAATCTATGATCATATTAAATAATTTAAGTTGTAATATTAAAATCGGTATTGAGCTAGAATTTTACATTGAAAAAATAGAAAAAGAGAATTTATTTCTTAGTAATATTAAAAATAGAATAGCTCCACTTGGATTTTCCTGTGAAAAAGAGAATTCCATACATCAATATGAAATAAAAAGCGATTGTTACATCAATTCTAATAATCTAATCAAACATTTTGAATTAGTAAAAGAATTAATTACTGAAACAGCACAAAAACTTGATGGAAATGCTTCTTTTAAAGCAAAACCCTATTTAAATAGAGCAGGCAGTGCATTAAACGTACATGTCAATTTAGTAGATTCAAACAACAGTAACTTATTTAACCATAGCGAACAAAAGTATAGTGATTACTTGATTCATAGTATTGGTGGATTATGCACCATGATGAAAAAACACATGTTATTTTTTGCCCCAAATGATGATTCATACCTAAGATTTCAATATCCAGACATTCATACTCCAAGCACAGTTAGTTGGGGCGTGAATAATAGAACCACTGCAATAAGAATACTCAATTTCAAAGATAAATACCGCCTAGAACATCGCGTCCCTGGAGCAGACTGCAATCTTGAAAAAGTGCTTTCAGCAATAATCGAAGGTATCATCTTTGGCATAAATAACAAAATTTCCCCACCAAACAGAGTATATGGTATCGCATCTGATCATCAATATAAGATGGAGAATTTAATATAAGCTCTTAAATTATGCTAACTCAAAGTAATATGTGCCACAGCGCGCTAGGACTTAAGCAGACGATATGTATGTCTCTTTATTCTCCCTTTTTGGGTATGAAAATAATAGGATCGGTGGCAATAACTGAGAAATTGACTAGTATGAATATCAATTCTATCTCCATCTTCGACAACACTCCTTAAGATTTTCTATGCAATCAAATTCATTATTATCTAGGAAATTAATTAACTCTTATGTGATTTGCAGCTCTTCAGTGTAGATTCTGGTGCATTGTTGTTAGTAGAAGGAATAGAGCTATTGCTAGCAACAACGTCATGCAATGAAAAGTATCACACTTTCCATCTCTTTCTTTTTTATATTATATCCTTCTCTATTATACTCTATTATACTATACGCTGCATTTCTAAGAATTCTTCCATTGCACCATATTAAAGATGAATCTTGAATGTATAATTTCTCATTCTATCTTATTAATTACTAAAATTCTTTCGATGGAGATTCAAAATTTTTACCATTAAATTTCACTATTTAGTATACTACTATTGCTTATATCTATAGATATTGTACAAATTTAGTTGTTCTTAGATTCATCTTTTACAAATCAGATGCTTGTCATCTCATAATATTCATCTTTTTCAAATCTATAATATCTCTCATTATTTTCATCTCGAAAAAGCACATACTTCATGTTTTCATCTATAAATAGATATTTAATTTATCAATATCTTTCTCTTGCTATAAAATAGCACTAATTCTAATTAGCTTGCTTTTATCATAATAAATAAGATTTATATTCAAAATCTTATTATCATTTTCACTTTATTTACAGTAAGCTTGAAAAATTACTTCTTTCTTTCTAAAATACTTACTTGAAATATCATCTCTTTACCTTATCAATCCTTTGTTTCATTTACATAGCCTTCAAAATCATTATCGTTTATTACATCACAAAAAAACAATCATTGTTATAAACTTTACGTGTAGTCATGAGGTTTTTTTTATTACTTTGAGAAGCTTTAAGAATTTTATTCTGTCTTTTAAATTTTGTAACTTAAAATCTTGTACTACCTCTTTATACTAAAGAGTAAAATTATTTGTAACTCTTGGAACCAGATGCATAATCACACTTTCTGGCAAGATCACTTAATTCTTTCAAATTTTCATACAATTCTTTATATTATGGAATTGAGCAAAAGAGTTTCATCTGATCGCATCAAACATATCATCTCCACTACATTTATATTGTATAAATTAATATATTATTAAAAATAATAAAGTTAATAGCTTCTTTATACATAAATTTTGACAATGAAATATTAAAAATAACTGTAAGCGTTAAATTTGAACTCAACCTTTTGCTTTTATCATATACTAAATTTATCTTCACTATACATCATTATGCAAAGCTATTTTGCATAACAGGTTAATTTTTAAAGCCGCACAAGTGTTTTTTCTCTAAATAAGAGTTTTTTATTGAATAACAACAGTTAATAAGATGTAAAAATTCTTTCAGAAAATTTAAAATCTTTAAGTTCTATAATATCTTCTCTCTTTGGACTAGTTGAAATTAGATAAATTGGTACACCTATTAATTCTTCTATTTTTCTCACATATCTCATCAAATTTATAGGCAACTCCTCAACAGATCTTTTGCCTTGAGTATTTTCTTTCCAGCCAGGAAATTCCTCATATATCGGCTCTAATTCTCCTTGTATCGAATGTGATGCAGGCAAATAATCATATATTCTTTCACTGCATTTATAACCATTACATATTTTAACTGTATCAAAAGAGTCAAGAATATCTAATTTAGTTAATACAATACTTGAAACTCCAGAAAGTTGTACTGCCTGACGCACTAAAACTGCATCAAACCAACCGCAGCGTCTTCTTCTATTACTAACTGTTCCAAGCTCCTTACCTATAATAAATAAGCTATCTCCTACTTTATTTTTCTGCTCAGTAGGGAATGGACCGTTGCCTACTCTTGTTGTATAAGCTTTTGCTACACCAATAACGTAGGCATTAGAAAACAATCCAGAACCTGTTATTGCTTGTGATGCTACGGTATTACTTGAAGTAACAAAAGGATATGTCCCATGATCGATATCTAAAAATGTGCCTTGAGCGCCTTCAAATATTATTTTCTTACCTTCTCTTGCAAGATCGTTCAACATTTTCCAAACTGGCTTTTTATATGGAAGAATTTTTTTTGCGATCTCTTCAATTTCTTTTAACATTTCTTCTTTTTTTACTACATGAAAGTTTAAACCTTTTCTGATAGCATTATGATAATTCAGAAGAGTATCTACTCTATTATTGAGCTCATATGTGTTTTCTAAGTCACAAAGGCGTATAGCTCTTCTTCCAATTTTATCTTCATAACACGGTCCTATTCCTTTGTTTGTTGTATCAATTTTGTGATTCCTGTTTAAATCTTCAAATAATTTTTCCTTGTCTTTATGTACATTAAGTATCAATGAACAGCTTTCAGACACAATTAAATTGCTCGAGTTGATATCTATTCCTCTAGTTTTCAATGATTCTATTTCTGAGATTAAAGCATATGAATCAAGAGCAACACCATTTCCTATAATAGATATTTTGCCAGTTCTTAAAACAGCTGAAGGTAGCAAATTTAATTTATAAATCTCATCATCTATTACTATAGTATGCCCTGCATTATTTCCACCTTGAAATCTTACTACTACGTCTGCATTCTCAGAAAGAGAATCTACTATTTTACCCTTTCCTTCATCGCCCCACTGTAGACCAACAATTATAATATTATTCATCAATATCTTCTTGATTAATACATAAATATTAATTTAATACACTACAAATGACAAGGAATAATTCTATAAGCTGATTGACTATGATCGATTTCTAGATTTTAATAACTCTCTAAACTATTGTTTGAATAATTATTATTCTTCAATTGAAAAAACATTTCAATTTAAGAATAACTCTCATTGGAATGAGAGTGTTATAAACAACAACACATTTATCATACCAGCACTATCTTTTTTATCATCTCAGCATTCCTTTTCTTGTCATTTCAGTACTTGATACTGAGATCTATACTTTCATAATCATGAAAATATCGTATTTTAATATAACTTTTATATTCATCAACTTAATAAAATTCCTGGATGCTAGTGTTAAACACTAGCATAATAATTCTCAAATAGTACAATGTTTGTACAAATGTGCGTCACTTTCCGGAATGAAATCCTTCATGATTGAGATCAATCTCAAATTATAATGTTCGTGTAGATGTGGATTAAATTAATGTATTATTGATTTGTTGAGAATTGTTCTTGACATTTGATTCAATAGTTTTTTCAGTAAAAACTTCAACAAATTCATAAGAAGATTCTTTTATTTTTACAAAAAAAACTGCCTATACAGCATTTTTTAACCAAAAATATGCGGCAAGTGTGTAAATATCGTTATAGATATATAACACCAAGGAAAGCTAACTAAACAAAGTAGAAGAAACTACTATTATGCAATAGTAAATCAATATCATTGATCACGTCAATAGCATATATCAACGCCAACGTATTCAGTTATCAATTTTTAAATTTTGTCATTACTACTATATGGCAAAACAATCTTCTTAATGCAATTTATTATCTCACTATTAATGAAATATAGAACACGTTCTATTAATCTTATGTAATAATTCTTTTCATTAAGATTCATCATGTTTCAAAAACAGTTCTATTATTTTATAATGTCTCCTTAAAAGACACTTTATATTTAATGTAGTATTATCATATTTATTTTCTATATTAAGATATATTAAAATCAATCTTATATTTCAAAAGTATTTTTGCAGCTTCGTAATATCCTTTATCAAAAGTTCCAATTAATGGAGTGCAATTACTTTCATTTTTATATCAGAGTTAGCGCGCCATGTTTTAATAGTAGCTCCACAATTTTACTGTCTTAAAGAACTCTGCTATAATATAATAGCGTTTCTTCATAATTATTTTATGTTATGGATTAGCATCATTTGTTAAAAGTAAATTCAAAAGACTAAAATCCTCTAAATCTCTAGTGTCAAATAAAGCAATCGTCAATGGCAAGTAATTTTCGAAATACATTTCATTAATGAAATCATCAAATTCTCCACCATTATTGCTTTTGAATTCGGAAAAAGCTTTTTAAGAAACGCTATATCTTAATTGCAATAAGCCTTATATAAGTAAAAATCAAATCTTCATGAGATCTCTAATATAATTTAGATTTTTATCAATTAAATTTGTAATCTCCTTTTATATCTTCTCTAGTAAAATATTTATATGTATCATCTAATTCTTTAAATCTCTCTTCGTTTTGTTTTTGTACATTCTTATTTGCACCTGAATACTTATCAGAATGATATTTTCTGCTAATTTCTATATGCTTTTCTAATTTCATATTCATCATCAGGATTAACACCATCACTAAAACCTAATATCCTTAAGCTTCTACTCTTTGTTAGAGTAACTACCACATTGCTAATAATGAACTACACTCGAGTATAATAAAAATTTAAAAAAGTTAAAATTTTTATGCTAGATTAGGCTCATTACATTATCTCGTATAATTAGTTAATTTAGCGCTAACGCGCAGAAAGGCTAAAAAAAAGCAAAAGAATACTAGATCAATATCTATTTTAATAACTTGATGTTAAAGCTTTATTTATCTGATAAGCATCTAACTTTGAAAGTGTATACATCTATTATTTTATTTATGATAATGAAAACGCCAAAACTTATCAAGCAATTTTTTTTATAAAAAAATAAGATTAGTTAAACTTTTAAAAAAAAGACAAAAGAAAATCAGAAGTATGAATTATTTACTCTTCTCTGAAAACTCAGCATTCAGTTCTTCTTTATATTATTTAGCAAGCTAAAACCAATCAATATAAAAATTATAAAGACATGTAGTGCCCATGCTGCAAAAATTAAACATAATACGCTTTGTTTTATATTGTGCTTCTGTTACTTAATATAAGACTAAAGATAAATTTAAGACTTTAAAAACCATAATGCCATTAATTATGGATTGATGAAAATTGTCAAGTAGTTTTTTTTTATTTTTAGGTATCTATTGAAATTTTCAAGTTATTTAATGTTGACGCTGAACACTTAAATGCTAAAATAAAATGATAAATTTTTAGAAATTCATATGGCAGCAGGTGGAAAGGCGAAAACAGCTAGTAAAAATAACCCTACTCAGCGTCAGAAAGCTAAGCAAAAAATGTATAAAGATAAACCGGTAAAACCAGTTAAATATATAGATCGTGACTTATGTATGAATTATATGTCCGCTGAACATGGAGATGGTAGTCTCGTTCAAGACAAAAATGGTAATCCTATAAAGTGGGAAGCTGTATAATAGGTTTAAATTTGTGATTAAGATTATCATTAATTATAAGGAATGTAAAATAGAGGCTGGACTTACTATAATCCAAGCCTGTGAAGCTGTGGGCGTTGAAATTCCACGCTTTTGTTATCATGAGCGCTTAACAATCGCTGGTAACTGTAGAATGTGTTTAGTTGAAGTAGAAGGTGGACCTCAAAAACCAGTAGCCTCTTGCGCAATATCAGTTGCAGAAGGTATGATTATTCATACTGATACTCCAAAAGTCAAAAAGGCACGTGAAGAAGTGCTCGAGTTTTTGCTAATTAATCATCCACTTGATTGCCCAATTTGTGATCAAGGTGGTGAGTGTGACTTGCAAGATATAACAATGGCCTATGGAAGGGGAACTAGCAGATTTGATGAGCATAAAAGAGCTGTACCAAAAAAGCATTTTGGGCCACTTATTGAAACTGCAATGAATAGATGCATCCATTGCACTCGATGCGTTAGATTCTTGTCTGATATTGCAGGTACAAACGAACTTGGAGAAATTGGTAGAGGAGAAAATTTAGAAATCAGCACTTATATAAAAAAACATATTAACTCTGAATTATCTGGAAATATCATAGATCTCTGCCCTGTAGGAGCTTTAACTTCAAAACCTTATTCATTTAAGGCTCGTCCATGGGAACTATCACATTGTGAAACTATAGATGTGCTCGATGCTGTTGGAAGTGCGATCAGAGTCGATTATCGCGGTCCAGAAGTGATGAGAATATTGCCAAGACTCAATGAAGAAGTAAATGAAGAATGGATATCGGACAAAACTCGTTTTGCTTACGATGGACTAAAAGTGCAACGCCTTGATCAACCTTATATCAAGAAAGATGGTAAATTAACACCTGTTGATTGGAATGATGCATTAATTGTTGCTGCAAAAAAACTAAGAAGTACAAAGCCAAACAAAATAGCTGCAATTGCAGGTGATTTGGCAGATTGTGAGTCTATGCTTCTACTAAAAGAAATGATGCATAAGCTTGGTTCAGCAAATATAGATTGTAGGCAGGATAGAGCAAAACTTATACAAAATAATCGTGGATCATACGTATTTAACACCACTACTCAGGGTATAGAAAATGCAGATTTATGCTTGCTTATAAACACAAATCCTAAAGTAGAGGCACCAATTATTAATGCACGTATAAGAAAAAGATATTTACAAGGCAATTTTCCTATTGCAAGCATTGGTCCTAACATTGAATATTTATATTATGTTGAGAAACTAGGCGATAATCCTAGCATTTTAAATGAAATATCGAAAGGAAATCACAAATTTTGCAAACTGCTAAGTTCTGCTAAAAACCCTATGATCATCATCGGTCAAGATGCATTAACAAGAGATGATTCTGAATCAATTTTAGCTTTAGCTGGTACAATTGCAGAAAATTTTAACATGATCAGAAATGACTGGAATGGTTTTAATGTACTACACAAAGCTGCAGCACGAGTTGGTGGATTAGATATTGGATTTGTTCCTAAAAAGGGTGGAAAGGACACTAATCAAATACTAAAACAAGCAGAAAATGGCGATATAGAAGCTGTTTATCTTCTTGGTGCAGATGAAATTGACACATCAAAGTTAGAAAATACATTTATAATTTATCAAGGTCATCATGGAGATAAAGGGGCACATGTAGCAGATGTTATTCTGCCTGGAGCTACATACATAGAGAAATATGCAACTTATGTAAATACTGAAGGGCGAGTGCAGAGAACAAATTTAGCTGTATTTCCTCCTGGTGAAGCAAAAGAAGACTGGTTGATTATTAAAAATTTGTCGCAATATCTGCATCTCTCCTTCCCATATGATAGTTTATTTGACGTGAAAAAAAAACTAGATACTATAGGCCCACAGTTTAGAAACACTAATCAAGTGATAAAAAACAAATGGGTGCCAATTATCTGCGACGAAATAAAACTAAGCAGTGCGCCTTTCACCCTAAAAGAATATAATTTTTATATGACAGATTCTATAAGCCGCGCTTCAAAAATAATGGCAGATTGTACCAAGGCTTTCTATGGACACACTAGTTAACATTTTATTTATTTTGGTACCGTTACTGCTCTCAGTAGCATATTTGGTGTACTTCGAACGCAAATTTATTGGTGCAATTCAGCTAAGACATGGTCCAAGCGTCGTTGGACTTTTTGGACTATTACAGCCATTTGCAGATGCAATTAAATTACTAATTAAAGAACCGATAATACCATTTAGGGCAAATACCATATTATTCATCATGGCTCCGATGCTCACCTTTATTTTAGCATTAATCGCATGGGCAGTTATACCATTTGGTGCTGAAGTAATTATAGAAAACGGACAACGGATAGTAATTCCTAAAGTGATAGCAAATATCAATGTTGGAATACTTTATGTACTAGCTGTATCCTCTTTAGGGGTATATGGCATTATTATTGCAGGCTGGGCAAGTAATTCTAATTACTCGTTTCTTGGTGCTATAAGGTCGGTTGCCCAGATGATCTCATACGAAGTTTCAATAGGCTTAATAGTTGCTACAATTGTTGTTACAACTAGTACGCTAAATCTCGGAGAGATGGTAGTAACAAAGCATAATATGCCATTATGGATTGATTTACTACTCATACCTATAGCAATAGTATTTTTTATCTCTCTTCTTGCAGAAACTAATCGTCATCCATTTGATTTACCAGAAGCTGAAGCAGAACTTGTCTCTGGATATAATGTTGAATATTCATCAATGCCTTTTGCTCTCTTTTTCTTGGGAGAATATGCAAACATGATTTTAGCAAGCGCTATGATGACAATATTTTTCTTAGGAGGATGGTATCCTCCTCTAGAGCTTAATTTTTTGTATAAAATTCCATGTTTAATTTGGTTTGTTTTGAAAATAACTTTATTGTTATTTATATTTATTTGGATTAGAGCAACAATACCTCGATATCGATATGATCAACTAATGCGTCTTGGTTGGAAAGTGTTTCTGCCAATATCAATACTTTGGCTAATACTTATCTCAGGAGTACTACTTTTTACTGAGAATTTACCAGATTTAGAGTTGTAAATATGCATGCTAATCACAATATCAAAATTTCTTTAATAAACTTTTGTACTAAATTTCAATACTTTTGTGCTATTGCTTTTTCTAATATCAATCCTCACTCCATGGATGGACAATAGTGGAAAAAAAGTTACTCATAGAGAGAAATGAGAAAAACTACTTAACACAATACAACATCTCTTTATCAATATCATTATCACAGTATTGAAGCTATTTATTTATCTTTGCAAT
Source organism: Wolbachia sp. (assembly GCA_051710485.1). Classification (GTDB taxonomy): domain Bacteria; phylum Pseudomonadota; class Alphaproteobacteria; order Rickettsiales; family Anaplasmataceae; genus Wolbachia. The sequence goes on along the minus strand of JBPESU010000001.1, from coordinate 678,618 downwards.
CTGTGCAAGTTAATAACAAAAAACTTATGGCATTTAGCGTACTATTTTTCGCACTATGTCACTGCATGTGTTTTTTTTGAGAATGGAGGGAGAGAAGGAGAAAAAAGGAGAAAAAAACTATGAGTTTTCAAACTCAAACGCGCTTATATGTCATATAAAACAGTAAAGAACGTCAAATAGACAAGTGAGAATTTAAATATTAGTTACCTCAGGTATTTTTTTTCTTTTTTTTCTACCTAATAAATTTCTTAATATTTACAATTAAAGCAATTCAAAAGTTCACAAAAAAAACGCCAATATAAAAATATTACTAATCTAATTTGCTCAAAACTTCTTGTCTTATTTGAAGTTTTTGCTTAGAAACAACTCCAGAAATCAAGGACAGAAGTCCTGACCATAATTAATTATGGTGAATAAATTAATAAAATCTTTCTTTTGTTACTTGTTTTGTAGAGAGATCTACGTTTTTCTTCATCTTGCCATCGATGCTCAGATTATTCAGAATGACCACACTCCCTTTCATCATTTGCTAGAAATTTCTTTATAATACTTTCATCATGCATCAAATATTCAAAACCCAAAGGCTTTACATGTGAAACAGAAATAGAGATAAATGATCACTTATCAGTAACAACACTTAGTCCATGAATTAAATATTTTAAACTATATCTATTACATTATAGTAGTTCCTTTCATAGCTTTAGTACATCGTTGTCATAAACAGAGGAAACAAACACACCACACTCGCAAAAAGATCTCATTAATTTTGCCTTAAGATGAAGTAAATCATCTTTATCTGATAAAAAAAATGCCAACTGACATATTATTTGATATAGAATCGCTAATTGAAAAATTACTCATCGAGTAAATCTACGAAAGAATAGCGAAAGAACCAATTTTTATCACTAGGCTTTATATTAGATAATACACTAAGGCTCTGCATTAGCAACTGAAGACGCTGATTATGAATAATAGCCACTATTTTCTCTTTTAGAAAATTCAGAATCTTTGAAAGCTACAAAATCGCAGTACCACAGCTCATTTTTATTGAATCATTTACTTATAACAGAAAAAGAGATCGCTTAGGAAAGCGCATAGAAGAATCAGTTCGTTAAGTGATAAACTTGGTAAGTCTTTCTCTCATCAAAATTAGGATTAGATGAAAATGACCTTTGACAATTTCTAAGATTTTCAAAATTAACTGCAAATTTAAAACGTTCAAAGTTTCTATTATATATAATCGGAGACTCCATAATCCTAGGAAGTAATTAAGCAATTCTTTTATTAGAGATAGCATACACTGACTCTTTAAAATTAGAAAATTGTGGGTTTTCAGTTTTGCCTCTAATATCGCTTACAATATTACCTAACTTGCTATTAATTTTACCTATATCTTCTTTGTTTAAAGATTGTAGCTAATCATTCACTTCTATAAAAGGTAGAAGAACAAAACTATTACCATAATTTATTTTTTTTGCATCTGTAAAAAACATTATAATCATAGTCATAAATTAATTTCCCTGTAAACTTAAAAAGTAGATTATTAAGAACATTTTTGCAATTTTCAACTTTATATTCTATACTACCTGAAATTCTAAAATCAAATACTGTTTTTTTAACATATCCTGTCACATCTTTGACTATTTTATCATTAACACATCTTTAATGTACAACATATCACTCCTATATTCGTAAAAATCCGAGTTTCTGAGACCACACTTTTTTAATCTTGGGTTAAATTCTTGAATATATACTCCTTTAAACAACTCAAAAGTCTCTGAATCATATTCTTCTCTCTTAAAGTACTCGTCACTAAAAGCTATACAGCATAAATAAGGAAGAGACTTACTTATTGCTTCAACTTTGTATAGTTCCTTCTGCTCATTTACGCGCTTCTTTCTCTATCTCTCTCCCTCTTGTCTTAAGTTTTGCAATAACTTTAAATCCTATAACTCTCTCAAATTCATTAACAAAATGAAGCTTCAAGTTACGTATTTACTCCTTCTTTATTTGCAGAATCTGCAAGCTCTAATGTCATTATACCTTTATCTAAATACCTTTTATCAGCATTAGTACCTAAACACAAAACGGAAAATACTGCAAGTTACAATATTCACTTACCATTTCTCTAGTGCGATAATGCAGCTTTATTATCTTCTCTCCTATTTTCCACAGAAATTCTTCTACATTAGTATCAATAGCAATAAACCAATAATCTTTTTCTTTTTATCTTCTACAGTAAAGTTAATGATAACTTTATCAATAGCTTAATTATTTAAGCTAAACGCATTAATTAGCCCTTTTATTGAATTATTCATAACTACCAATAGTAAAAGATGTTACTAACAACACTATATTGACTCTTACCTTTATTACTAACGACACTAGTAGCATTACTACTACTAAATTTTGTATTAGGTTTTGCTGCTTTCACATTCGCGATTGCCACTTTACAATACTGTGATCACATATTTCCTTATTAAGACCAGTGTATTTCTCAAATCTATCACTTGGAATAAACCCTTTTGAATTACCATTATCTTTTTTATTGTTATTGTTTGGCATATTAAACATTAGTTTAAATATTACTTAATAAGTATACAACAAGTAAATTATCAATGTAAATACTTTTTTATTTTTTAAAAAAAAAATTTTTGTTCGTTTTTTTTATACCCTTAGATTCCAGCTTCACATGCTGAAATGAAATTTTCTTTTGTCATTCAAGCAGCTAATAAAATGTAAAACAATTTATCAAAAAATCTCCATTGTCTTCTAATCTTTTCCTATTGGTTTTACATAATTCTACTTCTCATGTCATCTACTCCTCAATAATGCTTCTTTTTATGTCTTTTCTATTGACTTTATATGATTATTAATTTGTACATCTCTACAATCACCTGTTGGTTGAGTATTACTCACAGAATTCTGTTTAAATTTAGGCTCATGCGCAGAATTAGCATGAAATTTTCTATTAATTTCCAATGAAATTTGAAAATGATCAATTGGATAATTGTGCTTGATAGATGCTTCAGTACATTTTTTTTGATGTTCTTTTCAACAGCTTTTGTTGCAAGTTTAGCATAAGAGCTATCTATTTTTTGAGAATTAATAGACTTGTCTCTCTCTGTTGATACTATTAACATTAGCATTTAAACGCCTTGTATTGAAATTAATAGATTCTTTATAAGAGACTTGAAACAAAATTCCACCCCACTAGTCCAAAGCACATTTCCCAACTCTTTTATTGAACGTGCAGCTATATTTTGTTTCTGTACTAATTGTTTCGCTTGATTATTTTCGTTCATTTTTGTCTCTTTTATCCAACTATTTTCCTTACTTATAGTATATTCTTGCACATAATACATCAAATTTGCCAGAAGTTTTGACAAAAGGATCCAAGCTCTTACTTAATTAGAGTGATTGGCTTTGTAACACCAAATGTAAAGTCTAGAAGATAACTTGGAACGACAATTTGAATCTCTCTCTTTCGTATCCAATTTTATTTCCATAATTTCGTGAATTTTTTTATTTGCTTCTTTTCTTTTCGCTGATATTTTTCTTTATCTTTTTCTCTGATTGTTTCTGCTAAAGTTGTGAGCTCAATTAAAAAAAAACTCGTTAAATACTGTAATCATTGAACAGTCATAAACATTTGAAGTTTTAATTTCAGATTACGAAGAGCCTCAAGACGTTCAAATATTTCTGCCTTCTCTTCATTGAGATAAACTATCACAAAACAATTTTTTAAATAGCTTTCTTATCTCTTTATCAATTTGTTCTCTATAACTCAAATCGCGAGAGAAGATTGCTTTGATTAACTTATTAAATTTATCCCGTAAAAACTTTATTATCATAGCAAGCCAAGCTTTCTTTTCTTCTTGATCTTTTATCATTCTGTAATCTTTCAGATCTGCCCCTACTCCAAGCTCGTTATCCATAAAATGGAAAAATATAAAAAGCTTCGTCAACAAACCATTTATACCATTTATAAAAATTTCCTCATTTTCTGCAGCACTCAAACTCAACATAGGATGTTATCGACTCTGTCAAAGGCTTCCCCTGCTCATACTCGAATTTAAGTTTTTCGTGCTCGATCTCTACTTGTTCTAATTTATTAATAACTAATTGTCTAGCAAACTCGTCTATAACTCCTTTAATCTCTTGGAGCTTTTGATTTAGCTATATCTTCTTCTCTGATAAATGACTTGTAGACTGAACTATCGCTTAAATTACAACTGTCTTTTGGAAAATCCTTCATCATTTTTGCTCCTTTAACACTTTATTAGTTCAATTTTACAGAACTAAATATTTAATAATTCTTAATTGTAAAATTGTCAATAAACTTTTATAAAGTTTTATATTATGTATATTATAATATACACTATACAATCTTTTAATAATATCTTTTCTATTTACTTCTAGATTTTCAACATGTTTTAACATCTATTTCTTTAAATTTATGCTTGTAAGCATTGATTTTCCATCAGCTATTGCTTTCTTTTTATTAAATATTTAATATTGTATCTATTACAGACTGCTATAGAACATTACACAAACACATTTTTGCTTGCTGCAAAATCCACTCACAAAATTTTGCCAAGAGCAACTTTTAGTCGATATTTTTAACGAAAAGTTACTGATTGACTCATTATTTTATAACTTAATCAATGACTGTATTATCTAGATTTTTAATAAGATATGTTAATGAATTAGTAATGACTCATTTGAGGAATGATAAAGCAGCGCAAGAAACTTCAAGTTTCAGCTAGTTAGAAAAAAATTAGAATGATAAGAAAGGGATTATTTATCGTTTATTTCTTCTTGCTTTGCAGTCTGACTCTCTTATTGCTGTAACTTTTGGCTTTGTAATTTTGTCTGCTTTAATTCATGCGCATCTGTTTCTGATCTTACAATATGAATAGTAATTGGTACCACTACTTCATTGTGAAGTTCTATATCAACTTGATATTCACCTAAGTTTCTTATCTTTGTTTGATTAAAGAATATTTTACGGTGATCAACTTCACATTCTTGTAGCAAAGATTTCGCAATTTCTCTTGTTGTTACAGAACCAAAAATTTTTCCATCTTCAGAAGCTTGCTTTACTAATACCACAAACTTACAAGTAAGAGAAGCTGCTAGCTCTTTTGCCAAATTTAATTTTCTTATGTTCTCCTCTTCTAAAGAGGAACGTTGCTCCTCCAGTTTTGCTATACTCTCCTTAGTAGCTTTAACTGCCTTCTTTTGTGGAAAAAGAAAATTGCGTGCATAGCCAGGCTTTACCTTCACAATTTCGCCCAACTTACCAAATTTCCTTATATTTTCTTTTAAAATTACTAACATAAACTACCTAAACTTTCTTAGTACAGTAAGGAATAAGAGATAAAAAACGCGCCCTTATAGTTTCTAAGCGCAATTTCCTCTGTTTTTTTGCACATACACCTGTTAATCTTCTAGGTAATATTCTAGCATAGTCAGAAATATATTTGGATAATAAATCCGTATTCTTATAATCTATTTCTTTATCTTTCAATTCAACAAGAGGACAAATTCTAGAACGCCTAAATCCAGTCCTATTATTTATAGATACATAAGAATCATTAAAATTACTTCTTTTTCTTGTCATTATGCGCTTTGCTCCTCAATTTGTTTATTCATCATATGAGATTTACCTTCAAAAAATTTATTAACCCGAACAGACAAGTGACGAATGATATTTTCGTTAAGCTTTACTCTACGCACAAATTCATCCATAATACTTGAAGTAGAACTCACGCACATTATACAATAATGACCACTTTTCATCTTATTTATCGGATATGCGAAGTCTAATAGACCCCAATATTCATACTTTATTAATCCTGAAGCTTCAATATTTCCTAAAAGCGCCTCTAATATTTTACTCAATCGATTTTGTTCTATTATTTTGGAACTTGTTAAAGCTTCTTGAAAAATCTTTATTAAATGCTCTGAAATATTTCCCTTTAAAGTATTTATTTTATTGTGAATAAACGCATTCTTAGCAATTTGCTTACCACCAACAGGAAGTTTTATAAAATCTTGTACTATTCTCAGATCTTTTAGACTACCTTTCAATTCCTTATCAATTTTTGATTCTATCTCTTTTAAATTTGAAAGATCTTTTTCCAATTCAACCCATAGAATTTTTGCAAAACCTTCTAAAAAATTAGAATAATCAACTAAAGTCTCTTTAATATTTTTAGCACATATCTCTGACTTCTGTTTCGAGAGCTTGTCATTTAGAATGACATTGATTTGCTGAAGCAAAATATCTACTTTAATATTTTTCAATAAAAGACCTAGTTCCTGGATCATTTCTTCTACTTCTTGCTGTAATAAGCCCTGTTGTGCTATGAAAGTAAATTCATAAAGATTCATTATACTTTTCTTTAATATCGATTAAATATTTTATTATATTAAGCTTTTTTATATAAGCAAGCTATTTGTATCAATTTCTATGTCTTTAATCCAGCTTAAATTAGACATCTCACAAACAGCTTGAGGTGTGATTGAATATGCACCTGGTAACAAAATGCTCACTTTATGCTTTTCAAACGGAAATTCTAGCATGATTTTGGTTCTACCTTCATCTTTCAATATCGAACTTAACTCCATAGCAGTTATTTGTGAATCTGTACATCCAGTTAATATTAATCTCTTCATTATAGAAGTGATCTTTTCCGTAAATTCAGATATATCATTTCCTGCTAATCTTGTCGTATTCTCCGAAGTCTCAAGATCAATTATCACAAATGTTCTTGGCAAAAATAAATTTCTTTTCTTCTCTATTACTGCGTTATTATAAAATGCTATTTCAGAAACATTATGGGGATCAGAAAGCGTGAGTATAACAAATCTTCCGCGCTCTGAAGTCCTCATACGTGCATTTAATATTACGCCAGCAGTTTTTATCGTCTTACCTTCTCCGATAAATCCAATATTTAATTTTCTCAAAAGGTCTCTAAATTTCTCAAGTGGATGATTAGTTAAGTAAAATCCCAACGAAAATAACTCATGTTCTAATTTTTTCTCTTCATTGAAATCTTCTACATCCTCAAGTTTTGGCTTAAGAACATCAAGATTACCAAACAAAACAGCTTGATTCGATCCTTTATTCTGCTTATTTTTATTTGCAAAGTAAATCAATGTGTTTATTGACTCATATAGCTGCTTTCTGTTTTGATGCACACTATTACATGCTCCAGACTTAATTAAGCTTTCTAATGCCCTTTTATTTATTATATGACTAGAATTTTGAATAAATTCCCATATGTCTTTATAAGCATTTAAACGTGTATTTATTATTCCTTCTGCTATAGAAAAACCAACATTACGCAAAGCAGCTATTCCATAGCGTATTCGTTCACCCTCTATTGAAAATTCAGCTTTAGATTTGTTTATATCAGGTGAAAGAACAGAAACTCCACTAAATTTTGCAGCATGATAAAATAGATTCAGTTTGTCTCTATCATCGATATTCAAATTCATCAAGGCTGTGAAAAATTCCAATGGATAGTTAGCTTTAAGATAAGCTGTTTGATAAGATATCACTGCATACGCAGCTGCATGAGATTTATTAAATCCATAACCAGCAAATTTTGCAACAAGATCAAAAATATAACTTGCTCTATCATAATCAACATGATTTTTCGTTGCTCCTTGAATAAAAAGTTCACGTTGTTTATCCATCTCTTCTTTGATTTTCTTACCCATAGCACGCCTAAGTAGATCTGCTTCAGCTAAGCTATATCCAGAGAGAATACGAGCTATTTCCATCACTTGCTCTTGATAAATTATTACTCCAAATGTTTCTTTTAATACTCCCTCAAGTAATGGATGAATATAATCTGGCTTTTCAAGCCCGTGCTTTCTTGCAACATAAGTTGGAATGTTATCCATCGGCCCTGGACGATAAAGAGAAATCAAAGCGATAATCTCTTCAATACGGTCTGGTTTTAGCTTGATTAAAGCTTCTCTCATTCCTGAACTCTCAAGTTGGAACACTCCAATTGAATCACCTCTTGAGAGCATTTTATAAGTTCTCTGATCATCTAAAGGAACCGATGAAATATCAATTTTTCTTTTATTACGATTAATTAAACGACATATATGATCTATCAACGTCAATGTACCAAGTCCAAGAAAATCAAACTTTATTAGTCCAGCTTTCTCTACATATTTCATGTTGTATTGAGTAATTGGTAGAGTTGAATTTGGATCATAATAAATAGGAACAAAATTTTCTAATTTTTGATCACATATCACAATTCCAGCTGCATGAGTTGAAACGTGACGATATATCCCCTCAAGCTTAAGAGAAATATCAAGGAGTTTTGCAATTACTTCATCACTATCTCTTTCTTTCTGCAGATTTTGATCAAGCTTTATCGCTTGTGATAAAGTTACAGGATTTACCGGATTAAACGGAACCATCTTAGATATTTTATCCACCTGAGCGTAAGGCATCTGCAATACCCTTCCAACATCGCGCAGCACAGCTCTTGCCTGTAATTTTCCAAAAGTAATTATCTGAGCAACAAAACCATACTTCTTACGAACATAATCAATAACTAAATCTCTCTTTTCTTGACAGAAATCGATGTCAAAGTCAGGCATTGATATACGATCAGGATTTAAAAATCTTTCAAAAATCAAACCAAATTTTATTGGATCAAGATCTGTAATCTGCAGCGCCCAAGCAACAATTGATCCAGCACCAGAACCTCTTCCTGGACCAACTGGAATGCCATTTGCTTTGCTCCAACGAATGAAATCAGAAACTATCAAAAAATAGCCAGAGTAATTCATTGAAATTATTACACTTAGCTCGTAATTTAGTCGATTATAATATCGCTTAAAATCAATATTATGAGCACTATCCAAATGCTTGAGACTGGGATCTATATTTCTTTTTTTCTGAATTTCAGCATTACTCAATGGAATAACAGAAGAAGATTGTGCAATACGAAGTTCCAATCCTAAAATTGCCTGTTCTTTTAGTTCTTCATTCTCAGTTTTATTTTCTCGACAAGGAAATTTAGGTAAAATAGGCCGCCTACTTCTTGGCATGTAAGAGCATCGTCTTGCTATCACTAAGGTATTATAGATCGCTTCGGGAATATCGCTAAATAGCTCCTCCATTTCCGCCACAGATTTAAAATAATGCTCAGTAGTTAGCTTCTTTCTATTATTCTCAAGAGCGTAACTTCCTTCTGATATACACGTTAATATAACATAAGCCTCATAATCAGATCTGTTGAGAAAAAATACATCATTCGTTGCAACTAGCGGTATATCATGTTGATAAGCAAAGTCTATTAAAGTTTCTTCGAGCTCCAATTCTTTACTAAGTCCATGACGCTGCAATTCAACATATAAATGATCATTGAATGCTGAAAGTAGTCTTTTTATCGTTTCTTTATCTTGTTTCAATAACAATTGAGCCAATATGCCATCATATCCACCAGTTAAGGAGATTAGGCCTGAACTTGAATTTAATAGCTCATTAAGATCAACATAAGGAATATCATTGCTATTTTTGCGCATTCTAAAGGATTTACTTACCAAAGTAACTAAATTAGTGTACCCTCGCTCGTTTTTTGCAAGCAATAATATTGGTAAATTTTGCTCTGAGTGTCGAATTATAATATTGCACCCTATTACTAGCTGTATTCCTCTACTTGCAGCATATTCTGAAAACTCGAGTGAACCAAATAAATTACCTGAATCAGTTATCGTAACTGCTGGCATTTTATTCTGCAAACAAAGTCTACTCAGCTCCTCAATTTTAACAGAACTCTCAAGCAGTGAATAAACACTGTGAACACGCAAATGTATGAACATAAAAAACTTCAAATCAGTAATAAAAGAATAGCATTAATTTACTCATGAGAAACAAAAACTTGTTTAAGAATTCCGATAAAAAAAATTACTTGACAACTCTGTGCGAATGTCTATTAATATATAATTATAGGTATTCTAAGTCTAAAATTTATCTTTAATCTTATATTAAGTGATAAAAATACAGTACAAAACAAAGCGTATTATGTTTAATTTTTGCAGCATGGATACTACATGTCTTTAATAATTTTTTTTCTACATTAGTTGGACCTCTCTTGCTAAACCATGTAAAAGAAAACTGAACGCCAAGTTTTTGAGAGAAAAATAAACAATTTATATTGCTGATTTTCTTTTGTCTTTATTTTTTAAAAATTTAACTAATCTTATTTTTTTACAAAAAAATTGCTTGATAAGTTTTAACGTTTTTCTTACTATGAGTTATAATTATTTATACTAAAAATAATATTTTAGATATTAATATCAATCACACAACTTTATGAATATTGTGATTTGGAACCTGCTACTAGAGTGTTATGCAAATAGCTAACATTAAGATAATTCATCTATTCGCAAATTTACTCGCTAATTGTAATGTTTGTACAACTGTATATCAAGCACTAAAATGACAAAAGGAAGTACTGGAACGATACCATCCTTTTCTTGGATTTTAATATTTTAGATGACACACATCATAATAATCTTTGCTTTTTTCTTTGCTACATTTAAACTATTTATCACTACTTAATACACATACTCTCACAAGTATTCTTAAATAATTCCATATCGTAATCTATACAATCATCCTTCCTTCATTCTTATCTTAATAAAATTTATAAATAGAGTTTTAGTATTGAAGCTTTTATATACTTATTAAATATCATCAAATTGAAAAAGAATCGATATGTTCCTAGCTCAATATTTACTTAATCAAACAGAAAATTTTGCTCTTCAGAAAATAAAGCTTCTACTTTACTTTCTATACTAGCTTTTTAAACATCATAACTATCTTCTTTCTTCTTTTTACGCAAAAACCATTATCCACACTCACGATAACGGCATCTACTAATAATACAGATGCTATAATATAAGCACTCAATGTTGATAATTCTACTATTGTTATGTCATCAATCCTTGATTCGTTTTGCAATTTAGAGGATAATATTGCATTTGTATTACTTAACTTAGAAAATGTTGATACGTTTCTTGATGTGACTTTATTAAAGGAAAAAGCAATATCTTTTTTTTATCATATCTCTAGCATATTATATACTTTCAATTCTAATTACATGACTAGCATTCATCTTTTTATTTCTTCCATTACATGTTTAATCTCTTCAATTATTTCATCCGGTGCAAGATCAAATCTTGTTGTTTTAAAGAAGCTAATTCTAAAGCAAAATATTCGCTATTTTCTTGCGCTTCGTATTCAATTTTTTCAGTAATAGATCTTTCCTATTGTCTATAAAATTAAATAATTCTGTTGTTGTACTATCAGTAACCTCAATAGCCTACGTCTCATGCTAAATTTCTTCAATAGTAGATTCTTTCTGTAAACTACTTTTATAATCTTTTAACTAAAAGTCCTTTTAGAACTTTTAGATATCTTTTGTTGAATTTTCTAAAATCATACTCTGTTTTGCTTTTTATTCTCTTATTCTTCAGATCTGAAATAATATTATTAATCATCAATCTACTGATAAACACTCTCCTTTTAATGAAAGTATATTTTTCTTCTTTTTTTTATGTCTTCCAAGCTAGAAAAAATAATAACTGTTGCCTCTCTCCTTAAATCAAAGGATGTTATCCTTTCTCTTTGTGAAGCGTTTTTTAATCTTTTTATTATATATCTATTCTTAAATTTATTAATATTCACTATATTAACAAATCAAAAGTTTCAGCCTATATCTTTTTATTAACATTTTTATGTAAGTATTACTTTTATCATAGTAAATAATATATATATTAATATTTAGATCAATGAATTGATTTCACTCTTATTACAATTTAATATACATAGATAATCTTAATAAAAACGATGAAGCTAAACGAAACTAGAGAAAGATTTATAAAGTTTTTTATAAGTAACAATCATGAGCAAGTTTCTTCTTCTCTTTTGATTCCAGAGCATGACCCAACACTCATGTTTACAAATGCTGGTATGGTACAGTTTAAAAACATCTTCACTGGTTTACAAAAAACTGAGATGAAACACGCTGTCTCAAGTCAAAAGTGTCTAAGAGCTGGTGGTAAGCACAATGATCTTGAAAATGTTGGCTATACAAATCGACATCATACATTTTTTGAAATGCTAGGAAATTTTAGTTTCGGTAATTATTTTAAAGAAACTGCAATAGAACTTGCGTGGAAATTCATTACTGAAGAATTGTCTCTTGACAAAAATAAACTATTCATAACTGTCTATCACACTGATGACGAGTCATACGAAATCTGGCGTAAAGTAAGTGGTTTTTTTGATGATAAAATCATCAGAATTGCAACAGATGAAAACTTTTGGAGCATGGGAAATACTGGTCCATGTGGTCCATGTTCTGAAATCTTTTATGACCATGCAAAATCTCATTTACAAGATAACGATAGAGTTGTTGAAATTTGGAATATAGTATTCATGGAATTTAATAAAGATGAAGATGGTAATTTACAAAAATTACCAAAAAAATGCATCGATACTGGAATGGGCCTTGAGAGAATAACAGCTATCATGCAAAACGTTTATGATAACTATGATATTGATCTATTTTCTGCTCTGATAAATAAGTCGCAAGAGCTTTCTGGAAATACAAAAAATAAAGTAGCTCATAAAATCATCTCAGACCATCTTCGTGCAGCTATATTCCTAATTGCAGAAGGTGTACTTCCTGGAAACGAAGGTAAAAATTACGTACTGCGCAAATTAATCAGGAGAGCTGCACGTTATATCCATCTGCTTGGATATAATAACTCTCTACTCCATCGTATTTTTCCAGTGCTAATAGATAGCACAAGCTCAGCTTATATGGGAGATGTTTATCCTGAACTAATTAGAGCTAAAAACTCAATAGAGACAACATTAAAATCAGAGGAAGAAAACTTTAAAGATACTTTGATGAAAGGCATTAGTCTTTTGGAAAAATTTACTGCTGATTTAAAATCAGGCGATACCCTCTCAGGAGAATCGGCGTTTAAGCTATATGACACTTATGGGTTTCCTCTGGATATCACTCTTGATATTTTAAAAGAAAGAAAAATAAATTTTGACAAAAATGGTTTTGATAACGCAATGAAAGAGCAAAAAGAGAGAGCACGTGCTAAATGGGCTGGATCTGGTGAAAAGCCTGTTGAGCAAATATGGTTCGATTTAATCAATAAATTTGGCAAAACAGAATTTGTAGGTTATGAATTTAATGAAGTAAAAGATGCAAAAGTAATAGCTATAATTTCTTCTAAAAATGAAATTATTGATTCTGCAAAAAAAGGAGAGAAAGTAACCATTATACTTGATAAAACAGTTTTTTATGGCGAATCAGGTGGACAGATGGGGGATATCGGAAGTTTCATTATCTCTTCTGTTATTCAAGTAGCTGACACTGAGATCCAGCCAGCACCACACACTGTAATGACACCAGATCTAAGTGTAATCACAGTAGAAAACACAAATAAGATTAACGACTTGTATTTGCACAGATGTACGATTAAATCTGGCTCAATTCGTAAAAGTGACACAATTACAGCAATTATTGACAAAAAGAGAAGGCAAGACCTAAAAAGAAATCATTCAGCCACACATCTTCTGCACTTTGCATTGAGAAAAATCTTGGGTGATCACATTACTCAAAAAGGTTCCTTAGTTGCACCAGATAGAATGAGATTTGACTTCAGTTATAACATTCAAATTACTCAAGATAAACTGTTTACAATAGAAGATATGGTAAACTCTCTAATTAGAGAAAATCTTTCCACATCTACAAAAATTCAGAGCCTGAATCAGGCAATAGACGAAACAGCTATGGCATTATTTGGTGAAAAGTATAATGATCAAGTAAGAGTGGTAAGTATTGGAAACTCAAAGGAGTTGTGTGGTGGCACGCACGTAGAACAAACTGGAGAAATTGGCTTGTTTAAGATAACAACAGAATGTTCTATTGCATTTGGAGTAAGAAGGATTGAAGCTTTGACCGGTCAAGAAGCAATTAATTATATCCGTGATAATGAAATCAACTTGAAAAAAGTCGCAGAATCTATAAAAGCGCCAGTAAATGAAATAATAAGCCGAATCAATACTTTAAACCAAGAACGTAAGGAATTTGAAGCTAAAATAAAAAGCCTTTATAAAAAATTCGTAAACACAGAGAGCATTAAAAGCACTGAAATAAATGGAATGAATTTTGTAAGCCACATTTTCATCAACATTCCAGTAAGTATAATAAGGGAATTTGTTTTGCAGCAACAAAGACCAAAAACTGTAATAGCTTTTACAGCAACGGAAAAAAATAAAACAGTGCTGATTATCAAAGTAAGCAAAGACTTAACTGATAAAATCAATGCAAAAAAGCTAGTATCTACTGTAACCGGAAGAAATTGTAGTGGAAATGCTGAATTTGCTCAAATGGGCTGTGATAGCGATAAAACAAATCATATCATTACTATTATCTGCAGCAAAGTAGCAGATACAAAAGAACTAAATAGTTAAAACTTGCTGTGGCTGCATTATGCTTATCTCATCTAGTTCTTTGCTAATATTTTTTGATTCATCGTTACTAATCAATGTAAATTCAATATCCTTAAAAAATCTATCCCACATTTCACACAAATGATCTTTTATTTTAGGCCATATATCCTTTTTAAATGTTTCGCCATCATCGGAAAATACATTACCTATCAAGCCACCAACTTCCTCATAACTTGACTCAAAAGATTGAAGAAATTCTTTTACTTCTTCATAAGTGTCGTGTGTCACTTTTAACGCCTTTCTTTCTGTACTATTTTTTACTCCAATAGCTGACAATCCAAGTGTATTATAATTAACAGCGATACAAGCACGTTTATACAAATTTATCAGACTCCACGCACTACTCTTATTATTCTTTGGTATATGATTTATTATCTTCTCTACCAAATTACTTATCAAAAGAGATAATAAAGCCTGACAAAAGTGTTTGATATTATTTTTCGTTTCAATCATGGGATATTTGATACATTTCTCTGCTAAGCAATATTCAAGTTCTGCTTTTTTTAACAACCTCTTGATTGCTACATGTCTTATTATTTCCAACGGCTTATCTTTAGAAGTCTCTTTTATTTCTAATAGTTCATCCTTATAAAAAGCTTTTTCTATTATATTTAACAGTTCTTCTTTATTAGAAGACTTTATTATTTCTAATAACTTATCTTCTATGATTGCAAATTTTATCTTTTCACGAGACGTTAGTTCTTCTTTGTAATCATATTCTGTTTTTTCATTTATCAAAAATCCCTCTTTTTTCAACTCCAATTGTTCTAATGTTTCTATAATTTGTTGATTATTTTTTAATAGCTCTCTTATTGACTCTATGCTCAGATGCCACTTTTGTCTATCATTTAGTTTAGCTTTTAAACACTCATTCTGATCTTTCAATATTTGTTTTAATGTAGATTCCTTTAAATATCTCAGATCTTGCTTGCGAAAAATCTCTATAATTTCTGCTAGATCCGATTCATATCTTTTCAATACCTTACATGAATATAATACACCCTCCTTTTGTTCTTGAAGCAACACTTGCACTTTATGTTGTTTTATTTCTAAATACATTCTTTCTATAAAATCATTCACTTTATTTGAAGATTCCTCACTCGAAAGAATCTCTATTTCCTTTTCTAAATCTTCAAGCCGTTTCATTAGACTCTGCTCTTTCTTATCCTGATTTGATATACTCCACATAGATTGTGTTAATCGTCTCACTAAACTCGACTCTTCTTTATCAAGTATATTCAATTGTCTCAATTCACTTTTAGCTCTTTTTATTATCGATCTTATTAATCTTCTCTCAACCTCTTGATCAGTACCTTCAAATTTAAAAAGATCTTCTAATTTCCTTTTTAAAGCGCCATCTCTTAAGTTATCGTTTCCTCTATTATGTGCTTCTTCTAATTTTTTACACATCTCTCGACTTATTTTTCTAAAACGTTCAATCTCCTGTTCAGTACTATTTAGAGCTTTCTTTGTTTTTACAGAATAAACATTATTACAAACATCAATCACTGTCCTTTTAGCCACTTTTCCTTCTGTTATAAGCTGTTTCCATTGTGCTCTAAGCATAGGAAGATTACTATCTTTTAAGGTATCTGGTATTTTTTCTCCTGCTTTTTTTAAATCTTCTATTATAATCTCTTTTTCAGTTGGCAATTTCTTACCTTGGCTTTTTAATTCTTGTTCTACCAATACTTCTTTTAATCTTTCTTCTAATAAAAAACCTTCTTTTCTTCTTTGCTGTGCAATTTTGATTGCTTGTATAAAGGCAACTCTATAAGCATCTTGTATTAAGTGACTTGTCAATTTAGAATCTACACTGTTCACCGCTTCAAGTCTGAATTTGTCCAACAATCCCTTCAGTTTTTCATATGTAATATTTTTTTTGTCTAACACCAATAGTTCTCCCATAGCTTCTATGAATCCTTGAATCAAAGTTGTAAGCATACCTCTAATCTCATCACGTAAAGGTACAATACCATTTTTTAAATGGATATTAGCCAATAATTTTATTATGGTATTATTCTCTGCATCTTGTGTAATAAATAATTTATTATTTTTATCTTCGGACAAATCTCTAAGTAACTGTTCAAATTGTGGTGGAAACTTGATTTTCATGTCCCATCTGATGTCTGACTTACCAGCATCCATCTCATGAAAAGATACCTCAATACTCTGATGCTCATTTTTATACAATCCACTACTTATTTTAACAGTAGTAATCAAAGATTGAGATAACTTCTTATTCGAAAGATAAAAAGTAGCTAAAGCTAGTGTTGAAGGAATAATTAAGGCGATAAGCACAATTATATTAACAAAAATCTCTATTGCAGCAAGAATACTATATGCCAATCTTTTTGCTGTACTTTCATTTATCTCTTTTTTTTTTGTTTTATTTTCTTTCGGATTAATTTGTATTTTACCATCTGCTTTAGATCTGTTATATATTACTAATCCAAATGAAATAGAAGCAATATAAGGAAGCATTAAAACTGACAGAGCTAAATTTAACACACGTTTTTCCGGGCACATTTCCTTTACCTCTTCAAATATTTCTCTTAGTATATTATACCAGGAAGTAAAAAAGTCAGAGTCATAACCTTTATAACGAAATATACTCAGTGGAACGTCAAAACTAGAAATCATACCAATAAAATTTCCCATCTTTCATTGAACTAAAAACAGTAATAGATCCTTTTTTATCTAAATCATCATTAGTTAAATCAATAACTCCACTAAGATTTACAATAACATTCATACTATAATCTTATCTCAATTACCTAAAATATAGTATAAATACTAATAGTTTTCAACTACTAACAATCTAACTTAATACCAACAATCAAATCTTGGTATTCCTTGGAATAGAAGCTGATTTCAATTTTTACATTAATTTCTAAAGATAAGGCAAGAGTCTGTTCTTTTATATACTCATTCCATATATTCACCGCTTCTTTAATTTTCTCATCCTCTGTTTTAATTACTACTCTGATTCTATCAGATATATGAAAATCAGCTTGTTTTCTAGCTTCTTGAATGAGTCTCACAACATCTCTCGCGAGCCCTTCTAGAATTAATTCATCATTTAGTTCAGTGTTTAGAATAACAATTCCTTTGTTATTATCAAATGCAGAGGAATATTTACTGTTTGCTTTTAATAATAGTTCATACTCACCTTTTTCTAAAATATAATTATCTGATTCATTTCCTAGAAATATCTGCTCATTTTCAATTTGTTTCCATTTTTCTTCCTTTACATATTGAACTAGTTTCTTAATTTTATCTGGAACCTTCTTTCCAAGTAATGGGAAATTTAATTTCAACTCTAGTGATGCAATATCTTCAAATTTATTTACTAATTCCAAGCTTTTTACATTTACCTCATCTTTTATCATCTCTTGATATTCATTTGATTCTGCAACACATTTGATCACAATTTCACGCACTGAGATAACAGAGGAGAACTCTTGAATAATAGAAGGCGATTCTTCAAGAAAACTACAGGAAGACTTGTGATAAATGATCATACTGCCAAGTGGCTGTCTGATACGTATATTAAAGGTGTTTCTGATAGAAAGTGCAGAGTTACATATCTTTCTCACTAAATCTATCTTAGTAATGAGCTCGCTATCAAATTTTTCTAATTGTGGAAAATCAGTCAAATGAACAGATTTTTCTTGAAATTTGAGTCCATGCCATATAATTTCTGTTATAAGTGGCAACAAAGGAGCTGCAGCTCGAAGTATGTAATAAAAAACCTTATATAAAACATTATAAGCGTCAGTTTTATCTTGATCTAAATCACTTTTCCAAAAACGCTTACGACTGCGTCGAATATACCAATTATTTAATATTTCAAAAAAATCTATCAGAATTTTGCAAGCCTCTTGAGAATTGTAATTATTCATAGAAACTTGAATACCTTCTACTGCTTCAAAACATTTAAAGATCATGTAACGATCAATAGTGCTTTGATAATCCTTACAAATTTCAGCTTTAATTCCATCTGCATTTGCATACATGGTAAAAAAGTTATAACTATTCCAAATAGGCTTTATTACGTTTCTCAGAACATTTCGTATTGAATTTCCTTCTTTATCAAGTAGCAAATTACCACCACAAACAATAGACCCAGAAAGCATAAGAAAACGCAGTGCATCAGAACCGTATTTATCAAACACTTCCATTGGGTCCACATAATTATTCAAACGCTTAGATAATTTCTGCCCTTTTATATCAAGAACAACACCGTGACATATGCAGTTCTTAAATGGTTCACTATCAAATAAAGCAGTCGAAAGCACAAAAAGTGTATAAAACCATCCCCTAGTTTGCGCTATATATTCAGTGATAAAATCCGCTGGGAAATTACTCTCAAACCATTCTTTATTTTCAAACGGATAATGGATTTGTGCAAATGGCATTGAGCTAGATTCAAACCAGCAATCAAATACATCAGGAACACGACGCATAACTGATTTTCCTGTTGGATCAATAGGATTTGGCCTTGTTAAAATGTCAATAAATGGTCTGTGCAAATCATCAACTTTAACATTAAAATCTCGCTCTAATTCGGCTATCGAACCATATACATCTACTCTTGGATATCTTACATCATCTGATTTCCATACTGGAATCGGTGTACCCCAGAATCGATTACGTGAAATTGACCAATCATGTGCTCCTTCGAGCCATTTTCCAAACTGACCATCTTTTATATGACTTGGAATCCAATTAACTCTTTTATTTAGCTCTACCATTCTGCTTTTGAATTTTGTCACAGCAACATACCAAGAAGGCATAGTACGATAGATTAAAGGAGTATCAGTTCTCCAACAATGTGGATAATTGTGAATATATTGCTCAGTTTTGAACCAATTTCCTTGTTCTTTCAGCTTCTTTATTACTGTATCGTTAGTATCAAAAACATGAACTCCAGCTAAATCTGAAACTTCAGTAGTAAACTTTCCACCATTATCAATTGGACAAATAGCTGGAATATTATGACTTTGACAAAGATAAAAATCTTCTTCACCAAATCCAGGAGAAATATGCACAATTCCAGTACCATCTTCTTCTGTAACATAATCTGCTATGAAAACGCGAAAAGCATTTTTTGTATCCTTAAAGTAATCAAACAACGGCTTATAAGAAAGACCTACAAGATCATCTGCTTTGAGTTTCATATTGCATTTTTCATATGGAATATTGTTTTGTTCGAGGTGATTGATAAATTTCTCCAGGTACCTTTTAGCAAAGATGTAGATTTCATTAGGCTGATCTGATGTTATTTTAGTGCTCTTCTCTGTCATTTCAGTGCTTAACACTGTGATCCAGGTTTCTTTCTCTTTAGATTCCAGCGTCACAAACTGAAATGACATCAAGGAGTGAATTGAAACTGCACAATACTCAATATCTTTCCCTATTGCCAGTGCCAAGTTGCTTGGCAATGTCCAAGGAGTTGTAGTCCAAACGAGTAACTTACATTTTTGTTTAAATTGTTGCGGATTTTCTAAAAGTTCAAATACAACAGTTACAGCTTTGCTAATCTTTTCTCTATATGCATTATCAAGCCTTGTTTCAAAATTGGACAATGGAGTTTCACATGCCCAGCTATAAGGAACAACGCGCACAGATTGATACACTAAACCCTTATTATAAAGTTGCTTAAATGCCCACATAACTGACTCCATGAATGACTTATCCATAGTTTTATAGTCATTATGAAAATCTACCCACCTTGCCTGCCTATTTACATACTTTTCCCATTCTGATGAAAATTTCATCACAGAAGTACGACAATGGTTATTGAATTTTTCAATACCGAATCTTTCTATCTCAGTTCTACCAGATATTCCAAGTTCCTTTTCCGCACTCATCTCAGCCGGCAATCCATGGCAATCCCAACCAAATCTACGTTCAACTCTTTTTTGTAATATAGTTTGATATCTTGCAAATGCATCTTTGATGAAACCAGTGAGTAAATGCCCATAATGGGGCAATCCATTTGCAAATGGAGGTCCATCATAAAAAACAAAACAATTATCCTTAGAACGTTCCTCAACTGACCGCTCAAAAATTTTACTTTCTTGCCAAAATTTTATAATTTCCTTTTCTAACGATAAAAAATCAGGAGTACTAGTTGTATCAGGATAATGCTTTAATTTCATATTCATTCTAATTAGATAAATTTAGAGAATACATGACTTTCTAGAAAATCATATATTCAAAAGTATTCCTATCCCTAGCAAACTATTCTGCCGAGCTTCTAATATCTTCACATTTACTATCTTGTCTTTATATATATCTTCATGATCATAAATGCAAACTGATTGCATATATGGGCTTTTACCAATAATTTGGTTTTGATATTTACCTTTTTTATTGCCAAATAGAACAGGAATAGTTTTACCTACAACACTCTGATTAAATTCAAATTGTTGTGCATTAATTAATTTCTGTAAACGAAGAAGGCGCTCTATTTTAATCTCTTCTGGTACTTGACCCTTCATTTCCGCTCCTATCGTCCCCGGCCTTGGGCTATATTTAAAACTATAAGCCTGAGCGTACTTTACTTTTTCCACTAGCTTCATAGTTTCCTCAAAGTCTTTTTCGGTTTCTCCAGGAAAACCAACAATAAAATCAGATGAAAATTCGATTTCAGATTTCAATCTGCACAATCTATCTATTATCTGCAAATACTCCTCTGCAGTGTATTTTCTGTTCATCAAGCGTAATATTTTATTCGAACCTGATTGCACAGGTAGATGAATAAATGGCATGAGTTTCGGCTCTTCTGCATGCGCCAAGTAGAGAGATTCATGCATATCTCTCGGATGAGAGGTCATATAGCGGATTCTTTCCAGCTTTTCAATTTTAGCGATATGAATAATTAATTTTCCTAAATCCCATATTTTTCCTTCGCATTCTCCGTGATAAGCATTGACATTTTGACCAAGTAAATTGATTTCTTTTGCTCCATTTGCAACTAATTTTAGCGCTTCACAAAATATTTTATTTACTGGACGTGAATATTCAGCACCGCGAGTGTAAGGAACTACACAAAATGTACAAAACTTATCACAACCCTCTTGTATGGAGAGAAACGTAGAAGACTCTTGGTTATTACCGTAACATTCATCTGATAATTTATCAAATTTTGCAACTTCAGGAAAATCGATACTTATCACATGACCTTTACTTCTGTTTGCTTTAACTATCAGCTCCGACAGAGTAGCAATACTCTGTGGACCAACAACGACGTCCACAAATGGAGCTCTTCTAAACACTTCCTCGCCTTCTGCTTGTGCTACACATCCTGCTACCACTATAGTAACTTCCTTATTTTTTCGTAATGAATGAATCTTCCCAAGCTCTGAATAAAGCTTTTCTGCTGCTTTTTCTCTAATGTGGCAAGTATTCAATATCACTAAATCAGCTTTTTCCACATCATCAACAACATTAAACCCCAAAGGTTTAATTACATTTTCCATTAAAACAGAATCATAAACATTCATTTGACAGCCATAAGTCTTGATATATAGACCTTTCATACTTTTATAATAAAATTATACGAAAAACTGAATTTAGTACAACTACTATACAATAGTAATTGTTATCTAAATAATTGAAAGAAACAAAAAAAAACTCAGTATATCTAGAGTATCATGTTTAATTTTTTGCACTATGTGTACTTCACGTCTTTTTAAGACTTCTGATTTTTAAGCTGAAATGGGCTTATAAGTCATTTAAGATATTAAAAAGCCAATATTATCAGATAGATAGTGAATAACCAGCTACTCTGGTTTCTTTTCCTATTTTCTATTTAGTGAATTTCTTTAATATTTAAGGCTAATGTTAGTTACTTTAAAAACAACTAAGTCGCACTTATTAAGTGTTTAGGATAAAGAAATGCCAACATTTTGACACAAAAGTAAATAACTAGCAGCCATGTGTCTTTGTTTCTCACTTGATAAATTTCTTAAATATTTATTACTGAAGTAATATCTTGAACTACATCTGTTTAGCGAATTTTCAATCAATAACAGCTAAAGATCTCTCTGCAATGTTAATTTCTTTTATATCTGTAACTCTATCATCTTGATCGAACGAAATTTGCAAAGATTTGCTGCTATATTTCCTTTTTCCTAAGAAGTTAGATTGTTTAATTTTATATGAGATATAATACCAAACATTTTTATCAAATTTAGATACTAATGTTGGCAACTCTAAAGTTTGAATCACTTTTTCTTTATTATCACCTACTTTTATCTTATCCCATAATTCAACTCTAATGTCTGAAACTCCGTGATTGTAAATAGTGTGTGTACAGCTTACTAGAAATAGTAAAACAAGAAATATTAATACTCGCATTCTTATTGATAAATCGTTGTAAAATTACAATACACTAATAAACTACCTGTAGTCAAATTTTGCAAAAGTTAAATTGACTGATTTTTGATATCGCTTAATATAATATTTACTTCAGAAAACAATTAGGTGCTCTATGTCGTTATTAAAAGCAGATCCAATATATAAACCATTCAATTACCCATGGGCATATGATGCATGGTTACAACAACAAAGGATACATTGGATACCAGAAGAAGTTCCTCTTGCTGACGATGTAAAAGATTGGAAAACTCAACTTTCGAATGTGGAAAAAAATCTATTAACTCAGATCTTTAGGTTCTTCACTCAAGCAGACATTGAAGTAAATAACTGCTATATGAAGCACTATTCAAATATATTTAAGCCAACAGAAATATGCATGATGCTTGCCAGTTTTTCTAACATGGAAACAATACACATTGCATCCTACTCATATCTTCTAGATACAATTGGTATGCCAGAAAGTGAGTATCAAGCATTTCTAAAATATGATGCTATGAGAAAAAAGTATGAATATATGTTAGAATTCGAGGAAAATAAAAAACATGATAAAAAACATGTAGCTAAAACTCTAGCAGTATTTGGTGCATTCACTGAAGGACTTCAGTTATTTGCATCATTTGCAATTTTGCTCAATTTTCAACGTTTTGGAAAAATGAAAGGCATGGGACAAATAATTGCTTGGTCAGTACGTGATGAAACATTACACACCAACTCGATTATCAATTTATTCAATACGTTTATTAAAGAGAATAATAAAATTTGGAATGACGAATTCAAAGAAGAATTATATTCTGCATGTCGCACTATCGTTAAGCTTGAAGATGAATTTATAAAGCTTGCTTTTGATTTAGGAGATGTTGAAGGATTATCTGCAAAAGAAGTTCGCAATTATATACGTTACATAGCAAATAGAAGATTAACGCAATTAGGCTTGAAACCTATATATAATATTAACAATAATCCACTTCTTTGGCTTGACGAAATACTAAATGGCGTAGAACACACAAATTTCTTTGAAAATAAAGTAACAGAATATAGCCGTGCAGCAACTCAAGGCATATGGGAAGAAGCTTTCGCTGAAAATGAGATTAATAACAAAGAGCGCTAATTAGTCTATTTGCATTACCTGTATTATCCAATACTTGCATTGGATTCATAATATATCATATTAAAGTTTTATAGCTTGAAGGAAAAGTGCAGGAATTAAATAAAATATTATTAGCAGTCAGTTATATAATTTAGATCTAAATAATGAAAATGTAGCTAATAAAATTAGAAGTAAAATAGATATTAAGTTCAAAAAAAGAAAATTTAGATGAGTAAGTCAAGAAGAATTTAGAAGAATGTTTTAAGTAGTAGAAAGAAGACAATTTTGATTTAAAGAAATTTCTATATAGTAGTTTACTACAATGAGTAACACACTTAATTATGCAAAGTGAGCAAAGTCTCTGATAGAAAATGACATTGATGTAAATCATGGCTTTCCTTTACATTGTGCTAAAGAGCACAAGCATATAAAATAAAGAAATCTTATCTCTGCAGTAAAAAGCAAACCTTAACATACATAATTAATATAGAATTATTACTTTAGATGATGCTGTTGAGTTTAGAAATAAAAAAGAAATGATAAAACTTCTATTAAAAAAAACTACTAACGTACTAAATCAATATGGAGAGGCTCTTTCGTATTATACTGCTGAGAATGAGTATACACAAATAGTAGAAGCTCTATTTAAAAAGGGGCAGGGTTGTTTTAATGTACAAAATAAAAACTAAAGGACCGCTTTATATAAGTTATTTATCATACTTATGATAAACATCTAGGAATAAATTGCAAAAATTTAAAAGTAGTAAAACTTCTACTAAATTAAAATACTGTAGCACATGCATTGATAGTTGATGAATTTCTTATGGAGTCACATACAAATCACAAATCATTAAAGCACTAGTTAAATAGTACATTAATTGGAATTAGCTATGATACTGTTAATATAACAAAGACAATTGTTAAATCCATAACGCTCTTACCAAAGTACCGTACTATAGGCTTTATTTTTCTTGGGAGTAATAAATTATTAAATAAATAGACTTTACAATAGGCTTTTTAAAGCAAAATATCTAACTTAAAACAAAGTCTAAGTAAAAATAGCTAGTCCTGTAAAATAAATTAATTGATATACTATTTATAGTATATAAATACTTATAGAAATTTTAGTATAAAAGATAAATCTAAAAAATTGTAAGTATAATAAGTATAAAAAAAGTAAAGTGATTTAATTTAAATTATTTGATGATGATGGAGATAGTAGCAATACTAAAAACCATAGTGAGCATTTATAGGTCTTTGTATCAATACTTTATCAGTTTTTTTTCACCTCTGGTAATAGATGGAATCGTTGAAGGAATTTCTGTAGTATCATCAATTGCAGCTCTCATCATAACTTCTCCATTTGGAGATACACATAATCGGAATATGATTAATTTATAAAAGTAATTATGTATCTAAATATCTTATTTATTAGAAACATTATAGCTGAAATTGGTCTTGTTATGTATATGATGTTACTCCAATAACCAAGATAGATTCTTGGATTGACTTTATCAATTACAGTAAATTCTTTGTTATCTATAGGAGATACAGCACTATTATTTTTCCAATTGTAACTACAATTTGAATAAATATTACAATTAAATTTGCCAGAGTAGTGAAAAAGTATATATCTAATAAACAAATAAATCTTCAGAGGAAGAATTTAGTCCTCTTTAACAAAAGAAAATCAGAACTTTTACCGAATAGTGAGTTAAATGAGATCAAATATAGATAAACAACACAGA
Source organism: Wolbachia sp. (assembly GCA_051710485.1). Taxonomy (GTDB): domain Bacteria; phylum Pseudomonadota; class Alphaproteobacteria; order Rickettsiales; family Anaplasmataceae; genus Wolbachia. The sequence continues at coordinate 652,805 of JBPESU010000001.1, read as the reverse complement.
TCTCAGCTACTAATTTACCACATTAACCACACCGTGGCAGTGTTTATATTTCTTTCCAGAGTTACAAGGGCATTTGTCATTTCTTGAGATTTTGAGGAAATTATCTTTTTTAATAGGATACAATCTATTATTTATTTCTTGATTATCTATTAGCTTAAAATGTGCTAGTCGATTAATTGTAAGCTCTTTCCATTTTTCAAGCATAGACTCAAATATCAAAAAAGCTTCACGTTTAAATTCATTCAGTGGATCTTTCTGCCCAATAGCACGCAAATTTATACTTTGTTTTAGACTCTCCAAAATTGAGAGATGTTCTCTCCATAAATGATCAAGAGTCATAATCATCACTTGCTTCACTACCGTATTCCACAAATCCGTAGTTTGCTGATTATTGAAATATTTTTCCTTTCCAGCGAAGAATTCTTGCACTTTATTATTTATGTAATTCAAAGCTTCTCGTTTTGTTAAAAACTTAGCTAAATCTTCTTTATCAAATACTATTCCATATCTTATATGGAATTCTTTAGCAATATCTTCAATGTAATCTTCGTAATAACCATTTTGCACTATACTTTCTATTACACTCTCATTTACTTCAGTATACACTTCAAACAAATCATTGATTTCAATGCCTAAAATATGATTTCTATGTTTAAAAATAACTCTGCGTTGGTTGTTAATTACATCATCAAACTTAAGCAGAGATTTCCGCACATCATAATTTCGAGCTTCAACTTTCTTCTGTGCCTTTTCAAGTGCCTTATTGATCCATGGATGATGAATAGCTTCATTATTCTTTAACCCTACTCTTTGCAAAAAACTTCTCATTCTATCAGAGCCAAATATTCTCATTAAATCATCTTCAAGTGACAAAAAGAACTTAGAAAGTCCAGGATCACCCTGGCGCCCAGAGCGGCCACGTAATTGATCATCTATTCTCCTGCTTTCATGTCTTTCTGTTCCAATCACACATAAACCACCAGCTTTTATAACAATTTCCTTATCTTTTTTTACTCTTTCGAGTATTTCTTGGTATTTTTTTTCTCTTTCATCAGGATTTTTTATTTTGTTTAACTCTACTTTTGCTATCATTTCAGCATTGCCACCAAGCTGAATATCAGTTCCACGTCCTGCCATGTTAGTTGCTATAGTAATGCCGCCTGGTACTCCAGCTTGTGCTATTATATACGCCTCTTGTTCGTGATAACGAGCATTTAACACTGAATGCTTGAGAAAATGGCTTCGCAAAAGCGCAGAAAGTTTTTCAGAGTTTTCAATACTAACAGTACCAACAAGGATTGGTTGAAGGCGCTTGTGGCATTCTTTTATAAATTTCAATACAGCATTAAATTTTTCTTTTTCTGTGCCATAAATTTCATCATCAACATCTATTCTCTTTACAGATACGTTAGTTGGAATTTTCACTACATTCAGCTTATATATATCTCGAAACTCCTCTCTCTCTGTTGCTGCTGTTCCCGTCATACCAGAAAGTTTGTTGTACATACGAAAGTAATTCTGAAATGTGACCGATGCTAAAGTTTGATTTTCATACTGAATTTCAAGATTCTCCTTTGCTTCAAGTGCTTGATGAAGACTATCTGAATATCTCCTGCCCTCCATCATACGCCCAGTAAACTCATCGATAATCACTACTTTGCCATCCTTTACTATATAATCTTTATCAGCAATAAACAGTTTATGTGCACGCAGTGCTTGATCTATATAGTGAGTCATTACTATGTTAGTAGTATCATAAAGCGAGGAATTTTTAGGAATAAGATTATATGATCCAAGTAATTTCTCCACTCGCGAAATGCCATCTTCAGTAAGAAATACTGTCCTACCCTTTTCATCTATCTCATAATCAGAATCAACTAACTTGGTTACTATTTTGTCTATGTACTTATATATCTGATTGTTTTCCTCAATTGGACCGGATATAATAAGTGGAGTACGTGCTTCGTCAATGAGTATGGAGTCTACTTCGTCTACTATCGCATAATTGAAACCTCTTTGCACCATATCTCCTTGAGAAAATTTCATATTGTCACGCAAGTAATCAAAGGCAAGCTCGTTGTTTGTTGAATATACTATATCTGTACTATAAGCTTCTTTTCTTTCTTCATCTGTCAAATTATTCGTGATAAATGCAACAGAGACTCCGAGAGAATTATATAATTTGCTCATCCATTCTGTGTCTCGTTTTGCAAGGTAGTCATTAACAGTTACAACGTGTACACCCTTGCCTTCTAAGGAATTTAGATATGCAGCTAAAGTTGCAACTAATGTTTTTCCCTCTCCTGTTTTCATCTCCGATATCATACCACTGTGAAGTACCATTCCACCAATCAACTGAACATCGAAATGCCTCATATCAAGAAATCTTCGCGATGCTTCGCGTACAACCGCAAATGCAGGTACAAGAAGATCATTTAACGTTTTTCCATCTTTCAACTCTCGTTTAAATTCTTCAGTTTTGCCAGCAAGCTCCTCATCAGATAAGCTCTGCATTTCTGGTTCTAGCGCATTAATCTGTTGAGCAATTTTTCTTAAAGACTTTATTATCTTCTTATTCGTTGATTTAAATTTCTTTTTTATAAAAAAAAATGACATTATAAAAATAAAGAATATAAGAATAAATATTAAAATTAACGTAGGATCTGACATAAATTTAAGTAACATCCATTTAATATGAGATTATATTACTAAACGCATCCTGCAGCAATTACATATTAGATTTGAGAAATCTTTGGAAAGTCTTATTTAAACTAAGAATTAAAAGTTTGTTCAGCAATTCCTATTCTTAAAGACTTTTTATCAACATATAAGGACTCTATTGCATTATTCTAAACGTTTGATAATCTTTAATTTTCTATAGAATGAAATTCTTAGTAGATTTAATAGAATATCGGTAATCAAAGTTATAAATATGAAGTAAAATTATTAATAATGTATCTATTCCACAGATTAAATAATAAAATTGACTTTTGATTGGCATCAAATATAGAAGATTTTAAAGCCTTCGATGATATTTTTTAATATAAAGATCAGGAAATAAATCAAAAATTGTCTTAATTCAAATTAAATATTACGATACATATCACATTTCGAAGAATATTACATTTGATGACTTATTTATTGATGAAAATGATAGAAAACAACAGAAAGAAGATCTCTAATTAAACAAATATTTTGTTGAATCTTATCATGAGATTAAGCAAAGAACTTAGTTCCAGAACGGCAATATTACAACTTGCCACTCATACTAATATTAATGTAAATTTTAAAAAAGACACAGCAAAGCAAGCCAACATAGAGACATTAAAAATGTGTCTGAAAGAATCAATATTAATACAATAATAACACTTTAAATACTTGCAAAAATCAAAAGAAAAGTGTTAGAAAATAAAAAACATACTGAACTAAAAAATCTTCAGTTATAGTAGTGATGATGAAATAGAAGATTTTCTACTTAGAATAAGATTTATAGTCAATCAATCTAATCATTCAAAACTAGATGATATTATTAAGAAAGAAATAGAAAATTTATACAAAATATCAGAGAAAGAAGATATTGACACCATTTTTGTTGATGTCTATGACAAAGTAAAGAAATAATGTGCACAAAAAGATAGTAAAATTTCTTATCTAACAAGATAAGACAATTATTTTAAAAAGCTATAAAACATCTTTTTAATTTTTAAACCCAAAAAACCTATCTAAACTTTGGCAAATCTCTTTTAGAAATTATACTTTCTTGATAGAGAAGTACTGCTACATAAAATAGAAGAATGTTTGTATGCTAATGATACAACAACATTAGTTACTATTATAAATTAGATGGAAGAGATAAAATCTAGTTAGCATGAAAATTTATTTGAAATAAGCTCCAAAAATATAAAATGATAATTTAATTTTATGCAAAAAATAGAAATATTTTAATTAACGAGTACATCAAATTAGTACATGAATTAAACATTATTCATGATTACAAAAGAAATATTCTTGAAGAGGTTATGCTAAACATGTTAAATACTGACTAATATATCCTCTAAGACGTGCCAGATGGCTATTGTTATATGATAACGCTCTCAACTATAAAGATATAGCAGATTTACTTCTTACAAAAAAAAAGAAAGATATTATTAATTTCTCTTTATAACTTTGACTGCTCTCAATTACAGAGGATTATTTTTGTTGATGTTTTTAAACTTGAAGAATTAATGAGTTACATTTATAAGATATTAGAAGTATAAAGAAAAATTAGATATAACTCAAGTGAATGCATTGGCGAAGCCTTAGGTTATTTACTTCTAGTTTTAGCTCAAGCAAACGCTTATACAAAAAACATATATAAATATGTGACTATGCGAAATTATATAATGATAAAAACAAGCTTTATTTTTTTTTGATAAAACATTACTTAAAACATTTCAAGTCGATGCTTGATCGAAAGACTGTAGTAATAGTACAATTAAATCTAATAATTATATTAGAAGCAAATCAAAAGAAAATCTTCACTGGCAGTTAAATAACTTATTATCTATGCTTACTTAAGCAATAATCCTATTTTTCAATTTTTACTGGAAATTTTTACTGATAATCAAGAAAATAATTCTTCCCAAAAAACTTTCTACGAAACACTGAAAATATTATCAAATTATTCTATGTTAATTATCAAAAAAAAAATCATAGCATACTAATGCACAACTTGATTTAGAAGATGAAAAGACTAAAATCAAAAGAAAGATTTTCCTTAGGAAGTGATAAATTAGAAGATTATGATAAGAAACGATAATTGTTATCGCATTTAGAATGCATTTCTATCACAAATTGATATTTGGTTAAAATAGCCTTTAAAAAAAAAGAGAAAAAATAGAGAATAGAGAAGAATTATCTTGTATACTTAATTAGTATGGATGAATGATGGATATTCTAATCCAAGCAATCCAAAAAAAAAACAAAAGAAGTTGCTTGAATAGGTCTTAGTAATTCAAAAGAAATACTTTGGCTCTAATCATTTCCAATTGCTGGAATATTAAAAAATCTCGGTATTATTTATGGAAATTTAGATAATGATAAGAAAGCAAAAAAAAATTGCTTGAACTGGCTTTATCTATTTTTGAAAAACATTATGAACTTGATCATTTTGAAATTACTAACTTCTAGAAGAATTAAACAAAGTTTAGGCTTTTAGGAACACTAAATTAATAACAACTTATTTGAGCTATATTTCCAAAACCAATCTATTTGGATCTTCTATGTATTTTTTTATTTTAACAAGGAAGGTTACTGCTCCTTTGCCGTCAACTATTCTATGGTCGTAGGAGAGGGCAATGTACATAATAGGTCTTATTTCCACTGTATTACCTATAGCAACAGGCCTGTTTTGTATTGAATGCATGCCAAGTATTCCAGATTGTGGAGGATTTATAATTGGGGTAGACAGGAGTGAACCATATACTCCGCCGTTTGAAATAGTAAATGTTGCACCTTCCATTTCTGATACTTGCAGCTTGCCTTCTCGAGCTTTTTTGCCAAAAGCAGCTAAAGTCAATTCGATTTCAGCAAATGACATTTGGTCAGCACTTCGAATAACAGGCACAACAAGGCCTTTATCAGTACTAACAGCAACGCCTATGTCATAATAATGTTTATATATAATTTCATCACCTGAGATTTCAGCGTTAATTTCAAGAATCTCTTTCAGTGCTTGCACTACTGCCTTTATAAAAAAAGACATAAAACCAAGTTTTATTCCATATTTTTTTTCGAAAGTTTCTTTATATTTCGCCCTAAGATCAATCACATTCTTCATGTCGATCTCATTGAATGTGGTCAGTATTGCAGCAGTATTTTGTGATGCCTTTAAACGAGTAGCGATTACTTGTCTTATTTTGCTCATTTTTACCCGTTCTTCTCTTCGCTTCTCACTTGCTATATTTTTTTGCACTTCAATCTCAGATTGTTCAACATCTATACTTTTGCTTATATGGCCTATTATATCCGCTTTGGTTATTCTGCCTCCTATACCAATTCCTTTGATATCTTCTGCGCTAATTGCATTTTCCTTCATAATTTTACAAGCTGAAGGAGCGTCTCTTTTAGCAGAATTTTCTCTTTTATCGTCTTTCTTTATCTCTTCTTTCACTTCTCCTACGAAAAGTTTTGCTAATAGCTGATCTGGGCTTATTACATCATCCTCTTTTACAAGAAATTCAGTTATTCTTCCAGAAGCTTCTGCGATTAATTCAAGAGCTGTTTTGTCAGTTTCAATTTCAAAGATTAAATCATCTACTTTTACTAATTCGCCAATATTTTTCTTTATTTTGACTATACCTTTCGTAACTGATTCTCCACCTAGAATTTTTGGCGCTCTAATTTCTACAATTTTACTCATAAAACAACCTTTCATACAAAACTTACTATTATTTTATACATGAAAAGAATCGTATAATAAACTAATAAATTTTTACCACTTAGAAATGAAAAACGGATAACATACCGTTAATACTATTCTAAGTATATTTTATCCATAAAAAATGGAAAAACTACTTGACAATCTTCATCAATCCAATTGCTCTAGTATTAGAGATGTTTAAAGTTTAATTTATCTTTAATTTTATATTAATTAATAAAGCACAATATAAAACAAAGCGTATTATGATTAATTTTTGCAGAATGGATACTACAATGTCTTTATAATTTTTTATCTACACTAGCTGGATCTCGCTTATTAAGCGATTCAAACATCAAGTTTTCAGGAAAAAGTAAATAACTCATATTGCTGTTTTTGTCTTTTTATTAAAATTTAACTAATCTCATTTTTTATAAAAAAAAATGCTTGACAAATTTTGACGTTTTCATTTCTATGATATGATATATATCATCTCAAAATCAGCTACTTATCAAACATATAAAGCATTAACGCCATTTTATTAACATAGACACTATCAAGATTCCTTTTGCTTTTTTCTAGATAATGTTTTTCCTTCAAAGGGAAAGTGTAATGCCTCAAGGGAATTTTTAAAGTGCTCAGGAGGAAGAGCAATGATAGTGTTTTTTTTGCCATTTGGCAGTTTGAAAGATAAAGAATACGAATGAAGATGTATTTTATTTACTATACCTTCAATAAAAGCCTTTCTTCCACCATATTTACCATCACTAAGAATAGGACAGTTTATATGAGCTAAATGCACTCTTAATTGATGAGTCCTACCAGTAATTGGTTGCAATTCTAAATAAGCAACATTATGCTCTAATCTTGCTATGATTGAAAAACGCGTAGTAGCATTACGAGATGAATTTTCATCAATGATCACTTTTTCTTGACCTAAAATGTATTTTTTTGCTAATGGATAATCTATTATTCCTCTATTCTTGCTCGGTATGCCGGATGTTAATGCTAAATAAGTTTTTTTTACTCTACGTGCTTTGAATTCTTCCATAAGATATTTAGCAATATTAGCATTGCGTGCAAATATTATCACTCCACTTGTATCTCTATCTATTCTATGAACAATCTTAAATGTTTCTCCCTCTCTGATTTGATCAAGCAAATCACTAATACTGATTTTTACTTTTACACCACCTTGAACGATTACTCCCAAAGGTTTATTTATAGCTAATATATATTCATCTTCATACAATATGTTGTCTTTCAGTAAATTCACTAACTCTTTGTTATATTTGCATTCGGAATTGGTATTATTAATATAATCTAAGTGTTTTATCGTTATAATTTGTCCAGAGCTCACTCTATCGCTCGATTTTGCTTTACAGCCATCAACTTTGATCAACTCTCTTCTTAAAGATTTCTCAATTATAGATTGCTTTAAATCAGGAAAAATTCTTCTGATACACCTATCCAATCTAACATTGTTATTTTCTATTGGTATGGTTGTAATATTTACCATTATTTTATTTGAATAAATAATCAACTATTTACATGACACAAAAAAGTATAACATAAAACATGCCTTGTAAAATCACTTAGAATATCACTTAAACGAATAATGCACCAAACATTGTAATTTATAGATAATTTAACGCAGCAAATGGTGTCATGCAAGTAACCGATACTAACACTCAGGAATTTTATTAAGTTAGTGAATATAAAAATTGTATTGGAATACAATTTTAAATGATCATGAAAATGATGTACGCCAGTATCTAGATACTTGAGTGAAATCCTTCTAAAATATTTGAATGATAGCCTTTTGGTAAACTCGAATCACAATGTTCGCACAGTTATGTATTTTACATTTAGACTAAGAAGTTTCTAACATAAATCCTTACTATCAGACTATAGAATGTCTTTTTATGAGTATATTTCTACTTATTATCTTTTAAGTCTTATTCTTTTATACTTTATCCATTTTAGTACTAGGCTTTAAAAGCATATACGTAATACCACCAACTACTAATACTATTGTTGCAATTGCAGTTACTGCTATTACTATGAATATTAACCATTAATCATAACTGTTTTTCTATTACAAAAAGTGCTGCTACAGCAGCAGTGCCTAATAATATGCTTGTATCATCTGCATATAACCCATTTTTTTTGTCTTTTTCTATAAGAACTGTATTACATACTCATTTTTATCAATCATTAAAAGATCTGCTCCTAATTCTTTACTAGAATATCAAACATTTTTTTTATTATTATATTTTGCAATTTGATTTAAGAGTGTTTCTTTAATCATCATTTACTGCATTAAAATTTGCTCTTTCTTTTATTAAAATGCTAACCAATTTTTCATGATTAACGAAAACAGCCCAATTTAAAGTGGTATTTTGACTATCACTTGCTGCACTAAGTAAGATTTACCTTCTTGTTTTATTAGAAAATCAACTATCTCTAATATATAATAGTAATAAAATAAATAGTAATAAGCAGTCAAATACAAAAGTTTGTTCCTCTCAATTCTAATACTTCACTAACATCTATTTCTGCTTTAGTTAAAACGTTAATCACCTTTGTATAATCATATATAGTAATCAAACTCAATAATGTATAAGTAAAGATCCAAAATAAGTCTCATTCTTATTTGATAGTTCTATCCACGGAGCATTCTTTCCATTTCAAATTGGTAATTTATATCAAAATTAACCTCACTCCACATCTTTATATTCATCTGAATCTTGTGACAATTCCCTTTTTATTTTTTTAACTACGTTATCTTTGCTTAAATTTTTGTCAGTATTAACTGTACTTAATATTTCTTTTCATTGATTGAATTTCATTGTCATAACTTTACCATTATTATTTCAAATAATATTTTAATTATTATATATTATGACACAAAAGTCAATGCGTTTCTTCTGCAGATGTGACATTGGAATTTAAAACTCTATTGTTAACTTCTTATAAAATAAGTGAAATCTTGGATTAGTTCTTGATCAAAGCAACTTAATTAGTTATTCTAAATTTTTAAATAAAATAAAATGACAGCTTTTGTTCCTCTGTTTGTTTTTTTAATCCTATATCTTGGAAGCGGAACTTATTTCTCCTTTATCGGAACTGATAATCCACTTCATCAGGTTTCACCGGTAATTTGCTTACTACCAGCATTATTTTTTGCTGTTTCACGCGGTACAAACAAAATCCAGCATAACATCGATACTGTCATCGAGGGTATGGGTGACAAAAATACCATTACTATGTGCTTAATTTTTCTATTTTCTGGAGCATTTTCTTCTGTTACTCAATCAATAGGCAGTGCAGATACTGTTGCTAATTTAATTCTCAATTTCCTTCCAACAAAGTTACTGCTACCTGGAATATTCTTAGCTTCTGCTTTTATTTCAACCGCAATCGGTACGTCCATGGGAGTTGTTGCGCTAATGGTACCAATCGCCGTTAACTTGGCAAAAAGTGGAGCTTTTGATCTTGAAATAGGAACTGCAACTGTAGTTGGAGGTGCAGTATTCGGTGACAATCTCTCAATGATATCCGACACCACTATTGCTTCTGTTTCTTCACAAGGAGCTGCAATAAAAGATAAACTTAAAGTGAATTCTAAAGTAGCGTTTATTGCTAGCATTATAACGCTTGTCTATCTGGCAGTAACTACAGACAGTACGAAAATTGTTATTATCTCAAATTTAGATTATTTATCAATAATAAAAGTTATCCCTTATATTTCTTTAATAATCATGGGTTTACTTGAAGTTTCTACTTTAATAACACTAACTGTAAATATAATTATTGCTGATGTATTAGGAACAGTCTTTTTTGATTACGCTGTTATTCAATTTCCTCATGACATATATAATGGTTTTAAAAATGTAAACGAAATAGTGATCTTTGCTCTATTTATTGGTGGATTAAGCCATATAATGTATAAACAAGGTCAAAAAGCATTGTATAAACTCATCGATAAAAGTGATATTACAAAAACTAAAACTGAATTTGTGATAGCAGGAATAGCATCTATGTTCACTATTTTGGTTGCCAATAATACCATTGCTATTTTATTAAGTGGTGGAATTGCAAAAAGGCTTGCACAAAAACACAATATTGAGCCACACCGCAGTGCATACTTATTAGATGTTTTTGCTTGTGCTACAAAAGGCATCTTGCCTTATGGTTCTCAGTTATTGCTAGCAGGTAGCATAGCTTCTATATCACCTCTTTCTTTATTAACACAAGTTTATTACTGTTTTATTTTAGCAGCAGTTACAATAGGTGAAATAATCATCAACAGTAGACATTATAGAATTCGAGCTTAATAACATGAGTGTGTTTTCAATATGTTTTTATAGATCTAGTGCTATACTTTTTTGCTCATTCCACCTATTTGTTCAACACTAGGCTCTGATATAGAATATATGCAACACCATCCCCAAACTCTGACAGTACTGCGCCCAACCATCGTAACTACAATGAATGCTATCAATAATATTGATACTAATTCAATTGCAACTTCTCCAATTGCAAAAAGTGTTACTTCTGCTGAAGTATCTAATACTTCAACTAACGCCGCTCAACAAACAAAAACTCCTTTTTAAGCTGCTGATATAGGTTTTGTTTTCTCACCCCCCCACACAACACCAAAAACAAAAAACGTTTGTATCATTGTTATCACTCTTGATGTTATTCGCGTTAACTCGTTTTTTTCTTCATTTATTTTTTAAGTTGTTTTTCTTCTACTTTCTTTTAAAAGATTCTTTATACTATCATTTGTAGTTAAGTCTCTTGAAATTCTACCATCTTTATTTTTTAACAAGGGTTTATTCTACTTTCTATTAAAACTTCTACTATACCTATATAATCCTATTGAAGCAGCTTAATGTAAAATAATGTATTTCTTCAATCTGAAGAATTAACATTTATTTTCTTTGTTAATAGGGCTTCAATTATTTTTTGATATTCATTTAAAAAGAGTAATGTAAAAAGTTTAATTATAATTTGCCTGCTGCGTTAACATTGACTCTTCTTACATATAACAGGGAATTTACTATATTTTCTAAATTAGAATTAACAGCTAAATGTAATAGTGTAAGCTTGATATTTCTAAATGAAACGTCTTCATCATTTTTAACTTCAAAAAAATAATTTATATTATAATTATCTTTTTGCAACTTTAGATACTCTAAATTTCTTTGCTATCTATTTTGCAATCCTTCGTCTATTGCACTAATGACAGTATTTTAATTTATACCTTCTCTCCCATTAATTGCAACTTATTATGTTTAATCACCATAGCTCTACCTACAAGTTCAATAATACTTTAATTATCATTAAAAAATCAGCTCATTTCTTTCAAAGGTTCTATATTAAAAATAGAAAGCCCAGAAGCGATAACGTGTGCTAAAGCTTGAACAAGAAAAATTCTTGCAGCAGTAAGGTCTAAATTGTCTTCCAATATGAATCTCATATTTAAGTTTCTTTTACCATATCCCCATAAAGCATGAAACGTTTCTGCAACTTCAAGTAAGTAGAAAGTAATTCTATGTGGCTCATAAAGCCTTGCTGCTATCTCTACTACATCTGGCCATTTTGCTAATGTTTTTATGAGGAACAACTCATCATCTGTCTTTAAAAGTGAAAGATTTGCACTTGGAAGATCTTTTGGAGCGTTACGCATCAATGAATAAGCACGAGCATGTGCATATTGCACGTAAAAAATAGGATTATTTTTTGACTGCTCTTTAATCTTGGTAAAATCAAAATCTAAGACCATATCATTCTTACGTGTTAACATTATAAAACGAGTGATATTTTTGCCAACTTCCTTCACTACATCCCTTACTGTGAGGAAATTTCCTGATCTTTTTGACATCTTAACAGGTTTTCCATCTTCGAAAAAATTCACAGTGTTATGTAGTTTTACTTCTATTTTCACCTTATTATCGCTCAGCGCAGAGATAACTGCTTTGAGCCTTTTGACATAACCGCCATGATCACTACCAAGCTCTACAATCATATTATTAAAGCCACGTGATATCTTATCGAAATGGTAAGCAATATCCGAGGCAAAGTAAGTCCAACTACCATCCTCTTTTTTCAGTGCGCGATCAACATCATCACCAAACTCTGTAGAACGAAATAACATCTCTTTTCTGGAAGTCCAATTTTCGTTTTCTTTGCCTTTTGGTTTTTCCAAATATCCTTCATACACTAAACCCTTATCAGACAACATCTTTATACTCTCTTCGATTTTACCACTTTTTTGTAGTTCATATTCTGAAGTAAAAACATCGTGATTTACTCCAAGCAAGCTCATATCTTCCTTTATAAGTTTTAAGATAGAATTCAAAGTATACTCTCTTATTATCTGATTATCTTGACTATTTAAAAGCTTTGAACCATATTTTTTAGCTAGCTCCTCCCCTATTGGTTTTAAATATTCACCAGGATACAAAACTTTTTCGATATTGATCTTCTCTCCAAGAGCTTCTCTATATCGCAAATATACTGACTGAATTAACGTATCTATCTGCGCTCCAGCATCATTAATATAATATTCCTTGGTGACTTTATAACCAACTTTTTTCAGTAAATTTACTAAAATATCACCAAACACTGCTCCTCTTGCATGACCAATATGTAGTGGACCAGTTGGATTTGCAGATACAAATTCAACATTGATAGCTTGATTGTTTCCAATATTTAGAGTACCGAATTCTGTTTTTAGCTCATTTATTTGTTTTAGAACTTCGTGCCATACTTCTATTCTTAAGCGCATATTGATAAAACCAGGACCAACAACTTCCACTTTCTCAATCTCATCAAACAGTTCAAATTCTCTTGCTAACATCTCTGCAATCTCAACTGAATTCTTCTTTTCATGTTTCGCAATCACCATAGCAACATTTGTATAAATATCTCCACGTGCTCTATTATTTGGAGGTTCTACAATAAAATTTTCTGCATTTGACACTCCTTGCTTCAATTCATTTAATTTACCAAGGATCAACGAGAATATCCGCTTAAAAATGTTCATCAATCAAAAAGCTATAAAACTATAGCAGTATAATAAATAAACGAGACTAATTGAAAATTTATTTTGTATAAGCTTCACAAGCTCCAAAAGGAAAGAGCTTACCAATGCCACGTTTTTTCAGATAACGGCATAGGAATTAAATACAATTTGCAAAATATAAAATTGGTATTCTTAAAATCTCCTCATCTATTTTTATTCATATAATTTATCAAAATTGAATAGTTTTTTTTTGCAGTTAATAATAATCGCAAATTTGCAACCTAGATCAAATATTAACACGGACTTATTTAAATCAAAATTCTTTATACCACACAACTTTTATCATAGATAGTACACTTTTTCAACCATAAGGTATTACCATTGTATTGCCGGAATCATAAGCATGATAAGATAAAGTATAAAGAACATTGTTATATGATCATGATAATATCTAAAGCATAAATTATGATAATGTTTGAAATACGGATACTCATCTAAATATCTCATTTTACTTCCACAATCTACTGAAGAATTCATAGAAAATTCCCTTCATCTACTATAACTTCACATGTGATTTCCTTGTATTTACAGTAGTAACTCTTTCAATGGGCTTTCTATATTTACTATAGTAATTTTTCAGAAAATTTTCTCTTATTTTCATTATTTAATGTAAATCCTGCAATAAGTTTTTATTTTGTTTATTGTAGATTTCATTTTAAAATCTCCTCTGGAGTATCTGCCATAATTTCTATAAAGAGATTCTTCCTCATTTTCATTACCATACTAAGTTCTTCAGTAGCTTCCCCTCTGTAATTTCATTTTGGCTAATACTATTTTAAATTTCATCGCTTTCTGACATAAAAATCTCCTATATATAAACTTTATTTTTAAATTAATAATATTAAATAGAAAAGGCAAGAAAGATCATACATTAAATAGCTGTCAAAGTTATAAGCTAACAGATAGAGATATATAGTACACATCTCTTTTCTTTTTGTCTTAAATTCTATTTAATATGTTAAGTCAACGCTATTTGTGATCTTAATATGAGGATATTACTCATTTTTGATTCTCTAAATACTTTCGACGTCTTTCATCATCTTCGCTACAATTATCTACAAAAATTTTTTGTCATAAATTATCTCTGCAGTAAAAATAGCCATTACAATGTAATCTGAATGTTCAGATACTATTTCAGTTTTTGCAACTTATATTATCCTAGCTCCTTTTTTTATTTTCACTTTTAATTCAATATAATAGTATATTCAACACTACTGTATACCAGAGTAATGAGTATTGCACTATGCTGGCATCATAATGATTACCTCTATGACTTGTAGGGGGATTACAATAATGCTTAAAACATGGATTATAATCACTTTGAAACAAAGTTTAATGATATTTTCAGAGAAATGTGTAAATTAAGATACAATAATCGTCTATAAGGCAAAATTTTTACGTAATTTTAGGCAATTCTTATTAAAGAGAAGCTTATTATTAAATTTCTCAGATATATATAATGATTTTCAATCTGAAAAATGAGATTCACTTAATATTGTAGTAATAGGCATTATATGATTGTAAAATTGATTAATAAGTCATAAAAATCCTTTAAAAAATAACTATTATACTAATAATAAGATATGTTGATTGATAATTTTATAATATAAAAATTAAAATTAGCATATTTAGTGTCTTATACCAATTATATTACACAGAAAACGGACATACAACAGTGGAAAAAATTACCCAATAGAAACAAAAAAAACTACTTAACAAACTCCTTAAATTTCTTTTTCATAGTGTTGAAATTATTTATTTAATTTCTCTCAATCTGTATAAGTTAAAATAATAAGAAAAATTTATATTTGACGTACTATGTGCACTACATATCTTTTTAAAACTTCTGGTTTTTAAGCTCAAACACACTTATAACTCATTAAGTTATCACTCAACGCTGGATTTTAAAATCCAGAGTGGAATAACTATCTATCTTAGGTTTTATTGTCCTTTTCTTCTGTTTGGTAAATTTTTTAAATATTTATTACTCAAGTAATATCATGAATCCAAGTACCAAATACTGAGATGACAAAAAAATCTACTTAGATAACACCATTATTGACTGGCAAAACGATACTTTTCACTTTCTGTGTAGTAGAAATTGGTATAGGCAAAGGAATGATACTAAACTTCTTACAAAATTCATATAGAACTAAAAATGTAAATAGCAAGAATCAAATTAAACCTTAAATCAAAACGTTTTCATCTATTCCTATATCTGTCAGAGATGATTTTAAATCTTTTTAATAAATCAATTATGTTTTAACTATCACCTTCTGGCTAGAAAGAGTTCTATTGTAGTTAAAAGTGTTCATTCTCTAGATAAAATAGTACCTTGAAAGAACCTTTAAGGTTGTATGAAATTAGAACCAGTTTATTAAAAATATATAAAATATCAAATTTATGGATGAAAACTTTTCAGTATTATTCTCATTCAATCTAATTACTTTTTTTTTAAAGTTATAAATCTCTACCAATTTAAACAATCAAAAAAAAACTTCACAAACCATCTACAAAATAGATTCAGCATATCAATTTTTTGATAAATTCTTTTTACAATCTATTACTTTCAATAACACAAAAAAAACCTATCATTCCTATGAACAAACCTATAGGTACTATTAGTATAGATTTAATCATTATTTCAGTTTCATAAGATATGTATCTTATCAATAACTTTACCATCTCAATAAAAATGATTTTATCTGCAATAATAGTACTATAGTATAAAGAAAATAACCAAAACTCATAACTATAGAATTACTTACAGATCCTACGCTTGGCAACTACATCATTTTTCACACAACTTACAACTTTAAAAATCAAAGCAAGATCAATAATAAAAAATATTACACATGTCAGAGATACATTGATACTGAATGTAAAAAATAACAAGAACACTATCATCATAGCAATAGCACAAGAAATTATTATCTTATAGTGTTTAGTTTGGCACTTTGCTAAAGCAATATAAAGACAGCAATAAAACTCCAAGATCAAAGCCTACTAATATCCATTGTAATAAAATACTATATATAGTGTTTCTATCCATAACATACATCTCACGCAAAAATGTTGCAGAATATGCATAGTCTGCATCATCTTCTAATGAATCATTCATAAACCGCCAAATAAACTCATCAGTAAAATATCTTTATTAAATACAATATTGCTTAAATTTTTGATATTTATTTTATCTAAAATATCACCTTTAAGTATAACTAAAAATATAACTAAATCAAACAACAACTCAAGAATCACAAATCAATAAGTACATGATTCTATTCAAACTTATCAAATAAAACATCTAACAGTTTAGTGGTAAATATACCATCTGAGATATCAATAACATCTGATATATAAACATTATAGCAAATTTTTCTCTACGAGAGTAGATACTTATTCTTTTTAAGAATCCAAGTGCTGAGGCAGAAGTTCAAACGCAAGTAATTATTCTTCAAGAAATAAAATAAATTCCAATTATCAAAACTAACTAAAGATATAGCATCTAAAGAGGTCAACATAATACAAAGCGACATAATGCATTTGATACAAAATCCATCCAGTAAAATACTACAAAATGTGTATCAACACATAGCCCAGATAATACAATTCTTCAAATTACTCTATTCCTACTATTCCTATATTGAAATTTATATTAATTCAAGATCTATAACATTTGGAATCACATGTAATATATACTGATATACGTAAAACAGCAATGCCAATAACATATAAAAATTTCTCTATAGCACCAATTTTGTCTAAGATTATGGAGTATAGATATTTTAGTTACAAGAAATAATATTTTTATAAATGTTTAGTATTAATTAGAGATTAAAAAGTATAAGATATCATAGTTTATAAATTCAAATATTTAAAATGAAATACTAATGAAAATCTTTAGTAGTAGACATTTCAAATGCTCAATAGCCTAGCTACAAAAACATACAATGAATTATCAAACTTTCAAGTTTGATTAAAAAACCATAGCTCTAAAATTCAAGTTCAATAGCTTACAAAAAACTAATCCAGAGCTAGAGTTATAATCGCTTCAACATATTATGTTGTACTCCTTCTCTCAATTTTTGATAGAAAACTATTGTATTTTGAGTTAGATATTTCAGCATTAATATATTAATCTAGCTGTAAATGTATTTTGGTAAATCTAAATTATGCATTTCTTCTCTTCTTGATAAACTTTCAGTTTTCACTACATTACAAATCCTTTCCTCACATTCACTTAAGGTAACAGACTCATAATTCAATCTTCTTAATATACCAATAATCTGAGTTAAAGCTTCAATTGTATTTGATTTATTGTTATAGTCATGAAGTAGTATGATTGCTCCATTGTGTACATTGCTTATAATTCTTTCAACTAAGATCTCTTATTTATCACCTTACCAATCTAAAGAGTCAACTGTCCATAATATGGAATACATATTCAATCGATTAGCGTTTTTAATCAAATTATCATCGTAATACCCATATTGCGGGCGAAACCATTTTACATTTTGATTCATTGCATTTTTAATTGCTATACTTGTCTTCTCCAATTCTTGCAATTGTTCTTCGCTTGAAAGCGATGTCAACTTTCTATGCGGACCCCCCACCAAAAAGTGATTGCCAAGTTCATGACCTGCATTATAAATTCTCTTTACTATCTCGGACGTTTTTTTATTTATACATTTCACCAAGAAGAAAAAATGTCGCTTTTGCTTTATAGCTTTCTAAAACATTAATAATATCGTTTATTCTATTGTTAAATGGTCCATCGTCAAATGTGAGCACAACAAATTTATCACTATTATTTAACAACTTTTTCATATTACTTAAATTTCTATACGATAGATCTAAATTACAATTAAGCCTGCGATATGATAAATTAAAATTATAACCACTACAGAAAACTGTAGTTTAGCATAGCAAAAGAAAAATTATTGTTATCCCCATTCTTTTAATCCTACCATCTTCGTACCCTTCATTCTGATTCACTATAATTATAGATCTTGATCCATAAAATCAGAAACATTAACTTGCTTCTGCAAACAAAGAGCAATAACAGTATTTATCATTAAGAATGTAATGGTCATTGGACCAACGCCCCCAGGCACTGGCGTAATAGCTTTAACTTTTTCTTTTACTCCATCGAAATCAACATCACCTATAAGCTTTATTTGCCCTCCTACATTCATACTATTTATACCAACGTCAATCACTATTGCCCCTTTCTTTATCCAATCCTTTTGAACAAAATTTGGCTTTCCAACTGCTGCAACTACTATATCCGCTTTGGAACAATATTCAGCTAAATTCCTACTTTGTGAATGCAAAATGGTAACAGTACAGTTTTCCTGCAACAATAGGTGAAACATCGGTTTGCCAACGATGTTTGACCTACCAATCACAACTGCGTTTTTACCTGAAAGGTTACTTTCAACAGATTTAATTAAATGCAAAGAACCTTTAGAAGTACAAGGTATAAGACAATTTTTTTCACCTTTAACTAATCGGCCAACGCTTTCATTATGAAAGCCATCTACATCTTTTTCAACGCTTATTGTGTTAATTACTCTGCTCGCTTTAATATGATTTGGTAAAGGCAATTGTACTAAAATACCATGCACAGACTGATCTACATTTAACTCATTAATTTTTACAATTAATTCACTTTCTGAAATATTTTCAGGTAAAACAATAGTCTCAGAACTTATACCTATTGATTCTGCTCTTTTTTGTTTATTACGAACATAGATTTGACTTGCTGAATTACTACCTACAAAAATTACTTTAAGACAAGGAAAAATGTTGTGCTTCTTCTTTAAAGCATCGATTATTTGTAATAACTTTTTGCATAAGTCAATTGCTATTTTCTTGCCATCAATGATAATTGCCACTTGCTATACCCCTTGCCATTCTTTGAAATCATGTAATTTGATACCAAATAAACTTAATACTTTGCCAATAGAATGATTTATAATGTCTTCCAAAGATTTCGGTTTAATATAAAAAGCTGACATTGGAGGAGCAATAATTGCCCCCATCTCCGTTAATTTTAACATATTTCGTAAATGACCAAGATGCAGTGGAGACTCTCGCACCATAAGAACTAATTTCCTTCTTTCTTTTAACGTTACATCTGCAGCTCTCGTTAACAAATTGGAAGTTACACCTGACGCAATTTCAGACATTGTTTTCATAGAGCATGGAGCAATAATCATCCCTAAAGTTTCAAAAGAACCGCTCGCTATTCTTTCTCCTATTTTTTCTTCAAAATAGTAAAAATCTGCAAGTGATATTACATCTTCAAGTCTTTCTGCAACTTCATGAGTCAGAGTAATCTTTCCAGCTCGACTTATTACTAAATGAGTTTCATAGTCAACATCTTTTAGAACTTCCAAAATACGTAAACCATAAATAGAACCAGATGCTCCACTTATCCCAATTATAATTCTGCTATTCACTTGATTCTTCTTCGTAACTCATTCATAATGCACGTTTATAATTATCAAGCAAAATTTCTTGTTCTTCTCTATCATTATCATCCATCTTTCTTAATCTGACAATTTGCTTCATCACCTTTATATCCCAACATTTATCTGCAGCTTTTGCATATATATCATGAATGTGATCTTGTACATTCTTCTTTTCTTGCTCGAGTTTTTCGATTCTTTCTATATAATCTTTTAACTCATCAGCTGTTATTTTTACTGCGTCTTCTATCAAATCTGACTAATTAATCGCTGTCATAGTATGATCAGTTTTTACTTGTACTTCAATAACAGTAATAATATTTTTATCTTTTTTTAAAATCTTAAAATGAAAACCATACATGAAAAATTCTTCACCTTCATCAGGAATGCGCTCTATCTCATTCACAATCATACCTGCTAGAGTTGTAGCTTCTTCATCAGAAAGATTCCAATGTAGTTGTCTATTAATATCTCTAATGGTTGATTTTCCTTCAATATGATATACATTGTCAGATATTTTTTTTATAAAATTCTCCGTAATTAAATCATGCTCATCAGAAATTTCTCCAACTATTTCTTCCAATATATCTTCAAGAGTTACAATTCCCTGTAATGCTCCATACTCATCAACAACAAACGCAAGATGTTTTCTATTTTGACGGAAATTGTGTAGTTGAATGCTGAGTGGTGTATTTTCTGGTAAGAAACAAGGTTTTGACATAATTTTTATAATATCAACCTTTTCTATTTTATTATCCTTTTCACGCAAAGCGTTTATTAAATTCTTTACGTGAACCACTCCAATAATGTTATCTGATTCTTTTTGCCATAAAGGCACTCTACTGTGACTACTGATTAAAATTTCTCTTATTAATTCTTCTTTATTTCGATCTATATCAAGAGAGAATAAATTTCTCCTGTGTGTCATAATTTCCGATATCTCTGTCTCAGCTAAATCAAGTATGCTAATTAACATATCTAAATCCTGTTGTAACATAGTTCCTTCACTGCGATGAAGAGTAATCATATTACGCATTGCATCCGCTGCAGATATTACTTCTCTATTTTTATGAAGCCCACATAACTTCAAAATAAGATTGACAATGAACTGAATACCTAATATCAATGGAGAAAAAATCCTGACAAAAAACAGTACAAAATAAGCGGAAAATAATGTAAATTTTTCGGGATTTTGCATGGCATAAGTTTTAGGTAACACCTCGCAAAACAGCAAAATACAAAATGTCATTATAATTGTTGATAGAAATACGCCTTCACTTCCAAAGATATTTATCAATATCGCTGTAAACAAAGCGGAACAAGTAATGTTAATAATCGTATTGCCGAGCAGCATCGTTCCTATTATCAATTCTTTTTTACTTAATAGAGAATCTATCATCTTGGCCCTTTTATTACCCTCTAGCTTTAGCTTATTAACGCGAGATCGGCTAATTGAGGTTAAACCTATTTCTGCACCTGAAAATAAAAACGATAAGATCAATAAAACAAAAATTACCGATAATATTGAAATCAATAACCAATCCATTAAAGTATGATGTTATTGTGATAAAAAATAGAGTAAATCTTACATGTTATAAGAAGCATTCGCAAGTTTGAAATTTTATATAGCTGGACTTTATATTTTTAAAATATTTATATATCTTTAATCTTAAAAAACAAATTATAGAGTATATCACACGCTGCATCCACATGTTTATCCTGAACAATAAGTGGAGGTGTTATTCTCACTACTCTATTATCTAAAACTTTAGTAATTATTAAACCATTGTCAAGGGATTGGCTAACAACTTTATCAGCAAAAGAAGCTTTAAGCTCTATTCCTATTAACAAACCCTCCCCACGAATTTCTGAGATTATCTTTGGAAATTCCTCAGCTAACAGTAGTAATTTTTCTTTTAGATATTTACTAACTCTTCTAATATGATCGAAAAAATCTTCTTTCAGCAGTATATCGAGCACTGCGTTACCAACAGTCACGGCAAGCGGATTACCACCATAGGTTGATCCATGAGTTCCTGGAGTAATCGCTTCTGCTATATAATTTCTTACTAAACATGCAGCTAAGGGAAATCCGTTACCCATAGCTTTCGCGCAAGTTAAAATGTCAGGCTCGATTCCTATATTTTGATAATGAAATAAAGAACCAATACGCCCATACCCGCACTGCACCTCATCAAAACATAGGATCATTTTCTGAGATTTTGTTATTTCTCTTACTTTATGAAGATATTTTATATCAAGTGTATAAACTCCACCTTCACTTTGTATTGGCTCTAAAAATACAGCAGCAGTTTTATCGCTGATTTTCTCCTCTAATGCTTTGATGTTGTTTCTTGGCACTTTATCAAAACCAGAAAGGAGTGGAGCAAATCCTTCTCTTAATTTTTCATTTACTCCAGCGGAAATCGCAGCAATACTGCGACCATGAAACCCTCCCTCGATTGTAATAATGTGATTGCGCTTTTCTTGCCCTTTTAAATAAAAATAACGGCGAATAAATTTAATTGCAGCTTCTGTTGCTTCAAGTCCGCTTGAACAGAAAAAAACTTTATCCGCAAAAGTAAGTGCTGTTAAACGCTCAGCAAGCCTTTCTTGTTCGGGAATAGTAAAAATATTGGAGCAGTGCCATAATAAATCTGATTGCTCTTTCAACTTATTTGCAATATATGGATTACAATGTCCTAAAGAAGTTGTAGAAATACCCGCAGCAAAGTCTAGATATTTTTTACCATCTTTATCAAAAAGATATATCCCTTCTCCTCTAATTATAGGAGTTTCAAATCTATTGTACGCATTGATAATGTGATTCATTTAAATTTTGTAATATTATCCCACATTATATTTAAAATACTCCATTAATACAAAGCTTTTCCTTTGCTAAGTTGTTGTTAAACTTTTTACATGATCTAATCAACTTTTAGAAGCGTACTGAATATATAGCAATCACCAGAAACAAAAAAAATACTTGACAAATTCCTTTAAACCCGTTGTTTTAATAACAAAATTATTTTAATTAAAACTTATTTTTGATCTACAGGCTTGATCATAAAATTTAATAAAAACTCAGGATATTTTTTTTGACGTATTGTATCAAATTACAGCAAATGAATGTCTTTTTCATTTTTCTATATTTAGCCAAATTTAGCCAAATTATGTTTAAACTTAAGTGTTAGTAAATTACTATAGCGCCAATTAAAATATTATAAAATCAAATTCGCCACTCGTGGTTTCTTTTATCCTTTCTTATTTAGAAAATTTTTTAAATATCTATAGCCAATTGCAATTCATAATTGAACATTTGTTTTATAACAAGTGGTGTCATTCCAGCGCGTAATGCTTGAATCTAGGAATTTTATCAAACAAGTAAACATAAAAGTTATGTTAAAATATTCATATATATATGAAGAGCTAGATCTCAACGTCGAGCACTGAAATGACAAGAAGAGAAGTAGCTGAAATAGTTAGGAGAAAAAGCTACTTGAATAACAACAAATAGATTATTCTCATGACACTCTCTTGATAGATTCAAATCACAATTTTCATGCATTTATGAACTTTACTCAAAAAATGAGAAAAAAGTTGGAAATATTTTTTATAAAAAAAGAATGATATCAATAAAAAGAATATCATTCCGTTTGGAGGATAAACTATGTTATCTATAAACAGAATGATATTAGTTTAGTTTTGCCAAAAATTTAAATGATATAATCACTTCCAACAATTAAAATATGAGAAGATTTTTTTTGAAATTACTTGTTAGCTCTATAGATCAATTTGTCTCTTTCCTTTATTGTTTTCCCTTCTTTCTACAATCCTCTTTGAGTGTTATCATCTATAATTTTTTGCTTTCTTTTGTTAAATTTGGTCTATCAAGATCTATTTCTAGCTTTTGTAATTTATCACACTCTCCACGATATAAGAATCATTTAGGTAACTTGCTACTTTCTGTAAATATTCTTTACTATCCTAATACACACCATGAGTGTTAATATTCTTAGCTAAAGTATAAAAATATCTTTTTTATACCTTTAATAGATTAAATAACAGTTTCTGATGATTCAAATGATAATTTTATTATCTATTGCAATGGCTTTAATGTCTAACCTTTCTCAAAAATCTTAACCTTTGTCTCTAGCTTAGCAACCTCTCTTTTGAAATCAATTAAACTATTTTTTACATCTTTACTTATCTATCTAACTTCCAACAGTGCTGAGACTTTTTTATTTAGTATCATTTTCGCTAATTTTTGCTTCTATGATAACGATTTTTTTACTATTATCTCCTTTCCTCTTATCTATAATGCTCTTACTAATCTCCTTTCTTTTTTTTAAAAATTTATCTAAAGTTCGATTTTTCGCTTAAATTTTATTTAATTCCTTCCTAAGATTGGTTTGCTCTTTTACAAATTGACTTTACCTTAAAAGTAAATTAGATCGCTCTTTCAGGTTAGAGCTAAAATTTTTTACCAATATCTTAAACAACTTTAACAAGTTCTTTGAATGTATTAATACCTATTTTGCTATATTTTCCTAAGTCACACTCTATCTTTATTAACTCTAGTCTAATTGAAAATTCTTTTATATCTTTTTGATAAATATCTAATTTCTGCACAATCTACAATATTGTCTTTGCTGTGTATTTCTTGTTTTTGAGGAAATTTTCCTTTAGCACTTATTTAATATAAACTTATCATCTTAAAGATTCCTATCTTGATCATGTTTGGTTTTTTCTCCTAATTTAACTGTTTTATTTCTTAACTCATTAAGAGTATTTTTAAATCTTTTTACTTTTTTACAACTTTGAGTTACGACTTAAAAATTTCATAATCTTTATCTGATGTTTTATACCCAACACTTCTGACCTTTTTTTTCTAACTTGTCAATATCTCTTTCAAATTTGTTCAAGCTACTTTCTACAATTTTGTTTAATTCCTTGACTTTTTTCTTGCACAAATGCTTTTAATGCTAATATCATTCTCATTAACTTTTTCGCCTCCATTATCAGAATCTTTTTATTATTATCTGCTGCTGCAGTATTTTTATTACTAGCTTTTTCTCTTCTACAATATGATCTTAAATCTTTCATTTTTTTAACTCATGTATTTCTTCCTTAAATTCTTTTTGCTCTCGCATAAGTTTAACAGTATTTGAAGTCGAATCAGATAACTTTTTCAAGTTTTCATTTAAAATTCTCTTTCTAAGTATCACTAATAATATCCATTTGTTCTTTTATTACATTCATACTTACATTATCATATTTACTCTTAGTATATTCTGTTTTCATTATTTCTATAATATTGCTCAGTTTTTAAAACTTTTTGATTAGCATTGACTATCTTACAATACTGTAAATCTCGCAACCATTAACTAGTAAGGACATTTGCAATTTTCATCATCATATTTTTTTTAATATCAGCAATGTGCTTTTCAATGAAAGTTTTCAATTGCTATTGGACATTTTTTAGTATATTATCTAAGATAGATTGCTGGTCATTCATAATTTCTGTAATTTAGTTATTGTGCTTTTAAATATCAGCGATTTGTTTCTTACATTCATTAATTTATCCTAAAAAGTCTTTATCTATTCTTCTATATTAGAAATATTATTAGATTTCTTCAGTTCAATAACATTTACTTCAATTTTAATTGAATATAATAATAATATAATACTCAGATATTAATCTTTAGTTTAATTAATAAATTTCTCAATAAATTAATCTTGATTTGCATCAGACTTCTTGCATAACCTGATATAGCTTTGCAAAAAAAATTTAATGTCTACACAGACTCAAGAAGCATCACTAGAGGATTCTCTATATAATACTTAAAGGCTTTTAAAAATTTTGCCCCTAGTGCTCCATCAATTGTTCTATGGTCAACAGAGAGTGTTACAATCATTATTTCTGCTATCTCTATTTTTTCATTGATAACAATAGGCTGTTTCATGGATGTACCAACAGCCATAATACAAGACTGCGGCGGGTTAATTATAGCACTGAAAGTTTTTATACCAAACATGCCTAAATTTGAGATAGTAAATCCTCCTCCTTGAAATTCTTCTGGTCTTAATTTTCCAGATCTTGCTCTGCTTACTAGATCTTTCATCTCTTTTGATATAGATAAAATACTTTTTTTATCAACATTTTTTACTATTGGAGTGATTAGTCCATCTTCAAGTGCTATAGCGATTGAAATATCTATATTTGCATATTTCAATATTTTATCCTCTATCCAAGAAGAATTTACATTAGGAAATTTCTTCATACTAAAAGCCACAGCTTTTATGATTAAATCATTAATTGTTACTTTATTGTTTTCATCTTCTGAATTAATCTCGCTTTTGAGCGATATTAGCTTATCAACTCGACAGTCTATAGTTAAATAAAAGTGTGGTATATTCTGTTTAGACTCAATTAAACGTTGTGCTATCACCTGACGCATGTTGCTTGCTTTGATTATAACGTCTTTGTTCGATCTTTTATGATTTTCAATTTGTACACTACTGTCTAAAAACTCCAATACGTCAGCTTTAATGATACGATTATATAATCCAGTACCTTTTAATCGTTTTATATCCACATTTTCATTTTGAGCTATTTTCTTAGCTAATGGGCTTATTTTTATTCTACTCTCTCTTATTTTGATATCTTCTTCTTTTCTAGATTCAAGTGTCAAGCACTTAGATGATATTGAAGAATTATATGATGTTGAGGAGTTAGATGAAATTGAAGAGTGTGCTTCAATTTCTTTCTTATCTTCAACATTGTTAATAGAAGTTAGAACATACTTATTAAGTGCATTATTATCTTCTCCTTCTTCCAGCATTAGAGCTATTGGTTGATTTACAGGCACACCACTTTCCCCTTCCGATATTAGAATTTTTGCTAAAACCCCTTCATCTACAGATTCAAATTCCATTATAGCTTTGTCAGTCTCTATTTCAGCAATTACATCACCTACTTCAATTCTATCTTGCTCTTTTTTACACCACTTTACGATTTTTCCTCCAGTTTTGCTCATTGTAGGAGAAAGAGCAGGCATTAATATTTCTATGGGCATCTATTGTAAATTAAAAATCTATTCAATTTTTAATTTACTCTCTATCTTATGTCAATCTAATCGTGAATTATAATGAATAAACCACTTATGTCACTTTAATGAGTAACATTATGATCTTAATCCAGAAATAGATTTACTATCATGCTATTGTTTTTATTGTTTAATCTTAATTTATTTGCCAGTAACATTGTTTTAATAAAATTAAATAAAGTAAATATGAGAGCAGAAGCAAAGTCTCATTATTCTGTAATATTGATTATACACTTATAAAAATCTGCCATTAAAAATGATAAAGAATTTAAAAACTTGAAAAAGATCTGTAATATAGAAGAATGCAGATGGATAAAAGTAATCTACTCAATAACAAGTGCTACGCGATGATAAAAAAAGATACTTACAGATATCAAAAACAGAATATGGATAGTAAAATTACCATGAAAATAAATGAATACGTTATAATGAGAATAAAAAAATGCAATTAGAAATGATACTTACTATCCTCCTCAAAAAGTAAGGCGTAGGTACAAAAAGAGTATATATATGGATTGATTAAATCAAAAAAAAAAGATCCTTTTGATTGATAAAAGTTTCCAAATTTTCTATATCATGCTCTTCAGATAAAGAAGAGAGTGTTATATTATTGATTTCTTGAACTCAAGAAGAGAACTGCTCTTCTCTACAGAGCTATTACATTGCCCACAAAAACTCCTAAATATCTTCTCAACAAATGAATTTAAATTTATATAATAGATTTTTCACTTTGCTCTTTTAGTGATTAATCCATTCTAGAAATCAACTCAGAAATTCGCTATCTTACTTTTCAATTTCACTTCTTATTTTACTTCTTATACTTTCAATATTACTCTATAGTCAATTTTCTCTTTTGTTATGTTGAATAAATTTGCAATTTCATGATACTTGATCTTATATTCGCTAGTATAAGTTATACAAAAAGCAATAAAATCGACATTTCACTTACAGCCCATTTGTGTATAGCTTAAACCAAATAATTAATATGGTTTTTAATGTTAAATTGCTGTTCTATTAGCTTAAAAAGCTTATTTTTCAGAGAAATAAAGCACAACTCTACATTAGATGTATCTTTTTGTTAAAATACAGCAATTAAACTGAATGATAAATTAATACATAATTTATTTTAATAATTATTAAATTAAAAGGCAAAATTCATTGTATTAAGGTACTTCAAGCTAAGATTGAGAATCTTTTGGCTCTGATTATAACAATTCATTTCTAATTTCTTCTTTAATTATATCGATAATATCGAAATCAAGTTTATCTATTAAATAATCATCAATTGTAATATCTTTTAGATTGTCTACCATCTCATCAACAGCAACATTTATTTTACTTTCATCAATCTTATCAAACATAGATTTAATCTTCACATAACCAGAAGAGCATTTATTATAAATTTCATTACCTTTATTAACACAACCATAAGTATCATGTGTATTATTAACATAGCTTTTATTGCATTCTGTCAAATTTTTATACTTGATCTCATCATTATCTATATATGATATTTTATTATCTTCAGTAGAACTTAACTTATCTCTTTTCATAATTTCCTCTTCTAACTTTAAATTTTGTTCATAAATTATTGTATCTGTGTAATCTTTTTCTTCATAAATTCTGTATTTACCTCCATCAACAACGGTAATTAATGATTAGCAATCTCTTGACCTATATGAATTACACATTTCTATCCAAATTAGCTCTCCATCTTTGTTTGATAGACTATCTTCCTGTTCACCTCCTTCTTCGGTAATTTAAACTTTAATTAAAGAGTGATTAGGATCAATTTTTAATTTAGTTTTAATATAATCTTCTGGCATTCCTAGTCTATATTTTCTATAGAGTAAGCAGTGTTTTTATATGAACTGCTTCGCCATCTCCTCATTCCTCTATTTCAATATAATCATATTGTGATAAGTCATTTGTATAATCATCTTCAAGATCATAAATTTTCTTATCCTTTACTATGTTA
Organism: Wolbachia sp.; assembly: GCA_051710485.1. Classification (GTDB taxonomy): domain Bacteria; phylum Pseudomonadota; class Alphaproteobacteria; order Rickettsiales; family Anaplasmataceae; genus Wolbachia. The sequence continues at coordinate 623,746 of JBPESU010000001.1, read as the reverse complement.
TATGAACGTACGGCATTCTCTTCAATATATTGTTTCTTCTTTTCTAACTACTTCTTAATTATTTCTTTCAATTTCTTTTTTAAATTTAACAAGTCAAGCCTACACAATTTATCAGCATAAAAAATCTCTAGTCTGTTTACTTTAATCAGTTGATCTTTCAATTGTATACACTTTTGTATTCCATCTTTTTCATTTTTCAGTGTTTAATCATTCTTATCTTTACATCCTACTTCCTCGTACCTTAAATAAAAGACTCGCCTTTTTTGTTTAAGTATTGTGTTGAACGGCTACATGCTTTACCTGAGCAAAGACAGCCATCTTGATCTTGTTCATACTTTTCCTTATGCATTTCATCTATTAATTTATGCATTATCTTGCATTTGTTGCAATTCTGTTTTGTACTTATTTAGTCATCTTTTTCCGCAATTCAATTATTTTTATTCATATTTTCTTTAGGAATAAAAATATATCCCAACTTATTGAATATTATTTTATCTAGCTCGTCCTGTGATTTTACCAAAATATTAGTTGTTTCATTACAAGGAAAATAATAAAGTTGATTCTACTTCTTTGAATAAACAATATTATACTTAACGTACCTTGCCTCCATTGATTTTAATGATATATTATTTCTTACTTTATCTCTCCCAACCACTTTCTCTTTTAAATACAAATTTTTCCGATTCTGGCTTCCAACCAGAAAGACAAAGCATTTTTCTTTTAGAGTTTATTTGATCGTTTACTCTAATGTATCTTATTTCTCTTTTTAGTAATCCAATATCATCTAATTCCATATTAGTTGATCCTTTTTACTAAATTCATCAGGATTGGTTATACTGTAATCCTCACAATTAGGAAACTTGATCCAAATATCAAGAGTAAGTCAATATTTTTCCAAAATTGCAAACTGATGATTTTTTCTTAATATATGTTCTATAACATCAATGATGTTACTTTCAACATTACTATTCTTAATTATTTTTTTTTAACTATTATCGGTTATATCACTCTAAAAGACCATGAGTCAACTTTTTTTTTCCTATCTTCATTAGGATTAAACTGATCTCAAAAATACGATAGCCATCACTATAACTTCTATTTACTTGTTTCATGCAATTTTCTTTGCTCATCTCTACTTTTATTTTTTATTTTTAATATATTTTTATTTACTATCTCCACTACTTCAAGCTCTGGAGCAGATAGCATCGAAAAACAACTAGCAGAGAATTTCAATCTTCTTTGAGATTTCTCCTTTTCAGGATCATGATATTCAGTGCAAAGTTCATTTTTTTTGTACGTTTCAAAGTAGTGTGTAATACAATCTCTATCTAGCATAGAATGCTACATTATTTCATCAAAAATAAAGCTCTCTCCAATCTTATCTTTTTTTTTATATTTTTTTTTGAAAAATATAATTTTATTCGATTTCTCCATCTTTTTTTTATTAAGTCATCAATTATTATCTTAATCTTATAATCAAAGTAATAACTTTTTTTTCATTTGTTATAAAAACAATTCTTACCTGTTGAAATGAACATCGCAAGTTGTTCACAAAACAGAGATGAATCAAGTACAAATGGTACAGAAATGCGCTTTATTTTTTTTTGTTTCCCTTAATTCCACGAACAAGTATTACAAACTTTTGCCATTTCCTCAGGATAGAAAATATTCACTTCTTGATTCCATCTAGCAAAAGATGCAGAACCACCATTCAAGCAAGCGTTTTTTTTTGGCTACAAGCGCATATCTTATAAAAATTAACAATTTTACTTTTTCTTCATCAGTGACATCTTCTGCTCACTCTCATTCAAAACTCTTAGCAATTCTCCTCCAGCTCTTATTTTATCTCCTTCTAAGTCTATAAAAACTGCTGCCGAAACTCCAACTCCACTCTCTTGTGCTCTAATATTTTTTGACAAAACGTTCTACTGTACAATTCATGATAATTATCTCCTTTATAATCACATACTCCAATTTTTGGATCAAAGTAACCATCAATTCCTTGATTTTTCAGTGCTTTAACTTTAATATACTGTAATAATTTTTCGTCGAAATCCAATTCATTCAATTTGTCACGAAAAAAATTCTTAATCTCTTTACTTATCTTACTTAAATTTACCTTGTTATTAGTATTACTCCATACGAAAGATGGACATTCAGTATATCTCTGATACAAAAGATCAAATGTCAAGAGGAACATAAATAAAAAGTTAAGCCTTACACTTTTCATAAAACACCGGTAACCACTTACTAACTTCTTCTCCTTTTTCTTTTATTGCTTCGTACATATACTTTATAGTATCTTTATTAGCTGAAAGTATTTGTATTTCTTGCATATCTTTTAAATCTAAATTTAAAGTCACTAATCCTTTATATTGTTTTATTAAAAATAAACCTTCTTGCGTTGGTGTTTGCAGAATTATGTTTAATTCCTCTTTCGATAGAGAAAATGCTTTCATGTATAATCTATTTGCATTGATATTTGGCATTAAAATCCTTGTATCAACGTGTTTATCTAGATATTGAGTAAATTTACTAGAAAATACCAAATTCAAGTTTTCAGTACTTAAAATTACTACAATATTTAATTGTGTCATTCTGTACATCCAGTTATCAAACTCTTTCTCCGTAGGAAAAATATTACTTATCTCCCATGCTTCATCTAAAACAAGTATTGTAGGCGAGCCATCACATTTTGCTTCAAAAGAGTATAAGAAATAATAAAGTATCACAGACATACATTCCTTTTGTTTCATAATATTTGCAGTATTGAGAGATATAATTCTCATTTCCCAATCAATGTCTGATTCATCACCATCTTGAAATAAATAAGCAAACTCACCATCATTGCACCATTTACTTATATTACCCCCAAGAAATAAGAGCATTTCAGAAATTTGCAAAAAAGAACGCAATTCTCTTGGTATAGTAAATATAGAATCTACAATTTTTTTTACTTTTTCCTCTATATCCACAGAGTTTGTATCAGCAACCATTCTTTTAATCAGTTCAATTAGCATACTGCGATTGGAAGCACTATCTTCAATGTTTAGTGGATTAAATTTCAAGCTTTTGTCTTTATATTTTGGATCAATTATATAATATTTACCACTCACTGCTTTAGTAAAAATTATTGACTTTCCGGTGTTATCTAATATGATAATTCTAGGATTAAATTTTCTTGACTCTGACAACAGAAAATTAATTAGTGAAGTTCTGCCTGAATTCGGAGCGCCAAGTACTGTAGTATGACCATTATTTTTCTTTCCATGAAAATTAAAAAAGTAAGGGCACCATTTTTTTGAGAAAAAGACCGTTATCGCTTCCTTCCACCTTCCTCCTTTTAATGTACCTAACCTAAAATCATGTAGCATAGCAAAGCTGCAAGCATATTTTTTTAATATATTTTTCGGTTGTGTAACAAAAGTAAAATTACCTGGAAGTTGTGCCCAAAAATGATCTTCCATATGTAAATCAGCTCTAAACATCATCAAACCAACTAACGACATTACTGCAGACAAATCTCTTATATTATCGGCTAGTCTCTTTCTATCATCAGCAAAAATTGTGAAAATAATTTTCTGTTGACAAAAATCAATAGCAGAAGTTTTTTCCAGTTCTATTATTTCTTTGATTTCTGTATTTTGAAGTAAAACACTGTCCTCACTGACTTGTAGTATATTAATTTGTTTTTTGAATTCTTTGACTGCTTTGTTATTACTAGTGAATATTATTATTTCTGTAATAATAAACTCAGAGTCAAGTTGTAAACACCTATCTATATTTTCCAAAGGGATTTCTCGATATTCCTTTATACAAAAAATAGAACCAAATTTCTGTTGATTTTCAAATGTTGTTTGAAATGTGTTAAAGCCAAAAGCTACCTTTAAGTTTTTAATATTTTGCGACAAATCCCTTTCAAATATTTGGTAGTCTTTGTGTATTAACGTAACAATATAATGGAGAAATTCCATTATTTCAGAATATATTTTACACTTACTAAATCTTAGGCCCAGCTTTTTAGCTCCGAAAAGCTCCAAATCACTTTGAATTAAATCAGTTACTCTTTGTAATTTTCGATGATTTTCTTGTAGAGACAACTTATGCTGATTTCTTATTCTACTCAGAAAAAATGAATTATTATTATGCTCGCCAAAATCACTAAATAATACTACGATATATAATTCGTTTATATACTGCAGTTTACTATCAATAAGTTTATTAAGCCATATTGAATGTAGCTTATCAGAAAAGTCTCCAGTTTTATTCCATTTTAAGCTCAGTTTATTGCGCTTTCGACCAGTATGAATCCAAACAGTGAAATATAAGCTATCAATATTTTTTGATATGCTTTTTCTAATTTCAGTTCTAAGATCGCTATAATTATCAGCAGAGGAATAATCTTCTAACTTGATTATTTTTAATAATTCTCCCTGTTTTGTTAATATAGTTTCTTCATCATAATGACAAGCATAAGGAATAAAATCTAAATCAATGTTTTCTAATAATGCTAAATTATTCTTTTTTTTAATCTTAGTTTTAATTGCTGGTATTTTTAGCTGCATACAATATCATGTGCGTTCAATAAAGGCAGTGATACTTAATTTTTATCTTTTGTGTTTTTAGATTTTACTTTTGTAAAATTAAACTTCTCTTTCAAGTAGTCACTTGCCCTTTCCGTACTACCAAACATCATGATCAGTACACCAAATATTATCATGAAAAAGATCAATCCTCTGAACAATATTGCAAGTATCACTGCAGCTATACACAATCCTATGATTGTCGAAGGATTCATATTTTCTAAAGTATCCTTAACTGAAAAAGAAAAAATAAAATTTTTTACTGTTTCTTGTACATCTTTTAATTCATTATCCACTAGAATCGCCTTACCTGAGTAAGATATAAAAATGAAGCTTAATAGAGCTATAAAAACTAAAACTCTATTCAATTGAATACGCATCAACTAAATACCTTTCAAATACCACTTAATTATAACAACTTTCACATCAACAAACAAGAACTGAATTTGTTTTTTACTACGAGTAATATATATTTAATTCTTACGACTATTTAACATCATCAGTTAAGAAGACTCAAATTGATGAATGTGTTAATTCATTTGAAGGAATGATTAAATATCGTGTGACTATTACTGCTATAGCAAATACTATAGATATAATCAACAATCTTACCATTATATCATCGCCAAAATATCATTTCAACAATAAAAAATCTTATTGCTATAGAGAGCACAATCTATTGTAAATGCAATGCAAAAATTTCTGTTATTAGATTGTTTTGCAGGCTCTTAATTTTTATTTTCTTACTTCATTGACTCTTCTTTTTGTAGGCTGCTTTAGTTGCTTAGTTCTTTTTTTTGTGGATCATTGTTTCTTTTAGCATGGTTTAATATTGGACTTACACTGCTACTTACTAATAATTGTGGCTTTTCTCATTCGATACAAGCGAATTTACTCTACTACCTAAATCATCACTGAGCTCAAGAGCTTCTATAAATTTCTCTAATTCTTCTTCATCATTTATTTCTAAATTTTCAGGATCTTGATTTTGAATATCATTATTAAGATGATTTTCACTAATGATCTTGCTAATAGCATTTGAAGTTATTAATCACATAACTGTTGCTTCTATTTCCGTTTTTTTTGCAATTAGCTCTTTTAATATTTTCGACCTTTTTGACTTTATTATTTCTTTTTACAACTCTAAAAGTAAGCTCTTAAATTCTTCTTCTCTACTCTGCTTAAGAATATCTGCTTAACAATATCTGAAGTTATTCTTAATACCTGTCCTATTTTTTCTGATTCTAATTCTTTTGATTATGTTATAGCTTATAGCAACGCTAGAAGAAAAGTTTTGATATAATATTTGTAATGTCTTTGATATTACTTTTTTCTTGTGATTCTTCTATTTAATTTTCTATCTTAGCTATTTTTCCAATTTAATTAATATCTCAAAGGTAATCTCTTGCTCGAATAAATACCTGTACTTTATGAGAGCTTTACCTTTATGATTTTTTTACTCATCGCTTTGTTGTATATAGCTCTGCACAGATCAAAATCTTCTATATTATTCAAAACTTGAATAAGCTCTTGTATTTTTAGCGAGTAAAACATTTTTTACTAAATAAAGCAGGCACAACATTCCTCCATATATAATAAAATTTATATATATTTCATTAACATTAATTTTACATTAAAACTGAGTGATTATGCTATATTATAGAAGATTATAGCGATTTGCTTATTGATTGATATTTGCTTTGCTAATAATTAAGTTTTCCACTTCTACAAATTTATTTTCGATATAATTGCTTGCCTGTTGAATTAACATATCTATCACTTCTTTTACAGGTCTTTCCTTATCAACCATGCCAACGCTTTGGCCGGCCATCAAAGATCCTGTTTCAACATCTCCTTCAATCACTACTCTTCTTAGAGCTCCAGCCCAGAATTTTTCTATTTCAAGTTGTCCATCTTCTTTTGAAATCTGTCCTTTTTGGTACTTATCAATAATTTCTCTTTGATGTTTCACAAAATCATCGCTCGCTCTATTAGCTATAGCTCTTACTGGAATTATAGGAAAATCAGAACTTATTTGTACAGAAGAAACCGCATTACGCGCAGTTGATTTAATAAATACCTCCTTAAAATTTTTATGAGCAATTGATTCATTTGTACAAACAAATAATGTACCTATTTGACAACCACTTGCTCCCATTTCTAAATAATTCACTATCATTTCGCCCCTTCCTATTCCACCTGCAACAAACACTGGTGTTTGCTCATTTTTAAAATAAGGCAATATCTCTTGCGCTAGAACAGAAGTGCTAACCGGACCTACATGTCCACCTGCTTCCATTCCTTCTATTATTAACGCATCCACCCCTATTTTCACTAACCTTTTCGCAAGACTTAATGATGGTGCAAAACACATAACTTTAGTGCCCACATTCTTAATTTTTTCTATATTAAGTTTTGTCGGCAATCCACCTGCAAGAACTATGTGACTTACTTTTGCTTCAATACATACATCTATCAACTCACTCAAATTTGGATGCATAGTGATTAGATTAATGCCAAATGGCTTATTAGTCAGTTTTTGAGTATCTATGATCTCTTGTTTTAATAAACCTGGAGACATAGCACCACATGCAATTATACCAAAACCACCAGCGTTTGAGATTGCTGAAACCAAGCTTCTTTCTGAAACCCAGCTCATAGCACCACCCATTATTGCAAACTCACTACCAAGAAAGTCCGTTCCTTTTTTCCAGAAATTACTCAACATATAATTTATATATTACGTTTAAAATATTTTGCTTATCTATTAATGTGTGTTTTAAAGCAGCAAGTATATTCAAAACTATAAAGAATATTATAAAGTACGCAAGTATTGAATGTAGTCTATTAGCAGCACTCGCTAGTTCTTTGTTTTTACTGATCAACAAAAATATTTAATTCCTTTACCAAAGACAGAAGACATGACATAACCAGATACTAGAATTAGTATCATAAAGAAATATAAACCAAAGTGTACTGCTTTACTCGCATTGATTTTAAACCGAGAAAAATTTACTAGAAGTGATGGAACATAAATAAAGGCGCGAAAAGTATTCGTATTATAATCAACTCAAAACAGTAATTTTGCAAGCTTTGTAATAGCGTATACATTGAATTTAATTTCATTGCTAATTTGGCAAGCTTTTCATATAAAACTCAGAGTAGAGCATACCAATAATATAAATAGCCATCAACGAATGAATAATCTTTAAACCTAAGCTATATTTATAATCTTCCATTTTGACTGCTCTAAAGTAGCATTTATATACATAGAGAAACTAATTTCTCAATCAAAATTTATTAAAGCAACTTAGATGTGACATCAATATAACTATACAAATTGTAATTCAAGAACAATCCCTAGCTATCTTCTCAATAGAAATAAAAAACTACTTGACAATCTTCGTTATTCCTTTTATCAATAGTATTGAAGCTATTTATTCATCTTCGCAATCTATGTAGGTTAATGACAAAAACTTAGGATATTTCACGTCTCATTTTTAAATTTTGCACTATGTGCACTTCACGTCTTTTTAAAATTTCTGATTTTCAATCTAAAATGCGCTTATAGCGCGTTTAAAAAAGTAAAAACTTCAAATAGAACAAGGAAATATTTAATTTTATCTATCTCAGGTTTTTTTATCTCTTTTCTTGTTTAATAAATTTCTTAAATATTTATAACTAGTTGTAATTTATAAATGAATATTTGTCTTTATAACAAATATTCTCATTCCAGTGCGTAACACTCTGGAATCATACAATTCAAACGCTCAAAACCGAAGGCGCTAGAATTTCTTGTATTTTTGTAGCTATACATCTTAAATAGAACCACTTAAGATGATTTGAAATCTGCTCCTAAAAATCGATTTTGAAGGATTTTCTTTTATCTTTAATACAACTTCATAAATTACTTTTTGTACTACAGTACACATCTATATTCGTAGTCCAAAAAAATATCTCTTATCTTATTATAAGCTTCTTCAAGCTCTGAAGTACTTATTGAATAAGGTGGTAACAAATAAACTGAATTGCCAAGAGGTCTGATTAAAAGCCCATGCTCTAAAAATTTCATCTTTAGTATTTGTGCGCTATAAATATCAAAAGCTGCTATTGTACCAGTCACTCGTACATTTTGTACGTTCTTACAAGCTTTAGACAAATTTATTAATTCCTTTTTATGTATATCATTAATCCTCTTAATTGATTCCATGGTATCGTGTTTAACTAACAAGTCTAGAGAAGCAATTGCGGCCGCACAACCTAATGGATTAGCAGTGTAGGAGTGACCATGAGCAAATGCTTTAGTAAAATGTTCACTTAAAAATGCCAAATAGACTTCTTCGGTAGTAACTGTGAGAGCAAGTGGAAGAAAACCTCCTGTTAATCCTTTAGAGATACATAAAAAATCAGGTACAATTTGAGTTTTTTCAAAAGCAAAGTAAGTACCAGTACGTCCAAAGCCAGTCATAACCTCATCGCAAATTATCAAAATTCCATGCTGGCGCACTAAATTAATGACTTTTCTAACAAACTCTGGACGGCACATCCTCATGCCACTTGCTCCTTGCACCAAAGGCTCTAGAATTAATGCAGCAATTTTACGAGAACAAGCACGTAAATAACCTTCTAACACCTCAAGAGAATGTCCTTCTTTACTTGCTATTTCTTCGTCTCCATCCCAAGTTTCTGGAAAAGGTACTGTTAAAACAGAAAACAACAGATTTGAAAATACGTCATGGAAGCCGGACTTAACACCTACACTCATCGCTCCAAATGTATCTCCATGATATCCTCCTTCAAAACTCAGAAAAATAGTTCTTTCACAATTATTTTGATTCCACCAATACTGATAGGCCATTTTTAGTGCTACCTCTACGGCAGTAGAACCATTGTCTGAAAAGAAAAATTTAGATAATTTATCTGGTAATAAAATTTTCAACTTTTCACAAAGAGTTACTGCAGGCTCATGAGTAAATCCTGCAAAAATTACATGTTCCAAAGTCATGCTTTGTTTATATATAGCATGAGCGATTTTGAAATGAGTGTGACCATGCAAATTTACCCACCAACTGGAAATCAGATCAAGATATGGTTTGCTATTTTCATCATAAAGATATGATCCATGAGCTTCCTTAATTACAATTGGAAGTTTGGCTACTTCCTCTTGCGTAAAAGGATGCCATATGATTTTTCTGTCGCGTTCGCTTAAATTCATTGTTCCAAAACAGCCTTTAATAGATCTGAGAGTGGTATTTGCATCAGATGTTCTTTATCAACTTGTTGCAGTTTAGGTACTGATGCTAACACTTGTATTCTACCATAAAATTCTATTGCTTCAAGATTATCTTGATTAAGTAATCCATTCAAAATTACTCCTAAAATAGGAATATTTCTAGCACGTAGCGCTTCTAAGCTAAGCAATGTGTGATTAATTGTGCCAAGTGTAGACTTAGCAACTAAAATTATTGGAATGGCGAGTTTTTTGATTAAATCGACCATTAATGTGGTTTTATTGATTGGAACTAAAACTCCTCCAGCACCCTCTATGATCAAATTATATGTTTTGGGTAAGATAATCCTATCAATATTAATGCTATCATTCTCTAATGACGCTGCCAAATGTGGAGATAAAAGTCTTTTATAAACAAAATTTTCTTTATAAACATTAACGTTAGTCAAACTGCTTATTTGATGACTATCTGTACCTAAAATACTTCCAGTTTGGATAGGTTTGAAATACAAATATCCAGTATGTAGGCAGATCCAACTGCTTATAGTAGTCTTACCAACGTCGGTATCTGTTCCTGTTACAAAGATCTGCATCTACTTAAAACTCCAAAAAATACTTTATAGGTAACATTAATCTTGTCAGTATAGGTTTTAATAATTTTCCTTAAATCAGACAGAGGAATTGTTTGGCTACTTAAACTTGCTCCCAAATTTTTAAGATATTTAATAAATTCACTTGCGCTTGTAAAGTACAATGTAAATTCTTCCGAATCAAAAAAATATTTTTTTGGCTTCAGACGAAATAAATAACTTTCTAATTCTTGTTTAGATTGATATTGATGAGTTGGTGTAGATAATGATGATTTTGTAAAAATTCTAGACCATTCATTAAATGTACCATCCAGTAAACACGAAAAAACAAAGACATTTGAGTTATTATATGATTCTTTTATCATCTTTTTTAAATTGCGCACCCATTGAAGTGCTAGATTTGAAATGATAAGATCATGAAAGCCAAAGTCTAGTGTTTCCATATCGCCTAAGATGAATGCAACCTCCTCATACATTGCTAATTTTTCTTTTGTTTTTGCCAACATATTAGGTGACATATCATTTAAAGTGAACTTGCTTTGTGGAAAGCAATTAAACAAAATTTCTGGAATGTAACCTGTACCTGTACCCAAATCTAAAATAGATCGTGGATGAAATTCAGGAAAACAACTTTTTAACAAATTGACTAGCTTTGCAGCACATTCTTTTTGAACAAAAGCTACATTGTCATAAGACAAGCTTGCTCTGTTAAAATTGTCCTGTATGTATCTCTTTTGTAATTTCATTAAAAAAAATTTATAATTTGCTCATACACAAAATCATATTCACATAATTATATACTAGAATAATCTCTGCTATGCATAACAATTTTAACATCTTTATTGAAATTATCATAGATAAGCTCTCGTGATACAATTGTATCATTTGTGATACCTAATATTAATAATGGTATGTATTGTAGCTGATATATTGTGATGAGTAGCTCTAAATCTTGCATTAATTTTTGCTTTATCAATCTATTGAAAGAGTTGTAATTTAAGCCACATTTTTTATGGAAAAATATCAGAATATCTATTAAATCCATTTGAAAATGCTGTATCATTGCTTTTAACTCTAACTTTCGTTTTTTGTGTAAAAATAAATTAAATCCCAAAAAATTGATAAAATCTTGTATAACGATAAGTACATTGAATTTTACATTCAAAGAAGCTGATTTTATCAGTCCAAGAGAATATCCAATAATAAATGTATTATTTTCTAATAAATTCAGATTTATTTTTTCATAATAATCAAGATCTAAACAATAACAGAGAACTTGAAAGAAATATTTATTTATGAAAGATTGAAAAATTTTATAAAAAAATCCCCAATCGTGACAAAATACAAAGCGATAATTCATATTTGCTGAAGAGCATACACTAAATGAGTTAAGTTGTTTTCAGTGTGATTTATATTAAGTGCAATGCGCAATCTTGACGTTCCAGGCGAAACAGTAGGTGGACGTATAGCAGAAACAACCAATCTTTGTTTTAAAAGCTTTTCTTTTGCATTCATTACAATATTTTCATCACCTAAAATTATTGGTATAATGTGTGTGACTGAATCACCTGTATTAAATCCAAGATTGTGTAAATTTTTTCTTAAGTTTGCAGCTTTAAAAAATAAAGCCTGACGTTGATCAGCAAGATGTTGCACTAAATCCCAAGCCTTTGCTGCTGCACCAATTATCATTGGAGAAAGAGAGGTTGAATAGATAAAACCTGAACATTTGTTGATCAGATAATTCTTTATAACATTAGAACAAGCAACATACGCACCAAAGCATCCTAAGGCTTTACTAAAAGTTCCTAAGATTAAATGTGGAATTTCCTGAAGATTAATACTATTAGATAAGCCATACCCATTGTGACCAATAATACCCGTTGCATGAGCTTCATCTAAATATAGAAAAGCTTCATGTTCTTTACTCAGAGCAAAAATTCTTTCTATTGGTGCAATGTCTCCGTCCATACCAAAAATTGTTTCAGTAACAATAAATTTTGGTCTTAAGTCATTTTTGAATTCTTTAAGTAAATTGCTTAAGTGATCTATATCATTGTGTTGATATCGTACAAGTTCAGCGTTGCTCAAAAATACAGCTTGATATAAACTTGCATGATTCAATTTATCAAAAAAAACAATAGGTTTATCACCAAGAACTGATTGATCGAGTAGGCTTGCAAGAACAGTTATATTAGCCTGAAAACCTGAATTAAAAATAAGAGCTGACTCAACTCCTTTATCTTGTGCAATTCTTTTCTCAAAGTCTTCAAATATTTTCTTATTACCTGAGAGTAATCGAGAACCAGTAGATCCTACTCCAAATTGTGCTCCAGAGAGCTTTGCTGCATCAAATAATACTTTCGATTGACTTAGACTAAGATAATCGTTGGTAGAAAAATCGATAAAGCTCTCCAAGATAGCTTTTGGTAACTTTCGATATTTTTCTTTACTTTGTAGTATATTACAATAATTATTGTATAACAATCTATTTACCAAAAAGTAGTTTAGATCATAACAGAAAAATGGATTTTTGCCAAGATAAATCAAATCTTTAATCTTTCCGTATTCTGAGATAATTTATATAACACAAACAGAACATAGAAAACAAGTTTATTCTAATAAAGTGCAAATTAGTACGCTTTTGCGTATTAAAAACAGGTAGCTGCTCGGAAAATTGTTCTTACTGTCCACAATCAGCACACTATAACACTGGTTTGCAAAAAAAAGCCTTTGTTAAAATTGCCGAAGCAATTGAAGCGGCAAAATGTGCTAAAGAAGCTGGAAGTACTCGTTTCTATATTGGAGCAACTTGGCGTTGTCTTACATGATCAAGATTTAAAAATTGTTTGTGAAATGATTAGAGAAGTGAAGAAGTTTGGTCTTGAAACGCGTGTGACTCTTAGGTTGTTAAAAGATTATCAAGCTAATATGCTAAAGGAAGCAGGCTTAGATTTTTATAATCATAATATTGACACATCCGAAGAATATTATGATAAGATCATAACTACATATACTTTTCAAGATCGTTTGGAGACATTGGAATGTGTACGTGCATCTGGCATTAAAATCTGTTGTGGTGGCATTCTTGGCATTGGTGAAACTAATGAAGATCGAATAAAAATGTTAGTTCTTCTTGCGAATTTAGATAATCCTCCAGAATCAATACCAATTAATATGCTGATAAAAGTTCCAGGAACTCCTCTTGAGAATGTTGATGATGTTGATCTCCGTTTGATTTTGTTCGTACTATTGCAATAGCCAGAGTTATCATGCCAAAATCCTACATCCGCTTATCAGCTGGACGAGAGAAAATGTCAGATGAATTGCAAACATTATGTTTCCTCGCTGGTGCAAATTCGATTTTTTACGGTGAAAAGCTACTTACAGCTCAAAATCCAATACCTGAACAAGACAATTATTTATCCAAAGATTGGGATTGCAAAAATTAGCTCTACTCAGAGAAAATTGAGAATACTTTTTGTAAATAGAATGAGTTTTTATTATTAAAATCGTTCTATTTACAATATTAAATTGTATTGAATGCTCCATTGTTCTCAAATGAATTAATGAAATTGAGTATCAGTAATTCGCTCTAAAAAATAGAGTTAGGAAAAATATCTCTATACTTAGCTATTTTCGTCAAGTTATCAATTCTGCATTCCTAGTGATATTAAAGTTAATCAAATAAGTAAGTATTAATAAAATATGTGCTGTAAAGAGAGATGATGCTAGATTCACTAACACTAAATTAAGGAAAGAAGAGAATTAAAATTAGACAAAAAAAAACTTGAAGTGATTTGGTAATTATAATGAATTTTCAGGTAAATAAAATCCAAGAGATTTAAAAAAAATAACAATTTTAGACTATTTGAAACAAAAAATGTAGCACCAAATTTTTCTTAACTTAAGAGTAATAAGAACTATTTGGATAATAATCTTAGTGTTTATTGCAAAATTATAGTATGGCGTCTAACTCAAATCTATATTGACATGCCCCATTTTACGCTTATCTCTGACCTCTTTCTTTCCATATATTGTTAAACTTGCTTTTCTATCGCTCAAATACTTGTGAAAATCATATATATTACTACCTATTATATTCTTCGTCATGCAATGAAATCGTAACGCTACTTCCTGCATAGGTAACCCGCATATTACCCTAATCAATTGCTCAAACTGACTAACGCTACATGCATCCAAACTCCAGTGGCAAGAATTGTGAGGTCTTGGAGCTAGTTCGTTAACTAGCAGCTCATTATTTTTAGTAATGAAAAATTCAATAGCAAGAATTCCTACTACATCAAGCGCACTTGCTATCTTCTTTGCAGTTTGTTGTATCTCTTGAGTTAATCTAAAATCTATTTTAGCTGGCACTGTTGAAGTATCAAGTATTCCATCAACATGATGATTCTCCGCTATAGGAAAAAAAGTTACTCTACCATTTTTATCTCTTGCAATAATTATTGAAACCTCTTTTAGTAAGTCAATACCCTCTTCAAGCATATACTTTGCATTCCAATCAAAAGAAATAAATTGTTTCGCTTCAGAATCATTCTTAATTACATATTGTCCTTTTCCATCGTAACCCATTTCTGTTGTTTTCAGCCTTATTGGATAACTAAAACTCCTACTGCTTTCTAATAATTCATTATAATTTTGTATACTTTTATAATCAGCAGTTTTCATACCTAAATCTCTAATAAAATCTTTTTCTCTCAATCTATTTTGTGAAATATATAATGCTTTTTTACCAGGATAAAAATCTGCATGCTGTGATATAGTATCAACTACGTCACAAGGAATATTTTCAGATTCAATAGTTACTAAATCCACGCTTTGTGCAAAAGATACAAGTGCCCTCTTATTAGAAAAATCTGCAATAGTTACACTATCGGCAACAGAATAAGCAGGATCACCATTAACACGAGTAAAAATATGTATTTTTTGTCCAAGTTTTATTGCAGCAATAGCAGTCATCTTACCTAATTGTCCGCTACCTATTATACCTATTACTTTTTTATCTAGCATATCTGAATCCATTCATATTATCACCGCTAATTAGCATATGATAACATTCTTGAAGAATCCACAAAAATATGTATAATAGGATGTTGTTTTTAAAATTAAAATATGGCTCTAGAATACATACTTACTACTAACTCTGTTGAAGTTACAGTTCTACCAGTTTATATAGAAGAGCAATCTATACCTTATGAAAATTGCTATGTGTGGATATACAGTGTTAAGATAAAAAATAAAAACTCATCAACTATTCAATTGCTGAGTCGCCATTGGCAGATAATAGATTATAAAGGGAAGGTGAATGAAATTGCAGGTGCTGGTGTTATTGGAGAGCAGCCTGTGATAAAATCCGGAGAAATATTTAGATATACGAGCGGGACATATTTAAATGCACCATCGGGAATAATGCAAGGTAGATATGAATTTCTAAATGAAGAAAGCACAAAAGTCTTTGAGGTCATGATACCGCCTTTTTCTTTGGATAGTCCATACATAAATTCTAGACCGCATTAAATCTAATTAAACTCATCAAAATTTACTTTTACTGACATCATCGAGCTTAAATAAGATCATTGTGGAGATTAAGCCGATCATAACTATCATTAACGAAAACGGAGCAGCCTCTCTATAACGCTCATCGCTTACAAGCTCATATATTCTAGTTGATATAGTTTCAAAATTAAATGGCCTGATAATGAGTGTTGCCGTGAGTTCTTTGATAGTATCCATAAATACAAGCAAAAACCCAGATAGTATACTTTTTCTGATAAGAGGAATATGAATATTCAAACACGTGGAAATAGATCCATGACCCATAGTATATGCGATCCATTCAATTTCATTTGGTGTTTTTTTGAGCCCTGATTCTATTGCATTAAAAGATATAGCAAAAAAACGAAATAAATAAGAATAAATCAAAGCACCAACAGTTCCTACTAGCCTCACTTCTACTATATATTGAGTAACAAAGGAAGATATCTTACTTAAAAATATTATTATACTAATTGCAATAATAGCATTTGGAATTATGTAACCTAATGAAATAAGACGTGCTACACTACTAATTGCTCTATTTTTACGCGCAGCATATCCAATCATTATTGCAACGCTAATTGAAATTAGCGCAGTAACAAATGATAAACTAAAACTATTTGCTATTATGCTATAAAATCTTGCCTCATATATGAAAAACCCCTTCTCTATACTCCAATATATCAGTGGAATAATTGGTAAAGCAAAACCTATTAATATAGGCAATATACACATGATATAAACAAAAATCAATAACATAATACCATTTATACTGCGCTTGTTATGATAATCTGAATTAGTACTGATTGTAGAATAAGAGATCCCATTTTTTTGTAGGATTTTTTCAATAGTTATTAGTGTTGTAATGAAGATTAATTCTGCAACTACTAAAACAGTAGCTGAATATTTATCATTCAGCAAAAACCAGGTGCGATATACTCCTGTTGTAAAAGTGTCAATTGCAAGAAACTGTGGTGTACCAAAATCCGTAATTACTTCCATTAGTACCAAGGATAATCCAGCTATAATTGATGGACGTATAGAGGGTATTATGATAGAAAATAAGCTCTGCAGTGAAGAAAACCCAAGTGTCGATGCAATAGTAACTGAATTGCTAACGTTCCTTAGACTTGAGCGGACTAATATATAAACGTATGGATATAAACTGAATCCCATCACTAATATCCCACCACTCAAAGATTTAATCTCTGGAAACCAATAATTGCCTTTGCTCCATTCTAAAATTTCCCTTAACAAACTCTGAATCGGACCTGAAAACTCTAGCGTATTTACATAGACAAATGCTACTATATACCCAGGAACTGATAATGGAAAAAACAAAGCAATCTCAAGAATTCTACTCCCAGGAAATGAAAAAAATGTAGTGAGCCACGCTGGTATCACTCCAAATATAAAAGATATACTTCCAACTCCTATCATCAAGATTAATGTATTCAGTATATATTCAGGAAAAAGTATACTGATTACCCATCTAGAATCTACCGATTTTGTAAATAGAATCGATATTAATGATAATATAGGACAAATAAATAATATACTTACTAGAAATAATAATATATTTTTAAATATTCTTAAAAGCATTAAATTAAATCCATACTTAATATTAAAATGTTATATGCAAAAACTGAAGATATCCAGAGCTGACTGATTGAATATCTTTATAATTTTATATATTATATTCTAACTTGATAAGTTAATAATCATGAGCTTTGTCATAGCAACTTTCTATCGTTTTATAGAACTTTCTAACTATTATGACATGAAATATGAAATAAAAGCTGCATGCGATAATGTTGAGCTTAAGGGTACTATACTCCTTGCAGAGGAGGGTATCAATGCAACCATATCCGGTAGAAGAAACGCGATTGATAAAACATTTGATTTTTTACGTTCTGATTATAGGCTGAAAGATCTTACATGGAAAGAAAGTATAGCAGAATATCAACCATTTAGTAAGATGAAAGTGAGACTCAAAAGAGAAATTGTAAATCTCGGTCTAGATAACCTCAATATTTCTCTTAAAGGTAAATATGTTGATCCCAAATATTGGGATGATTTTATCTCTCAATCTGACGTTTTAGTAATAGATATACGAAATAAGTACGAAATAAAATTAGGTAAGTTTAAAAATGCAATTAATCCACACACTCAATGTTTCCGTGAATTTCCTCAGTGGGCAAAGTCATTTTCTAAGAATAAAAATCAGAAAGTGGCTATGTACTGCACTGGTGGAATAAGATGTGAGAAATCTACAGCATATATGAAAAGCCTTGGATTTAAAGATGTTTATCACCTTAAAGGTGGTATTCTTTCTTATCTTGAAAAGACTCGTAATAAAAATGGTAATTGGGAAGGTGAATGTTTTGTTTTTGACGATAGAATTGCCGTTACTAACTCACTTGACCCAAGCGATAAAATAAAATGTATATTTTGCTCAAATCAGGTTCCAACTGATGAATTGAAATCAATCTCACGTGGTCAGGTAATTTGCTCTGATTGTAAAGCTTAACAATTAAAAATTAGATTTATCTGCATGTGTCTATTCAATTAAGCAATTAATTCATAATTCTTCTTTGAATTGAGCAATTTTAGCTCTAAGAAGACTAGTAGTTTTGACTATGATATCAATAGATATTTTTGCTTAAGTGTAAATTTTAGTAATTTCAATATTCCTTTCTTTTCTGTCTTATTTATATCTTTTTTAGTTGCATCATCAAGTTTTTGAGCGAGACAAAAGTCTTCTCATCACGAGAATAAGCTTTATTTTTTGTTCATATGCTATAAATTCCTTTTCTGATTAGTTAAATCTATTTAGCTTCTCATATGCTTTTTTAATTATTACGTCACTTCCTATTATTTTTCCAATTTTTTTACTGATTTCATCTGCATACTAAAGAAGTAGATTCATTTCTCAATTATATTCTCTAAATTGATCTTTTTTGTTTTGAACAATTTTGACAATTTAATAAAAAATAAAATAAAAATCTTTTAAGTTATGATCATTAGTATCTTCATCTCTAATAGTATGCTCTGATTTATACTCAAACTTCTCAGGAAATAAGATATAATTAGCAATAGTGATAAAGATAATTTATTTGAGATTCTCTTTAAAATGTTGATCATTTTTGTTAGCTTGTCTTGAATATGCTTTAGCAGCATGATATTGAGTTCGCTTTTCGTAATCTTTATTACGAGTGAGCTTCATTTCAACAACAAATGTGTTGCCAACAGAACCATGATGGAGAATATGAATTATACTTTATCTCTCATAAATAATTTCAGCACATTAAATAATGCTGAAGCTCTATTTCTTTTATTTCATTCCTTACCAGTAAAGCTCTTAATATCATTGAGAAAATAAATAAGAATATCCTTAATTTATTTTCTATACTAAAGATATATCAAAATGCTACATCATTTTTAGAGTTGAGAAATTTTGAGAAAGCCACAACTATAGTGCTTAAAAATATTAACAATAATATACAATCCTGTAGAAATATTCAATCTTTTTATTCGGATGTATTGACTTATAAAGTCAAACCTCATTTTGCATTTTAATTTTTATATTTTAAAAATATACCAAACAAAAAAAAAAGATAAAGAAATCCGAATGATAAGCTTTGATTCTATAACACTTTAAATTGACGTAATATACTGTCTTGAACAACTTATAAGCACGTTTCAACTTGAAAATCAGATTTTTTTTTAAAGATGTGAGACGCACATAGTATAAAACTATACTACATAATACGTCAAATATATTAAATTTTTTTTGTCATTAAATCTACACAGAATGAAGATAAATAATAGCTTCAACATTATGATAATAGATTTAAAAGAATTTTATCAAATAATTTTTTATTCTGTTTCTATAGATAAAAATCTGAATTCAGTCAGTACTGGGAAAATATCACTCTTATAGGCCTTTATGTTCGTGCAATTCCATTTCTGCTACAGAATTAGTAGAATGTTACTGTAAATTCACATCTTTTAAAGATATAATATTCAAAAATACCTAATATATGAATGATTTTATTAGAATAAAAGGTGCAAGAGAGCATAATCTGCAAGGTATAAATATTAATATACCGAAAAAAAAATTAGTTGTTATAACTGGACTCAGTGGTTCTGGCAAATCTAGCCTAGCATTTGACACAATTTATGCAGAGGGCCAGCGTCGATATGTAGAGAGTCTTTCGGCTTATGCACGTCAATTTCTCAACATTCAAGATAAACCAAATGTTGAATCTATCACAGGCCTCTCTCCCGCAATATCCATCAATCAAAAATCAATCTCTAAAAATCCAAGATCAACAGTTGGGACCATTACTGAAATTTACGACTATCTACGCCTAATATACGCAAGAATAGGGATTCCTTATTCACCTACAACTGGACTGCCAATAACGAAACAAACCGTGTCTCAAATTGTAGATACCATAATGGCATTACCTTTAGAAACTAAAGTATATATACTCGCTCCCATCGTGCGTGGCAAAAAAGGAGAACACCTCAAAGAGATATTAGAAATTAAAAAGCAAGGATATTTAAGATTAAAAATAGACGATAAAATACATAATATAAATGATTTACCTAAACTCGATAAAAACAAAATGCACAATATCTTTGCGATTGTAGATAGAGTTTCAATATCAAACAATATAGGAAATCGACTGCCAAGCAGCATAGAATCAGCATTAAGACTTGGTCATGGCTTAATATATGTAGAAATAGTGAATTTACCTAATGATCAGAATTACAAATATAAAAATGATCAAGTATTAACTTTCTCAGAGAATTTTGCATGTCCGGAGTCTGGCTTTACTCTTGAGGAAATAGAACCAAGATTATTTTCTTTTAACAGCCCTTACGGAGCATGTTGTTCATGCAATGGACTTGGTAAAAAGCTGGCTATCGATATAAATTTGATAGTGCCAGATGAAACGCTCTCAATATCTGAAGGTGCTTTGAAGCCAGTAGGGTCAATACTACATAAAGTGCACACAGGTTATGAGTTTCTAAAAAATAAAATCCTATTACTATCTGAAAATTACAAATTCAGTCTTGATATTCCGTGGAAAAAAATAGATCAAAGAGTGAAAGATGTAATATTCTTTGGTTCTATAGAGATGAAATTCCACGGTTTAGTTAGTATATTAGAAAATCAGATGGATTATGATGAAACACTTATTGAGCGATATTGTTCTATTGTTCATTGTAAAGAATGTACTGGCTATAGATTGAGAAAAGAGGCACTTACAGTGAAAATTGATGGTAAACACATAGGTGAAATATCTAGTCTCAGCATCGATGAATCCCTTAAATGGTTTGAAAATTTGCCAGATAAATTTATACAACAACAGAAACAAATCTCAAATAAAATATTAAGTGAAATAATCAAGAGGTTAACATTTTTGAAAAATGTAGGGTTAAACTATCTTTCACTTGATCGTGAATCAAGCACTCTCTCTGGTGGTGAAAGCCAAAGAATCAGACTTGTTTCACAAATTGGCTCTGGTTTAACAGGAATACTATATGTGCTTGATGAACCATCAATAGGCCTTCATCAATGTGATAATGATCGATTGATAGCCACACTCAAGAACCTGAGAGATATAGGGAATACTGTAATTGTTATTGAACATGATGAAGATACAATAATGGCTGCTGATTATGTAATTGATATTGGACCTGGAGCTGGTGTAAATGGAGGAAAGATTATTGCAGAAGGAACACCAGATCAAATACAAAAAAATTCAAAGAGTATAACAGGACAATATTTAAGTGGAAAGAGAGAAATCTTAATTCCAGAAAGAAGAAAACAAATGACTCAGTTCATAAAAGTAATTAATGCATGTGAGAATAATTTAAAAAAAATAAACGTTGAATTCCCTATAGGGAATTTTATTTGTGTTACTGGAATATCTGGAGGGGGAAAATCAAGTCTAGTTATAGAAACACTATACAAATATTCAGCACATGAGATATATCATTCATCTGCAAAGTATGGCAAATGCGATAAGATAGAAGGACTTGAATATATAGATAAAATTATAGAAATAGATCAGTCACCAATTGGTAGAACTCCTGCATCTAATCCAGCAACATATGTTGGTATGTTCACTCATATAAGAAATTGGTTTGCGGGTATTCCAGAATCAAAAGCAAGAGGTTACAACATAGGTCGATTTTCATTTAATACTAAGGGTGGAAGATGTGAAGCGTGCAAAGGTGATGGACATTTAAAGATAGAAATGAATTTTCTGCCGGACGTTTATGTAAAATGTGAAGAATGTAAAGGTCGGCGATATAATAGAGAAACGCTAGAGATTACTTTCAAAGGAAAATCAATTTCTGATATACTAGATATGACGATAGATCAAGCTTGTGATTTTTTCGAAAACTTCCCAATAATAAAAGAAAAGTTAGTTTCTTTGCAGGAAGTGGGGCTTGGCTATATAACACTTGGACAGCCTTCAACAACATTATCTGGTGGTGAAGCACAACGAATAAAACTATCCAAGGAACTATCAAAACGATTTACTGGAAGAACATTATATATTCTTGATGAGCCAACAACCGGATTGCATTTTGAAGATGTAAACAACTTATTAAAAATTCTCCATAAGTTAGTTCATTTTGGAAACACTGTTATAGTTATCGAACACAACTTACACGTTATAAAAACTGCAGATTACATAATAGATATTGGCCCAGATGGTGGAGTAAAAGGCGGAGAAGTAGTTGCTGTAGGAACTCCAGAAGAAATAATAAACATACCAAAAAGTGTTACAGGTAAGTATCTTAAACCATATTTATTAGATAGAGCATAAATTATTTTTTAATTATATTAAGCTACGCTTCACATTTATAATTTAGATATGGTAATATCAGTGTATCAATATTTTAAAAGGTATTTTGAATATGAAATTATACTTGCTAAAAAAAATAGAAGTTTCACTCTACTTCGGAAAGTAGTTTCTATAAATTTGTACATTATATTGATAATATATAAAGATCTGTAAAAGATATAATTGTGAAGTTGAAAGAGAAGACAATTACAATAATCAATACATAATAAATCCTTACTATATAGGTTACAAAAAGCAAAAAAATGTATTTAATGTGTCAACGGTTGCTTTCTTAGCAGCTAGTGTAATATTGCAGCCTTTATTTTGACAGCAGAATATTTGTCGTACTTTCCACTTAAGTTATTTTCAAATAATAATATAGGATAATTACTTAAAAGTAAGTACAAAATCATTGATCAATCACTAAAACTTAGTTTGAGATATTAGACAGAAATATATCACTACAGTGTTAAAACATTTAATAAAATTGTAAGCTACGTCTATACTACTATCGTTTAAGTTGCTGCATTGATTATAACTTCATTTATGTTGACTTGTAACAAAATACAAAATAAGCTGAATGAAATTTAAGAAGTAAAAAAGCATTTTTAGTCAATGGCATACCACATACTGAATTGTAATACCAACTTTTATCAGTGAAATTGATATAGGAATTTTTGAAAATTATTTAACTGCTAGAATAATGAAGTTAAAAAATCTTGAAAAGCGTTTCAGCTGGTAAAATGTGTGATTCACTTGTATTTATAATCATCAACAATAAATTTGAATGGTATTATACCACTTAAAGCTGCCTGAATATTGGACAAAGTAAAACTGATATCAATAGTTTGATTCTCCATCTTCTTATCTTGTTCAATTGTAAGAATTACAAGAGCACTTCCGGCGAAGGTGATTAGGTCTTTAATTGGTTGGTCAATGAATAACTTTACTATATTTATGTTAAAAATTTTTCTCTTAGATAAAGACAAATCACTAGCTCCATTGACCATTTTCTCTAAAAAACCCTGATAGACTTTATACATAGAGTTGTTTTGTATGAAATTTTCTCGATATTTTGAATCAATGACTCTAGTATATTCATATATTTCAACGTATTTACTTACTAAATATCTGGCTATAGAAGTGTATTCATCATCTTCTTCATTAAAATTAATCTTACGTATTACAGAAAACTCATCTTCTACGTAATTCACATATTTCACAAAATTTAAATCCCTTTTAATAGGGAATAACAAGTATATATTCAATAATAATAAACATAAACACATTAAGAGAAATGATACTATCGATACCATCCAAAATCTTTCTGCTATACAAGATAGATATCTATGACAATACCATTCAATTGCCTTACTAAAATAATTCTTATTTTTTACTGATTCGAGCAGCTTATCCTCCATAATATAAAGTATTATTAAATAATAATAACAATATTAAACTATAAAAATTTAAAATATATTTAAATTTTCTAAAAATAGAATAAATGATTCTATCATCTTGTTCCACAATTAAGAGAGAATTTATCAATTTTACTTATATCTATATTTATTATCTTTACATCGAAATTTTCATGATCATAGATATTATCATCTGCACTGTTGTGATAATTATATAATAATATAATTTATCTTGGCCATCAAAATAACCAAATTCATCAACAATGATTCCTATCTTTCTACCTTTATTACTTTTGACTAACAAGAATAAATTCACTGCATAGTTTTATGATTCAAGGCTCAACAACTCACCCACAATAGCAAAAACTTAGATACATGATCAACAAGCTCCTTAAGTTTTAGATTATAGATCTTTTTCACATTATCAAAATTCACAAATTTATATTCATTTGAAACATCAGAATATTGTAGATCATATTTTATTTATTCAAAAAACTTATTACCTAAATGGTGTAAAACGTTAACTTATAATTACCATTATTCAATTCAACAACTTTAAAGTAATAAAAATCTCGAGAAATTTTTACCTCCTCTTCCGTAATATAATTACATACAACTAACTTATCATCAAATATGTGATAGTAAATTTTTGACAAAAAAGAGCTATATTAATTGTTTTGTTTAGTTTGAAATTTACTTCATAAATACTATTTGACAACTCTTTTTCTTTTTCTATGATTAGAATCATGATTTAAAGCAATATTCTTAATTAAAGCTAATTCTTTCTGCATAATTCAGTATAGCTTTCGTCAAAACTTCTATCGATTACCATACATCTAATTTATCAGCAGTCAAGTCATATACTTCGAATATCAAATTGATAATATTTTATTATAAGTTTATAATAAAAATATTATATTCAGTGGATTAACGCGATGATATTAATCACATTAGCTAGAACATGCTTTTTATCTAAGTGGAATTGCTTAGCAGCAGCAAAAAGTTCATCTATTTTTTTCCACTTACTTAATAAAATTTCAACGCTATTTATCTCTTTTTTTATTTTATCCAAAACGAATGCTTGAATTATATATGACACTAGTTCTAGATCAATTTTGCTATTTATTACTTTATTAATTACTTCTGGATTATTTAAATCACGAAATAACATATAAAAAAATTTGTATGATTCATAGATATCGCTACTTATAGTATTTATTATCATTCCTGGTGTTCCAGGGAATAAAGCAATAATTTCATCGAATATTTGATCATCAAATTTACATTGAGATGAAACAATTTGCTTCGTTTCATCATAAGTCAGTGGCAGTAAATTTAGCTGAAAGCACCTACATTTGATAGTGGTTTGTATATTGTATGGCTTGTGGCTAATTATGAATATTTTAGAGTTCTTTGGTGGTTCTTCTAATATTTTTAATATCGCATTTTTAGCGTTATTCGTCATTGCGTCTAAGCTATCTATTATAGCTATCTTGTATTCTGATTGAATAGGACTTAAGTGCAGAAAATTTTTCATTTCTCTCATCTTTTCCACTCCTATTGTGTCACCTTCAACAATATATAAATCCAACGCTATTTCATTATAATTCTTTATAAGAAACCAATTAGAAAAGGATTTGACTAATGTTGCTTTTCCTATCCCTTTTTTACCACAGACCAGCCAAGATTGAACAAACAAATTATCTATTAACTTTTTTTTGGCTTGATCATGACCTATTAATTTTTTCATTTTTTCTTCTATGAATTTCAATTTGAAAACATATTACTTGAAATGAAACTATACTCTCTCTCTTAAAATCTTAATCTTATCTCCAGTTAAGTCAATAATAGTAGATTCTATACCTGAAACTAATTTATCATCTTCAATTACCACAGACAGATGTTGCTTAATAGATTGAGGTATATCACTTGCTTTGTATACACTTTTTTCTCCTGAAATATTGATACTAGTTGCAACTATTGGAACTTCCAGCTCATTTAATATTGAAATTGCAATAGGATGATTGGGAATTCTTACACCTATACTGCCTTTAAAAAATTCACTTGGTAATATGTTATTACTTTTAAGTGGTAAGATATAAGTAATCGCTCCAGAAGAAAAGTATTTTACTAAATTAATATATTTTTCTTCTAGCTCTGCTATTTTTGTCAAACTGTAAATATCATTAATTAGTATAGATAATGGTTTATTTTGAGAACGCTTCTTTATCTGATATATTTTCTTTATAGCTCCACTATCTAGCACACTACAAGCAAGAGCATAAACTGTTTCTGTTGGAAAACACACTAACAAGTTATTTTGTATTGCATTTATTACTTCAGATATCATATAGCTAAAAACTTAGATTCATATTACAGAATAAGAAATAAATAATTTTACGTAACCGTTTCAATACTAACTTTTTTCTAGCATATTTTTCCTCATCGGTCAAACTGTCATCTTATAATGAATTTTATCAGTAGCAACTAAGTTTTTTACTTGCCATTCAAATTGAGCTATCATGACTGTACAAATATTTGTTTTATCAATGTAACGTGCACAAAAAAAAGATATCATGAAAAAAATCTTTCCTCTGTCATTTAAGTAATCAATTATTATATCATTTCATTACTTCCTTCTGTTATCTCTCCAATGCCTCCTTTTTTGTCATTCTAGCGCATGACATATAGATGTATGAACACTGCACAATAATTATCAGGTAATTTTGCGTAACAGATGATATCATCTCAGCGCTATGAGATATTAAGATTCAATCTTTCCATAATCATTAAAACATCGTATTTTAACATAACTTTCTTAAGAAAAATTCCTGAATACAAGTATCAGCCATTTGTATAAAATACTTGATGGTAGTCTTAAATCACAATGTTCATACAATTGTGTGTCAAGTACTAAAATTAAAAGATGAAGAGATACTGAAATAATATAAGTTGTTATAAAATAAATGTTCATTCATAAATTGCTTTAATATTTAAAAAATCTACCAAATAAGAAAAAAGCAAAAGAAGCTCTGATTGATATTTTATTTATAATATTGATGTTTTTATGCCTTAAATGCTGCAATTTATCTATTTTTTAATGCAACTAACCTTAGTCTTAAATATTTAAGAAATTTACTAAGCAAAAACAGGAAAAAAAACTTCGAGTAATCAATTATTGACTAACTTACTTATAGTATTAATATTTTTAATATCTTAAATGAATCATAAGTGTGTTTCAACTTGTATGAATAAAACCAATACCGAAATTTTAAAAAGATATGCAGTGCATATAGTGCGAAAAATAGTACACTAAGTACAAATTTTCTTATCATTTTAATCTGTACAGATTGGGAAGTTAAGTAAATTAGCTTAAATTTTAGTATAAAAGTGACGACAAAGATCGTTAATTAATTTTTTCTCATATACCAAAAGTTATTTTTTTACTCAAGAAATTTATTAAGCCAAATCTAATCATAAAGATGATTTTCTTACTTTTTCCTTATTTTCATTTTCATTTCTTACAATCTTTTTCCCACTTAATATATCTTTGATTTCATCTCCTGTTAAAGTCTCAAACTCCAGAAGATTTTCAGCAATAAGTTCCAAATCTTTGCGACATTTGATCAAGATATCCTTTGCTTTTTCATGGCATGAAGATACAATTCGTTTTACTTCTTCATCTATGATTTTTAGAGTGTCTTCAGAAATTATATCAGAACCATGCACGTTTTGTTCACGACTATGATATATTGGTCCTACCTTATCGCTCATCCCCCATTTTGTTACCATAGCGCATGACAAATCAGATGCTTGTTTTATATCCGAAGATGCACCGCTTGTGATTTTATCATAACCAAAAATTAGCTCTTCTGCTACTCTCCCACCCATAGCAACTGTTATGTCTGCTATCATCTTTTCTCTTGTATGAGATACTCTGTCTGTTTCCGGCAATCTCATAACTAAACCTAAAGTCCTACCTCTTGGAATGATAGTTGCTTTGTGTATCGGATCGGAGGCAGACATATTAACAGCAACTACTGCGTGACCAGCCTCATGGTAAGCAGTAAGCCTTTTTTCCTCTTCTGTCATAATTAAGGAACGCCTTTCCACGCCCATCATCACTTTATCACGTGCATATTCAAAATCATCCATAGTAACAATTTTCTTGTTCCTTCTTGCAGCAATAAGGGCAGATTCATTCACTAAGTTTGCTAAATCTGCACCTGAGAAACCAGGTGTTCCTCTTGCAACTGTTTTTACATTTACATCTGGTGCTATCGATATTTTCTTTATATGTGTATTTAATATCTTTTCACGCCCATTTATATCAGGTAAAGAAATAGTGATTTGACGATCAAAACGACCAGGTCTAAGCAAAGCTTGATCTAAAACATCTGGACGATTGGTTGCAGCAACTATTATCACACCTTCATTAGACTCAAAACCATCCATTTCAACTAATAACTGATTTAATGTTTGTTCTCTTTCATCATTGCCACCACCAAGACCAATGCCACGATGCCTACCCACCGCATCTATCTCATCTACGAAAATTATACACGGAGCGTGTTTCTTACCTTGATCAAACATATCGCGTACACGACTTGCACCAACACCAACAAACATTTCAACAAAATCAGATCCAGAGATGCTAAAAAATGGCACATTAGCCTCACCTGCAATCGCACGAGCAAGTAAAGTCTTACCAGTTCCAGGAGAGCCAATTAAGAGGCATCCTTTTGGTATTTTTCCACCTAGAACTTGAAATTTTTGCCTTTGTTTAAGAAAATCAACAATTTCTACCAACTCTTCCTTTGCTTCATCAATTCCAGCAACATCATCAAATGTCACTTTTTTTCCACTAGTCATGAGCCTAGCTTTTGATTTGCCAAAGCTTATGGTTCTATTTCCTCCTGCTTGTGTTTGTTTTAAAAGAAACAATAATAATCCGATAAAGATAAATGTTGGAATCCATTGAATAAATAAGCTTCCAATGAAACTTATTGCAGAATCTCCAGTTGAAAAGGAAAATTTCACTTTTTTGTCATACAAACTTTTTATTAAATCACTATATATAACACCACTTGAATTAAAGCTTGACCCATCTCTAAATTTTCCTTCAATATTCTGATTTCTTATGACAATACTTTTTATATCACTATTTTCCAACTTAGTTAAAAACTCTGAAAAAGGTATAGTTGTTTTACTTTTTCCAATATTTCCACTGAACTGGATATAAGCAGCTGAAATAAGTACAATTATTACTAACCAAATCAATAGTCCTTCTAAAAATTTTTTCATTGTTATTTTTGACTAAATATCAATTAAGTTTATCAAATTTTGTTTTATTATACTATTAGTAATGCATTGAAACTTACCGTTATGAGTATTTTCTTCATTACAATTTATATGAAAATAAGCTAATATCTTTTCATCTTTTAGCACTATAGGTAAAGAGTAAAAAACCTCAGAACAGCAATTATAATCTTTTAAAAATGTAGGAATCTTATGTATTTTCTTTAACGGGGCAATAGTTATTGAACACTCCTGATCTCCAAGTATTGTGCAACTGAATCTGTTATCCCATTCAACAGGACCATTGAGTGGTAAATTTAAGGATACTGCTTGTATTTTTGACGGCTCTCTAATTACTAATATACTTTCTTTATATTTCTTTATTCTACTCTCAGAGAGAGTACAATTAATATTGTTATTATTTTGCAATATTTGATTAAATATTGCAATAAGATTATTATATCTTGGTTTGTAATGTTTATTACTGATTACCATTATAGAATAGAGAAGAAGCCTCAAAGCTATTTCCTCAGGCAATTTATGAAATTCACTTAGTTTTATTTCAATGTAACCAAGATCATGAACATTAACACAATCATTAAACGCAAGACGCGTGTAGTGCATCAACGCTTTTACAGCTCTTTTCATATGAAGAGCTGTAAGACATATCCTCCCTATTAAAGTTTCCTTATTATCACTTACTTTAAGTAGGCTGCGGTATAACGTGCGTCTATATCTCAAATCTTGATTACTTCTGTCTTCAATCCACCTAAGTCGATGAAAGTTTGCATATTTTTCTATTTCATTACGACTAAAATTTAACAACGGCCTCAGTACATAAATACCATTAAAAAAAGACTTATAATCCATAGATGACAATCCATCTATGCCGCTACCACGTTCAAGCCTGAGTAGAAACGTTTCTGCTTGATCATCTTTATGATGAGCAATGAGTAGATACTTAACATTATTATCTCTACACCATTCTGTTAGTAACTTATATCGTGCTTTTCGTCCTTGTGATTGAACATTACCTTTGATATTTTGCTTCTCCCATTTTAATATAAAAGACTCCTCTACTCCAAGTTCTTTTGCATAACTTATAACAAATTCAATTTCCTCCTTAGATTCTGGACGCAATTCATGATTTACTGTTAATACTATAGGAAGAGGATATTGTCTTTTTTTTGTCCAATTAATCATTAAATGCAATAAAGCTATACTATCTATACCACCTGACACTGCAACTGTAATTTTATTGTTATGGATAGCAAAGCCGTTGATTTCATCTTGAAATGATGACTCTAATTCCATTAAATCTCTTGCATAATTTACTTTCTTAAATTAACTATATAGGAAATAATATTACTAAATTCTAACTATACGGCTGTGTTTTTTTTTGTAACCTTCCTCCCTCATCTTACAATCTAAGCGTCCTTATATTATTTCAGTGCCTTTATCTTTAGCTATCCCAGTGCTTAACACTGGGATCTAGGTATTTAAATGCAAAAAACTATTTCCCTGCTTCAGAAAATGAGAACTCCACTCTACGGTTTTTAGCATGCTGTTTTTCATATCTGGAATTCTTAGAATCGTCCTGCACATAAATTAAGGGCTCTGTTTCACCTCTAGAAGCAATTTTTATTCTATTTTCTAGATAAGGTGTACAATTAACCATAAATTTCTTAGCCGCATCTGCCCTTCTTTCGCCCAGTGCAACATTGTACTCATGAGAACCACGATTATCAGTATGACCAGTTACAGTAACCTTCATATCATTGTTATTTTGTAATACCTCGATTATATCGAGCAATACATCTGCACCTGCTTCGCCAATATTAGATTTATCATAATCAAAAAAAACTCTTTTTTCACTCATCTGCTTAACAACAGAATTTATTTTATATGCTGTATTCATTCCTTTTTTTGGACAAGAGCTTACACCAGTAAGCAATAAACAAAAACAACACATCACAACCAACCTACTCCACATCACTAAACCTCCATAAATTTTAAAATAGTGCGTAACTTTAAGTTTTAGTATTTAATAATCTCTCTATAGCAGTATAGTCAAGAAAAATAAAATACTAAATATTTTTCTACAATATTACAATCTAATTTGTAATATTAAGAGATTAGATTTTTAATAGAAAAATCTAGTAAATTCACAGAATACATACTTTTTTTTATTGTGCTTTGAGTAAATATACTTTTAACTTTAATAATAATCTATTACGTTATTAAATAGGTGTTTTCTAAAAAAAATGAACAAATATGAAATCTCATAAATTCCTAGAAGGAGTATTGTGTAAGGTAAAGAGTATTGAAAATACACTAAAAGTACTAAGCCAAAGCCAATTAAACATAGAAGATAAAGTTAAGCAAATGAGTCTTCTAGAAGAAATTAAACATGAAATTATTTCTCACGACATAATAAAAGAATCATTAATAGAAGCAAATGCTCTTAGTAATAAAAAAAGTATTAACGATCGACAGCTAAAATTAATGGAAAGAATGCATAAAAGCAGCAGTGCTATCCCAATTGATTTAGTAAAGTCTTTATCTCAAGCTAAAGTTGAGTGTCAAAGTTTATGGAAGCTATCTCATTTTGAAACTAGTAGCTTGGAAAAGCTGAAGAAACGCTTTGCTGATTTGATCAAGCTCGTTCGTGAAGTTGTTTCTATAAAATCGCAGCAATTAAAATGCTCGAAATACGACTCATTACTTGCTGACTATGATTTTGATATCACAGAAAAGAATATAAAGGAAATATTTCCTAAAATAGGCAAATTTTTTTGTGAAAGTGTAGATAAAATAATTGAAAAGCAAAAAAAAGATAAAGTTATTAATATGCAGAAAATTGCTACTCAAAGGCAGATTGAACTCGGCTCACTATGTCTACAAAAAATGGGTATTACATTATATCATACTTCTTGTTATCACTCTATAGATTACAATGAATCTGATTTTTGTTGTGGTTTGTTTCTACTCTTACGATGTAGTGGCTATGAAATTTATCAAAAATGTTTAGCGCAAAATTCTGTAAATAGCTCAATTGTAGAACACGTTATGTATGAAACTCAAGGATTATTTATGGAGAAGATAATCGGAACATCTAGAGAATTTGTTGAGTTTATTCAACCTTACATAAAAGAGAAGTTGAGTATAAAAAATAAGATTAATGCAAAATTTAGCAGTATTGAAAATTTGTATTTAATTTTCAATAAAATAAATTTTTCTTCTCTTTTAAGGAACGCAGATGAACTTAGTCTGTTAGCTCATATCATGCTGAGGACTAAATTAGAACAAAATATAATAAATGGTACATTAGAAGTAAAAGACCTTCATGATGCATGGCTGAAAGGTATGAAGCATTACAAAATTCCAGTAAAAGCTAAAAATGAATTAGACACTTATTTTCAAGATGAATATTGGGTAAGTGGAACAATGGGATATTTCCCTATTAAAATTATAGCTTTAATTACCGCTGTACAGATTTTTTCTTTCATTAAAAAAAATCATCATGAATTCTTAAGTGCTATAATAAAAGGAGATTTTAATTTACTTATCAGCTGGTTATCTCAAAATATATGCAGTACAAAGTATGGTTTTTCAGATCTAATAAAAAAAGTAACAGGTAAGGAATTAGATGTTGAATGCTGTACTAATTACTTATCTGAAAAGTATAATTTTTCTCAATAAAATGTTTATTTTGAGTTGTATATGAGTTTTTTTCAAAAATTAACTAAAAAATTTTGTAATATTTTCAGTTTCAAAGGTTTATTTGCTAGCGATATTGCTATAGATCTTGGCACTGCGAACACTTTAGTTTATCAAAAAAATCAAGGAATAGTACTTGATGAACCTTCAGTTATAGCAAGAATAAAAGAAAAAGGAAGTTATATTCCTTACGCTTTTGGTAAAAAAGCTAAAATGATGCTGGGAAAAACACCTGGAGAAATAGAGGCAATCAGACCATTAAAAGATGGAGTCATTGCTGATTTTAAAAGTGCGGAAGAGATGTTAAAGTATTTCATACGAAGTGCAAATACAAAACTCACTGTTAATAAACCTAACATTATCATATGTGTTCCATCTGGATCTACTCCAGTTGAAAGGCGTGCTATACAAGATGCAGCAGAAAGTGCTGGTGCAAATGAAGTATTTTTGATCGAAGAGCCAATGGCTGCAGCAATTGGTGCTGGACTTCCTGTTACTGAACCTGAGGGTTCAATGGTTGTTGATATAGGAGGTGGTACAACCGAAGTTGCAATTATTTCTTTAGGAGGAATTGTTTATTCACAGTCTGCCAGAGTAGGTGGCGATATTATGGATGAAGCAATAAAATCATACATTCGTGAAACCCATAAATTATTAATTGGTGAAACAACAGCTGAAAAAATTAAACAAAGTGTAGGTTCTGCTAATCTACCTAGTGAAAATAATAAAGAAGGAATGATGATTAAAGGTAGAGACTTAGTGAGCGGTATGCCAAAAGAAATGCTTTTATCAGAATATCAAGTTGCAGAAAGTTTAATAGATCCTGTACATCAAATAATTTCTGCTATTAAAACAGCATTAGAGAGCACTCCTCCTGAACTTTCTTCTGACATAGTTGATAAAGGGATAGTTTTATCTGGTGGTGGTGGATTATTATGCAATTTAGACAAAGTTATTAGTGAAACAACAAAACTTCCAGTGCGTGTGGCAGATAATCCTCTTTGTTGTGTTGCTCTAGGTAGTGGCAAAGTGCTTGAAAACATGGATTATTTCAGTCATATTTTATTTAAGCAAGATTAATTATGATGACTGTCTTTAAATGTAGTTCATTTTTATAATGGACTCTATTTCAAGCACGAAAAATATTATCTAAATAGCAACATACAACTATATAATAAATAAGATCGTTCATTAAAGATCTAATCTATTTGTTGAGTAACTTGAGGTATTTGTCTAATAACAAGAACTTACTTTAAGTCATTAGCGGAAAGATCGCTACTTGCTGAATATAAATGAGCGGAGAATTTGGAATGTTTTAAATGTACAGTTAAGTTCCTTCATTTCTATTTCTTTAATAATTGGAGATTTTTCTGTTTGGATATAGAAATCTTACTTTTTAACTCGTTCAGTAAAGCTTTTGTATTTTTCATTCAGTTAAGTGTTTTAATTTCATATATAATTAAACATGCATTAATTTAAAAATTTTCCCATGATTTTCCTAGATTAATCAATCTATTGTTGTAATAATTTATTACATAATCTATTTTTGTGTATTGATAACTTTCTCTATCTGATTATGTGTTGCAAGTGTTATTTTTTTTGAAAATAATCAAATATATCGTACATTTTGAGCTTCATTTACTAGTATATACATTATATATTAATAAATTAAAGCTATCAACAATAAGTTATTCTCAATTTGAACTCTGCAAAATTTTTGCCATCACGAAATTAAAGCCAAGATAAGTTCTCAAATAAATCAGACAAATTTTCTTGTAAATGACTAGCTATCAAAATATCATTATCTCCTAAATAATTTGATTATACTAGATTTATTGTAATTATCATTCCTTTATGATTATGCTTTTTATACAAAAGGAGAGAAATTCAATTCTTTCATTATTAAGTCCGCAGGTAACAATAAAATCATTTTATTTTAAGTACTTTAGTTTGATATTGATTCATCAATCAATCAAAATTCATTTTACCACAAGTATTTTCCCAAGATCTCAATCTTTTTATGTTGATGAAGTAAATCCAAATTTTCAGTGAGTAGTCATCAATTTTTAAATAAGGCTATATTCTTCATTTCGTAATGAGCTGAAATTGGTATGTCATAAAGACAAGCTTTGTAGAAATTGTCTATAACTTTTATAAAATTTTCTGATTCCTTGAGAATTTTATATATAAATATAATAGCATCATCTTGCTTTAAGTTGCAGTTATAAAAGCTACTCCAAATTATTTATTAAGCTCTGATACATTTAGTACTACTAGTGCTGATATTTCAGCATTAGTGTAAAAAACTACATTCTTGTCGTTAATGAATTTAATAATTTGCGATACTAATATCCTATTTGGAGTTGCTTTTGTACGTACAAAGTTTTAGTAAAATAATAGGTATTGTTTGATCTTTTGCTACTTAATCTTTTATCACTAACAATACAAACCGTATTCGTAATTTTTTGTCCTTCTTTATCACTGATCGAGAAATTTTCTTGCTTTGTCTCAATTCTCTAATTAAATCATCGACATTAAAGGATAGTTTAAAACATGATTTGCTATTTCTAGAGTCTATACAAGAGTTTCAGTACCATTTTACATTCTATTTTCCAGATTCTTATCTGGAGAAAACATATACTATTGTTATGATTAACTATTAATCTACTAATATCTTCTGCAAAAACTTTTTGTAAAGCTTACAATAAAATATTCTTCATATAACAGAGATTTATACTAAGAATTAGTAGAATTAAACATTTTTACAGAAAATTACATATCATCCATGTTATCTTGATAACCTAATTTTCATTTTAAACACTAAAAATAAGTTTAACTATTAATTATAAGATTTTTGCAAAACTCTGAAAAGCAATATTTACATCAAAATTTAGTTTGCTATAATCTAACTATCTTTTTACATAAAGAGATAAAAAGAAGCGATGGTTAATATATATTTTATTAACTTGGCGTTAATGCTCTATATACTTTATAAGTAGTTAATTTTTGATTATAAATATCAACAATTTTATTGTAATTAAGATGTTAAAATTTGTCAAGCAATTTTTTTTATAAAAAATCAGATTAGTTAATTTTAAAAAAAAGACAAAAGAAAATCAGCAATATAAGTTTTTATTGCTTTCAAATTTGATATCCAGTTCTTTCTTACACCACTTAATAAGTGAAATTCAACTAATGTAGACAAAAATTATAAAGATAAGTAGTGTCTATGCTGCAAAAATTAAACATAACAAGCCTTGTTTTATATTGCGCTTTTTTCACTTAATATTAATATAAAGATAAACTTTAGACTTAAAACATCTACAATTTTGTAGTTGTGGAATTAACTTAGATTGTCAAGTAGTTTTTTTTTGTTTCTGTGAATTACTTAGCTCACAGTTGACAATGTTTGCACAATTGTATTTATTTGCATTTAACTTCTATAACATTTGATGTATTACCTTTATAATTCATGTGTCGAAGTTTTTCATTCTCTTATTATTCGTATAATAAGCCATTAAACTGTATTTAAAAGAATTTTATGTGGACAAAAAACAGAGTCTTTAATCGCAGAGCATTCATATTAGGTAGCATTCAGCTTATCATTTCTACAATTTTTAGTTATAGGCTATATAATTTACAAATAAAGAATAGACAAAAATACGAAGAACTTTCTAACAATAATAGAATACGAATTGTCAATATTGTGCCTATGCGTGGCAGAATTCTAGATAGAAATGGCATCAAACTCGCAGAAAACAAAATCGTGTTTAATGAGCAGAAAATTTCTGCTAAAGAAATTGAACCTAACTTAACAAGATCTTCTGGTACAGAAATAACTGCTCTTTATAAACGTTACTATCCATTTGGTTCGATGTGTTCTCATGTACTTGGATACACAAAAAAACAGCAGGAAATAAGCGAGATAGGAGTAAGTGGTATTGAGTATACATATGATCATATATTAAAAGGTGAACCAGGGAAATCTGAGCAGGAAATAAATTCCAAGAAACGTATTATGAGAGAATTGTTGAACACACCACAACAAAACGGGCAAGATGTGCAGCTAACAATTGATATTGATCTTCAGAAAAAAATTGCAGAGATATTTCAAAGTCACAAAGGCTCTGCAGTAGTCATTGATGTAAATAATGGGGAAATTTTAGCGTTATACAATTCACCATCCTACGATAATAATCTCTTTACTAACAGACTATCTAATGAGACTTGGAAGAATCTAAATTCTCATTCATTACCGCTTGTAAATCGTGCATTATCGTATCAAATTCCACCTGGTTCGATATTTAAAGTAATAGTTGCACTTACAGGCTTAAAAGATGAAATAATCACATTAGAGGAAAAATTTTCATGTAAGGGCTATATGACAATAGGAGAGCGGAAATTCCGTTGTTTAAAAAGCAAAGCTCATGGATATGTATCTTTAAATGAAGTAATGACTCTATCATGCAATACTTATTTTTATAATATAGGAAAAAAAATAAATATAGACTCTTTAGTAGAGATGGCAAGAAAATTTGGTATCGGAAGCGGGCCACTAATTGGAGCATTTAGAGAAGAAGCTTCAGGGTTATTGCCTGATAAAAATTGGCGCATGCAGAAGCTATATTCACAGTGGTATTTAGGCGATACTATCAACTTAGTTATAGGACAGGGATATTTACTTACAACACCACTGCAGCTTGCAGTTCTTGCAGCAAGGATTGCAACAGGGAAAGAGGTGATTCCACATATTGAGATGAATAAAACAATACAGGATTTTTCTGAAATTAATGTAAATCATGAGCATCTTGATATAGTTCGAAAAGCTATGTTTGATGTAATGAATTCTCAAGCTGGAGCTTATAAAAAAAAGCTTAAATTAATACAAATTGACGGCAAAACCGGTACTCCAGAGATAAACTCCATAAGTAAAAACCATAAACTGTTTATCGCTTATGGCCCTTTCCACGACCCGCGCTACGCAATCTCTGTATTCATAGAACACGACAAGGCTCAACGCCAAGATGTTGCTATAGCGAGTGAGATATTGCAGTATATGCTAAGAAAATGATTTTATAAATAAAATGTGACCATTGTTTGTTATATAGTAAATTAAGATAATTATCCATAAATTATGGACAAGCATAATAATTTAGCTATTACAACATTGTAAAGCTAGCGAGATAAAAAATGTGTACATTCAATCTTGGTTCTTTAATATCTATTTTATCATCGTCTGTATCAAGTTTTATAGCTGTTCAATGTCTTCCTTATTATTATTTGCAGCATTTTCCTGATACGATTGGAGCAGTTCTTTTACAATTTTTATTGTTTCTGCTGTTGTTGCATTAGTTTCAATGATATATCTTATCAAACTAATCATTTCTCAAATCTGGTAATAAGAAAGAAATAGACCATAATAAAGAAAAATATGATCAGCAAATTGAACTTAAGCAGCCAATAAAAAAAGCTAGTAGGAAGATTTTTGCATAAAAATAGTATTAACTTGAATGTAAATTAAATGGAGAAGAATCCAATAAGCTTGTTAAGCAAAATAGTAGAATATAAATTAAACTTTATGATAATAAAAATATAAAGAATGAATCAGGTATATATACTCCTGCTCAATCTCCAACAACACTTGGTACAGCCATTCACAAATTAGTGCTTTCCAGCGTCTCAATCACAACCACAGTGGTCCTCCCAATCCATCATCTATGATAAAAAATCGATCCCTGTGCTCAGCATCGTTTTTGAAATGCAAAAAAAAAATAGAACTAGTAGTTTTATTAAGCTTAAAAACAAGACTAATAATCAAATAGATCTTTGGAGTGATGTAAATTAAGGAGTTTAAAAATTTTTTGCAAAAAAAAAGCTAGTAAAAAAAAAGATAATACTCATGAGTAAGACCAAAAAAAAAGTTAAGTGCAAACATTCAAAAGCAATGAAAATAATGCTAACCAAAAGATAAGATAAGAGCGCTCGCTGCAAAAATTAAAAGAAAGTAAGCAGAGAGAAAAAGGCAATGACAACCTGGTTCTGCAAATATAATTCAAGCTCTTGCGAAGAGAAAAAGATATTAAAATCAAGATAATGAAAGCGAATGTTCTAATAGTAGTTCAGATTGCTCTATAGATAAAAATGAAAACAAACAGAAAAAGACAAAGCAAAAGAAGCAGACAAAACGCAGAAAAATCTGCATCTTTAAACTCTCAGTCAGATAGTAAAACAAAAAGTGAAAGTCTCGATAACGATCATATATCTAATGATAATGAAAATCTGAATGCAAGCTAAAGAATTATCGTGCATACATCTTCAAACTCTCAATTAAAAACATAGAAAAGGAAGTTTTACAACAATGATTGTACACTAGATAACAACGTAGAACATAAACCAATATCTCCACTACATTCTACATCAGAGGTAGAGGAACATCATTATCTCTTAAATCTATTAATTTATACAAAAGATTTGAAAATCCTATTATAGAAAGAGAGAATGATGTAGTCTTAACGAATAGCAAATTGAAAGAATCATCTGCTCTTTTATTCAAAGAACGTGTTAAACTTTTTGAAAATTATAGATAATAGAATAGAGATATTTTAGCGTTCCACTTCTCAAATAAGTTTACCTATAGATCTGATTGTATTAAAATTACCCAGTAAAATCAAATTTATTAAATGCGCTTATCTAAATATTACCTACCAACTTTAAAAGAGATTCCGGCTGATACTGAAATTGCTTCTCAC
Organism: Wolbachia sp.; assembly: GCA_051710485.1. Classification (GTDB taxonomy): domain Bacteria; phylum Pseudomonadota; class Alphaproteobacteria; order Rickettsiales; family Anaplasmataceae; genus Wolbachia. The sequence continues at coordinate 583,730 of JBPESU010000001.1, read as the reverse complement.
CGATACTCGTTACGTGCAAGCTTAATCAAGCAGACAGCGTCTGGCATTTATTCTTGGTTATCACTCGGTCTGCGTGTGCTTAGAAATATTGAAAACATCATCAGAGATGAAATGAATAAAGCTGGTGCAATTGAGGTATTAATGCCTTGTGTGCAACCAGCAAGTCTTTGGCGAAAATCAGGACGTTATGATGATTACGGCAAAGAGATGTTGCGCATTAAGGATAGACATGAGAGTGATATGCTTTTCGGGCCAACGCATGAGGAGGTAGCAGCTGATTTAATTAGAGGTACAGTAAAGAGTTACAAGGATTTACCACTTTGTTTATATCAAATTCAGTGGAAATTTCGTGATGAAATAAGGCCTCGTTATGGTGTTATGAGAGGTAGAGAATTTTTGATGAAAGATGCGTATAGTTTTGATATAGATTATGAAAATGCATTAAATGCATACAATTTGATGTACAAAACTTACATAAAAATCTTCAAACGTATGGGGCTCACTCCAATTGGAGTAAGAGCAGACACAGGGCCAATTGGAGGAAATTTAAGCCATGAATTTCACATATTGGCAAACAATGGTGAAAGCACTTTATACTACGATAATAAATTTTCTGAATTATTACAAAGTGAAGATATTAAAAGTTTGAAGAGTATATATGCAGTTGCAGATGATATGCACGATCTCAAAACTTGCCCTATACCGCAAGAACAATTAAATGTTAGTAAAGGTATTGAAATAGGACACATTTTTTATTTTGGCGATAAATATTCAAAGCCAATGAATGCAAAAGTCACTTTACATGATGGTAAAAATGTCAACGTACATATGTGTTCGTATGGCATTGGAGTTTCAAGGCTTGTTGGTGCGATAATAGAAGCTTTTCATGATGATAAAGGAATTATTTGGCCAGAAGCAATAGCTCCCTTTAGGGTTGGTCTAATCAATTTACAAACGAAAAATAGCAAATGCCTAGAGATTGCAGATAAAATATACAAAGCTTTAAAAAAAGATGAAATCCTTTACGATGATACAGAAAGAAGTATAGGAGTGAAATTTACTAGAATGGACTTAATAGGCTTACCGTGGCAAATAATTGTTGGAAAGAAAGCAACAATTAAAAATATAATTGAAATAAAAAATATGGCAACTCAAGAAATTGAGGAAATAAAGATTGAAGAAGCAATAAACCGCTTCAATGCAGAATGATACACGGCATCGGCATCGACATAGTGAATATACCAAGGATATTGAAAATACTACAAAAGTATGGAGAAAAATTCCACAATAAAATCTATACTGAACGGGAAATAGAGATAAGCAAAAAGTACAATAATCAAGAAATACAGGCAAAGTATCTTGCTAAACGCTTTGCAGCAAAGGAGGCTTTTGTTAAAGCACTAGGCAGTGGATTTAGCCATGGCATTACAATGAAAGACATAGAAATATACAATGATATAAAAGGAAAACCTCATCTAGACATTAACATTGATTCTATCTCCAAAGATTACATAATTCACCTCTCCTTAAGCGATGACGGGGATTACGCTACTGCATTTGTTGTAATTTGTAGCTAGTTTATAACTATTGTGATTTAAACAGGCTAAAAATTACTTAACAAATCCTTTTTAACTCAATATTTAATGAAATTAAAGCTATTTGTTTAACTTTTCAATCTGTATAGATTAAAATGGTAAAACTTGTATTGGCATACTATTTTTCACACTATGTGTACTACATATCTTTTAAAAATCCCCCTTTTCCGAGAGGAGGAGTTATCTGTATAACATCAAACGCATTTATAAATCGTTTAAAATATCACTCAACGAAGGATTTCAAAATAGAGAATGAAATAATTAGCTACTTCGGGATTTTATTATCCTTTTCTCTGTTTAGTAAATTTCTTTAATATTTATATCTACCATCATTCTATTACTTGCTAGCGAATGAGATCTGTAAGCAATGACAGATAGTAAATTGCCTTTTCTTCTTAATTTAGATTAAGCAAGTAGTCTATTGTAAGAAAATTCATTTGACTTAAATTGTTTATTATATAAAATTGCAAATAACATATAAATAAAGGTTAACATGACGGTTAAAATAAGATTGGCAAGATTTGGTAAAAAGAAACGCCCTTTTTATAGAGTAGTTGTAGCTAATTCGCTTGCACCAAGAGATGGGCATTTTATTGAAAGAATAGGGCAATATGACCCGATACTACCAAAAGATAATAAAAATCGTATTGTGATAAAAGTTGATAGATTAGAACATTGGTTAAATTTGGGTGCACAACCAACTAAAAAAGTGTTATGGTTCATTAAAAATGGTATAATTGCTTTAGAAGCAAAAAAGAATATAGAAACAAAAAAAACAAAGGAAAAGAAAGTAGCAACACAGAAAGCGAAAGAACAAGAGGCATAAGTCTCTTTAAATGTTGAACACTGGTTTAATAAATAACGGTAAATTAGATGATATTATATCTTCTGATTTATCAGCTATGAAAGATTTTATCTTCAGAAACGTTGATAATGAAAACATCAAATTTGCTGCTGATATTATATCTCATCTTATTGAATCGGGTGGAAAAAAAATAAGGCCAAAATTCGTCTTCATCTTATGTAAAATGCTGAACTATTCTGGGAAAGACAGAGTTAGAGTTGCTGCATCGGTAGAATTTATACACAATGCTACTTTACTTCACGATGATGTGCTTGATGAAAGTGAAGCACGTCATGGAGTCAAAACAGCAAATAAAATCTGGGGAAATAAATCTAGTATTTTAATTGGTGATCTATTATTGACTATAGCATTTAGATGGCTTATAGAATGTGAAAATTTAAATGTTCTCTCTATTTTATCTAGAGCGTCACATTTGCTTGTAAAAGGTGAAATAAAACAGATGACGACATGCTTTAACCCTCACACTACTCGAGCAAATTATTTCGATATGATTGGAGAAAAAACAGCTTCTTTATTTTCTGCATGTTGTGAAGCTGCATCTATAATATCTTGCGCTACAAATGATGAAACAAAAAAACTAAGAAATTTTGGTTTTAATTTTGGCATGGCATTCCAAATAATTGATGACATGCTAGACTATACTGTTAATCAAAACATTTCTGGAAAAAAAATTGGAAAAGACTTTTTTGAAGGCAAAGTAACTTTACCTGCTATTATAGCATACGAAAAAGGCAGTTTAGCAGAACAAAAATTTTGGGAAAAATGTTTTTCTTCAACTGAACGCAATTTTGATCAAGCACTACACTATATTAGTCATCACAATGCCATCGAGCATTCTATAAAAAATGCAAGACACTATGTTAATATGGCGCTAAATGATATTAGTACTTTTTCTGATTCTCCTTATAAAACTGCTTTGATTAACTTTCTGAATACAAGCATAGAAAGACAAGTTTAGCTAGTTCTTGATATTTTCAGATTAGTTGCTATATATTTATCAGATTCTTAAGGTTAATGATATGTCAGATAATAACAAAGAAAAAAAGAAGAAGTTTACTGATACGGTAAATAAACAAAAAAGCGAAGATCAACAAGATAGTAGCAAACACACTGATGATTTTGAAGAAAATCTCAATGCATTGAAAGAGCGTGCAACTCAACTTGAAGATCATTTACGTCGTACTATTGCGGATAATGAAAACATTAAACGTATAATGCAAAAGCAAATCAGCGATACAAGTGATTATGCAGTTACACAATTTGCACGTGATATGATCGACTCATGCGACAATTTAAAAAGAGTGATGGAAAATTTAAAAGATAGTGATCCTGTTCATGAAGGAATCAAAGTAGCTCATCAAAAAATCATGAATGATCTAAAAAAATACGGAATAGAAGAAATAGATCCAATGGAAGAATCTTTTGATAGTAATTTACACCAAGCCGTTATGGAAAGAGAAGATAATAAAAAAGAAACTGGTACTATCGTGGAAGTCTTACAAACAGGTTATACTATTAAAAGTAGATTGCTTCGTCCTGCAATGGTTATTATTTCCAAGAAATCTGATGAAAATGAATAAATATCAAAAGTTGAACTTTCTTTATAACTTTTATTTAAATAAAAAATCAATAGCACAGTTTGATTTCGTTTCAGTGCGTGAAGATGGAATTCAGAAAAAGAAAATAAATGTCAGAATACACAATTGTGTGAACATTTATTCTAAAAATAATATGTTAAATGTTATAGAGAACTTTCCATCAAACACAAAGGTATCATTTCAGTATTTAACACTAGGATCCAATCCGCACACAATCTCATTAAAAAGTTATGTCTTAAAAAACATCTATTTTTATGCTCATTAATTTAGTAAAATTCTTAAATCCTAGTGTGTCATCTACTTTGGTGACACACTCCATCAAACTTAAAATCAAAACGCTAGTACGATTGTGTGTCGGAGAACTAGAATGATATCTGATTATTATAATAATGAAGAAGAGAAACGCATCACAAAATATTCGAGTGCGTTTGAAACGCAAAGAAAAACTATCATCAGAAATCAAGTTCTGAAAGATTCCATTGTCTTTTCAGGTATTCAACCGAGTGGTATACTACACTTAGGTAATTATCTTGGTGTAATCAAGCATTGGATAGACTTACAAAATAAATATGAATCTCTTTTTTGTTGTATTGTTGACTTACATGCAATCACAACTAATAAAATTCCTGCCGGCGAATTAAAAAGTAATATTCTTAAGACAGTAGCAGCTTACATTGCGTGCGGAATAGATCCAGAAAAATCCATTATTTTTAGTCAATCCACAGTCAGAGGTCATGCAGAACTTAGTTGGCTACTTGGGTGCTATACACCAGTTGGTTGGCTCAGTCGTATGACTCAATTCAAAGATAAAATCGGTAATAATAAACAAAAAGCCTCTTTAGGGCTATATAGTTATCCAGTGCTTATGGCTGCAGATATACTATTATATAAAACCAAATATGTTTCTGTTGGTGATGATCAAAAGCAGCATTTGGAGCTCACACGCAATATCGCACTCACTTTCAACAATCACTATAAACTAAATTATTTCGTTGTGCCTGAAATCATAGTTTTTAACTACGCATCAAGAATAATGAGCTTAAAAGATGGCACAAGCAAAATGAGTAAATCTGATCCTTCAGAATACTCACGTATTAATCTTGATGATACAAATGATTTCATTGCTAAAAAAATAGAAAAAGCAAAAACAGACTCAATGTTAGGCTTTGATTTTCTCACTTTAAAGTGTCGTACGGAAGTAAGTAACTTGATAAGCATCTATTCATCATTGAATAATTTGGATGTAGAAAGAGTATGTGAAGAGATGAACAAGCACGATATGAAACATTTTAAAAAAAAGTTGATTGATTTAATTATCAGTGTTATATCACCTATACGTGAGAAAATGAGAAACCTCTTAAAGGATCAGTCCTATTTACATGAAATATTAAAGAAAGGTACAAAAAAAGCAGCAGAAGTTGCAAATCACAACATAAAAGAAATAAAGGATATTATAGGATTTATTCAATAGATTTCCTACATAATCAGTATTCTAATTTTGCTTCAAAACTTGCTTTTATTCCTCAAATACTACAAGTATTTTGAGGTTGCGCTACTCCAAAAAATTTCTCACCATGATGCGAGAAATCTATGATTATTTCTTCTATGATTTTCAAATCTTGCAGCTATTTCCTTTACGCTAACATGCATGAGAATGGTCTTTTTACTAGCTGAAAACTTAAAATAAGACTTTGCTATTATATATAAGAGTATTCCATTTCAAATCTTTCATTTATCGCAGAAATGAGTGAGATTGTAAGGCGGCTTTTGACGATGATGCAGGGAGATCTTTCCTCCATATTAATATCTACTTGTACTACTGAAATAGTTTTATTTGCAGTAGAACTTGATCTTGCTCAATTTTCTTACTATCAACTTTACTCTATTGTCTTTCTTGCTATTTACTTCTTCTTTCATAGCAACTACTTTTATTGTTGATTGTGCTTTATCAGCAATTTTTTATGCTGATTTTTGCCTACGACCTTGACTCTCATATTTTAGAGGTACTGTAGGTTTATCTACAGTTGATTTTTTTTTGATAGCCATTCCTACTATCTTTAATTTCATACTCATTTGTTGATCAGTACTTTTAGGCTTTATAAATATGTAGGTTTAGATTGTTGCTGCTATTTATTTGCTTTTTTACTTCTATATGTTTTTTAGAAACTATTACGTAAATTGAACTTTTTTCTTCGTAATTAGATATTTTTTTTGTCAGATTCTTAATCTGATAAATTCTCATATTCTGAATCATCAAAAGATATAACCTCTAGTTTTGATTTAGAACGCACCTTCTTCTTCTAAATAGATAACAACCTCTTTTTTGAAGATTTCCCCAGGCTTAACTCAATCAAAAGTGATGGAAGCCTCTGTTTGTTGGTCATTTTATTTTCTTCATGGAGATTACTAGTAGATTTTTTTTGACTGCTCTTCTTTCTTTTGTTTCGATATAGTTTTGCTCTTCAAGTTTACTTCATATGACTTATATTTTCTTTTTTTTCACTACACTCTGAATTTGAAATTTCTTTCAAAGTATCAAATCTTTCTTTTAAGAGGTTAACTTTTCTCAAAATATTTATATATTCATCTGCTTTTCTAAGTAGGATTGAAAGATTTATCTTTAATAAAATTTCTTATGTTGTGATTCTTAAATCATAACATCGTTCTCTAGCCATATTCTTTTTAACACTTCAAAAAAAAGCCTAATAACTTTTTATCTATCGATTCTACTTAATTATTCAAGTCAGTATATATAACAAATCTAGCTATATCTTCTGCTTATTTGTAAAATCCTTCAGAGCTTGTGGTAAATATCCTACCGTTTCATTATATCGTTTATCAATTTTTTTTGTATCTTTCAGTTTTATAACTTGTATCAAAGAACTGAGATTCTTGTTATAATTACTACTGTTAAATGAATTATTCATATTAATTATTACTAAATATTTATTAATATATAGACCTAAAAGGTCAAATCTAGTATAGATTAGATATAAATTCTCATAGAATAAGAAATTTCTTTTATAATTAATCTAAAGTGAGATGAGAGAAATTTACTACTTCCTATATAAAGGATATGATGCCACAATTTTAATGGCCTATTCTAAATTTAGAGAATGAATATTAAAATAAAAAGTATATTATTTTTCTAAATTGCTAAATTTAGGGCCATTATCAAGATGAATAGTCATACATTTACTACAAGATAAAGAGAAAGTTTATTCTATCAATTGCATCTTTAATCAAAAAGTTAGCAGACCTTATAATAGAGTATAAAGTTTGTAGAAATCTTGATGTTAAAATCATCTTGTTCTATTTGCACTGATCCAAAACATGATAATAAGTTAATGTACATAATAGAAGGATTAGGTGATTTATGTGCGTTTGAGAAAAGTAGTATATCATCAGATATGATGACTCTCACGTTTAAAATGGTAAATTATTTGCAATGAATTGAATTATTAAAAACTTAGATGTAAAAATATCACGCCTCGCTTGCGGCATACCAATTGATGGAGAAATTTTTACTACCTAAATGAAAAAACATTAAAAGCAGCTCTTACCTCAAGACAAAAATACAAATTGAACATAAAATAAAGTATATGCTTAAGAAAATTTATATTGCTAATAATCTTCAAAAAAAAAAGAAGCAGCGCCGCCATCTAAAGTAGTAGCTTAAAAAAATGACCTCCTAAACTAGGAGTAATTTTAGACAAATTCAACACTATAGTTTTAACAATTGATCAGTCTTTTACAATAATATCTTTAGAAAGATATAACGAATGAGGCAAGATTTTTTTTTCTAAAAAAGTGAATAAAAGAGTTAAAGCAACAAACAAAATTTCAGCTTATTATAGCGTATGGAATATTAATGCATTGAGCTTATCACTGCCTCTTTTTCAAATTTTCTATTTGAAGATTTATTAATATCTTATAAAATAAGAAAAAGCATTATACAACGATTCAAGAATGTAAACTAGGAACTGTTTTCATTCAATACACTAAGGAAGCTCATTAGTAAATTACCACTTGCTATACTTTCTATATTTCTTGATAATGCGAAAGAGACTGACAAAAAAAGATATTGATCTTATATTGAAAGAATTAAATATCCTCAAAAAAAATAAGGATTTTTTAAAAAAAAAATTAATTAATAAAATCAAAAAAGGCAAAAGTATCTATATATTAGTAGATGATCTTGATATATACCATCCTGATTATATTGTTAATTTTTTGAAATCTATAAAATATATTCCTGATCATAGAAGGAATCATCTTTGTTAATCCTATCTCAGAAAAGAGAAGAGTAACGTATATAAAGCTATTAGTATAGTATTTGAATCAAATTTTGACTTAAAGTCTTTTGCTAATCTTTTCTTACATTTATCAAAATAATCGATAAAGAAAGTTATAAAGGCATTGTTTCGAAATATTCGACTACCAAAAAAAAATCAAAACGCTTAATTATAAATAATTTTTATATTCTATGCAGAAGATCTTTCACTTTCGTTAGAAATAATAAAATTTTGTATAAAAAATAGAACTATGTCTTTTAAATTACATAAAAGAAAAATTATCCCTCTAAATCTGTTTTAATTTTGATAATACTCAATCGGTAAATATTAATACATATGAGGAACCATATTCTTCATATCAAAAAGAAATAGAAAAATTGAAATGAATATAAATCTTTAATTTTAACTCGCACTAATAACCAAGAAGAATGAGAAAGACTCAAAATCTCTCTTAATGTTACTAATGCTACTTTTACAGATGAAAAATCAAAAACTAGTAATTCTCCTTGTGAAGCAAATAAGGAACATGCTGTTTTAAAAAAAGCTCTACCATTTGGAATACAAAAGTAAAGAAAACACTTAGCAGCTACAGCCACTCTGTTTAAATTGATAAATTAATCTCTTTACTCTATTTATTACATAATCCACGTTCATTTCAGAAACTTCTGATGAAAGATTCTGTTTATATGAAGTATCAAGTTTATGAAGATCTTATTTAGTGTTACTCTTAGTAATATTACATATGATAATATTTGAATTATTAGATTCTCTTATATCTAAAATATTGCTTTTTTTATTACACAAAGACGAACTACTTGACATACTATTCTTAAAATTAAATAACATCTTATCTATACAAACTGTATTATGATTAAATAGACTCCAAATAAAAGTGCTTTTTCTAGCAATACTTTGAACTGTTGTAGAAATTAAAGCTTTGTAGCTATTTTTACTTAAAAGTCCGTTTATTTTTTTTTGATAATTTTGGAAACAGCGCTGTCTTATATACACACGCTAATAGTTTTGAAACGTATCTTTTATTTTCTCTTCTATCAATTTATCTTCATCATTAGAAATGCAATCATTAACATTACTACATAAAGATACATCACTATTTCCTGAATGCAGCGTTTTTGCTGAAAGAGCTAATGCTTATATGAATGTTAATATCACCATCTTCAATAAGTTTTCGTATTATCGGATCAAATATTTTCTTAAAATTACTACTCACTGTATTACTATCATTTATTTGGAAGTAAGACACATTTTGCTCAAAAATTACTTTTATTCTTATAAAGAAGATTTAGTGAGACTTTGGGAGAACAGACGATGGCACTATGACTTTTGAATGTTCATTTTCAGGCAAAATTTTTGAATTATTTTTTATTGTAGTATTCATTTTTTTATCTCTAAACCTATTAACTAACAAAATTATAAGATTAGAGATATTTATTTTATAATAATAAAACTAACAGAAAACTAAATTATACAATCCATTATATAAATTGCGAAGATAAATATCCTCAATACTATTGATAAGGAAACTGAAAGAATTTGTCAGTAGTTTTTATTGCTCTTTTAGCTTATAAAACCATTGTAGGAGCATTTGCTCCATTATTACTCCCACTCAATAGTTGCTGGTGGTTTGGAAGTTAAATCATATACAACTCTATTTACTTTGGAAACATTGTTAACAATTATACTACTAACGTTCTGAAGAAAATCCCAAAATACTAATGAATATTGATTCTTATTTTCAAACGGAAATACATCAGCCGTCATACCTTCAGATGATGTCACAGCTCTCAAAGCACAAACATATCCGTATGCGTAGTTATCTCCCATAACCCCTACAGTTTTTATTGGTAACAGTACAGCAAAAGCCTGCCATATCTTATCATACAAATCGTAATTTTTCATTGTATTGATATATATTTCATCCACCTCTTGCAATATTCGCACCTTTTCTTCATTCACTTCACCTATTATTCTAATTGCTAATCCAGGTCCAGGAAATGGATGTTGAAATATTATCTCATCTGAAAGACCAATTTCTTTTCCAAGCAGCCTTACTTCATCTTTAAAGAGATAGCGTAAAGGTTCTATTAGCTTCAGACTCATCTTTTTCGGCAATCCACCAACATTGTGATGAGATTTAATTGTACTAGTATTTTCAGAAGTATGACCTGACTCAACTACATCGGAGTAAATGGTGCCTTGCATTAAAAAATGCACATCATCTATTTTTTTTGCTTCTTCTTCAAACACTTCAATGAAAGTATTGCCAATAATCTTTCGCTTTTCTTCTGGATCAGTTATTCCCTTTAACTTACTAAAAAATAAGTTTGATCTGTTAATGTAGTTTATCGGAATCTCTTTCAACATAGCAATAGTTTGATCTTTGCGTAATAACCCAGTATCAATAAAAATACAATTCAATTGTTTTTCTATAGCTTTATATGTGAGAGTTGCTGCAACACTTGAATCAATACCACCACTTACTGCGGCAATTACCTTTCTCTTCCCTACTAAGTTTTTGATTTTTTCCTTTTGCTTTTCAATAAGTGATTTCATTGTCCAGTCTCTTTCACAACTTGCAATATCCAAGAAATTAGAGAGTAATTTGCTGCCATTTGTTGTTAATCTCACTTCAGGATGAAATTGAGTACAATAAATCCTCCGCTGCTCGTTAGCAATTATTGCGATTGTTTGATTTATCATACTCGATGCGATAACAGTAAATCCCTGAGGTATAGTTTCAACACTGTCTACATGATTCATCAATACATCCACTTCGTAATTGACTTTCCACATATCCTTTATAATAGGAGACTCTTTTAGTATTTTTATCTTAGTTCTACCAAATTCTTGTTTGAATTCTTCTTTTATTTTTGCACCAAAATAATGACAAATGAATTGCTGTCCATAGCATATCCCAAGTATAGGAACGTTTGTTGCCTTATTAAATTTTATAATTTCATATACTATTTCATTTGCCTCAATACAACTGTTATTCACAGATTGTGGTCCTCCAGAGAAAATAAATCCATTGAATTTCAATATTTTTTTAAAACTGATGTTGCTTGTGAATATCTCGCAATAAACACTCATCTCCCTTATTTGTCTTGCTATAAGTTGTGTAAATTGTGAACCAAAATCAATAATAGCAATTGCTGACAATGTGCTCCTCCATATTATTTAAAGCAATCTTTGATAATAAAGAAAATAATAGAGTAAGTAAACTAAGATCTCTTTAAATGCTTTAATATATAATTTAAACGTTATTATTTTGAGCTGAAAGAAACTTTGCACAATGACAGCTTAAAGTTTTTATTCTTTCTTTATGGAAAAAGCATATCTTGAAGCAATATCAACATTATAACTTCAATCATTCATTTAGTATTTAACATACTTTGGATAAAGACTTAGTCTTAATCACTTTTTTCAATTTTATTATTTATAAATTTATCCACTCTCTCGCTCTAACTTCATATTTCTGACTATTACTTTAGCAATCTCATACAAGTATTTCCCCTGTAATGAGAGCTTTGATAACTTCTTCATTTTGCATTTAAAGCCATCATCAATTTATATAAATTCATCAGATTTATTCACTTCGGATGTAAACGGTGGTTTGTTGCCTAACATGTTATTTAACACCTTTGTACATTATATGTAATATAACCTCGTTTATAATTTCTTCTGCTCTTTTATCTACATATCTTTCTACTTCACTACGCAAATAACTTTTTAAACTGTCAAGAAAAATTTTACAAATCGAATAAAGTTAATTCAGAAGTTTCCATAAATCTCTCAATTCTATTGTCATCCTAATAATATATTTAGTATACTAGAACATCTTTAAGAAAGACAAACTAAAACTCCAAACACTTAGATAGCTAATGCGGACTACCAATATCGTATCTGAAAAAACCCCCTGGCCATTCTAAAAAGTTCAATGCCGAGTACACTTTACTTTTAGCTTCTTCTATACTACTTCCTTCTCCTACTATATTAAGCACTCTCCCGCCAGCCGAAATTAAATTACCTCTTTCATCCAATTGAGTACCAGCATGAAACACCATTATACCTGGAATACTCTCAATTTTATCCAATCCTCTAATTATTTCTCCTGTTTTATAATTACCTGGATAACCCTTACTTGCAACAACTACACAAACCGTAGATTTATTAGTAAGTTCCACTGTTTTGACACTCAACTTTCCTTCTGTAACTGACAACATTAATTTTAATAAGTCACAATTTTTATCAAATCTAGGCAAAATAGATTGTATCTCCGGATCACCGAATCTAACATTATACTCAAGAAGTTTAGGGTTATTCTTGCAAATCATCAAACCAGCAAAAAGCACTCCTTTATAAGGAGTTCCTATATTAGTCAACGCTTGAATTGTCGGATATATTATTTTTTGGATAATCTTTTGTTCCATATCCTTACTTATAATTGAAGGTGATGAGTATGCTCCCATACCTCCTGTATTTTGACCTTCATTGTTTTCATTAGCTCTTTTATAATCCTTTGCACATCCAAGAGTTGCCACTTTCAACCCATCAACAAGAGCAAAAAAGCTTACTTCTTCTCCAACTAAAAATTCTTCTATGATTATCTCTTCACCTGATTCACCAAATTTTTTCTCTATCAACATTGAATTTATCGCAGAAAAAGCTTCGTTTTTTGTGTTGCATATTACTACACCTTTCCCTTCTGCAATTCCATTTGCTTTCACTACAAGTGGAAATTTTATTTTATTGCTGCATACAAAGTTTTTAGTTAATCTCTCATCGATAAAACACTCATATTTGGCAGTTGGTATACCATATTGTTTACATAATCTCTTAGTAAAAGACTTTGACGCTTCAAGCTTTGCAGCTGCACGACTTGGAGCAAAAACATTTATTCCCTCTGCAATTAGATTGTCAGCAAGTCCATTGATTATTGGTTGCTCTGGACCAATAACAACTAATTTTATACTTTCTCCCTTGCAAAATTGTGTAATATCAATTGAGTTTTGAATATTTATATCCACAAGAATCCCAAGATTTTCTATAGCTCGTCGGCCAGGAGTGATATATAATCTAGTTAAAATAGGAGATTTTTTTAGAGCCCAAAGCAAAGCATGCTCGCGCCCACCAGAACCTATAACCAGAACCTTCATCTTTAATTTCCTCACTTTTTTTGTATGTTAAAACTATTATTTACTTATAACAGTATCATTATTCATATATTTTTGCAATACGTTTGGTATTATAATCGACCCATCAGGATTTTGATAATTCTCCATTATGGCAATAATCGTTCTTCCTATAGCTAAAGCCGAGCCATTTAAAGTAAAAACATATTTTTTTAATTTCTTGTCAATCTCTAAAAAATATTTAGCATTCATCCTTCTTGCTTGAAATGCACCGCAATTTGAACAACTCGATATCTCTCTATATTTATTTTGCTCAGGCAACCACACCTCTATGTCATAAGTCTTCTGTGCAGCAAAGCCCATATCACCACTACATAGCAACATCACTCTATATGGCAACTCCAACTGTTTTAATATCTCTTCAGCAATATTCGTCATGCGCTCTAGTTCATCATTTGATTGGTTTTCGGTTGTGATACTCACCAATTCCACTTTACCAAATTGATGTTGCCTTATCATTCCTCTTGTATCTCGTCCTGCGCTGCCGGCCTCCTTACGAAAACACTCCGAATACGCAGTAAAACGAACTGGCAGTTCTTTTTCTTCTACTATTTTATCAGCAACTAAATTTGTTAAAACTACTTCACCTGTAGGAATCAATCTCAATTCGTCAATAGTTAAATATGAATCATCAAAAAATTTAGGTAGCTGACCAACATTATACATCGCTTCATTCTTTACCAAGGCCGAATGATATATTTCAGTATAGCCAAATTCATTAACATGTATTTCAAGCATAAAATTTATTAATGCTCGTCCAAGCTTAGCTAACCGTCCTTTCAATATTGCAAATCTTGACCCAGAGATTTTTGCTGCTTGCTCAAAATTTATCAAATCCAATTCTTCTCCGAGTTCATAATGAGACTTCGGTACAAAATCAAATTTTCTTCTCTCTCCACATTTTCTAACTTCTACGTTAGAGCTCTCATCTTCACCTATTGGCACGTTTTGTGCAGGAATATTTGGTAAATTAGATAAAATATTCATTAAGTTATCTCTCTCTATTTGCTCTTTTAAACTGATTTCTTCTATCTCATTTGTTACGTTTTTTGACGCTTCCATTTCATTTTTACAGTGACTCTTGCTCATTTTGAGCTTCTTTATCTCTTCTGTGATTTCATTGCGCTTCCTATTCAAATCTTGCAGTTTAGTGGTTAATGATCTTTTTTCATGATCGATTTCCAATATTTCTTTCACAGTAAAATTTTTAATTCCTCTACTTTTCATCGCTTTCCCGAATTTCTCAGGATTTTTGCGTATATACTCTATATCATGCATAAATTGTACTATTACAACATTGTTAGTGTATTTTAAAAGCTTTTAATATTCAATATTTTTGCACACGTCATTAATAACTGCTATGGTAATAGGATTAATTAGAGATATCATTTTACTAGTCAACAATGATGTCATTTCAGTAGTTCTTTCCTTATTATCTCAATGTTTTAACATTAAGATGCATTCATTTTCCATAATAATTAAATTATTACTCTTTAAATTAAAATTAGCTACTTTCTATACTCATAAAATTAATTTGCTTGGCCTCACAAGCAAATTTTCTTAGATTTCAGCTTTACGTTCTGTAATAACAGATTTTGAGAGTACATCCAAATATCACCTTCTGTCATCCAAATAATTGACACTGGAACTTAGGATTCTATTTTAGCAATAAATATTAAGAAATTTACTAAGCAAAAAAAAGACAAAAGAAACCTAGAGTAGCTAGTTTCATATACTCCCTTGTTTATTTGACGTTCTATACTGTCTTAAACGACTTTTAGGCGCATTTCAGCTTGAAAATCAGAAGTTAAAGATCAGTAAGGTGTATTATAGTGCAAAAATTAAACATAAAAAGTCAAGTAAAAATTACCTTTATTGTTTTAATCTGTAGATTACAAAGTTAAATGAATAACTCTATTATCATTATGATGAAATTGGAAGAATTTTTTAAGTAGTTTTTTTATTTCTATTGAATGACGTTGTAACTTTTTACATTGTTGTTTATCAGACTTCTGTTTAGTGGAAATTGGTATAAAATCATCATAATTAACTTTATCTCCAAAATTTGCTAAAATCTAGTTCACTTAGCATTCATGAATATAACATGTTGGTATTACAGAAAAAGACATTTACCTTATAAAACTCAAAAATGATGAAAAGTTTACTATTCACGTTCACGCTTTTATTATACATCTGGTAGCTACATTTTTACCATTAATTGTTTAAAATTGATAATAGAATCTCCTCTATATGACCATTCCACTTACTATGCTAATCTCTCGTCTCATAATTTGGATTGCAATGGAAATAATTCTTACAGTTATATATAAAGTGGATATTGAATCTTTGTTTTACTTGATTAGGCATCATTTCAAAAAAAAAGAAAACAAATTAAGAAGAGCAAAAAACATCAAATGGAGATAATGGCATTAAGTTAACAGAAAACAAGTAAACTAAAAAACACAAGAAATAAAACTGAAATGATATAAATTTTTAAGTCAATTCACATCTTTAAATGATGCAAGTATAGCAGCTTCTATAAAAGCTTAGCTAGGAAAAGTTTTCAACATATTCTTAAATAAATCAGAAGATTTAATTGACAAATCTGACAAAATAAAAAGTTGACTGAACACATAAAATGTGAAAACAAAGAAAAGTTGATAAGAAAATTACTTCGTATAGATTTACTTGAAAATGAAGTTAAGAGCAATTTATAAAGAGCTAGCTGTCGGAAATTTTTTCAATGCAAAAAAAATATTACAAAATTATAATAGCGATAATGCAACAAATTCTCTTCTCAATGAGAAATTAATTTACAAATCCTATTTAGAAGCAATCAGAAGTCAAAGTTAATATATTTTCATAGAAAAAAAATCTCTATTTTAGCTTCATTGACTGACATCGAAATTGATGTTCATCATCAAAATGATGATAATATTATACACACAGTATTTAAGCCAAATTCAAAAATGATAAATGAGAGTTATCAGTAGAAAGATAATTTATATAATAACAGAGAACGGGAAACAATATATTTAAACTCAATCATTACGAGAAAGTCGAGGTGTAGCTTTATCTGTTTTAGAGAAAAATCAAGATCGATTATTTGTGATCTTGTCAAAAAAAAAGTGCGCGAATGCACTTAGACTAAGTAACTAGTAAACTTATACCATCTTCAAATAGGAAACCTAACGATCTATCCTCCGATAATCTTAGCGCAAATGTCTAGAATGAATGATTATTCATTCAAAAGAATTATAAAAAAACTTGGTACTAATTTATTAGTCTAAAAATGATCACAAGCAAAACTATGTTTTTGCAAACTCACCAAAGTATACAAAAAGCAAAAATTGATGAGTTAACCGCTGTACAACTTGCTGGATGTAAATTTGACGTTATGGAAGAGATTACAAAATTAAACGAAAATATGAACACAAAAATTGTGGATATAAATTTTGATTGCCAAGTCAAAAAAAGTTGTAAATGGCTATGCAAGATCAGCGCTAACACGCGATAAAAAAAGAGCTGCTGAAATAATTTAAGCTACAATCAAGACAGTAAATGATGTGCCAGTTACACTGAATATACACACTGAATGGAACGATAAAAATTGCAATGCTCAATGTTTAGCAAAAATTGCAGAGCATTTAGATGCAAAAATGATCAACTATGCACTGAAAAACAAAAATATAGCTTTATAACGTTCAAACAGATTGGAAATTCATTAAGAATTTCAAAGAGTAAGTAAAAATTCTAATGATAATAAATGGTAAAATTAAAAATTTAAATACATTCAAAATACGCTCAAAGAATCCGTAACAAACAGAGTAATGATAGGTCGTGGCGTTTATGACAAATCCCCTAGTTGATTAAATCAAGCAATGAACTTTCTAAGTGGAGATGGAAATTTCCGAGCCAATAGCTTCAAAGAAATTGAACATCATACTTAAATATTACGATAATATTCTTGAGTATTACAGAAATGAAACTGGAATAAAATGAATCGCAAACAGATAAACTAGGTATAGCAAAAAGTTTAAAAATTTATCTGAATTTTGTGTAAGAGTAAATAGTACGAGAGACAACATAAAAATAAAAGAAAATAGTCAGCTTTTTCACTCAAAGAGATTAGACTATCTAATAGTCTGAAAACTCTTCCACAAAAACATGCTGATATTATAATCAATAGATTTACAAGAATTAAATTATCACTATTTTATAATTAATCAATAATCAACTTTTGCATTTATGAATAAAAACTTTTCCACTAAAGTAATCGTTGTCATCTTAGCTTGTTTATTAATTTTTATTGGAATTGGCAATCATCTATCAGATGACAATAAAAAGGAGGAGTTAGTTAGAGTTGGAAAAGAAGTTATAACATTAGATGAGTATAAATCATTATATCAAAATTACGGAAAGAAAATTTTTGGATCCAATATTAATGAAGAACAAGTAAAAAGACTGAAATACGATTTACTTAATGTACTCATAGAGCAAAAACTATTGTTTAACCTGATGAGTGATCTGAAGTTGATAATTGGAAAAGAGTCTATAAAGGACTATATTAAAAATACTAAATATTTTCAAAACGATGAAGGTGAATTTGACAAAGAGAAATTTCATGAGATGCTAAACGTCATACATATGACAGAAAGAGAATATATAGCAAAGCTAGAGAAAATTCTGCCTGCAATGATGTTTATAACTTCATTGTTTAGAGATAATTATCCAGTGACTTTTGGTGAGAAAATTGATGAGCAGATATACAGAAATCGCCACCAAACCAGAGTAGTTGATATTGTTAAAATAACTAAAGATGCAGTTACAAATATTCCAAAGCCAGATAATCAAACTTTACTTGACTTATATAAAAAAAATAAATCATATTTTTATTATCCTGAGTATCGAACTGCACAGTATATTTCTTTAAGCCAAAAATATTTTGAAGATCATGTTCAAATCTCAGATGAAGAGATCGATGATATAATAGAACAACAAAAACTTAAAGATCAAAGAGATATATTCAACCTAATATTTCATTCTAAAGAAGAAGCCGAAGCAGCAAGAAAAGCATTTGAAGAGAACAAAATAAGCTTCGAGCAAATAGTAGAAAAGTTTAGTAAAACTAAACTTAAGGAAGCCAGGATGGACAATATAACCAAGGATTTTCTACCAGAGGATATGAGAGAAAAGATATTTGCTCTCAAGGTAGGAGAAGTAAGTGAAGTTTTAGCAAGTAGTTTTGGTTGGCATATAATAAAAGTGGAAAGTGTACATCAAATTTCTAGCGAAAACTTAGCTGATTTAAAAAAGGATGTAAAATCAGCTTTAATCAATCAAAAGTCTTTTGAAAAAGTTAATGATTTCATAAATCAAGCAAATTATAAGATATACAATGACACAACAATTGAAGAAATATCCAATGAATATAATTTACCTATACAAGCTATTGGTCCGATAGATGCGAGCGGAAAGGATCAAAGTGGTAATAGTGTAGAAAGTTCTAATAATTTGATTTTTTTTATCTTTTCTCGAAAAAAAGACCAAAGAAGTTATTTTAAAGGCATTGAAGATGTAGTTGTCAGTGTAAAAATCATCGATATCATCCCGCCCAAACTACAAAGTTTTGAAGAAAGTAAAGCATCAGTAAAAGATCTTTGGCGTGATGAATTTATAAAAGAACAAATGTTTAAGATTGGACAAGAAATTGTAGCTCAATTAAAAGAGAAAACAGATTTAGAGAAAATTCAAGGTGTAGAATTAATTAAAGATCAGCAGATATATCGCAATGAAGCAGATCAACAAAACTACCCCTTTTCTCTCATAGAAAAGATTTTTAATATGAAGACAATTGATTCAGTGACAGACCCTATTCAATATAATAATGAAATTATAATAAGCGTTTTAAAAAAAATGTATTCATCAAGTGGCAAATTAAACACATTTGATACTGGAAAACGTGTAATGATATCGCTAAAAGAGCAATTAATTAGCTACCTAGAATCAAAATATAAAGTTGAAGTGAATCACGCCATATTTGATAATATATAGCCAAAGGACTTATTTTATCTCAAATGCATGATATTATTCCAATTTAATTACTTGAATGACAAAAAAAAGAAACATCTTATGTTGTATCATTGCAAAATTTGATATTAATCGATGATAATTGGAATAATTAATGTAAAATCATTTCCTAAAGATCTTCAATAATCCACATTGTAAAATTCATAGAACTCATTAAAATATTTTTTTACATTTTATTATATATTCCTCAACATATTATCTTTAAATACTAATAATTATGGCTTTATTGATAGTTGAATCGCCTGCAAAGGCAAAAACGATAAGCAAGTATCTAAGTAAAAAGTTCAAGGTAGCTGCATCTTTTGGACATGTAAGAGATCTTCCAGTAAAAAATGGTTCTGTTGATCCAGATAACGATTTTGCCATAAAGTATGAAATTATTAAAAAAGCAGAGAAATATGTAAAAAAGCTGGCAAAGGAAGCAAGTAAAACATCAGACATATACCTTGCAACAGACCCAGATAGAGAAGGAGAAGCAATAGCTTGGAATTTAGTAGAAGCATTAAAGGAAAGAAAAGCAATCAATGATAAAAGTCACATTTATAGAGTAGTCTTTAACGAGATAACAAAAAGAGCAGTGCAAGAAGCGATAAAGAATCCACGTGAAATAAACATGAACTTAGTGCGTGCGCAACAAACACGCAGAGCTTTAGATTACCTGGTTGGATTTAATTTATCGCCACTTTTATGGACGAAGTTATCAGGAAGCAAATCTGCAGGACGTGTGCAATCTGTTGCACTCAAGCTTATATGTGAGCGAGAAGATGAAATTAATAAATTTATAACACAGGAGTATTGGAGCATAAAGGCAAAAATACAAAACAGCAAAGAAGAAACGTTCTTCGCTATACTCAGCCACTATGGAAATAAAAAGCTAGAAAAATTTGATATTCAAAATGAAAAAGAAGCAAAGAATTTAGTAATTAAGGAGATTGAATCAAAGCAATATACTGTAAGTTCAGTAGAACGTAAGCAAGTTAAGAGAAACCCGCTTCCTCCATTTATCACTTCAAGTCTTCAACATGATGCAGTAAATAAGCTTTGCTTTAATGTGAAAAATGTTATGCGTATAGCGCAAAACCTATATGAAGGTATCGATATTGGTGGTGAAACTGTCGGATTGATAACTTATATGCGTACAGATGGATTTTATATTACAGATGAGGCTATAAACTCAATCAGAGAGTCAATTAAGTCGTTATATGGAGATGAATATTTATCAAAATCTCCTCGTCAATATATAAAAAAAGTCAAAAATGCTCAGGAAGCGCATGAAGCAATTCATCCAACTGATATAAATAGAACGCCAAGTAGTATTAAAAACTATTTAATGCCAGAACAATTTAAATTGTATGATCTGATTTGGAAAAGAACTATCGCAAGTCAGATGGAATCAGCTATCCTCGATCAAGTAGTAGTTGAAATTAGTTCTAATGATCAGAAGATAATTCTACGAGCAAGTGGGTCAAGCATATTTTTTAATGGGTTCTATAAAGTTTATAGAGATAATGTAGACGATGAAGATGAAAGCATTCTACCAGCTATGAAAAAAAGTGAAGCATGCAAACTGATTTCTGTTAATCCAAAACAGCATTTTACCCAATCTCCACCACGTTATAGTGAAGCAAGCATTGTTAAAAAAATGGAGGAAATTGGTATAGGACGTCCATCAACTTATGCAGCAATTATTTCAGTCTTGCAAGATCGTGAGTACGTTACACTGGACAATAAAAGATTTATTCCAAGCAGTCGTGGTAAGATCGTTATCATATTTCTAGAAACCTTTTTTCAGCGTTGTATAGAATATAATTTCACAGCACAAATGGAAGAAAAGCTTGATTTAATCTCAAATGGATGTGCAGATTGGAAAAAAGAACTAAGTTATTTTTACGTACCATTTTTAAATCATGTAAATTCTGTCAAGCAAATGACGCATGATGAGATTTTTAGCAAAATTCACAGCTTGGTAGTCGATTGGTTTTGTTCAGAAGAAGGAAAAGAAGAAATAGGTAAAAAATGTCTTGATTGTTCTGACGGTATACTGAAATTGAATTTTGGAAAAGCGGGAATATTTCTTGGATGTTCTAATTACCCTGCATGCAGTCATACAAAAGAAATTACAGATAGTAATAATAACTTAGAATATCCAAAAAGTTTGGGTATAGACGATATAACAGGGCAAGAGGTGATAATTAAAAAAGGCCCTTTTGGGCTTTACCTGGAATTCAATAACGAATCAAAAAAGAAAAAAAAGATTTCCATACCAGAAGATATAAACGTCAATGATATTGATCTGAATACCGCTACTCAATTACTTTCTTTGCCAAAAATAATCGGAAAACATCAAAAAACAGGAAAGAAAATAAAAATAGGCCTTGGAAAATTTGGGTACTATATTTTTTATGATGGTAGATACTTTTCTTTTAAAAAAAGCTCCAAAGAGGCATTGGACATGCGATTGGATGAAGCTGTACAAACTATTGCAAAAAGCTCACGTAAAGAGCTAAAATTCCTCGGTTTTAATAACAAAGGAAAAGAGGTTTTCATCTACAACGGTAGATATGGATTCTATATAAAATGCGGTAAAACAAATGTTGCCCTAGGCAAAAATGCAGACATTGAAAGTGTAAATTTGAAAAAAGCTTTAGAGTTAATTAAGAATAAAAAGTAAATACTTTAAATGTATCTTACAATTCTTCTATAAATGCAATATGTTAAATACAATATGTTGAGCTTTATAAAATACTTATCAATCGTTAGTGTGTATGAAGGTAAAATTATGTTAAATAATACTATAAGTTATGACTTATATAAAATTTTAAAGAAGTACCTTAATAATGAAGTTGGATTAGTAGATCATAGCGTCTAATGAACAAACATACAAACATTAATATCAAAAATATTATGGAAAGAACTACTTTATATTATAATGCTTATTTCAATGATATTGATATGATTAAACTTCTTCTCGAAAGAGAGCTAAAATTAATATAAAGATATTAATAATAAAAAACAGCTTTCTTTTGCTAAGAATAAAGAAATAATTGATTTATTTGAGAGGTTTATTAACTAAAAGCCTTTCCAAGGTTGTGATTAGCTATCTTTTAATCTTTTTTCCAGTTTTTTTTGCAAAAATGAATCTTATTATATAATCAACATAAAGAATCATATAAAATTTCCTCCATTGTTAGTATGAGAAAATTTCTTGTTCTTAACATATATATAAAAGACCTGGTAAACAGAAACAAAAGTCGTAATGTAAGTAGCTCTCCTCTTTCATCATTCCAGCGCGTGACGCTGAAATATAGATGAAAAATGTAAATCCAAGTATCAAGCATTAAAATGATAGAAAAATGGACATTGGAATAACACCACTTGTTGTAAAAACAAATTTTCGTTCATAAATTACTTTAATATTTAAGAAACTTACCAAATAAAGAAAAAAGCAAAAGAAGCTTCAGTTGATAGATAATTATTTATATGTACCTCAAATATCAGAGTTTTTATTCTCAACATTAAGATTCAGCTACTTTTAAATGTAAATAATAAAAACTATAAACGTTAAGAATTTTACTGAATAATAAAAAGGCAAAAAATTCTAGATCAGCTAATATTAAATACTCTCTCGTTCTATTTGACGTTCTATACTGTCTTAAACAACTTATAAGCAGGTTTATGAGTTTGAAATCAAAAAGTTTTAAAGACATTAAGATACACATAGTGTAAAAATTTACACATAAAATAGCAAATATCATAAGTTTTTATCATTAATCTGCACAGATTGCTAAGTTAAACAAATAGCTTTAATATCAAAAAAAAAGATTAATGAGATTTGTCAAGTAATTTTTTTGTTTCTTTTGGATGATGTTATAACTTTCTTTTCATTTTATCCCTGTCTACTACTGTGTAATGGAGTTGTTATCAGTACAAGTTGCTTGCAAATGCAAATAACTTATACTTCTATAATGAATAATACAATACTTACCAAGAAATTTCTACGAGCGGCCGACTTTGGTTGTGCTGAAGAGTTATTGGGAAATAAGTCCCCAAATTTTCCCCAACTTTAGCGGAATAATAACTGAAGTTGAAGTTTATATTGAAGTGAATGAATCCAGCTTGTCATGCAGCGCAAGACTATACTGATCGAACCTCGGTAATGTTTGGTAGCCTGGGTTTTCGTACGTATATTTCATATATGGATATATTATTGTTAAACATCGTAACAGAAACAGAAGGGTTTCCAGCAGCAGTATTGATAAGAGGATTGAAGCTCACTGAACCGCTTGAAGCAAATTTAGTTGGGCCAGGAATATTAATGCAAAAGATTCAATATTACTAAAAACACAATAAACAAGATCTCACTATAAGCCATCAATTTTGTCTTTACGAATCTCATCTCAAATAAGATTTTATCTGCACTTCAAGAATCGAAATTAGTAAAGGCAAAGAGAAATTTTGGCGATTTAAGATTTTCTAATTTTGATATTATTCTCGTATACAGCACGGAAAATAACATGCAAAATACCTTAATGGAATTTAACAAGTCTATCTATAGTCATTAGTAATGATTTTTGGAGTATCTAGAAAAATTTTCTAATCAAGCTCTATTCACTTGCTCTATAGCAGAATCACTATTCTCACTTGTTATAAAATCATATAGAATATTTTCTATATTTTTAATAATGTTTTCATACTCTCTCAAAGAGAGATTGTGTAGATATCTATTAATAGTTTTAATGCTAGAATATTCAACAAAAACTTGATCTTTAAAAACAAATTATCCAAATTTTTCTTTAAGTTTTGCTTCTTCTTATGTTAAAAAGCTAGATCTTATCAATAATTTTATAATCAAATTTATAGCTTAATATATCTCAAAATATACCACTATATTAATAGTTTTTTTTATTATGAAATTACAAATACTTTTCTCGCTCTTTAGTAACTCTATGAACATTTTGCTATTTTGAGAATCTAGTTCCAAATCTTTTTCACTCATAGAAGTTATTATGAAAGTATTCTTATTTACTCTAATATTATACTGTGGAGAAAATTCTCAAAAAGAGAAAACGTTATATCCTTAGATTCAGGTGCATTATTCTATATATAGAAAAAGAGAGTGTGCTATTACTTTACTTAACACCTTCATTTCATGTTTATTCAAATGTTGTAATACATTTTCAATATCATGATACATAAAAGCTTAACTTTTCAATAAATCAACACTCTCCACTTTGTTGTATTGTTTATACTCCATTTTCACTTCCTTTGTAAAAAAAAAGTTTTTGCTGCTACATGTTTATCAAATACTATAAAAATAGTAATAAAATTCTCTAAATTTTTCTTATCGATTAGTTCAATATTAATTGAATCCTTACTAATAATTAAAATATTTTGTTTCATTTTCACTCACTAAAAACTAACAAACTAATTGTATTTTAATCCATTTAAATTTGTTTAAAATTAGCATATCAGCCCTTCATTCGCACATTACATAACAATAAAAGTAAGGAAAATCAAATAAAATCATCATGTGATGCCACGTATCCTTCATATTCATCATTTTTGCTTAGATAAGTTGATATATTAGTTTTAGCATAACTACTACTTAATATATCATCTAACTTCCCTTCTTTTTCAAGATCGATTAATTTATCACATCCAGCAATATGCTGTATATAATTACCACTTTCATCAGTAATAAAAATTTGCGGAACTGTTCTAACGTTATATTTTGACTTTATTTCATTAAATAAATCCGGACTTTTAAGCACATCAATTTCTTCATATTCTATACCTTTTTCATCTAGCAATTCTTTTGCTCTCTTACAGAAAGGACAGTACTGCTTTATATATATTAAAACCTTTCCTTCAATATTTTTCATGATTTACCTCCGTAGTTTATAAAATATAATTATTATATATAGAAATATATATAATATATCAAATTGTATGAAGATTATTTATAATTGTGAAAAGGAGATAAAAAATAACGTAGCATTAACCTTTGGAAATTTTGATGGTGTTCATTTAGGACATAAATTTGCGATTTCTACTCTAAAGAGAGTAGCACAAGAAAGAGGATTACTTTCTGCAATTTTAACTTTTGAGCCTCACCCATCAACAGTCTTATCTGGCAGAAACAACTTTAGATTGATAAATCAAGAACGAAAAAAGGAACTGATTAGCAGTTATGATATAGATCGTTTATATATTATCAATTTCAATGAAGGTTTTTCTCAAATCAGCTGTAATGATTTCATTAGCAAGATCTTAATAGATAAATATAGCGCTAAACACATAGTCATTGGAAAAAGTTGTACTTTTGGTCATAAACGATTGGGTAATACATCGATCTTAAGGAAATATTCTGAAACGTATGGATATTCTTTAACTGAATTAGAACCATTGATAATCGATGGAAAGATTTGCTCTTCTTCTTCAATCAGAAAGTATTTACAGAAAGGTGAAATAGAGATTACTAATAAATTGCTCGGCAGATCTTATCAAGTCTCTGGTATTGTAATAAAAGGCGCATGTAGAGGTAGAGAAATAGGATTTCCAACTATAAACATTCCGATAGAAAACTATATGATAAAACCCAAGTTTGGTACATATTATGCTAAGGCAGCATTTCCTGACAATAATCCAAATTGGCTATATGGAATAGTCAATATTGGTATGAGACCTACTTTTAAAGATTTAAAAAAACCTATAGTAGAAATGCACATATTCGATTTTAATAAAGATTTATATAACTATAAGGTTAATATACAACTTTTAAAATTTATCAGATCAGAAAAAAGATTCCATAGTATTGACGAATTAACAAAACAAATAAATTTTGATATACTTGAGATTTATCAGTTGAGGACAAATTTATGAAAAAACTATGCTTAATTGTTGTACTAATTACAGTAGTAACTGATCAGATGAGCAAATTGTACATAAACTCATTAATTGATAAAGGAGAGTCAATCGAAGTTGCTAGCTTTATAAAGCTAGTTGAAGTATGGAATTCGGGGATTAGTTTTGGAATGTTTAGCACTTTACCATATAGTGATCTCTTTTTTTCAATATTTTCAACATTAATAATTAGCATATTCGCATACTTGATATACAAATCAAGCGATAAATTAACTTGTTTTGGTTTTTCTATGATGATTGGTGGAGCAATCGGTAATGTAGTTGACAGAATCTATTGGGGAGCTGTATATGATTTCATATATTTTCATATTAGTAGTTGGTATTGGCCAGCTTTCAATCTAGCAGATATATATATAGCTTGCGGAATGTTTATATTACTGTATAAGTGGTACATATATGACAGACTCATTTCTAAACAAAATGAGGAATAAAATTGTTGTTTCGAATCTAATTTTATTAAATTAGAACAATGTTTCACAGTTTTTTTTAGTTTCTTTACAATATCTTTATTGTTTTTTACTTATCCAATCTTTCTGAAAGATGTAAATATAGAACACAGTATAAAGCACGCTAAACTCAGTAATGGGCTTAGATATCTACGTTGTACTAATCATCGGATTTCGGCTGTTTCACATGCAATAATATATAAAATTGAAGGAATGGATGGGGGATCCACGATCGGCAAAGCAGGATCTACTCACTATTTTGAGCATTTAATGTTTGAAACTACAGGAAAATTTAAAAACATAGAATCAACTATGAAGTAGCATTGGAGCACAATTCAACGCATTTACTACTAGAGAATATACATGTTACTACGGGGAATTAAATCCTCAAGAACAACTTATCACTAGTAATGGAAGTTGAAGCAGATAGAATTGGCAATTCTAATGTTACTCAAGACAAAATAGATAAAAAATATTGTATTAGAAGAA
The DNA here is from genome assembly GCA_051710485.1 of Wolbachia sp. GTDB lineage: Bacteria > Pseudomonadota > Alphaproteobacteria > Rickettsiales > Anaplasmataceae > Wolbachia. The sequence continues at coordinate 556,215 of JBPESU010000001.1, read as the reverse complement.
AAGAAGATGAGGTTTGATAATAATTCTATCAATTTGCTATTAGAAGAAATGAATAATGCATTTTATCGTAACTGGCTACGAAAGATCTATTATCGGCTGAGAAAGCGATATTAGAACTTATAATCAAGATGATATATAAGAGTTCATGACAATTATTACCATCCAAATAATGCAATCCTGCTGATTGTTGGTGACGTGGAATACAATGAAGCAGTGGAACTAGCAAGAGAAAAATATGGAAAAATTAAAGCTAAGTCTATAATTAGAAATTAACCAAATCAGGATCCATCACATAATGCAGATCTATTGATAACTTTAGAAAGCACTGAAGCAAAAGAGCCAGTTTTATATTTTCGTTATCGTGTTCCTTTATTCAAAAATATGGATGAAATCTTTGCTTTTAACTTGGCAATTAAAGTGTTATGAGGTTGGGCAAATCTAGTAAATTATATAAAGATTTAATCTTGGATAAAAATATAGCAGTATCAGTATCTACTTATTATAACAATTTAACCTTTAGTGATAGCTACATTGATATTAGGATAATTCCAAAAAGTGAAATGAAATTGAACGTTATTGAAAGAAAATTAGATAATGCTATTAATAACTTTATCTTTGAAGAAATAATGAATAAGGAGTTGCAAAGTGCAAAATCTAAATACAAAGCAGCACAATTTAATAAGCTATCTGATTTAATCAGTATAGCAATGTTTTATATACCACATCTAGTACTTGATATTCCACTTGATGTGATAAATATTTCATACAGTAAAATCAATGATATTAATTTAGAGAATGTAAATAATAAAATTCACACTATCTTTTCTACTAACAAATTAGTTGGTCGTTTGCTACCAAAAGTAGGTAATAATGAAGATAAGTAAACTTGTATTTATACTTTTTTTGTCTAAACTTTAACTTACAAGCAAGCGATAACTTAAATATAGAGAAAGTTATTACCCGTAAAGGATTTAAGTTTTTATTTGTTAAAAATTGCGATTTACCAAAAGTTTCACTAAATATATCATTCAAAGATGCAGGCTTCACTTATGAGAACTTAGAAAAAGAAGGGCTTATTTGGTTTACTTCTCTTATAATTCAAGAAGGGGCAGGAAGAAATAATGCAAAAGATTTTGCAAAAAAGCTTGAAGATAAAGGGATTAATTTAGATTTTATTGCAGATTTAGAAGCATTTAGAGTTTCATTAAATATGATGTCTGAAAATTTAGAGGACGCAATTTCATTACTAAGTGATCCTATAATGCGCTCTAAAGTTGATTCTGAAGAGTTGAATAGAGTTTTTGAAAAAGTAAAAGTTATTTTTTAATAATCTTGAAAAAAAATCCTTATTTTGTTGATGGAAAAGAACTAGAGGCGTTATTGATTAAAAATCATCCTTACTCAAGGAATGGATATGGAACTCTTAATACTATAATAAATATTACTAGAGATGATATTTTAACATACATAAAGTACAATTTTGCTAAAGACAACATGGTTATCAGTGTTGTTGATTGTACAATAAAGGAAGAAATTAGTAATCTACTGGATAAATATTTATCTAAATTACCATCAAAAAGATCAAAAGTTAAAAAAAATACCTGTAAAAAATAATTTTGGTCCCGCAGAAAGTAAGAATATTTTTATGGATATACCACAGAGTGTTATAATTTTTGCTCAGAAAGGTATGGCATATGAAAATCCAAATTATTATAATGCTAGTGTCTTAATTAATGCGCTTGGTGGGGAATTGAGCTAAATTCAATACTAATGAAAGAATTGAGACAAAATCTTGGCATTACTTATAGTATTAATGCAAGCATTTTTCCCAAAAAACACGGAAGTGCTATATTGAGATTTATGAATACTGGTAGTTCTACTACTAGCAAAACTATATCAGCAGTAAAAGATGTATTAGTAAAATAAAAAAAAGAAGGAATTGATAAACAATTATCTAATGATACTAAAATTAGTTTAGTGAATAATCTTGCATTTTTTCTATCAAATAATAGAAATACAGCAATACTGATGGATGATATACAGATAAATGATCATGATGTTAATCATATAAATAATTATATAAGCATTATTAATAACGTTAAATTAGAAGAAGTAAACAAATTAGCAAGTTCTTTATTGGATCCTGAAAATTTATTTTTTGTTGAAGTTGGAAGAAATGCTAAAAGTTAATCCTTCTGCTATTAATCTCACTGCTTCTATATAGCACTTATGTTCCTCAATTAGAATACGTTCTGAAAGACTTTGAATGTTATCGTTTGGTAACACTGGCACAACAGCTTGAACGATTATAGCTCCCGCATCTACCTCAGGAGTAACATAATGTACAGTACAACCTGTAATTTTTACACCTGCTTTTAGAGCTTGCTCTTGAGCATTGAGGCCTCTTAAAAATGGAAGTAAAGAGGGATGAATATTTATAATCTTGTCGTGCCATTTACTCAGAAAGTCTGCTTTTAGAATTCTCATAAATCCTGCAAGGCATACCAAATCAACCTTATAATGAACAAGTATTTCGTGAATTTTATTAGTATCAAGAGGTTTACTTTCAACAACAAATGCTGAAATTCCTGCTTGCTTTGCTATTTTCAAGCCAGCAGCCTTATCATTGTCTGTGATAACACACATAACTTCTGCAGGAAAATCGCAATTTTGACATGCTTTTATCAATGATTGCATGTTTGATCCTCTACCTGAAATGAGTATTCCGAGTTTTATTTTTTTCATTATAACACAGTTAATTTAATATGAAATTCAATACTAACAAAACAGCTCAAAAGGAAAACTTATTTTATAGTGAAAAGAATGCATACAGCTTTCTTCGTTATAAATAAGCTTTCTAATTTTAGATTTTGCTAGAGACAGTATTCAACTAAATTAGCTTTGATGTTGAAGCAACTAAGCTAATCTAGCAATATAGATATTCATTTTGTAATCACGTTATTATTTATTTAACAAAATATTAGTATGATTTATTAATTGGATTAAAAAGAGAAAATTCAATGAGCAAATTACCACATAATGCAAAAATAAGTAAATCTCAGATTACTCAGTGGAAGTAATAAAAAATTGTAAATATACTAATAATTGCCTGTCAAAATAGTAAATCTATATGTTATTAAAATAACTCGGCTGTCATATTTTTATGCTAGTGATAAATCTAAAATCAATACCATCCTAGCAAAAATAAATGTGATAAGTGAAAATATATTTTTAAATAAAGCTGCTACTAATAAAATTATTGAAGATATTTTTCCATATAAGTTTAACAGTGAGAAGAAAAACAACATATCAAGATTAGATGATTTATATAATATTTATGCTCTATTGCTGGCAAATAGCCTTCCAAAAGAAATGCTTAAAGCCTAGTAAGAGAATATAAGGATAGCCTGTTAATTTACTTAAGACAATTATCTCTGATTGAATGCATCGTTTCCAAGACTCTATTCTCTATTTCTAAAACGCCTCTTTCAAGACTTTTATCTATTAAATAGATGATAGAAAGATAAGTCTGCCGTTTTCTTATAATATTGATAGTTAAAGTGCCAGGGGTAATCGTAACTGAATTTGCAAACAATGTGATGCTTTCATCGTTATGTCCTTTACACTTCTTTAGGATAGTGATTGGCTCAAGTTTAAGCTCGATCTGTAACACTTTTTTTGACACATAAATACTTGACAGAATAACTTGATATATTAACCATGGTATATAACTTATCAGAAATTTATAAAATAACAATCTACTTGTACCATTTAGGATTTGAATAAATGCATTTTCAGCATCTATCAATCGTTTAAAGATAAACAACGTTAATATAGAAGAAAATACTCCACAAAAAACAAAAAACGTCTCAAAATAACCAGATAATACAATCCATAAAAAAAACAATATTATAAAAGACAGAGAAAAAAATTTGATTTTTTGCCTAAGATTCATGATCTACAGTATAGTTTAAACTATTTTTAATGAAAGCTAATAATAGCCTTACCTCTATAAATTTATATCCAATACTCTAAAGAGAGTATTCGATAAACTCTATCAAATAGAAAGATAGAAAATTCTAATTTCTTGACTTTTTTGCCAAAATATACAATATCTCGAACTAGATAGAAAAAAGTTATGGTACAATGAAAACTTGCAAAAATACTTAAAAAAGTAAATGCTCTTCCAGATTTAAGTGCAGATAATGTAATCGAGCAGATAAAAGCTAAGCTACAAGAAAGATAAAAAAATATACAAAAATGAGAAAAGGATGATTTTAGTATTGACTACTCTTTTGATGAGCGCACTATTACTAATAAATATAGAATAACAACACAACACATTGTTTAAATATTGCTGTTGCAAACAATTATGTAGATGTAATGAATACTTTAATTGAAAAGAAAGTAAATATTAATGCAAATCTAATGTTGGATTGATTACTTTACTTATTACCTACGAAAACGACCATATTACTATAGTTAAAACTCTATTGTAAAAGAAGTAAATCTCAATGGTTTACAACCATCTTTCAAAAAAGCATAAGAAACTTATCTTATAAAATGCGATTTTATTTTTAAAAGGCATTGTTATGAGTTTTGTAATCGTAACAGTAGTTGCTACTGCACTCAAATTTGCTACTACTTTATCTATATTAATAATGATTGAGCTAGTTACAGGATCTGCATTTATAGCAAGTACTATTATTTGGTACTGAGACATATAAATAATGTCAAAGTTTAAAATTGAAATAAGAGTAAAGCAGATTGCATTTGGAGATATACCAAAATAACTTGTGTAAAATTCGGTCATTTCGTTGCTAGAGTACTCTCTCTATCTATTCAAAGAGGCTATCATTCCCCTCTTTGATAAAGAGACACACTTTTCCAAGTGAAGTTATTTAACTTTTTATATATCTATTCTAAAATAAAGAAACTAGAATGGGAATGAAAATATTAGCTGAATTATAAATTTTATTGATACTTACACTAATTGAAACTCTACTTAATGTAGAAAATTTAACCTTTATTTCTCTAGCGATAGATAGATTCAATCATGCTAAAAAAAGGACATCAACTTATAGATCTCAGACTAACGCGCTACTGATGCATTTTGTGATATGCTTTCACATCGCATATATTGTCAATGCAAAACCCTATATTTCACGCTATATCGCTCGACATTTTAGTAAAAGATCTGCTTAATGATAACAGGAAAATTATTTCTCGTTGTTAAAAGCTCTATGAAACTATGAATAACATTTGCTTATACAAGCAAATAGAAAGATAGATATCAAATCGTAATTATTTCAGTTAAACTGTGAATTATATTAATAGATTTAATTTTTTCGTTTGATTCTTTATTAATTACTATAACATTAACTCACAACATAATAATAATTGCCATCGCATATACATCTTCCATACTAGCGATGATATTTTTATCAAGTCATACCACTTAGTTAAGTAATTCTAGCCATAACTTAAAAACAATCGTCATTCTATTTATTTTATTTATTGATACATATCTAATCATTGAAAAACTTCATATAGAATTATTGAAGAAACTTATATTCCTCATCGCTATTTATATAGCATGTAAAAGCTATAAGTAAAATAAAGAAAACGTAGCACTTATACAAGTCTTAGAATAAAATGATTTCATACTTTATCATACTTAGAATTATAAAAAAAGGAAAGTATAGGAATTTTTATGTTTTATAACTCTTCTTAATATGTAATAAATAAAATACTTGTGCTTTGCTTCTGCTAAAGTAGAATTAGACTTTACTAAATAATTTTTATGCTTGATGAAATGCATGAAGAGTGCGGAGTATTTGGTATAAGCTACAATAAAAATGCTGCTTTTGACTCTATATTAGGTCTTCATGCTTTGCAACATAGAGGTCAGGAGTCTTTTGGTGTAGTGACAAGTTATAACGATAAGTTGCATTCTTATCATTTTCAAGGTCAAGTGAGCAGTGTATTTGATGGTGTAGATGCAATAAAGAAATCCTTACCTGGGGATTATGCAATAGGCCAAGTTCGATACTCAACAAGTGGTAGTAAAGTAGGAGTACAACCCATACTTGGCAAAAGCAGTAAATTTGGAGATTTTGCTATAGCACATAATGGTAATTTAATTAATATTTTTTCAATACGCAAGCAATTAATTAAACAGGGATACATTTTTCAAACGGATATCGATACAGAAGTGGTAGTACGTTTAGTAGAAATCAATACAAAAAATAGCTTTCTAGAGAGTTTTATATATTCATTAAAGCAGATAAAAGGCGCTTATTGCTTTGTTGCAATTAACCAAGAAATAATTATTGGAGTGCGCGATCCATCAGGAATCAGACCCCTTGTTTTAGGAAAGTTAAACGGCTCTTATGTGCTTGCATCTGAGACTTGTGCTTTTGATATAGTAAATGCAGAGTTTATTAGAGAAATAGAACCAGGTGAATTAATCACTCTTGATCGTAATGGCCAACTAACTTCAGTATTTCCTTTTGTGCGGCAAAAATTAAGCTTTTGTATTTTTGAATACGTTTATTTCTCAAGACCAGATAGCATAATGGAAGGTAGGTCTATATATGATATGAGAAAAGAAATAGGGAAAATGCTTGCAGAAGAAAGTCCACCAAAAAACAATGTGGATATGATTGTACCAATACCTGATTCTGGAATACCTGCAACTATTGGATATGCAAAGCATTCAGGGTTACCTATGGAACTTGGAATAATTCGTAATCATTATATAGGAAGAACTTTTATACAACCAATCGCTGAAGTACGTAAAGTCAGAATAAAGTTAAAATTCAATGCCAATAAGCACATTCTAAATGGTAAAAATATAGTTTTAATAGATGATAGTATAGTACGTGGCAGTACACTCAGAAGCATAATAGTTATGCTAAAAGATGCAGGAGTAAAAGAAATTCACTTAAAAATTTCAAGTCCACCAATCAAATACTCTTGCTTTTATGGAATCGACACACCAGAACGCAAGGATTTAATTGCTGCAAATCAATCCATAAAGGAAATAAAAGCAAATATAGGAGTGAATAGTTTGACTTTCTTAAGTATTGATGGACTATATCAGGCTGTTAAGAAACAAAAGCGTAATAACATAGCACCGCAATACTGCGATGCTTGTTTCACTGGTAATTATCCAATTGATAAATATTAATACCAATTATATGGATAATATCTTCTCTTAGCTGACTCTCAAATCACAATGTTCGTATAGCTGTAACTAGGAGAGAGAGGTTGTTTATTCTCTTATCCATTACAGATATTACACGATACTGTAAGCTTGATCATTATGATATACTTCTGGAAGCATTGAAATTTCATACTCAAATAATTGAGCCACATCACTTGATGAAGTAGAAAAACTTTTTCAAACTCTATAATGGAAACAATCTAATGGAATCGAATGAGTTTATCATAATGTAACACTATTCGATGATTGACAAATCACTTTTGCCTTTAGCTCTCGCATCAATTGCTGAATACTTGTTTTGACTTTGATTAAAATTGCATGTGGTGTCAATCTTGCTGCTAAGGATAAAATTTGTTCTTTAAATTTTGGGTATTAGAATTTTGCACGATATACATCAAGTAAATAAATTTATTCCAACTTTTCCCAAATGGGTACAGAACACTGAAATTGCTAGAATTACTCGTTGAAACTACAGTATCCAGATACTAAGTTCTATACTAGAAATCATCAGAAAATTTCTATAGCACTTTTTCCCATCAGCCAACTCTAGTTTGATCATATCATTTAAAAGCAGCAGAAGATTTTGTTAATACTGCCCAGCAAAAACATAACTTACAAATTCAACCTTTTTATCATTCTAACTTCTTCTTTTTCTCCATCATGGAGATATAACAATTGATTTTCCTTTTTAAAATAAAAGATCCTTGCGGATATAACACATAATGCTGTAATCCAGCTTTTATTCTGATGTGCCCATTTTTAATTATTTAAATAACAAGAAAAGAAGGTACTGGCTTTTTAATTGAATAAATAATCTTCTTATTTTCAGATATCATCGGTAAGCAAATATGGTGCTATATATTTTTTTTAACTTAAAGAGAAGATGTTCAATTAAGTCCTCTTGATGTAGTCTGTGAATCACAAGAAACAATAACCCCTTTTTCTATTGCTTAAGCGCCTGCTTATTAGAGTTTGATCAAGCTAATTTGTGGCACTCTCTCTAAGAGTTTCATTCAAATCTTGGACTAAATATCAATGAATCATATTCACGATAATAAAATCACCTCACTTTCATCGGTGTTAATATTTCATCAACAGATATTACAATTCTGTATCTTCTCCGCACTGTTTAAAATTTATATTGAGTATTTTATTTTTTGAATAGTTCTCTCAGAAACAACTCCTTATACCAATAAAAATGTATTATAACATCTTATGTCGAGTAAGCACTTTTCACTCAGCCACTGAGAATAGCCTGTAATTATGCAATTAACTGATTGCTCAATATCCACGATGGCCATGCAACACTGACATACATGGATTTTATCGAGCCAAATGATATTTGAATATTATTTGCCTCATTTTTTACAGCATTTGCTGTTTCAAGCCTTTCTACTACAATTTTTATATACTGATAATTTGTTATATACACATCTCGGCATCACCTTTTTAAAGCATAACTCGATGAATCTTAAAAAGTTTTATGTTTTCCATATTAGCCTCCTGTTATCTAAGCAGCGAACACTGGAATTTAAAATTCCATTTTAATAAAAAATATTTGAGAAATTTATCAGACGAAAAAAAAAGACAAAAGAAACATAAAGCAGCTAGAATTCAATTCTCCATTGTCTATTTTGATGTTCTATATTTTCTTAAACGATCTATGAGAGAGCGTTTCAGCTTAAAAAGCAGAAATGTTTTAGAAGATATGAGATACACAATGGTGTAAAAATTTAAATATGTGATGCCAAATACATTGAATTCCTTGTCGTTTTATCTATATAAACTGAAGATAGATAATATCTTCAATCTCAATAAGAGGATTGAAAGAATTTACTAAGTAGTTTTTTTTTTGTTTTATGGCATATCAAAATTGATTTGCTATGCAAAAAATCTAACGTATAATATAAAGTTAAACTGCAGCCCTAGTTTTAAAATTTATCCATTATTCTTCAACCATCGAGCTTTCATGAGTAAAGGAGAATAAAGATCTTCTTCCATCGATATCTTAACACCTCTCTCTTCTTCTATAGTAGGTGAACGAGTAAGGAAGCGTATTTTTGGTATATCTCTAATGACTGCCATTGGTGTTTGTTCTGCCCCTTCTCCCATGACTAAAACAGCGGATGATGCTATCGCATCAAGAAGATTGATTTGTGTTATCTGGAGTGGCCTAATATAAAGATCTGGCATGCCTACATAAGAATAAAGCGGCTCAAACCCACACCAACCAAGAGCAACTCCTGTAACACCAAGGCGCATAGGTGCTATATTGCTATCTGTAATCAAAATACCAAGATGCTTTATGCAAAATTTTGTCCTTAGATAATTCCATACTGATATAGCTGTTTTCTGAACATTTTTTGGATATAAAATATACATCTCATCACCGTTTGATTCGTCAATGCCGGCAGATGGGATTAAAATATCATCTTTAATCGTCAAATAGATGCCATATAAATTGGCATCCACATCAACAATCGCATCAGCTTCTCTTTTTACCAACTCTTCTTTAGAACAAACAGTTTTATGAACTACTTGCTTTTGACAAATGGAAATAATTTTTGATGTAATAGCAAGTACAACCTCCTCTCTCAAGAATTTTGAAACATAGCTATCAAGAATCTTCTCTAATATTTCACCGCATTCAACGCGATGAGTGTAAATTGATTCAACCTGCATATATTAGCCTGCATATAGTATAATCTTTTGTTTCGGTGAGAATAGTTTTATTCCATCCATTAAGAAATGCTAAATTGAAATATACATCACCTTTATAAGGTTTGTAAATTTCTGTTATAAGAAATTCTGAAATTAGATTATACTCTAAAAAAAGATGCGCTATCTGTGCTCCACCAACCATGAAGATTTTGGAATAATTCCAATTATTCTGAATTGATAGAAATTCTTGCATAGAAGAAACAACAGTACATTTTATACCTCTATTAAAACACGAACTTAGCTTGTTACGAGAAAAAACAATAGAAACACGATCTTTCAATATGCTTTGAGGCATAGTTTCAAATGTCCTTCTTCCCATAATTATAACTTGTTTATCAATTACCTGGCGAAAATGCTTCAGATCACTTAGATAATGCCATGGCAATTCATTATTTATTCCAATTACTCCGTTTGGATCAACGGCCATAACTCCAATAATCATCATCTCTGTAAAACAGCTTGAGCTACAAAAAATCGCATATGATCGCGCACATTATGCACTCGAAGGAAATTAATCTTACTGTATAATATAGATGACATAGAAATTGTTTCTAAATCTCGATTAAAGACAGATTCTGAAGAAAAAGAAGAAATAAATGACTTTCTAGAATGACCAATTAGAACCTTGCAGCCGAAACTTTGCAATGCTTCTATATTGCGCAAAATCCAGATATCTTGATATAAATATTTTCCAAAACCTATACCAGGATCAATAATTATTGAACTTTTATTGAAACCTAAAGCTAGTAATCTATCAATGCTCTTCTCTGCCCAGAGATTTATTGTATTGATAGGTTCAGTGTTACTTGGAATAATATTATTTTTATGTGGTGGTATGGAAAGTGAATGCATAATAACGATACTACATCCACAGCTAGCAATTACTTTTAAAGTATTATCATCTAAATCTCCTTTAACATCGTTAATCCAAGCAATGTTGTAATATTCTAAAGTTTTTAAAATAATATTCGGGCAGAAACTATCAATACTGACTTTAATATCGCCAGCTTTCATATAATGACTAAGATTATCAAGTACTGGTTTTAAACGTGCATATTCCTCCTCTGTGGTTTGCATCAATGATCCAGGCCTTGTTGATTGAGCACCAAGATCAATTATGCTTGCACCATCAGATATCAATTGCAATGCCTGCTTAGTCGCTTGATCTGCTTCATAATAGAAACCACCATCTGAAAATGAATCAGGAGTGACGTTGACAATTCCCACAAGCTCTGGTAAAAGCGTAAAACTCTTTAAAAAGCAATCTTGAATGCTAGGAGTGTTGTAAGCAACAATACCAAACGTTTTATTAATCGCTGGAATATCACTCATAGAATTGAGCATTGCCATCAAGTGAAGCAAAAATGGTCTGCTTAATAATTCCGGATGAGGAACTTTAAGATATGGTGTATCAAGTATCAAATCATCCCATAATAAAATATCCAAGTCAATAATACGAGGTACCCACTTTTCACGAATCTGTGGACGACCAATTTTACACTCGATCTGTTTTAAGCCATTTAATAACTCTTGAGGAGAAATAGAGCAATTTCCATACACAATCATATTAAAAAATGGCTTATCCCACTCAATTGGAGCACAATTTGGTAAAATAGCTTTAGTTTCTAAGATAATCGAAGATTTTAGATCGCTAAAATAGCGCTCCTTTAATAACTGAACAGCCTTTTGTAAATTAGAAAGGCGATTTCCTATATTTGAGCCAATAGAAATATAAATCATTAATTATCCTCTTGTTTTTGAAATGTATTGTAATAGGTGAAGAGAACACCACCATGTACATCAGGAACTGGTGGTGCAATTTTGTGAGTAGTCACTCTTATAGAAGAAATAATATTACTTTTCTGTGTTAAAAAGTTACTAATGGCTAAATATATATCATGAGTTAAATATTCGATTAAATTGAATCGCTTGCTCAAAGCAAGCGATTGTATACTCTGCACTACCTCCAAATAGCAAATAGTATCTTCAAGCTGATCAGTTATAAGCCCTAAAGGAGAAGACTTAAAAGTAAAATCAACATTGATACTCACCAATTGGGAATTGAACTTCTCTTCTGTACTACAGCCTAAATGAACCCAAAGCCGTAAATCTTTGATAATGAGGTTACATAATGGTTTTTCATCTAGTCTCATCTTTAGCTTACAAAAAACTACATGTTTCCGAAGTTTACCAAATTACTCAAGAGAAATTTCCACCATTTATTGATAAAAATATCTCCCTCAACAATGGGCATATGCGTTCATCATTCCATCAAGAAAACCCCACAAAAATTTTGCTCCCTTTTTAGCACCTTGCATAACTTTTTCTTGTTCTTCTTCATTTAGATCCTCGATAAGATTTGCACACTCCTCAGTGTGCCATTCATCAGCATCTATGTGAACATTAAAAAATTGGAGAGAGCGCTCATCATTTATTGAATAATGCTTTTTCAGACCTTCAATTTTAGACTTAGAAACCTCCGGAGTTTGACGCTCATAAGCATAAAGAGCTCCAAGACCCATTGCAAAATCTGATCGTACAATATCAAAGTAACCATTAACTAATTCTTTAGTCTCGTTAATTTGTGCATCTTCACGAAGATCAGATCGTGAAACACCAAGCCCTTCAGCAAAACGTTTCCATAACTCTGGATGATTTTCATCACCTTGCTCTTCTTCTATTAAATTACCAAGTAAAACTTGTCGCATTTTCAGATTTGGGCATAAAGAATGTATACTACTAATATAACGGGGAAATGCGGCAACATGATGATAATATTCCTTAGCGTAAACTTGTAGAGCTTCAAGACTTAAATTTCCTTCATTCCATGATTGATAAAATTGATGTTTTAATAAATGTAAATTATCTAGTTCTTTATTAAGTAATTGAACAAACATTATAATAACTCCTTGAATTAACACAAAACTATTCTATAATATTCATAGACTTATTAAATGTCAAGAGATATTATCCAGATTTTCACTAGATCTCTTGAAGAGTAAATCAGTTTTGGCAGTGTCAAGTATATATTCAATGAAAATAAAAAACTATTTGATAAATTCCTTTAACCACCTTATTGAGACTGAAGCTATTATTTAGCTTCAATCTTTGCAGATGAAATGACAAGAAACTTAATATATCTGGCATCACATATTTAAATTTTTAAATCATTTGTATCTCATATCTTCTAAAAACTTTTGCTTTTCAAGCTGAAACGCTCTCATAAGTCGTTTAAAACAATAAAATATGTCAATTTAAAAGATAAATAATGAATAACTAACTACTCTAAATTTTTTGCCTGTTTCACTATTTAGTGAATTTCTTAAACATTTATAGCTAAGGTTAATTGTATTAAAAAAAAGTTAAATCACACTTATTAAACGTTTATAATAAGAAAATGCCAATGTTTCAACACAAAAATAAATAACTAACTGCTAAGAGACTTATTTTGCCTTATATTTTAAATTTAACTTTCCATAATCATCAAAACGTCGTATTTTAATATAACTTTATACTCACCAACTTAATAAAATTCTTTGATACAAATGTCAGTCATTTACATGACACTCTAGTAATAAGTTTAAATCACAATGCTCGTACAGTTGTAAACGTTATGTACCAAATTTTTTTACCCATATAATATTCTTGCAACTGATTATTAAAGAAATCTGCCCTAGTTTCAATAAATTCAAACAATGATCTTGGTGAAAAAAAAATAGAGTTTTATTGTGTAACACACACAACATAATTGAAGCAGTTGCTATAACTACTGCAAAAGAAAAACTCAAAACTTGAGCTATATTGATATTAATACTCATAGCTAGATAAATCAAAGCAATACTGCACACCGTAGCTAATAGTGCAGCACTTCCAAGAGTATTGCTGCTTTCTCATCATAGTTAATAGCACCAAACATTCTGATATACTGGCTAAAATTAACAAGATCTACTTGTTTCTCGACATCCTTGTCCTTAAAATCTGAATCAGCACTTCTCTTTAAAAGCAATTTTACAATTTCAATACTATCATATTGCGTTATAGGTTGTGTTCACACAAACAATGCAACAGCGCCCTACTGCGATCATCCTATATATTAGCACTAACACTTATATTCAAAGGGAGTAACCATACCTTTATAGCAATAAAATCATCATGATTTCGAAAAATATCGAATACTGACTTGCCTCTCATATCTCTGATATGAGTGCTGAAATTATATTCCAACAGTAAATTTATAACTTTAACTTCTTTACTCTATCTATTATTCCCAAGTGCAAAGCTTAATGATATTTCACCATTTGCGCTCTCTGTATTCAAGTAATTAAACTTATCATCAATTTTTATTGTCTTTAATAACAATTCCAAAATCTGGCTTATTATCTTTGATAATCGATATTACAAATTTGAGAAAATCTCTGCTTACTTTTTAGTAAGCAATTTGCATGATTCTATTTTCTCTGAAAATTTCTCATGCATTATCATTATGCAATCTCTTAAATTATTGTTTAACTTGATAAATAATATCAGAATTAGAAAGATCATTCGCTATTCTCAAAATTTCTAAAGCTTTCTTTCTATTCATTTCAACTATCTCTTATTAATAATAATATCTTAAGTGTAACAAAAAAATTTCAAAAATCAAACTTTTTATGTTAAGCAATATCCATTGCACAATTCTATTTGATATAGCTAATACAGCGCTAACGAATTTCAAAACTAAAAAAAAGCAAAAGAAGTCTCAATAATTATCTATTTTCAGTATTAGCGTTTTTTAAGTCTTAAACGTTTCAATTTAACGTCTTTTAGACTGCAACAGAGCATAGCTTAAACGCTAAGAAACTTACTAAACAAAAAAAAACAAAGACTCAAAACGGTAGAAATTGCTCAATCTCTAATCTTGCAAATTGGCGTATTTTACTGTCTTAAATGACTTATAAGTACGTTTCAACTTTTATAGGGAAAAATCTAGAATCTAGATAAAATTAATAAAGACATGAAGTGCACATAGTACAAAAATTAAACATAAGATGCCAATCTCAATACTCTTGTCGTTTAATCTACACAGATGAAAATAACTGAATCTCTTTAATTTCATTAAAAGAAAACTAGAAAAATTTGTCAAGTAGTTTTTCACATATACTAAATATAGTTTGATATTTGAGAGATCTAACACTATTTAGACACATCTATGTGATATTTGATAATTCCTCCTTTACAAACTTCACATCACACAATATTGAGATTGTGAAAAAAGTTTATTCTTGATATCATGTTATATCTATAGAATTCTAGCATCTTATGAATTTTAAATCGATTGTTTTATGTATATTAGATGGTTGGGGAAATGGAATAGAGAATAGTGAATATAATGCTATTAGCAATGCAAATCCACTCTGTTGGCAATATATTAGTTCTAATTACCCAAAATGCAATTTATCTACCTGTGGAACCGCTGTTGGGTTACCAGATGGTCAGATAGGCAATTCAGAAGTTGCTCATATGAATATGGGAAGTGGCAGAGTAGTGATGCAAAGTCTACAACGCATTAATCAAGAAATAGAAACAATAGAAAGTAATATAAATCTACAAAATTTTATTAGCAATTTAAAAAATAAGCATGGCATATGCCATATAACGGGATTAATGTCAGACGGTGGTGTTCATTCGCATCAAAAACATATTTCAACTCTAGCAAATAAAATATCGCAATATGGAATTAAGTTGTTGATACATGCATTTTTAGATGGTAGAGATACATCGCCAAATTCTGGTAAAAAATGTATTCAAGAATTTGAAAAGAGTATAATAAAAGGTAATGATATAAGAATTGCTACTATTTCTGGACGTTATTACGCTATGGACCGTGATAACAGATGGGAAAGAACAATTGAAGCTTACGAAGCTATCGCGTTTGCAAAGGCACCTTGTCACGATAGTATTATGTCGTTGATTGATAGTAATTACCAAAATAACATAACTGATGAGTTTATCAGACCTGCAGTAATAGGTAATTATCAAGGTATTAAGCCAGAAGATGGTATGTTAATGGCTAACTTTCGTGCCGATCGAATGATACAATTGACGAGTATTTTGCTTGGTAAAACAGACCACATTAAAATAGCAAAATTCTCTTCAATTTTAAGTATGATGCAATACAAAGCAGACTTAAAAATTCCCTGTCTTTTTCCCCCTACGTCCTTTATCAACACTCTAGGACAGGCAATAGCAGATAATAAATTACGACAGTTGCGTATTGCTGAAACCGAAAAATACGCTCATGTAACCTTCTTTTTCAATTGCGGCAAGGAAGAACCTTTCCAAGGTGAAGAAAGAATTCTCATCCCCTCACCAAAAGTTAAAACTTATGATTTACAGCCTGAAATGTCAGCTTTTGAACTCACAGAAAAGCTTATAGAAAAAATCTATTCTCAAGAATTCGCACTAATAGTTGTAAATTACGCTAATCCTGATATGGTAGGTCATACAGGTAACATAAAAGCAGCTCAGAAAGCTGTGCTAGCTATAGATAATTGCCTTATAAAAGTCCTCAATGCTGTTAAAGAAATAAATAATACTGTCCTCATTGTTACAGCAGATCACGGCAATGTTGAATGTATGTTTGATGAAGAAAACAACACACCACATACAGCACATACTTTGAATACGGTTCCATTCATCGTATGTTTTGATTCTTATAACAATCTGAAGCTGAGAGATGGAAAGTTATCTGATATCGCTCCCACTATTTTACAATTACTTGGAATTAAAAAACCAGAAGAAATAACAAGTAGTTCATTGATTGTATAAGCAATCAATACGTTTTATGTTGTTATAATTCTAACATCGAGGAATTGCTTTGCATTTGAAGATAAAACACTATGTAAAGTAGATAGCAATATCTCTATTTGCTACTCTAAATGAGTATGATCTGTCTTTCACATTAAAGTACTTAATATTGTTTTCTCCAACATATACAGATAAAAAACTATCGTCTTTAACTATTTTGTTGTTGCAATATTATATTAAAAATTTCCTTCTGTTTTAAAGTCTCAAATCAATCTTCAATTGTCGTATAGAAAACTCACCCATTCCGCTTTCTGAGCATATCTCTGAATAAACCTTCAATACATCACGAAAAAGTAGTGAAGAAAATAACTTTTTAAATGAGTAGCTAGAAGAGTTATAGTTATTATACAGAGCGATGATATGATCATGATCAAGAAATAAGAAATCTAAAACTTTTTCTACAAAATTTTCTAACTGCTTTAAAAATACATTACTAAGAAATTGTAAAATTTTTTAAATTAGCCTCTATATCTATGTCGTCAAATATACGATTGAGATAAAACTTATAACTTTTCACCATTTAAATTAAATTCCACATTACATGATGTACTATCGCCATGAACAATATAAAATATCCTACTGCCAAATTGCTGATTATGCAATTTTCAGCTTTTTTGAAATTACCTCATTTTGATATATGTTAATAAAATTAATTCCATTAATGTCATTACTTTCAATAAAAAGTTGAACTATTATACTACCTAATATTAGATCTTACTTTTTAGTGTAAGTATTTATCATACTTTTTATCCATTCTTTATCCTTAATTTATGCTAGCTATATACTTTAACTTAAACTAACTTCTAAATTTTTTGCTGTTAATACTAACGATTCATTAATAAATTATTAATATCACAAATACTACCTATATTTTTTATATTGATAGATTGATCAATTCTTTTGACTAAATTAGATAAAACTTTATTAGGCCAAATTTCAACGAATTTGTTAACGCCGCGGTTTACCATATATAAAATCATCTCTCTCCATCTTACTTTACTTATGATTTGTTTAGCAAGCAAATCTCTTATTATTTCTGGATCACTTTCTTCTTTGGCTGTAACATTTGATATAAAAGGAATTAGTGGTCGAGTTATTGTAATACTTTCCAAAAACTCCAAAAGTTTTTCATCAGCAGGTTTCATAAGAGATGAATGAAAAGGCCCACTAACTTTTAGTTTAATTAACTTCCTCACTCTTGAGTTTTTGAATAAATCTGGCAATATCTTAAGAGTTTCTACAGTGCCACTTACAACTATCTGTCCACCACCATTATCGTTTGCAACTTCACAAATCCCTTCAATTTTAGCTGATTTCAATATATCTTCTACTTCACTTATCTCTGCTCCAAGCAATGCAACCATTCCTCCTTTACATTTCAAAGAAGCTTCATGCATCGCTTCACTACGAATTTTCAGCAATTTGATCGCAGACTCAAGAGTCAATGCCCCTGCAGCACATAGTGCTGTATACTCGCCAACTGAATGCCCACAAACATACTGAACATTACAATCAAAAAAAAGAGATTTGCCAAACACATGCTCCATAACACGTAGCATTGCAATTGATACTGCCATTATAGCTGGCTGAGCATTTTCTGTAATGGTCAATTCTTCAATAGGGCCTTCAAAAATTAAACTAGATAACTTTCTATTTAGCACACTATCTACTTCATAAAATACCTGTCTTGCAACAGAGAACATACTATATAAACTCCTTCCCATTCCTACAAATTGAGAGCCCTGACCAGGAAAAGCAAAAATCATAATCATCATTATCTATTCTTCATCAATGAATACTACTTTACTTATTTTTTGTCAATATTGTAGAATAATAATTGACTTAGTGAATCGAATCCAATAGAAAATTAATTAACCGGAAGTTTATAGGTAGCAATGGTAGAAATTAATTATCATAAAATTACTATAATTATGACAAATGATCAGGAATTTGAAACTCGTTCCACTTATGGAAAGGAAGGTGATAAGATAAAACTTGATAGAGATCCTCTAACTCATCCTGCATGGACTGGAAGTTTGACAAGTGGATCAACAAACAAAACTAGCAAAATAGCTAAATTTAATGATAAATATGGAGGTATCTTTTAATTTTTTTTTGCTTCTTTCTTGAGTGAAGCATGTATAAATATAAAAATATAGCCTACGTTGCTTCTGAGTCACCAAAATCACAAGAAGTATTCAAGTTGTTACAAAAATTTAATTTTATCAATATAACAAAGGAAAATAAATCCGAAATTGATCTACTCATAGTTGTTGGTGGTGATGGATTCATGCTACGCATCCTCCATAATTATGTGATAGGAAATAAAAACATACATGTATATGGAATAAATACTGGTAACGTTGGATTTTTAATGAATAAATGTTTTAGTCGCAGCGAAGATCTAATTGATAACATAGAATACACAGTCCCAACTCAGCTCACTTTGTTAAAAACGGAAGCTACAGATATAAATGGCAAAAAATATAATTACATAGCAGTAAACGAGGTATATGTTTTCAGAAAAGCGAATCAAATAGTAGAAATGAATATTTCTATCAATGACAAATTAAAAGTAGAAAAATTTAGAGGAGATGGAATAATATTGTCTACCTCAACAGGTAGCGCTGCATATAACTTTTCTGCCGGAGGCCCAATCTTACCATTAAACTCAAATTTACTTGCACTAACCTCTATCAATAGCTATCACCCAAGGCATTGGAACGGAGCATTAATCTCAAGTGATACAGTAGTACAAATTGACATCAACGATCTGGAAAATCGTCCAGCACTTATAGTATCAGATTACAAAGAATTTAATTATATATCAAAGATAAAAATCCAGAGAGATCATGAGAATACAGTCACTTTACTTTTTGACAGAGATTATTCACTAGATAAAAGAATTTTTGATAGGCAATTCTTATATTAATACTTACTACTAAATTAGTATTTACTATATCTTAACAAATATAGTGTACTCAACACAGTATTGATAATTAATTCTGAGAGTAATATGCATGAATCAATAACGCCTATATCAATACTTAGAGTAGCTGTTACAGAAAAGACAATATGTAAAATGATGTACAAGCATTGTTAAATGCTATGATAGAAGATGCATATCAAAAAAAAAAGAAAGATTATATGTTAGATATTTGATATTGATCAAACAATTGTCAAAAGCTCTATGTGCAATCTCTTTGCATCTCAAAATTATAATAATTATAATTCTGACTAAAACAATGCAGCAACTAAAGAAAAAATAGAAGAATTTTTTCAAAATTCAGGAATCAAAAATAAAAAAAACTAAAATCTGTATTAAAATCTGCACTTTCAAGCAAAGCAGAAGTTGCATTGTATTACTGGAATATCTCAAATCAGTAGAACACATAGTGAAAAATTATTTAGATTTAATAGAATAGTAGATATAAAATACTAAAATATTTAAATGAATAACTAAGCGTCAACTCTCATAAATTGAAGATTCAGCAAAATAAATGAAAAAATGACTAAATCTCAAGATTCACAAATCGAAAAACATCTACGTGTTTTATATCTTTTAAAAACACATTAAAAATAATGTTAGTTGATGATAATATGCGAAACACTAATTCTATTCATAACTTCCATAGAAACATAAAATGAATTGTTTTAAACAAATATACAAATATGAAAAGTCTCTTAGATAAAGAAAGATCAAATAATAGCGGATATTGATATTAGTTTAGTAAAGAAAAATTAGAGAATATCACACTTAAGAAGATTACTATATCTAGTAAGCTAACAACAGAATCAGACAGAACAGTGAATGATTATGATTATTTAGACAAAGTAGAAAAATGAATTAAAAAATCCTATACAAAATCATCAGTATATTGAAAGATTTGGGTATAGTTTCAACTCCTCCATCATTTTATATAAATGAAGATGACTCTGAAAAGTCTTTACTATCAGATAGTAAAAAACAAACAATTTTACAGAAAGTAATGCATGTTAATATGCGAAGAAAAAAGTTACACTACCTCTTGTAGATCTTACTATGTTGTATTGTATTATGACAATCGCCTTGAGTGTTCAACAAAAGGAATTTATTGAATTCATTAGCAACGTAAATCCTGTCATTATATTTGATATGGTATTAGCATCTTGTTTAGTCTTGAGAATTATGTGAGTACTTTTATACAAGTAACTCATACTAAAAAAAACATAAGATTAAAAATAAGATACTTAAAAAAATAGATGAAGTATTAAATATATTTTTAGAAAAAAAATACATCAAGTTCTTGATATTAAAGTAAAATAACGGTAATCGCATTTATTTTATGTTTCATCTTCTTCAAAGACAAACAAATATAAAACATTATAGAATTTATAGGATAATCAATTTATTACAAGAGTAAAATAAATTCATTAATCAATAATAGACTATAGCTTCCTATTTTTAGGAAAAGTTTTTATTACTAAAAATATAACCTTTTCTTTAATATTACATTAAACAAGTGGTTTGAATAATATAGTAAAGTTTATACATAAATCCTACTGTTTAACTGGCCAATAGTTGCAATTTCATGTACTCTACTGCTTTTCACTGTAGTTTGATGCCCTTCATCATTGGAACAAATTAATTTTAAAGATTACTTGTTATTACATAAACAAGAGACTAGCGATAAAAAATTGAACATAATGTTCATTCAAGTTATGAAAGAAAGTCAGAAAAATGTTAGTTCAAAATTGTTACAAGTAATTGCTATAATCATGTGATCATCAAGATATTACTTATATTTTTAATTAAATTAAGGAAAATATATTTTTGGATTGTACTTCTTTTCACCATTATCCTAATACTGCAAATTTAAATAGTGCAACATTTTAAAGATTTACACTTGCCAAGATCATGTCATTTAGATATTTCTAACTAAGAAAAATTATTTTATTCAATATGAAAAGAGCTTTAACATTCACATTTTTAATAGCAGTTGTATTAATAATCGTTACTTATTTGTACAAAAATAGCGAAACCGACACTTCAAACGTAGTGAATGTTTACTCATCATGTAAAGAAGAGTTAGTACGCATTTTATTTGACGAATTCACAAAAAATACTGGAATTAAGGTACGTTATATTATTGATGATTATTCTCAATTACTCTCACGAATGGAAAATGGTGGTAAAGCTGATTTATTTTTGACTGCAGATGCAGTGAATTTGATCTTAGCAAAAAAAAGAGACCTTCTGTCCCAAATAGACTCAGAAGTTTTAAAAAATGCTATACCTATAAAATTTAGAGATAATGAAAATTATTGGTTTAGCCTCACAAAAAGAACTAGAATATTGGTTTATAATAAAGAATCAACAAATCCTAAAGATTTAAGTACTTATGAAGATTTAGCAAATGAAAAGTGGAAAGGAAGAATATTAGTACGTTCTTCTACAAGTCCATATAATCGTTCATTGATTGCTTTTATGATTGCAAACGATGGTTTTGAAAAAACAAAAGAATGGGTCTGTGGGATTGTGAGTAATATGGCAAGAAAACCAAGTGGCGGAGATACTGACCAAATTTATGCTGTAGCTGCTGGTGAAGGAGATGTTGCAATAGTAAATAGCTATTATTTTGCAAGGATTCTTTCATCAGAACATGAAAATAAAAGGAATATTATAGACAAGCTTGGGATTTTCTTCCCTAATAAAAATAATAATGGCGTAATGGTGAATATTAGTGGAGCAGCAGTAACAAAAAATGCAAAAAATAGAGAAAATGCTATAACTTTGCTGGAATTTTTAGTAAGCAAGCAAGCTCAAGAACTATATGCTAAAAAAAATCAGGAATATCCTATTGTTGAAAGTGTTGAAACTTCTGATATATTAAAATCTTGGGGAAATTATCCACAAAGTGACTTACCTCTCAGTAAACTTGAAGAACACCTGCTCGAAGCTGTTATGATAGCTGACGAGTGTAAATGGAAGTAATCGAGAGGGGAGTTTTGGAAGAGAGAAAAGGGCCAGCATTTGGTAACGCTGAGATAAGAGACAATACTAACCTCTCATAAAACTCTTCTTTTGATTTGTTAAGTTTCTTTCTTCTATAAATTTAACAATTGCATCGCTACAAATTTGATTATTACCTGGATACAACTTTTTACTACTGTTTTTTGTAGCGTTTTCAATTGAAATTTCTATTTTTATTAATTGTTTTTCTATTTCTACTTTTTTCTTAGAACCTTCCATCTTATTTATCGCCCATTTCATGTATCTAATATTACTTTCTCACAGCACTCAATACATCAATAAACTTGCATCTAGTATCTTTTCTCTATCTTTTGAATGAGAGGCCTTACCATCTGATATCCAATCAACAATCATAAGGCTTATGCAAAATTTTATACTACCCCAATTAATCTCCTCCAAGTAGAAATCAACTGTGATAGCACTAATTCTTATCACAAGAGTGTCTCAAGCCTTAGATAAGATTCTCCTCTCTCCTAAACAATCTTACTTTAACATTCTATTTGCTGCTTTCTTCATCCTTAATTCTATTCTTCATATAATTATCATATGCTAAAGTTCCAACAGCTGTATCAGTAACAGGATTAACAACTAAAATAGTAAAAGCAGTAACTGTGAGTACTATTCTCTATGACACATAATCTAATATTTTTCTTTTCAGGATAGTTTTCTCATCATTTGCAACTATTTTTAATTCTACTTACTATTAACATAGTAATCATAATTAAACAAGAGTACTAATTATCAGTTAATACCAGTTTTATTTTAATACAATGTCTATTTAAGCTTAGCTAAAATAATTTTAGTGAAGGAGAATTATTGCAAAAAGATAATAAAGAGGTAGAATGAGATAAATGTTAATTATACAATAAAAAAATATGAATAATAGAAAGAATCTGTTAAATATACAGAATCTAACAATCAATGATGTAGAAAATATAATTAAGTTAGCTGATCAATACCTAAAAAATGAAGCTGCAAATAGTCATATCTTAAAAAACAAGACAGTAATAAATCTTTTTTTTGAAGATTCAACACGTACCCTTGCCTCTTTTGAAATAGCAGCAAAAAGTCTTGAAGCAAATGTTATAACATTGACTATAAAATCTTCTTCTATTAACAAAGGAGAAAATTTGAAAGATATGATAAAAACATTAAATGCAATGAATCCTGACTATATAATAATCAGGCAAAAAAACAGCGGTATTTTGAATATGCTAGCCGAGCATGTTAGCTGCTCATTAATCAATGCCGGTGATGGAAGCAGTGAACATCCAACTCAAGCACTTGCGGATTACTTTGTAATCAATAGTTATAAAAAACAAATAAAAGATCTCAAAATTGTGATATGTGGAGATATTTTGCACAGTAGAGTTGCAAGATCGAATATAAGATTACTAAAAATGTTTGGAGCAAAAATATACTTGGTTGCACTACCGACTTTAATTTGTAGACATTTTCCTGAAGTAGATTCAGTCCATTATTCGCTAATTGAAGGCATAAAGGATGCTGATGTAATTATGCTTTTGAGGTTGCAAAAAGAGCGCATGAATAATAGTTGTTTTGTTCCTTCAGAGAGAGAATATTTTCATTTATATGGACTTGATTCACAAAAGTTATCATATGCAAAACCAAGTGTAATTGTTATGCATCCAGGGCCAATAAATAGAGGGATTGAGATCAGCAGTGATATAAAAGATTATGTTATTTTACAACAGGTAGAATTTGGATTGGCAATACGCAAAGCAGTGCTACATTATTATATTTCTTGCTAATATCAAAAAAATGTATAGTGCTAGAAAATTTATATCTAGATTAATATAACTAACCTCGCACATATTAGAGCTATTGCATTAAAACAATAGTCCTTTATGTTTATTAACTCATGTTCAATAATATGTGATCGTGATAAACATAATCTTCTGTACAACTAAACATTTTCACTAAATCATTCTTTAAATAGAGATTATATTCATAATACAGATCTAATAACGCAATATTTCTAAATTAGAATAACTTAAGTCTGACAGCAATTCGTAATCTGAACTATCTATTTTATTAATGCTACTTATTACTTTAGTATTATTATTATATATAGCTAAACTATAACTATCACCATTTTTCATTATCTTGATAAACATCTTATCTTCGAAAACATTATACACTTCTTTGTATCACTATCGCGAATTACAAATTTGTCACTTTGAAAGTAATACTTTTCCTTTGGCAAAACACCAATCTTATATCCAGATTCGTCTAATTTATAATAAAACTCTAACACAAATTGTTTTTTTGTTCTCTCAGCTTTGTCATACAAGGCTTTCATTTAATAATAATCTATGATCACGTTGCCTTATGCTTTACTTCCGAGACTTGATCAGAGTCCTTTTTCTATTTTTAAGATTTGTGTCTTTCAACACTACTTACTTTTGCTCCTCATTTAATGAAACTGATTTTTTCGTTCTTATTAAATTTTATGACTGAGCAGACTGCATTTCATCATTTTCGTTTGATAAAGCTTTCTCTTCGATAATTCGTGTAACAGCATTAGTAATACTATAATCCATATGTGATGCATCGACTTCTGTTTCAGTTTTGCATACACTTATCTATTCTTTTGAACTTTCAATTTATTTCTTTCTTGTAAATACTATCCGATAATCAATATAGCTTTTATCAATATCACCTAAATCACCACTACTTTGGTCGAAAGTTATTTTTATTTTTATTTCTCATATCCTCAATCTTAACTTGAGGAAAAATAGATTCCAGAAAATCTCTAAAATTAGAGTTCTAGTTAATAGAAAAGAATATTTTTCCTTTGAAATTAGAAAGGTTATTAGATAAGATTCTAATCTCTTCGCTAGTATCATTAGCAAATAATTTTATCTTAGTGAAATATATTTGATCGTTTATTCTAAGTATTTTATCTTTAGAATTTTTTTTCTATAGAATAATAGTTTTGATCGTGCTCAATAGCAAAAAGTTTATCAGTGTGATATTTATTAAAATCTATAAGACTTATATTGGAATATTTGTAAAAAAAAATCTTTCTTTTCATATTCATGTACAAACATTTGGTCAATATATTTTTATATTCATCTAGTATAACATCACTTCGAGCATCATATCTACATTTAACACCATCTTTATCAGTTGACATCAATTTATATCCGCTATCTTTTTATACTAATTTTAGATGAGTAATACCTTTTTGGTAATTGAAACCTTGCATTTGCTCCATAGTTATGAATAAATAGATTACTTTTCTGTTTCACGACAACTTCGTATACATCGTCCATCTTGTCCTATTGATTCCTTTAACTATCCAGTAACTCTTTTTTCTTTCACGATTACTCCATTTTCTCTACTGCTCATTAGAATATTGAGCATTCTTTGAATTCTTATAATTCAAAATTATAGCTCCTTTAAAGGAGTAAAGGATCTTAATCCTCTTAAATATGTCCAACACTAGGATGCAATAATTCATTTTCATGTTAAATATGCTTCATCGAAATATTCATCACATTTAACTATTCTGTCATCTATCAGAAAAACTTTATAATAATCATTTTTTTGTAATTGCCATATAAGTATGGCCTTCATATCGAATACTCAAGTTATACAATATATCTTCAGAGAAAAAAAACTTAGTTTGATCTTTAATTTGCTTAAAGAATCCTTATTCACTTGATAATTCTCAAAATTTTGTATGTCTGTCATATATAGACAATACACTCATATTTACTTGATCAAGAGCTTTTTATAGAGAAATCTTACCTGCAGATCAATATGAGAGTCACTTTCTTGGACCAAAGCTTGGATTAATATTGATTATATCTTTCTAAAACATCTTTCTAAATCGATGTTTTTAGTTTTCCTTACTTGTTTTAAAACAAATATTTACCACTTTATAAATCAAAGAATTTTTTAATTCTTTATATTGAGAGAGAATTGAACAATATTTTTCTAGGTATTCTTCATAAGAAATCTTCCTTCATTAAATTCTCTACCTATTTTATAATATTCCTCTTGGCTTTTTTATCTAAAATTTCCAGTCATTCATCATGAGCCTTCTTTAAATTTTCATTATATTTCGATAGTATTCTGAAAGCTTGATCTTTATACTCTTAACTGTTTCGGTATTCATTATTATTTCACCTCATCAAAATAGACTAATTTATTCTGTACATCAATTCTTATTACCTTTAAGAAGTATGATATATCGAGACTATCATTTGTTGCTTTGTTAACAACATGAACAACATCATAAAACGCAATATGTTCTTATAGGAAAGAAATTTCTAATCTCTTCTCCATTAATTATATTTATGTTGGATTATATAATTGAATACATTTCAATTACGATGTATTTCCTATAAATACATTACTAATGTGTGATCAATTTCATAAAAAACTATCTTTTTATCATTAGTTAAGTCTTCTTATTCTAAGATTTTACTTAAATCCAAACTTGCAGCCTCAGTTTTATCAATGTTTACTACTTAGTATTGAAGCTGTAGTATGAATAATGTTCAAAACAATTTGCAATTCTCTCCATTAATGCTTTAAGAGAGAATTTTTGAATTATTTGTTTATCTTCTCCACTAAAAATAAATTAAATCATATGCAAATTCATGCTAGAAGTTAAGAATATCACCTTTCTGATAGACATCCTCATTTCATAACAAACATTACCACTTCTTGAACGATATATATCACCTCATCTCCAAAGCTAAATTCAAAAGAATTGCTTCCATCAAGATAAATGTAATCATCCTTATCATCAAACATAAAATGACTTTCCTAAAAAAAGGAAATTTCCATATCAATATTATATATATATTAACAAAAACATAAATAACTACATTAATATATAAAATTATGGAGTATAGCAAAGTTTTACAATGGTATTATTTCAGCATCTTCTTCCTATCATTCAAGTAACTGACATTGTAATCTAAGATACTACTCTAGTAATAAATACTAAGAAATATATCAAATAAAAAAGCTTTGGTTAATATTGATTTTCAATATTAGCTTTTTTTTAAAGTCTTAAACGCTTCAATTTAGCGATTTTTAAACTACAACAAACTCCTAACTTAAGTGCTAAGAAATACACTAAGTAGAAAAAAACCGAATAAATTCAGAGCAGCTAGTATTCAAATACTCCTTTGTCTATTTGATGTTCCGTACTATCTTAAATGCTTCATAAGCGCATTTCATTTTGAAAATCATAAGCTTTAAAAAACGTAAGGTGTACACAATGCAAAATTAAACATGAGACACCAAATATCCTAAGTTTTTGTCATTAACCTGTACAGATTGAAGCTAAATAATAGCTTTAATCTCATTAATAATTAATTTAAAGGAATTTGTCAAATAGTTTTTTATTTCTATTGGAAGATATTAGAATTCAAAAAGAAAGAAATTAATTATGTTCTTTATCTTGTTTCACAACAATGCATCTTTTCATTCCCGCAAAGTCATATACATATTCTTGAAAAGATAACCCATATGAGGGAATGATTTTGTCTATATCGTTTTGATCTTCGCCTATTTCCAATATTGCAAATCCATTCTTTTTAAGGCATTTTTTCAAAATTGGAAAAATACTCAAGTAACAGCTAAAACCATCAATACCGCCATCAAGAGCCATTTTTGGTTCTTTTTGCACTTCTGCTTGTAAGTTTTTTAATTTACTGCTTTTGATATATGGAGGATTGCTAATTATAAGATCAAACAAGCCTCTGCACTTTGTCCACGAACTTGGAAGTATTCTAGCTCTGCTAAGTAGATTATATTTTTTTACGTTCTGACAAGCAATCTTATACGCTTCTATGCTTTTTTCAAAACCTATACCAACAGCATGCTCACATTCGCTAAGTATGGATATCAATAAACAACCTGTGCCTGTACCAAAATCTGCGATTTTTAATTTCTGTCTTCTATTTGGGTAATATTTTAACACTGTCAATACTATTGTTTCACTGTCTGATCTTGGATCCAAAACATGCTGATTAATTATGAAATTTTTGCTCCAGAATTCGCGATTACCTATTATTTGCGATATTGGATATCTTTCTGTTCTTTTTTTTATTAATTTCCAAAATAATTGTTCTTTCTCTATCGGCACATGATCAGCATAATTCATAATTATGAATGGTCTTTCTACGCCAAGAACGTGTTGCATGATGATTTCACAATCTAAGTATGGTGACTCAACTTTATGAAACAATAATAGTTCTGATCCCTCTTGAATTAGAATGCTGATTGTTTTCATCGTTTCAAAATTTGACTCTTTCAATCAAGTATAGTGAGGCAAAAACCCATAATTTTAGAATAACTGTATCAGATATCCAATGTCAAGCAAATTACAAACCTATTTATTTCAGTTCTACTTTTTATATATAAAACTCCTTCTAGTTCTGTCAAAGGATTACCCATTCTTTCTAGTTGAATATCTAACTTGCTTTGTATATTCGATAAAACCAAATCAAAATTTCATCAACTTGCTTTATTTTATACATATTATTCATTTATTCCTCAAATTCTTCCACATCAAATAAATTTTTCGTTTCCTTTAACATACTTTTGAATATTTCTCTTATTTAGATTAAGTTTTGACAAATTTGCTCCTAATATCAAGCAATTCTTTCTTGATATATATCGATCATTTTCTGACATGATTTACTCTTAAATGGATTCTCCTCTTTTTTTATGTAAAAGTTTTAAAAGTATCTAAAATTAAAGATTACTTCTTTATATTTTTTTTATGTCGTTGATTGTTTTGACTATCAACTTATCTGTTTTTTCAAATTCTCCTTTCATTCTTTACTTTCAATTATGCTCTTTAATTCATTGTTCCGCCTGGTTCATTTTATTATATAGATTTTTGTACTATATATTAAGACGACATTAATTGTGGTATTCCTTCTTATATACTTTTATCATAAAAATCCTTCAGCTTATTACTTAATAATATTGATATAACATCTTCTCTTTTGTCATGTAATTTGGGATATTTTTTCTTCAATTAGTCAGTATAACTCAATAGAAAAATCTTAATAGATTTTTCTTCTACTCTTTAATCTCTAAATTTCTCTAACATAATTCCAATAGCTTTTTTTGTGATGCTATGTATCCTAAATGGTCTCCAAAATCCTTCTTGTTAGAAATCAGAAGATTGAGCTTTCTTCAATTTTTGAATATTACAGTTTACTTTTAGTAACCTTAGATTCTTTGATAGTATTATTAATATTCTTAACTGCTTTATTATTCCCTTTGATTGTCTTTTATTTTCTTTTCGAATCTATATTATAGTGCTTATCTTATAATTTTTTAAGTTATTTCTCATCATTATTAATAACTTATTTATCTTATTTTCAAAATCTTCTCTTCTTTTTTTTAAAGCAAAAATAGTATAGAGATTTTTCAACTATTAATTCGTCATATTGTTTTGTTATTTTTATTACTTCTGTGAAATAGTCATTTACTAATTTTGATTGCATTTATAATGCTACTCTAGTACTAATGCTATACAGTAAAAGTACAAAACTTAATATTTAATTAACTTACCTTTAATGTAATTAGCTCAGTAAAATATAAAGGCATCATGCTATTTTTGCCCCTATATTAAAACTTTAACTCCTCATTCGTTATTAGTAATATCATTATATAAATAACTATAATTTATGCATGAACTTGGGAATATATTGTTATTGATAGCCTGCTTACTATCTCTAACATATTTATTTCTACCATTCAGTTCCTATCGATTCGTTACCACTGCTATATTTTTCTGTGTATCATTATCAATGGCTGTTTTGGTCTATTGTCACATTACAGACGATTTCTCACTCGAAAACGTATATTACTACTCTCATACAACAAAGCCTTTGATCTATAAAATCTGTGGTGTTTGGGGAAATAAAGAAGGATCTATGTTACTTTGGATCTTAGTGCTTACCTTTTACTTGTTTCTGATGAGTACTTTTATTGATAATAACAGTAAATTGAAGAAGATATCTTTGATCACTCAAGGCTTAATTTGCTTTTGTTTTTTGTTGTTCACTTTATTTGAATCTAATCCTTTTATTAAAATGCCAAACATTAAAACAGATGGTCTCGGTTTTAATCCAATATTGCAAGATATCGGTCTTGCTATTCATCCACCGATATTGTATTTGGGATATCTTGGATTTAGCGTTCCTTTTTCACTCTCTATAGCTGAACTCATTGCAAACACTAAGGGAAATGTTTGGGCTAAAATTATCAGGCCGTGGGTGCTTGTTTCTTGGTCGTTACTTACTTTTGGTATTAGTCTTGGTAGTTGGTGGGCATACCGTGAACTTGGTTGGGGTGGATTTTGGTTTTGGGATCCAGTAGAAAACGTTTCTTTGATGCCATGGTTAGTTGCAGTAGCACTGACACATCTGCTAATTGTGGTACGAAATTTCAATGTTTTAAGAAATTTTGCCATTTTACTCACGCTTACAACATTTATACTAAGTGTAACTGGAACATTTTTAGTCCGCTCTGGAATGCTCGCTTCTGTACACACATTCACTAACGATTCAAAATATGGACTGTATATATTAGCCCTACTTGGTATAAGTACAGTCAGTAGCTTAGTAATATTTGTAGTATTTACAAGAAAAAATCGTCCATCTTTAGTTTCATTAGAGTGCTTGACACTGAAATCCAAAAAAAAAGAAGCAAATAATCAAACTACTAAGATGACAGAGGGAAACAAATTTTTCTCACGTTTTACGATGATTCTGATAAACAATTTATTGTTCATCACTGCTTTTTTCACTGTATTTATTGGCACTTTATATCCTATGATACTTGAATATTTAACTGGCGAACTTATTTCAGTTGGAATCTCGTATTATAATTCCTTGTTCAACCCAATTGCACTGGCTATTCTAATCCTCATGATAATTGGCCAATATTGCAATTGGCAAGAGAATAACATGTTGGAAATATTCCGTGAATATAGATTCTCATTTTGTAGCGCTGCAGCTATTTTGCCGTTTGTCTTTCACATGAAGCTGATGATTTTACTATCAATTACTATTTCCATAGCACTATTAGTCTTTGTTTTGGAAGCATACGGTAAAAGAATTCTCTTATTTAAAGCAGCATTTAATGAATCAATTTTACTAGCAAAAAGAATTTCCAAGTCTTACTATGCAATGATGCTCGCTCATTCTGGAGTGGCAATTTTAGTGCTTGGTATAGCCTATTCCGTTGGTTGGCAGGAAAAAAAGGAAAATTATTTAAAAATAGGAGATAGCATTACGGTCAATAAATTCAAAGTTACTTTGCAAAATATTGAATTTATAAAAAAGAAAAATTTCCATGCAGTGAGAGGTACAATGGATATTAGAAATCTATTGAATAATAAGGTATTAGGCGAAGTAACTCCTGAATATAGATTTTATCTTGCGGAAGGTCAAAAGAATGTTGAGAGCAGTACTTATCACAATTTATTCTCTGACATTTATGTTGTAATTGGTGAAATCGATAAGAGTAAGAGTAAGATCGCCACTAAAGTACACTATAAACCTGGAATGCCTTTAATTTGGCTTGGATCCTTCCTCATGGCTTTTGGTTCACTCATTGCTGCTTTGCCTTTATTGAAAAGATTTTAATAAGACTTCTTTACTCATTATTTTAATTAATAAAATTCAAGTCATTATTTATCTTTAGTCTATCTAGATTAAACGACAAAAAAAACTCAGCACACTTAGTGTATTATGTTTAAATTTTTGCACTATTACATCTCATCATTTTTTTTAAACTTCTGATTTTCAAACTGAAACACACTTATAAATCATTATAAACATAAAAACTCCAATATCTCAATACAAAAATAAATAATTAGCCACCACAGATTTTCTTTTGCTTTTTTTTTACTTGGTAAATTTCCTAAATACTTGTAACTAAAGTAATTTAAGAGCACACAATGTTATGAAACATGCCAATATTGAAAATTGCAGTGAACTAATACTAATGTGAAAAGTCTTAAAACAAGAATATATGTGCAATCAGAATAGTAGTGATTTTGTGATAGTTAAATTCCATCTTCTCTAGAAATCAGAAATAACATATGTTTCTTATTTTAGATAATAGCAACCTCTGAGATGCAAGAATGAAATAAAAATATATAATAATAAATCTTATGGTAAATTCTTGCATACAAAGTTAGATATGGTTACGGAGAAATTTATGTTTCAATTATCGTTAGTATCAATATGTAAAACAAGATTGATACGTATAAATCAAAATGATATGAAGCAAAAAAAAAGAATTATGACTATTTATTCTTGATAAAAAATATTCTCAGCTTCCAGCAAACAGTAAAAACCTAAGCCTAACGCAAAACGAGATAATCTCATATTATGTTCTTAATTTCTATGGAATAAATAAATAAACTCTCCTCTCAGCCGAAAATATTTATATTGAGATGGACTGTTTAAAAAACTAATGCCTAAAATAATGTTTAAAATACGCTGAAATGGATAGTATAATTTGAATGATAAAATTGTCAATAATGGTTAATATGTTATGAGCCAATATTAAATGTTAGGCATGAATGAACACGATCTCTCTAGTAATACAGAAAATGCCATATTTAAGCTACAAAAATAAACTTACCAAGTTTTAAAATGTTGATTATATGGAAAAGTATATATAACAAACATCAAATTAGAGAGAAGCTTGATGTGAATAAAGTTATAAGTCCAGTTTTGAAATCAAATGGAGAGAAGTGACTTTCTCATTTAGAGAACAAGCAATAAAAATGTTTATATAAAAAGTTATTGCTAATATAAAGAGAAAAATCACGAACGAAGAGCATAAGTTTTTTTTCTAAACTACTAATGACTGCTAAGTGAATTTAAAAGATTCAATATAGATTGCTTAGCCTTTAATACTTGCTCTTTACTATGAACAATGCATTGATAAATAGTTTCTGACTCTTTCTTTGAATATTCTTTTTTTAAAAATCTTAAAGCAGATGCAGCAAGGTATTCTCTACCTTCTTCAAATGCTAACCAGCAAAAATCTTCTTGCTCACATACAAAACCTATTGTATTAAAATCAGCAAAAATATCTAAAACAACATCTATTGATTGTGTTAGAAATTAGATAAAATTTAGCTAATTTTAGCAAGAAATCTAATTGGATACTCTTTTATACATAGTTTCTTACATGCAACAAGATACTGACTATTAAAATTCTGAGAATTAGAGAATCTGCAAAAGATTCGATGAAATAGCTCTTTCATTATCTTTATAAAAGCTACAAACAATATTGTGTCCTGATGACTGTTCTTTTAGAGAAGAATAAGCATTATGACTCTTTATAATTTTTCATGCAATCACTGTATTCCGCTAGAATATTTATAACATCTGTTTTATGTCACTTAGTTTTACTAAACCACCATACTGTGTTAACAAAATCTTTTGCTCTAATTTTTTTTATTTTATCAATTCAATTTAGCCTGGCAATTTAGAAAAATTATACCAATAAAAATCTTCTACAAGAAAGAAGCCTATATCGTCACAGAAATTTATAAGCACTCTAAAATTATATAAATTTCTAGATGACACATTTTTTTATAAGCCACACCCAAATCAAATATAAAATTACCAGTATCTTTGAGTTTATTATGTACTAAATTTACAAATTGACTAAGTCATGCAACAAATTCCATTTGTGGAACTCATTTCCGTATTTTTTTTACAAAACAAACGATGGACTGATTATTATCAGATTTAAGCTATTATCTGGTAATCGAGGCAATGAGTTAAAAGAATTTTCTATAGTACGCAGCTCTCACATCTGTAGTATAAGTGGATATATTATTAAATATAAATTTTTCCAATGTGATTATCATACAAAAGATACTTTTAATCTGTAAACTTATAGTTGTCAACTATTACTTTGTAGAAATGATAAAAATAAAAAGGCAATCTCTATGATTGCTTCTTTCTCACAATATATTAAGACTAAGAAATATAAAGAACTTTCCCAAAAACTCATGCTGATTTATGCAAATTACACAAGACATATATAGAGGCTCTGTTGAAATATAGTAATGAAATATCTCTATAGATAATATAGAGCCGCATAGAAAATGCGCTCAATGTCCCCTACCTACTACACTTCTAAATTATGAAAAACTTATCAAGAGAAAACTTCTGGAAAAACTATTTCCTCATATATGAAAGTATCAAGAATTTGCTGTTAAGCATAATATAAATAATATATTTTAGTATAAAAATAGAATAATCCTACAAGTCTTACTACTAACTGGATTCACTATCCCTTTAGAATACGAGGGAGAGAGAAATGATCATATTGATGAATATATGAGCTTAAAACCAATAAATGCTCTTCTTACAAAGAACTTTTCTACTCATCATCATATGAATCCTACAATAATACAAAATAACGAAAAGTGGATTGGATATTTACTATTTATTAAAATTCTCATTTCAAAAATGAGGCAGTATAGACATTTAATACAATCTGGAATTGCACAATTTGATATTTTCTATCAATGTTATTACCAAAGTAATTGTTTTATCACTGATAGCAGTGCGTAACTTCAATGATCCAATTACAGAATAAACTAGTGAACCTTTTGAAAGGTATATAAAATATAAGTTTAAGCAAAAAGAATATGGCAATTAGATTTATTCCAAACAACTTTGATATCAAATTTAGTAAATATAGAAAGTTAACTGCACTCATTAGTATTATTCTGGTTATTTTTTCAATACTCACTGTTGTGCTACAAGGAGTGAATTTAGGCATAGACTTTACAGGTGGAATCTTAATGGAAATAAAATCTTCGAACAAAGATTGTTCCATTCTTGATGTATTAAAAGTAAATGGCTTTACGGTACAAAGTTCAAAAACAGATGATAATTTAATTATGCGTTTCAAAGAGGAAAGAGATGAAGATAAAATAAAAAAAATAAAAAGTATACTAGAAGAAAAATTGGATACTTCGATAAGCTATCGTAAGATAGACTATGTTG
The DNA here is from genome assembly GCA_051710485.1 of Wolbachia sp. Taxonomy (GTDB): domain Bacteria; phylum Pseudomonadota; class Alphaproteobacteria; order Rickettsiales; family Anaplasmataceae; genus Wolbachia. The sequence goes on along the minus strand of JBPESU010000001.1, from coordinate 520,352 downwards.
GTCCACAAATAGGCTCAATGCAGATATTGGAAGGAATATTATCTATGTTGATTGCTATTGTTGGAATATTTTTCTACATTTGGTTCAGGTTTAATTGGCAATGCGGATTTAGTGGAATAATAGCACTAGTTCATAACGTGATTTTAACTGTCGGTTTTATTAGCCTGACTGGTATTGAGTTTAATGTTTCATCAATTGCAGCTCTCCTCACTGTAATTGGTTATTCAATCAATAATTCAGTAGTTATACATGATCGAATTCGAGAATATCAAAAAAGTAATAAAAACAGACATATAAGTGAAATGGTAGATGCAAGTATTAACGCTACATTGTTTCGCACTGTTTTAACCTCAAGTACGACCCTGCTCGCTACTCTTCCTTTGATATTAATTTGTACAGGTGCAGTCAGAAACTTCAGCTTGATTATCTTTTTTGGTATTGCAATTGGCACTTGTTCTGCAATATTTATCTCTGCTCCTATATTGACCTACAGAGCTTTAATAATTAGATTCACAGTATAATATCAATTTATTATCACTTATAGTGAAATGAAAATATCTCAAGAAACTCATTTCAAGTAATGAATGAAACATAAAATGAATGTTAACTCTATCCTGTATATTATTAATCAAAAAATTCCTATTTTAATTTGAGATATTTGAATCACTCTAGCTCTTATTTGACTTTTTGTCGTTTAATATATTTCAATATTTGAATATTCTATAAATTAATACCAGCATTTACAGCATCTTTTTATGACAGAACAATATCTACTTACATCGATGTCGAGCATAAACGTTATGTTACAAACATTAATTTGAGCTTGAATATAAAAGTTTCCATCATATGATTTCATATATTATATACTTCCATCATTTTGGATCCTTCCTATTATAGGGTAAAAAAGTGCTGAGAAATCTGTTGCTTAATTTGTCTCTTTATGAATTAATAAATATTGCGATAATAATTATTATCAATAGCTAAATAACTAGACTTTTATCGCATTCACATTGTTAAAATTTGAAGCTATTAAAGTAAATTTAAAAAATTAGCATTAAAAATTATTATTAATAATAAGTAAATTTTATTGTTTTAGTACAATATTTAATATACACTTTTAAGAAAGTGCATTTAGCTTAAATTTTATGTCAGAAGAAAGAAATCTAATTTTGGCAGCTGTTCTTTCAGTGTTGATTATGGTATCTTGGCATGTTATTTACGATAATTTTCTTAATACAGATCAGAATCATCCATCAATTGAAAATATTGAATACATAGAATCTTTTAATGATCTTACTCCTATAATACATCAAAATCGTTCCGAAATTATTAATTCTACTCAAGAACAAAGGATTAGCTTAACCAATAGTATGGTTAAAGGGTCAATTTCTTTAAAAGGTGCCAGATTTGATGATCTAATTTTAACTAATTACCACTTAGAATCAAATTCTTCTTCTCCACAAGTCATGTTACTTTCACCTGCAGAATCAGAAGATGTATATTTTGCAGAATTTGGATGGTTGGATCCAAGTGGTAAAATTAAAGTTCCAGATTCCAAAACATTCTGGCAAATAGATAAAACCGAACTTACTAATCAAAAGGCAATCAATTTATTTTGGGATAATGAAAATAGCATCTTATTTAAGATGAAAATTAGCCTAGATAATAACTACATGTTTAAAATTGAGCAAATTATTGAAAATAATACGAAGGATAATCTAATTTTAGTTCCTTATGGTAAAATTAACCGTAAACGTGGTGATATTAACGAATCTTATTGGATATCACATGAAGGAGTAATAGGTGCATTTGATAACAAATTGGAGGAATGGATATATAAAGATGTTGCCAAGAAACGTTTAATAAAATTAAGTACAAATGAAAAGAATTGGTTTGGTTTTGCTGATAAATATTGGCTTACAGCTATCATACCAGAAAAATCTGATAAAATAAATGTAAGCATTAAACATACGAACATTAACAACATTGATAAATTCCAAGTAGATTTTGTTAAGCCTTACAAGAGCATACTTCCTGGTACGAGTGTTTCTAATGTGAATTATTTTTTTGCTGGGGCAAAAAAGTTGAATTTACTAGATTCTTATAAAAGTACCTTAGGTATACCTTTATTTGATAAAGCTGTAGATTTTGGCATTCTTTATTTCATAACCAAACCAGTATTTTTACTTCTCGAATACTTTAACTTCGTTTTGAAAAATTTTGGTTTAGCAATATTATTGCTAACTTTAGTAATTAAACTTTTGATGCTTCCTTTATCTAATAGATCATACGTTTCAATGTTCAAAATGAAAAATTTGCATCCTGAAGTGATTCGTATAAGAGAGTTATATAAAGATGATAATTTAAGACAGCATAAGGAGATAATCGCATTGTACAAAAAAAACAACATAAATCCAATTTCGAGCATTCTTCCTATGATAGTACAAATGCCAGTATTTTTTGCTTTGTATAAAGTATTATTTGTTACTATAGAGATGAGACATGCTCCTTTTTATTTATGGATTAAGGATCTTTCAGTTCCTGATCCAACAAATATCTTTACATTATTTGGATTATTTAATTACAATTTCCCTATTTCTATAGGTATTTTACCTATAATTTTAGGTGTTACCATGATAATTCAACAGAAGATCAGTGAAAAAGATCAGATCAATAGAGATGATATTCAGACGAACGTTATGAGATTCTTACCTTACGTTTCTATCTTAATTTTTTCTTCTTTTCCTGCAGGTTTAGTAATGTATTGGATATTCAGTAATGTTATGACTCTGATTCAACAATCATTAATAAAGTTATTTTTAATAAGAAAAGGAGGAATAAATGTCGAAAATACTAATAATTAATTCAATTTACTATACTGAAATAGCAAACCTTTTGCTTGAAGGTGCAACCGATAAATTAAAAATTAGCGGAGCAAATTACGATGTAATTGAAGTTCCTGGTACATTTGAAATATCAGCTGCAATTCTTTTCGCAGTCAAAAGTGAAACTGTTAATTATGATGGTTATTTAGCTCTTGGGTGTGTAATTCTTGGTGAGACTGATCATTATCAATACGTGTGTAAAGGAGTAATCAAAGGCTTAAATGAAGTTATTATGCGTTATGCAATACCTCTTGGTATGGGCGTAATTACTACTGACAGCAAAGATAAAGCTTTAATAAGAGCTGATAAGAACAAAAAAAACATCGGTGGCCACGCAGCTTCAGTAGTTTTGCATATGATAGATTTATATAAAAAATTAAGCTGATGGAGGAGGAACTTACAGACAAGGGATGGCGTATAAGAAGAAGCACAGCAAGGTTTCTTGTTGTACAAGTTGCTTACTCAAATATTTTTATAGGTTACGACAAAAGCATTTTTGAGCTAGAAAATTATAAGCTTAGGGACTATGTAAATAAGTTAGCAGATATATTTGAATGTGAGGAATTTGATTATCAGTTCTTAGAAAAGCTGTTATGCAAGATTATAGAAAATAGTGAAGAATACGATAAAATAATAGAGCGTTATTTACATCCAAGTTGGTCTCTTTCGCGGCTAAATCTCTTAAGCTTATCAATTTTGCGTGTTGCAATATGTGAATTAACTAATTGTGACACGCCAGCTCCAGTTGTTATCAATGAATACACCAATATTGCATCTGATCTACTTGATAAACTAAGCGAAGTTGGTTTTATTAATGGACTATTAGATAAAGCAAAAAATGCAGTTAAACTAAATAAAAGTACTTGACAGTCTTTTTTGATAGCATTTGCGCCTAAGCATTATAGACACTATAATAAAGAAGAGTTAAATGATAAGATTAGTACAAAAGATCTTTTATATTCTTTAAAATCTGTGATAGACTATCAAAAATTATTTAATTTTAAATAGTAAATGATAAAAGATGAGAAATCAAAAACACTTTTTGAAGTGGAGGGGACAATAACTGCTTTATTACCTGCAGCAGAATTTAGAGTGAAGATAGATAACGAACATGAAGCCATTTGTCATGTATCAGGAAAAGTCAGAAGAAGTAAAATACGTATTGTTATCGGAGATAGAGTGTTGGTAGAAATGAGTATTTACGATAGGAATGCGAAAAAAGGTAGGATAATTAGAAGGCTTAAAAGTATAAGTGACAGAACGATCTCTAAATAATCTTATTCTTGCTTCATCGTCAGAAAGATGTATAGCTCTACTAAAACAAATAGGTATTAAGCCAGGTTTAATTTTACCAGCAGATATAGACGAAACTCCTTTAAAAAAAGAACTTCCAAAAGATTATTCAATCCGTATGGTAAAAAGCAAAGCTGAGAAAATACAAAGCTCAAATCCAAATTATTTTGTGCTTAGTGTTGATACAGTTGTTGCTTGTGGTAGAAGGATATTGCTCAAAACTAAAAATGTTGAGCAAGCAGAAAAATGTATTCGCCTGTTATCAAAAAAAAGGCATAGAGTATATACCAGTGTGTGTCTACTCACTCCTCATCGATCTAAACAACATATTAGAACAGTGATTACAATAGTGAAATTTAAATGTCTCAGTGAACAAGAAATTAAATATTATTTAGCATCAGAAGAGTGGAAAAATAAAGCAGGTGGGTACAATATACAAGGCCTTGCTGGAATGTTTGTATTGTTCTTACGTGGTTCCTACTCTTCCATTAGAGGATTACCGTTACACGAAACCTATTGCTTATTGAGCAATTATTTTAATCTCAATTTATATTGAAATATCTTTATCTCTTCTTGCTTTTGCTTGATATATTTCGTCCAAAGTAATCTATTTTTGTTGCCTAATGCGATTTTTCATTTCTAACATGACTGTTAATATGTCCTCCAAAGGAGGATTTCTTTCTTCTATTACTTCAACTTTCAATTACGTTACATCTTTATTTCCAATAATCTATGTAGATTGCTATTTTTAGCTATACTCAGATTAGTATCAACATACTCCCGTTCTGATATTTTTTTTCACATCTGTTGAATCAACTTTTAGCAACTCTTCTGCTAGTAAATTTTCCCTGATTTGTTCACTAATTTCTTTTTGATCATCGGTCCTAGTAAGAACTTTTAAATTTCTTTATTCCAACTCACTACTAAATTTAATAAGTAGAGTGTCATTACTTTGTCTAGTATACATGAGTCTTTTCTTTAACTGTTTAGGATCTAACTTTAGATTGCTCATTACTATGAGAGTCAGAGATAAAGGATTTAAGTTACTTTACTCAGTATTTCTTCTGTTTTCTTTCCATTCTTCCTAATGCTTTATCTTATTTATTGAAAATTTCTCTCATCCTCTTCATGTTCTTGTCTACTCCTGTGAGAATTTTTTCGTGGTTGAGTATTATCAGTTTATTCAATGTAAATATTTCCACTAGTATTAATTAATAATAGAGATTTACTATCATCATTTTCTCTTTCTTCTATAATATTACTCTAATTATATTTTTTAGACAATTTTTTCTATAGAACATTCAAATTTTTATTGTTTTTTGCCTTCAATCTTATCCTTTAGCTAATTATGTTTATTGCCATACTGGCTACCTTTTTCTATTTTTTTTCTAAAATATTTTCTATAAATTATTTTTGTATCATCTAAGTTACGTTAAAACTTAGTTCATTTTACTCACCATCTTAGTAATCTAAACCCTCTTGCTTATCAAAAACCATCTTTTTTTTAAAATGAACTAATTCTAAGCGGCAGTGGAGAGGAGTTTTTCTTATTCTGAGAAATTCTTCTTCAAAAGAAATTGAAGATTATAAACTCTGACCTTAAGAATTCTCTTTTCGCACTACTTGTCTACATTAGTGCTTTTTTTTAGCTTCTTGAGAATTGATTTCATTATTAAAATCTTTCATTATAAAAGAATTTAATTCTGCTCTCTTCTCAAGAATCGAAGCTACATTATTTAGCAGTAGCTTATTTTCAATATTACCTGATTCCTTAGTATCTTTAGATTTAAAGATACATTTCCAATTTTTTATGTAATATCTCTTATATTGGTGGCACAAGCACAACACTTCTTACTTGCAAGGCCTTTCTCAGCAACTGTTTTCTTTTTTCTTCAAAAGAAAGAATATCTAAATGCGATGAATATATGGCTTGTTATACTTTTCATCTTTTTAACCTATTATCTTGATTACAACTTGCAGAACTCAGTAGAAATTTACTCACTGACAACGTTTTCTTCCTTTAAATAGAAAAATAAATTAGTTCTAAGTAGCAAGAGAGAAAAGGAATTTGAGACCAAAAGCTTCTTGTTGTATTGGCAGCTTTATTTTCTTGAATAAACTTCTCAACATTCTTTTTCATTGCATCTTTAAATGAAGATTTATCATCTCATTCAACTTTCCTTTTTGTTAATATCCCATATAAATAAAATGCCTATTTTACATCTTTATTCGTTTATATCTGTTTTTTATTGATATCATGATTTCCAATACGTTCTACAAAACCATCAGCATTAATATTTATTGTAACAGTACATTTTTTTTAGTTCACATATCAATTTAGCGTCATTTAGTATTTAAAATCGATTATACGATATAATGTCTTAAAATTTTTCTTCTTTCTTTTCTTCTTAGAAAGAAAATTATGCATTCTGCTCTTTTAATTACTATACAATGTTAAAACCCTAAGATTTATTTTTTTTACAAAATCACTATTTAAAAAATAGCTGATTTTTAATTCTTTTTTTTTGTTATCCTACAAAAGATACTTGTATAATTACCGTATATTTTAACAAAATCCTCGATATATTAAATTAGTTCCTTTTTTAATTTTTTCTTAAAATTTCTGTTTAACTTTATCTTAAGGCTTTTGTACAACTTTCTTTAATCTTGTTCCATTTTTAAAAAATAACTTCATACGCTTTATTTTTGCTTTTATCTTCATCACAATAGTAGTATTCTATTGAAACTTTACTATATTGAAATCAACCATGGCATTGTAAGTTGATTTATCTTCTACTTTATTAGATAAAAGAAAATTTTTATTTTTTTATTTCTTTCGATAAAAAGGAAAAATTTTGAATGAACTCATGATAATTGCATTCTTATTGTATATTTTCAGTATTCATATACTTGTTACTAATAATCCTCATACTTTAACTTATTAGCTAATATAATTATTATGGAAATTAATTGAATTTTTATTAAAGGAGATTTTATCCAGTTTCCACCAGATAGAATCTGAACAGACAACAGTGGAAAAATCCACCACATAGGAAACAAAAAACTACTTGATAATTTTATTATTACTCTCATCATGAGAATGAAGCTATTATTTAGCTTCAATCTGTACAGATAAAATGACAGAAAACTTAGTATATTTGATGTATTATTATTTGATTTTTACATTATGTGTATCTTATGTCTTTATAAACTTTCAAGATTTTTATCTAATGTGAGCTAAAGCGCACTTGTTAATGAATTTAAGACAAAAAAAACGCCAATTTAAAAGTTAGATAGTAAATAACTAGTTAATGAGGTTTCTTTTACTTTTTTCTCGTTTAATAAATTTATTAAACATAAAGGTTATACTAATTTTCGTTATCAAACAAGATACATAATAAATGTACTAAATCTCTAATCGCAAAAAAAACTTTTCAATTTATCATTGAAATTTGGTATCAGATATAGATTTGGCTGATATGTTCAGCTTTAAATATCTGCCACTCATAGTAAACACCTCCGGATCTTGATAAGTTAGCTTAAGTATAGCAAGTATGTTAATAAACAGTAAAGCGGCAATTGAAATATCAGCAATATCCCATAGTAACTGAACTTTACTTATCGCACCAAGCGGAATAATTGCGGTAAAAATTGCAATCCAGACTTTAGTATATTTGTCATTCATAGAAATATAACGTACTGTCTGTTTTGAGCAAAAAAACCAAGTAAAAATAGTAGTAAAGGAAAAACAAAACATTATAGCCATGATTAAGTAGTCAATATAAGGCCAATTCATAGCTTTTCTAAAAGCAAAGATGCACATATTAGTGCTTTCTAAATCAGTAATCCAAGAATCTGTGACAAGTAGTACCATCGTTGTAATAAATACAACGAATACAACTATGAAAGGTGATATTATTGTGATTAGACTCTGTTCAATGATAAATTTATTGCTATTATTCTTAGGAATAATTGAAGAGTGCACGATACCTTCAAGGCCAAGCCCTATATCTGTTGCAAAAATACATCGCAGAGTTCCTACTTGAATGATAGTCAACATTTCCACAATTAAACCTAAAGATAAACCAAAGTTAAAACTTTCAGTTGTAAAAAAGCCGCTTGTTATTAGTTTTATAGAAGGAAAAATATTTTCACTAAACTTAAATAATATAATACAACAAAGCATTAAGTAACTCACTGTCATTATCGGTATCATAGCTGATATGAAAATTTTAATTTTTTTAAAGCTTAGAATTGCAACAACAAAAAATATTATAGCCATAATAATTCCACCAATAACTAAAGGAATGTCTATCATATCAAGTGGTATTGATAGAGAGTTTATCTGAATAAGATTACCAACGATTATCGAGACTATTACCATAATGACTAGAAACACAATTGTCGCTTTTTTAGAGTTAAATGCATCAGCCATATAAACCATAGGGCCACCTATAAACCTTCCATTCTTTTTCTTTCTGTTTTTTATACTAAAATAACAAGTGACATATTTTATTGGAGAAGCGATAACAACAATTATTGCCATCCACAAAATAGAGCCAGGTCCTCCAGTTTTTAGAGCAACAGCAGTTCCTGAAATATTCCCTACTCCTAAATTTCCCCCTAAGATTGTAAATAATGCAGCTATAGAAGAAAATTTATTTTCCCCTCTCTTAGCTCCAATAAGTGAAAGAGCGTACGACAATCTAAATATCTGTAGCCATTTTAGTTTCACTGATAGATAAACACCGGCGATTAGTATAAGTAATATTGTCGGTAGTAATAAAACAAACTTTATTATATCCATCTATATGCTGAAGGTAAGCATTTTAACTTGAGAGTATACAACAAAAAACTAAAAGTATCTAACTTATTGTTCATAAAAAGTCACACTACAAACGCTATATAAACTCTATTTTTCGTACCACTCATTTATGAATCTAACTGAATCAGAATCAACAAAGTTCTTCAATAGATATCTGAATTTTATCTCAGTCTTTTTAGGGATACACTTACCTTTACATATTACATATCATATATTTATACGAAAGTTAAGATCAATATACCATAAATTTAGAAATACGTTCATTTTAAAAAAAAATAATACTATATCCTTTATATATGTTATTAACAAACGTCAATCTTCCTATTTTACCTTTATACTCTTTTATAGTTAGGACAAAATAAATATCTATATTTGATGTATTGTTCTTACAAAATAAAAGAAATGAGAAGATCAAAATCTCCATGATTCTTATAATATATATGCCAACCCAATCTTAATTGTATAATCTTTATTGCACTTTCAAAGTGAAATTTACTTCATTTATCTTACCAATAAGCAAATCAAATTTTGCAACTTCTTTGTCAACTTGAAGTTGAATACAGAAAAAACAAAAACAATATTAAATGTATATGCCTTTTTATAAAGGCAATTCTACCATGTACATAAAAGAAAAATTTAGATTTTTTTTTATTAAAATAAAATAAACAATATTATATAAATAATTTATTAATATAATAACTCTACTAGAATAGATATATCCACAATAAAAGGCTTCTGCGCTGCCTTATTAAATAATCGTAGTATAAAAATATAAAGAAGTGAAAAAGATAAAAAAATAAAAAGTAGCGTCTTTTATAAAAAACACTAAGCACATTACTTTTAGTATACAGTAAAATGTAAGATTTTTAAAAAAAAATACCACTCTCCCTTCTGCGTGGAGTAAATGAATTTTTTGCTCCACACACAAGGGGTTTTATTTATTTAGAATCCATTCATTCCACCCATGCCACCTGTACTCATAGGAGATGAAGTGCTTTCATCTTTGTTTGGTATATCAACTATCATAGATTCAGTAGTAATCAATATACTTGCAACAGATATCGCTGTTTCAAAAGCAATACGGACCACTTTAGTTGGGTCAATAACACCTGCAGTAAATGCGTTAGCATAATTCATAGCTTCAACGTTGTATATAAGCTCTTTATCACTCTGTTTAATCAAATGATCAATTATAACAGCAGACTCAAGACCAGCATTTTTGACTAGTCTCTTGATAGGAGCGCTGAGGACCTTCTTAATAATATTAATACCTACCTGTTCCTCATCACTTCCACCTTTTAGCTTATCGAGAACAGATGAAGTATAAAGAAGTGCAACTCCACCACCTGGAACTATACCTTCTTCAATTGCAGCTCTTGTTGCATGTAATGCATCCTCAACTCTATCTCTACGCTCTTTAACTTCTACTTCAGTTGCTCCACCAACTTTAAGTACAGCAACACCGCCCGATAGTTTTGCTAAACGCTCCCTTAACTTTTCCTTATCGTAATCAGAAGTTGAAGTTTCAATCTGTGATTTGATCTGTTCGATTCTAGCTTTCACTCTATCAGAGTTGCTATTTTCACTGACAATTGTAGTATTATCCTTAGTAATTTTAACATTTTTAGCAATACCAAGATCATCAAGAGTGAGATCTTCCATCTTGATTCCAAGCTCATCTTTTATGACGTACTTAGCACCTGTTAAAGCTGCTATATCTTCAAGCATCTCTTTTCTTCTATCGCCAAAGCCTGGAGCTTTTACCGCAGCGACTTTTAAACCACCACGAAGTTTATTAATAACCAAAGTACTTAATGCTTCACCTTCAATATCCTCTGCAATAATAAGTAAAGATTTACCAGATTTAACAACAGCTTCAAGAACAGGAAGTAAAGATTGAATAATATTCAGTTTTTTCTCTGTAATTAAGAGATATGGATCATCAAGCTCCACAATCATTTTTTCATTATTTGTAATAAAATACGGAGAAAGATAACCACGATCAAACTGCATACCAGTAGTAAGTTCAACTTCTAATTCTTTTGAACCCTTACTTTCTTCAACAGTGATAACACCTTCTTTTCCTACCTTTTTAACGGCATCAGCAATGCTATTACCAATATCTCTATCACCATTTGCAGAAATAATAGCAACTTGCGCTACTTCATCTACCTTCTCCAAAGAAATTGTGCGAGAAATCGATGTAATTTCCTTTAATACTACATCTTTTGCCTTCTGCATCCCGTTTTTAATACTAACACGATCATTTCCGGCAGCAATTGATTTTGAAGCCTCCGTTATCATGTTACTAGTTAGTATTGAGCACGTTGTTGTACCATCACCAACTTTATCATTACATTGAGAGCAGCTTTGAGCAAAGATGCTTGTTATTGCAGCATTTAATGGTTTTTCAGGTTTAATACCCTTCATTACCTTATAACCATCTTTTGTAATTTCTGGTGCTCCGTAAGGTTTGTTAATCCCTACTGTTTTTCCCCTAGGTCCTGCAGTTACTGCTACTGTTGAATCTACTACTGCTGCAACTTCACGAAAAGCCTCTTGCAACTGCTCTCCTGATACTACTATATTAGTCATTTTTATCACCTCAAAAAATTAAGAAAATTATAATAAAATTATTTACGATGCACTATGTTGTGCTTTGTTTTAGTTTAGTAAAAATAAAAGCTACTACTTAACAATAGCAAGTATATCGGACTCTTTCATTACTATAAACTTTTCATCGCAATGCTCTATCTCCGTACCAGCCCATTGCCGATAAAACACTTTATCACCTGCTTTTACAGTTAAAGCTATGCATTCACCACTTGAATTTCGTGAACCATTACCAGTTGCTATAACTTCGCCTTTAGTAGGTTTTTTTTCAGCACCAGACGGAAGCACGATCTCACCTTTTTTTTCTTCGGCGATAGCTCTAATTAGAACACTATCATCCAATACACTTAAGTTCATACTTGACATTTGTTTTTCCTTATCAATAAATTAACTTATAAACTTATATAGGTACTTGTAGGTCGTATTTCAAGGGCTGAGACTTATAAAAAAAATAAGAAGACGAAGTGTGCTTAATATTATATAATAAATATTAAATTTATTGATAAAAATTGATATGAGTTATATACCATTGCAAAATCGTGGTGTAATAGTTTTATATGGGCCAGACACAAAGAATTTCCTGCAGGATATTATAACGAATGACATTAATAAATTAGATAGCCAAAAGGCTATTTACTCTTTATTACTTAGCCACCAGGGAAAATATTTATACGATTTTTTTCTAATTAGATATGGTAAATATATCCTCTTGGAATGCGAAAATATGTACTTGCAGCAAATAATTGAGAAACTGGATTTGCTTAAAACTTATCTGAGAGTGAAAATTAAAGACATTAGTTCATTGTATAAGGTTGGAGTTTTGCTTAATATAAAATCAACAAAATGTAATAAATCACAAATTATCTTTCAAGATCCAAGACACAAATCATTGGGAATGAGAATCATATATAAAGGCAAAATAAGACAGCCAGCAGGAAATTTTACTCAATACGAAAAAGTTAGAATTCAAAATCTTGTTCCAGATGGAGCAAGAGATATGGTGCAGAATTTGTCGTTTCCGCTACAATATTTAATCGATAAGGTCAACGGAATAAGCTTCAATAAGGGGTGTTATATAGGTCAAGAAGTTATAAATCGAATGAGCAAGCAAGAAACGTTTAGAAGAAAACTTTATCTTGTTGAAGGAAATAGTAAACTTCTAAATATCGGTACTAAAATAACAAATAAGAATAATGAAGAAATAGGTGAATTGCGCTCTAACGTAGACAATATTGGACTTGCATTACTTTATACTGGGAAAAGCCACTCCAACTTATATATCCGATTTGGTCAAAATATCTGCACGTTAAAATGTTTAAATCTAAGTTAAGGCAGTATATACACTGACCATAGAAACAAAAACTATTTAACAATCTTTGCTAACGCCTTTACAATAAGGCTGTAAATGTTTTAGGCATAAAATTTATCTTTAATCTTGTATTAATTAATAAAAGTACATCATATCTTTATAATTTTTTATATACATTAGCTGAATCTAGCTTATTAAGAGATGTAAGAGAGAATCAGATATCAAATTTTCAGAGAAAAGTAAACAACTCATATTGCTGGGATTTCTTTTGCTTTTTTCTATTTAATAAATTTAATAAATATTAACAGTTAAAGTAGTATCTCGAGATAGTAGGAGAAAGAGCTACTTAGATGACAACGAAAAGCTATTTTTATAATACCCTATTAAATAGGCTTAAATCACAGTGTTTATACAGCTGTAAATGATACAAATTGAGAAGTTCTGGCCATTATTAATCTTATATATTTCTATGCGATGCTCTTACAAAATATTAATGTGTAAAAGATTCACTTTTACTAAAAACAGTATACACTAAGTGCAATGCTTGAAAATAAAAGAGAAGAGACGCTACAGCTAAGTAATAACAAAGTTATACCAGTAAATAAAAAATGCTTAATGTTACCTCTATATTTATTATAGATTGTGCGATAAATTGGATCGAAATATCAAGAATTACCAACAGATTGAATAATTCACTATAAAACAGAATAAACGAGAGGAAGCGATGTCAAGCAATATCAATTTTACTAAACAACACAATTAAGCCAAATTCTTCTATTAAAACAAAAAAACAAAATCTGTATAACAATCAAGAAGAGAAATTTTGCTACTTTCTCCAGGTCCAACATCGATTAACTAGCTTTTTTTGAAAGCTTCCAATAATTTTATAACTTGAAAATTATCAAATTGTGTTATTTTAAAGAGAAAATTATAAACACTTTGCTTTATATACAGGAAACACAAGTAAACCACAACAACTTCAATTGTGACTATTTCTAGTATGCATACAAACATAGAAGTAGTATATATGCAATAAACATCTGGCCAACAAAAGAATATATCAAAAGCATAGACATGCTGAAATAAAGCTACAAAAGCAGCAATATAAAAAACAACAATATTATATTGATATGTGAATTTTAAACTTTATTTCGCTAACAACAAAGACACTAGCTATAACAACGAAAAAAAAATATCCTTCAAACTCAGATGGTTGAATTGAAATTTTCAAAATGTAAACCATATTCTCGAGCCTTTTGTTTTCATGTCAAGTATTATCACAGCTAACATTAAAATAATAAATAGAATAAACTCCTCAAATGAGAGGTTTATGTATGGTTTTTATTTTTTTTTATATTGAAAAAAAAATGTTACTAAGATAATTAGTAATAGAACTATATAAAACTGTATAGTACTGTATAAAATAACTTGCGGTAAAAAAAAGTGCTGTGCAATTGTAGGATTTGTTGAATGAACGAGAACCAAGCTTATAATCAACAATTAGGAACTACTAGAATAATGAGATAATAATCTAACGTTCTAATACTAAAATTTAACGTTCATTTTATTCCAGTGTGTAATGCAACTATTCCATAGCTCATATTATGAAACTCAACATTCTTAAAGCCTACTTCTTCAATTTCAATTTTGAACTCAGCTTGAGTTGGAAACTCACTGATGCTTTTCACCAAATATTTATAAGAATTCTTATCTCTAGCAACTATGCTGCCAATTTTGGGAATTACTTTAAATGAATATAAGTTATAAAATTTGATGAATATTTCATTTTGATAGTGTATAGGAGCAAATTCTAGACAAATAAATTGCCCATTTAGTTTTAGTACCCTATATGCTTCACTTAAAGCTTTCTTCCGATCGGAAATGTTTCTAATGCCAAAAGCTACTGTACAACAATCAAATTCAAAATCTTCAAAAGGCAAACTTTCTGCATTTGCACATACCCAATTAAAATTAAGCTGGTTTGCATTTATAGCTTTATCACATCCTCTGCTTAGCATATTTTGATTTATATCACATATTGTGATATCAACACTTGGTTCTCTTTTTACTATTCTTATTGCTATATCTCCAGTTCCTCCAGCGATATCTAAAATCTTAGAGTTTTTTGTAAAATGCATACTATTTATCATCTTATCCTTCCATATCCTGTGCATTCCAAAGCTCATTATATCATTCATAACATCGTAGCGATTTGCTACAGAATCGAATATCTTTTTAACCAACTGTGATTTATCCATATCATTCTCGATTTTTATTTAGGCATTACGTAAAATTATTGAACGCCTTTTATCATAAAAGCATATCCAGTATTCTGTTGCTAGAATAGCTCCTTAATTTTATATATTGTCTTGTAATATTATACTAAATTTTATGCCATTTATTATAAAAAAGTCAACTCAAATACATTTGAAATTTTTTATTGAAACAGATGAAAATTTTTTTATATTAGCAAAATACTAAAACTATCATCTTTCTTTTTTAAAAAATTTTAAAATATGCTACGTATTTGTTTTAATAATAAACTTTGGTAAAAGTTATTGGAAATTCAGAAATTAACATCAGTGAAGAAATTTTAAGAGATTTTACTCGTTTGCTTAGAATAAAAAAAACAATCTGTGAAGATCTAAATTGATACAAGAGGCAATTGAACATGAAAAAGATATAGTGTTATTTAAACTTGCTGTTAAACATGACACCTAAAATGCTAAATTAATTAGAAATGAAAACACCAATTGAAAATAAGACTAAATTTAATATGAGGAAGATGCGATCTACGAAAATCTTCCACTCTCCTTAAACATGTAAAATTGAGAGTTAAAGAAGCAATAAAAACGTCTTTCAGATTTTCTTAATAAAGCAGATAAATCTATATCTATTAAGAGGATTCAAAGAATCCAGTAGAATGTAAGTAGGTGATTAACATGTGATTTATTGAAATAAACGATTTAGAACATATGATAGAATGCAATAAGATATAGGAAATAGCATTACTAAAACAGATACTTGAAGCGACAGAGAGAAATTTTAGAATCATTTGATTAAATTAATTTAATCAATGAGGAAAATGTATTATAATAAAACCTTTATAGCTCAGTGAATCCATTAAGTGGCAATACAAAATATTATCTCTCTTATCATGATATTATCTGTAGCAATTGCCGATATGGCAACTGACTTGTATTCAGTTGCATTACCAAGCATTGCCCATTATTTTGAAGTAGAAGGTCATGTGGTCCAACTTACAATCAGTTTAAATTTGGTTGGACTTGCAATATCCGGATTAATTTATGGTCCATTATCTGATCATTATGGTAGGCGTCCAATCATGCTGATTGGTATGGCAATCTTTACTTTAGCGAGTATTGCATGTTACATAGCTGACAATATTGCGCTCTTAATACTCATCCGCTTTATACAAGGAATAGGATCTGGTGTTGCAAGCGTAGTTGGATATGCAGCAATAAAGGATATGTACTCAGGTAGTGAATATTCAAGAGTAATTTCAAAATTAAATATGGTAGTAGCGCTTTCACCTGGAATAGCTCCAGTGGTAGGCAGTTATATAATTTCAAGTGGGTACAGCTGGAAATTTTTGTTTTTTATTACATCATTCGCAGCAATTATTATGCTCGTTTTTATTTACTTTAAGTTACAAGAAACACTCATTATAAGTAAAAGTGAAATCAGTATAATTAATGTAATAACCAGTATCCCTAAACAATATATATCAATATTTAGAAATCATCGTTTCCTTGGATTCGCAGCCATCCATGGATTAACATTCATGTGGCTTTGGGCATATATTGCAAACTATCCTTTCATATTTGAGTCTATGGGCATAGAAGTACAATATTTTGGTTATCTAATATCAATTATAGTCATATTTTATATAATTGGAACTTTAATTAATAGAAGATATGTACCAAAAATAGGGATTAGCCGAATGTTAATAATAGGTTTGATATTGCCAATAATACCTGAGAGTTTGCTATTATATTTTTATTCTATAAGTAAATTAAACATATTTGTACTTCAAACTGTTTGGATTCCAAGTAATATAGGTCTCGCACTCGTAATAAGCAATAACGTAACCTCTGCGTTAGAAACAACCGAAAGTATAGGGCTTGGTAGTGCAGTTCTCTCATTTTGCAATATGATGTTTGGAGCCATCGGAGTATATATAGTAGGAAAATACTTTTCCTATGGAATTTTATCAAATTTACTATTGACAATAATATGCTCTATAATTGCAGTTCTTATATATTATCTACTCATATGTACTGAAAAACATTCAAAAGACTGATTATATAGTAAGTTGGTTCTTTTTTAGTATTTAAATACTGAAACTTCATATAGTTATATATGGTTTACTCAATGCAAACTAATTTCTCCCACACACATTCTACTATATGATCAGCACTGATATTAAAATGCTTATAAAGTGTTTTATAAGGTGCTGATTCTCCAAAATTTTTCATACCGATAAATACTCCATTTGAACCTATATATTTATGCCAACCCATTTCACTTCCAACTTCAATTGCAACTTTAATGCTGTCATTATCTAATATTGCTGCTTTATACTCATCATTTTGCTCATCAAAAAGCCTCCAGCATGGCATAGAAACAACTCTTGTACCTATTCCTTTTTTCTGCAATTTTTCCCCTACTTCCACTGCAATTTCAACCTCAGATCCGGTGGCAAATACCGTTACTTCTAGCTTCTTTGAATATTCGCACAAGATATATGCACCAAACTTCGATAGGTTGGTGGATTGATCAATTCCAAAGTGGAATTTGCGCATGTAATTCACATTTTGCCTTGAAAGTGCAAACAGTGCAGGTGATTCTTTTTTTTCCAACGCAACGCTAATGCACTCAAGAGTTTCGATTGCATCGGCTGGTCTAAAAACATATAAATTTGGTATAGCACGAAGAGAAGCTAAATGCTCTATCGGCTGATGAGTTGGACCATCCTCCCCTACTCCGATTGAGTCGTGAGTCATTACATATATAACCTGCTGTCTCATCAAGGCTGAAAGACGTATAGCAGGGCGGCAATAATCGGAGAATACCAAGAAAGTTCCACCGTAAGGAAGAATTCCACCATGAAGAGCCATACCATTCATACAAGCTGCCATAGCATGTTCTCTCACTCCATAGTGAACATAAGAACCACTATAATCATTGCTATTTATTACTTCCATATGCTTATATTTAGTGCAATTTGACTCAGTAAGATCAGCAGATCCACCAATTAATTCCGGCATAGATTTAGTTAAGAGTTTCATTACTTTGCCAAAAGAAGATCTTGTAGCTTCGTTTGGCATTGCCTCATGTATTTTTTTCTTTAGATTAGCCAAATCGCTCTCTATATTATCTGGTAAATGTTTCGCAAGTCTTCTTTGTAGTTCTTTATTTTTACTTAATTCTAATGTCACACATTGAAATAATACCGAATTGTTGATATTATCAGGCAAACGCTGTTTTTGAAGTTCTGCATAATCTTCTGTTATTCCAGTTTCACTCTTTATCATTCCAATGTCAAGCACTGGGATCAATTCTTTTTCTTCTTCACTGGTCAAGTGTTGAAATGACATCAAATTATAATTTTGTTTTGCTCTCTCAACTGTTTCCATCCAAGCATTTTTCACATCTTTTGGCACATAAAATGGTTCATGATTCCAATTTAATTTTTCTCTCATCTTTTTTATATCATCCTCTATAAAAGCACCACTATGAGCAAAAGATGTACCGGCACGGCTTGAAAATTTCCCAATGATGGTTTTGCAGCAAATAAGTGACGGCTTGTCAGATTTTTGCGCTTGCTCTATTGCAAGCGCTATGGAATTAAAATCATGACCATCAATTTTATTAACATTCCACCCATAAGCTGAAAAACGCTTTTCCACATCATCAGAACAAGAAAGGCTAGTAGTACCATCTATAGAGATGTCATTATCATCAAAAAGAGCTATCAACTTATTCAATTTAAGATGTCCAGCAAGTGATGCTGCTTCATGACTTATTCCTTCCATCAGACAACCATCTCCTAACATTACATAGGTGTAATGCTTAATTCCAAACTGCTTTTCAAGAATTGATTCAGCAAGTGTCATGCCAACTGAAATGGCAAGCCCCTGCCCTAATGGGCCTGTTGTTGCTTCTATTCCTGGAGTCAAACCAAACTCTGGATGACCTGGAGTTTTGGATGTAAGTTGCCTGAAATTCTTTAACTCATCTATACTAATGTAGCCTGTGAGGTATAATATGGAGTACAGCAGCATTGAACCATGGCCGTTTGATAAAACAAAACGATCTCTGTTGAACCATTTAGAATCATCAGGATTATGATTTAGATATTTAGCAAATAAAACAGTTGCAACATCCGCCATACCAAGTGGCATACCCAGGTGCCCAGAATTTGCTTTTTGTACTGCATCAATTGACAAAAAGCGGATAGCATTTGCCATAGATTCCAAAAGTAGATGGTTCATATGTCAATAGATAAACTTAAAAGTAAATTATAAGAAATTAAACTGACAAAAACAAGTTGACACTTAATGCTAAAATCCTTAATAATCTAGAGTTAGATTATGAGAGTTTTTATATGACAACTGTTATCAATAGAAAGTATAGAATTAGCCGTAGGCTTGGTATAAATTTGTGGGGTAGAACAAAAGATCCAGTAAACAAAAGGAAATACCCTCCAGGTCAGCACGGTATTCTTGGATTCAAAAGATTATCTGATTTTGGTAAGCAATTCGCTGCACATAAGAAATTTAAGTTTTATTATTCAACTTCAAGTAAGCAACTCAGACGTATATTCTTAGATGCTTATAATAAGAAAGGTTACACAGCTGATAATTTTATTGGTATATTAGAATCAAGATTAAGTTCTATTTTATATCACTCTGGCCTTGTACCAACAATTTATTCAGCAAAACAGCTCATATCTCATAAGCATATTAAAGTTAATGATGAAGTAGTTAATATATCGAGCTATCGAGTAAAATCTGGTGATATAGTAAAAATAAGAGAGAGAGCAGCAAAAATCCCTATAGTAGTAGAGGCTACAGAAAAACAAGAACGCAAGGCTCCAGATTATTTAGAAATAAACAGTAAGGAACATTCAGTGAAGTTTTTAAGAGTGCCTCAATACTCTGAAGTTCCTTACTCAGCAGATATGGAAGTTAATTTAGTAGTAGAGTTCTACTCTAGGTAGAATAAAAAAGCCCGTGTGGCGGAATCGGTAGACGCAGCGGACTTAAAATCCGTGGGTTTTGTAACCTTGGGAGTTCAAGTCTCCCCATGGGCATCAATTTAATTTGATAGAAAGAGGGTGTTCAAGAAATATGAAATGGTTTGATATAGAAGATATCGTAGAAGCCTTAGAGGAAAAATTTCAAGGTGAAGATATAATTAATATCAGATTTACTGAGCTTAAAAAAAAAGTCTTGGATTTAGAAGGATTTGACGATGATGAAAAACGTTGTAACGAAAAAATACTTGAAGCCATTCAAGTAGCTTGGATTGAAGAAAGATCTTAAACAACTATTAAACAATTTAATTAACACTACTTTTCTGTTATTCCAGCGTACCTTTTTCTTGTTATCTAAATAATTAACACTAGAATTCAGGACACACTATTTTAGTCATAAATATTTATAATATTTATCAAAAAAAATAAAAAAAGCTCCGATAGGTAGTTAATTATTTATATTTATCTCAAATATCAGAGTTTTTATTCCTAGCACTAGGATTCAGCTACTTTTAAATGTAAGTAATCAAAATTCTTATATTAAGAAATATACTAAGCAAGTAAAAAAAAAGATAAAGAACTTTAGAACAGCTAATTTTAAATTCTCTCTTATCTATTTGATATTCTTTACTATCTTAAATGACTTATAAGTGTATTTGAGTTTGAAATCAGAAATTTTAAAAAGATATGAGATGCACATAATGCAAAAATTTAAATATGAGACGCCAAATATCCTAAGTTCTTTGCCATTAATCTAACAGATTGTAAAGATAAACAAATAGCTTTATTTTTAAAATAACAGAGTTAATAAAGATTATTAAGTATTTTTTTTTATTTCTATTATTAAAAAATTTGAATCCAGCTAGTTGCGTATAGTTAGTAACAGCTTAGAAAGCAGATTTTAAGCTTAAAATTATATCTAAAAAACTTGATTATATATTCTAATATGTGTATATAATAAATTTATTATTGACTTCATTAAAGGGTGATTATTATGAATATAAGCATATAGAAATTGAGAAACACGATACACATAACAAAAATGTCCACTGAAAGTACAATTGCGTTCGTATCTTTAGCAGCAGAGCAATAACGACAGTATTAATTTTATTATTAATATAAATTAGCTGTGATATCTGAGTCTTTTGCACTTATTAGTACAATTGTTGACCCTATCAGAATTACAGCGCTATTTATTGCTGCTATATATTTCACTATACTATCTATTTCTTCATATCAGCAAATGCGCAAGAATGAAGAAATAAATGAAACTAAATCATATTTTAAAGATATTGGGGGATATTAAAACTAAAATCACAGATTATCTACTAAAACCGAACTAAGTACAAAAGCTGATAAAAATGATCTTGATCGCCAAATTAGAAAGATATCAAACAAAATTGAAATAGTTGAGTTAAACAAGCATTAGGCTTCCGTAGCAACAGTTTTAGATTATTAACATTATTAATAAGGTAAGGATTTTCCTATCTCCTTATATTTAAATATATAAAAACTATTATAATCTATCCCAAACCTCAACTATATCCTCATCAAAGTCTATTACTTCTGATTTTTTAAATCGGTAGCAGTTGCTAATGGATTGAATTCCTAAATCTCCTATAAAAGAAACAGCATCATTGCCTAAAATTTTACCGCTGCGGCAGATTATCAGCCTGTCGATTAAATTACACTTCAGTAACTCTGTGATCAGCATTCCTCCACCTTCAACTAACAACCTTGTTATACCAACTTCTGAAACAAGTTTTGATGCCGTGTCTTTCAAACAGACTTTTCCTACGCTGTTTGAATTAACTATTAAATAGTTAATGTTTTTTATTTTTCCTTCTATTTCTTTATTTGTGATCACACAAGTTGTTATTTTATCTGCAGTCCTCACAACATTGTGTTCTTCTTTCAATTTTTTCTGACTATCTATAATTAGTCTTATTGGTGATCTATCCTCAAGTTTTGATAATCTGCAAGTCAAAAGTGGATTGTCATTAATGAGAGTATTGCTGCCAATCATAACTGCATCATATTTTGCTCTCAATTCATGTACCCAATTTCTCGTATTTTCATTTGTTATCCATTTACTATCACCTATAAATGTTGCGATTTTTCCATCAAGAGTTGTTGCAATTTTACAAGCTATAAATGGTCTGTATAATTTTCGAGTGGTAAAGAAACCGATATTCAATTTCTCTGCCTCCTCTTTCATAACTCCTTGTTTAACTTCAATCCCTGCTTCCTTTAGAGCTTTAATACCTCCACCTAAAACTCTTGTGTCAGGATCGATTGTTGCAATGACTACCCTTTTTATTTTAGCTCTTGTAATTTCTTCGGTGCAAGGTTTTGTAACTCCAAAATGACAACACGGCTCAAGAGTAACGTACATAGTCGCACCGTGAGTTGAATCTTTAGCACTTTGCAAAGCAATTACTTCTGCATGTGGACGCCCACCGATTCCTGTATGGCCTTCACCAACTATCACACGACCATCTTTTACAATGACACACCCAACAGCAGGATTCGGCGCAACCCTTCCGAGGGTCTTTTCAGCAATCCTTAATGCCATTGACATGAAATGATCGTCGGTCATTAGAAAGAACTCATTTCATATGAGGTATCAAAAATTCTTCTATGCTCGTGTATAGCAAATCTATCTGTCATGCCTGAAATATAGTCACATATTACTATTGAACGCTGGAATTTATCAGAAAGCTTGTTCCATTCTGTGGGCAATAATCCTGGATTTTCATAAAAACATTGAAAAAGCTCTTTTATTATACGTTTTGCTTTATTCATCGTTCTATTTAATTTATAGCTCCTATATATTTTTTCCATGTTGAATTTTTTCATTTCTTTTATGGCACCTGCAATTTCTGGTGAAAATGTAACTAGCATCTTATTTAAATCTCTTACGTCCTCTACATTTTTAATTTT
The DNA here is from genome assembly GCA_051710485.1 of Wolbachia sp. GTDB lineage: Bacteria > Pseudomonadota > Alphaproteobacteria > Rickettsiales > Anaplasmataceae > Wolbachia. Next base: position 497,202 of record JBPESU010000001.1, on the reverse strand, counting down.
ATAATCTTCAATATTTTTTTTAGTCTGAGAAACAACATCACTTATCATTATTCCTATAATTCTACTTAGTGATTCATGTACAAGCTTACACTTAGGCAATTTTAAATATCTACTTTTTATATCTTTAAACGTTTCTCCAATTAAAGGAATATCGAGTAAGTCTTCTACAGTCACTAAATTTGCCCTTAATGCATCGTCAAGATCATGAACATCGTATGCAATATCATCAGCAATTGAGGCAACTTGTGCTTCAATACTTGAGAATTTTTCAAGTTTTAGATCATATTTTTCATTATATTCTAATAATAGTTGATTATTTGTGTTGGATACTGCATTTCGACCAAATAAAGGACCGTTATGCTTTGCAACACCTTCAATAATCTCCCAACTTAAATTCATACCATCAAAGTCAGCATATTTTTGCTCAAGATAAGTTAAAATCCTTATAGCTTGAACGTTATGATCAAATTCATACTTCTCACTATCAAGATTTAAATCTTGAACTGATTTCTTTAAAGCATCCTCTCCTGTGTGACCAAATGGAGGATGACCAAGATCATGTGCAAGCGCTATGCATTCGGTAATATCCTCATATAAACCGAGTCTACGTGCAATAGATCTTGCAATTTGTGCAACTTCAAGACTATGAGTAAGTCGAGTGCGATAGTAATCGTGCTCATAATTGATAAAAACTTGTGTTTTGTATTCCAATTTTCTAAACGCATTAGAGTGAATGATACGATCTCTATCACGTTGAAAACAGTTGCGATTTTCATCTTCTGGCTCTTTAAAATATCTCCCTCTTGTTTTATTTGGGAAAGACGCATAACTTAATAGAAAATTATTGTTTGACATGTAAAATTTCTACTATAATAAATTATCAATAATAAACGGTAGTGACTATGTCAATAGATTACAATATTAACTTGACTGAGAATGCGTTAAAAAAAATTCACTCCCTTATAGAGCAAGAAGAAAACAAAAGTTCTGTTTTGCGAGTTGCAGTTTCAGGTGGTGGATGTTCTGGCTTCAAGTATAATTTTCTTATAGATAAAATAAATAAAAATCCATCTTTAAGTGATCACGATAATGACGAAGATGATAACGATTATGAAGAAAGCGGGGATTATAGAGGCCACTCTAGCATTAGCGGAAAAAGCAAAGATATAGTAATTAACGACGAAAATGAAAATCCTGTATTAATGATTGATAATTGTTCGGCAAAATTTTTAAACAATTCAACTATAGATTATACTGAAGATCTAAGTGGTTCTGGATTTCAAATAAAAAATGCTCTTGCTAAATCCCAATGTGGGTGTGGTAACAGCTTCTCAATTTAATTATATCTTCTATATTTTCAATATGAATGGTAATGTAGCATTAGAGCTAATTTCTGTAGATAAGAGCTTCAAAAAAACTCCTTCTGTTATAAAAGATATAAATTTAAGAGTTGCAAAAGGACAAGTAGTTGCACTAATTGGCAATTCAGGATCAGGAAAAACAACTATATTGCAAATTGCAGGTTTATTGGATAAGCCAACTTCAGGTATAGTAACAATAGATGGAGTAAATTGTACAAAAGCCAGCAATAAACATAAAACTCATATAAGAAGAAATTTCTTGAGTTTTGTTTATCAATTTCACTATTTATTACAAGAGCTATCGGTATTGGAAAATGTTATGCTTCCTCAACTCATTGCAGGAAAAAGCAAAATTGAGGCAATAAAAAATGCGCAAACAATGCTAGAAAAATTTGGTCTGGAAGACAAGGCAAATAATATGATATCTGAAATTTCTGGCGGAGAGAGGCAAAGAGTTGCAATTGCAAGAAGCGTTGTTAATTCCCCAAAACTTTTGCTTGCAGATGAACCAACCGGAAATTTAGATCCAACAAATTCTTTAAATGTGTTTTTGCTATTATATTCGTATGTAAAAGAAAATAACAGTTCTATACTTATAGTAACACACAATCATCTCCTTGCAGAAAAGGCAGACTGTATTTTACAATTAAAGGATAAATCACTGATAAAATTGTGAATGGACGTAGTATAAAATTAGAATCTATTGAGCTACTATCTTATACTTACCTAACAGATGATCATTAACAGGATATAGTCTACATGAAGTACCTTCATTACCTTTTATACATGGGCTTTTTAACTTACGTGACTTACTTAGAAGGCATCCTGACAGCATAAATGCGATTAAAACAAAAAATAATAACTTCCTAAACATAATAAAACCTTTTTGTTTATGTTACTACACTCATTTTTCTTGTTTGTAAAGATTAAGCATACTCTCTTATTTTCACCTCTTTTTTGATCTTTTGAGAAGAAATAGCTACGCTATTCAAGCGTAGTTTTACATAGTCATCTATGATTTGAACTACCTCCTCTTCTTTATCTCTTAAAAAATGATTAGCATCGTCTATAATGTGGTATGCCATATGGTCACTTTTTACTGAGTTCACTAGCCTTTTTGCTAATTCTGTCACATCGCTTTCTTCTGATATTGTATCATTACTGCTTTGTATTATAAGCCCAGGAACAGGGCAGGGAGAGAAAAAAGAGAAGTCATATTTTGTTGCCGGAGGAGAAAGAGCAACAAAACCTACTATCTCAGGACGTCGCATTGTTAATTGCATAGCTACCCATGCCCCAAAAGAAAAACCAACTATCCAAATTGGAACGTTGCTAGGATTATGTTCTTGGAGCCAATCAATAGCTACTGCAGCATCAGTTAGTTCTCCTATACCTTTATCGAAAATTCCGGTAGATTTTCCTACACCACGGAAATTTATTTTCAATGCAGAAAAGCTATTGTCGATAAAAGATGCATATATATTATGTATTATTTTACTATTCATATTGCCACCATATTGAGGGTGGTGATGTAAAATTAGCACAACTGGCGCGTTAGCTTCTCTACTTTGATGATACTCACCTTCTATTTTTTTTGCTGCATTATTTAAAAAAACCTCTACCACGGTAGCTCCTAATAAAAACCTGCTTGACAAATATTAACTAACATAAATCGTGTATATATTAATTATATATTAATTTTACTGTTTTTGCAACAAGCTTTTTATCATGTTAAGCTAACATATATGACTATATAACAAGTAATAAAGAGTTCTTCTAATAAAATGAAAAATAAATCTTCAAGTCTCTTTTCTTTAAATAGTGATTACATATATGCTGATTATAATGCAACATTCCCAATTATCAACAGTGTAAAGAAGAGTATACTTGAGGTCTTATCAAAACAAATTCTGAATCCTTCATCATTACATAGAAAGGGACAAGAAGCGAGAAAGATTCTTCAAGATGCAAGAGATAATGTCCGTGGTATTATTGGTGCTTTAAGTGATAAAGAAGTAGTTTTTACATCTGGTGCGACTGAAGCAAATAATCTTGTTATGAGAGGGATAACTGGCTATCGATATGTAATTTCAGCTATAGAGCATCCTTCAATTCTCAATTCTGCATATAATCCACATATAATATCTGTTAATCAAGAAGGTGTTGTTAATCTTTTAGAGCTAGAAAAGATTCTGAGTAAATTTGAGAAGGATAATAAAGTAATAATTTCAGTGATGATGGCTAATAATGAAACTGGGGTTATTCAACCTATTAAAGAAGTAGCTGAAATAGCACATAAATTTGGAGCAATCTGTCACACCGATGCTGCTCAAAGCGTTGGAAAAATTGAAGTTAATATGGAAGATTTAGGAGTGGATTTACTCACTTTGTCCGCTCATAAATTTGGTAGTATAGCGGGTAGTGGAGTTTTAATATACGACAAAAAGCTTGTAATAGAACCTATTATAATAGGTGGCAGACAAGAGAAAGGATTACGAGGTGGTACAGAAAATATTGTTGCAATTGCAGGTCTTTCTGCCGCATTGGGAGATATCCCAAATCTTCTATCAAAAATGGATGAAATAAAGAAGCTACGTGATCAATTAGAATGTAAGCTGTTAAACCTTGCCAGCAATATCAAAATCTTCGGTAAAAACTCCAAAAGATTACCAAATACAAGTCTCATTTATATGCCGAAAGTAAAGAATGATGTGCAGCTCATGCACTTTGATTTAAATAACATTGGAGTTAGCAATGGCTCTGCATGTTCTTCTGGAAAAGTTGAACCTTCTCATGTTTTACTTGCAATGGGAGCAGCAAAAGAGCAAGCAGAGTGTTCAATTAGAATAAGTATAGGTCCAAAAACTAAACCAAGAGACGTAGAAAAAATAGTGGATTGTTGGTATAATATCTATAAGAAAAACACTTTGATATAGATAAAATATCAAAAAAAACTACTTGATTTAATAAAGAATTGCAATTTTAAAATTATCAATTAGATCTCATCGCTACAGTCTACCTATCAGAATAGTGCATGCGAATTTCCAATACACAGTTTCACAATATATAATGTTCACAATATTTGCTCCTTTTCATATAAGGAAACACATATTCTTGGCTTCGGTATATCGATTTCCATCGAAAAGAGAGCAGATATGCAACACGCTATTTACTCGTTTCAGTATAGGCTTTTTCTTCATTATTGTCTTATATAATTAAAAATTTAAAGAGAGTAATCAATCCAATCAACAGTATCACTCCTCCTTGCTCATTATGAACCTATAGCTTTAATCTAATATACAAATCCAGGAAAATTTGTTTATGAACAAAGCAAACTGATTTCATGATCATGAAAAAAATTAATTTTATGCTAAAAATATCCTTAATTAGATTGTGTGATAAAGTCTGGATAGACTTACACCTTCTATTAAATTTATGAATTATAACTAGATATAAATATTAAAAAATTTACCAAGTAGAAGAAAAGGACAATAAAACTCAAAAGTAACTAATTATTCCACACTCTATTTTGTCTAATATTGAATGATATCTTAAACGACTTATAAGTGTGTTTCAGCTTTTATGGATAGAAAATATCCGTAGTTTTTAAAAAAAATGCAATACACATAGTGCGAAAATAGTACACCAAATATAAATTTTCTTATCATTTTAAGCTGTACAGATTGAAATATTAAACAAATAACTTCAATAGTTTAAAAAGGAATAGCGAAAGTTGTCAAGCAGTTTTTTGTTTCTATTGAATTCTCATAGCTTCTGAATATACAGAAGCTGTTCTGAAGATAGTAAACTCAAGCATATCTCCTCTTTAGAATATAACTCTACTCATAGCTAAGTATATGAGTACTCAGGTGGATGTTGTGAGTAAATCATATTCCTTCGATAGCTTTCTTTTTCTGTCTAGAAAATTAAAAAATATTAAAACTTAGATTATTTGTATTTAAAATACAGCTAAATTACTGCGTTAAATGGATAAAAATCCAATACTTGAATAAATACTGATAAGTTTTTTTTTGCTTTTTAGATCATTTGAGAAGTCTGCTTTCATTTTGACTAAAAGTTTAATCATTACTAATATTAATAAAAATTAAATAATAATTCTTAATAATATATAAATTAATATGTTCGCAGTTTCGAATGATAGAAGAAGTAGAAGAATACTCTCTTAGAATAATAATGCAAGAAATAAAACTAAATTCAGAGAAACTTAAAATCCTTACTGTATATTGAACTTACTTTCTTATATCATATAGTAGAATGAAAAGAAAAATGAATTAAATTAGGCAAAACTGCTCAATTAATGTAATTGAAGAATTAATTAGGAATTTAGTTGATTCAAAAAAAAAATCTTGATGCATATAATAAAAATGTACATACCATTTTATATGTTGCAATTTAAAAAAGTAATGTCGAAGTTACAAAGCTACTGATAAAGTATGATAAATGTCAATGATAATTACAAACGCAATCGTACATCACTACGCATTACCATCGGACACAAACAACTAAAAATAGCAAAATTGTTGATAAACAATAGAGAAAATATTAATGAGAAAATCAACAATTATGACAAAGATGATTTAACATTAATGTACTTAGTAATTCTTACAGATACGTTGGAATTTATAGAATAACTAACTAATTATGATATAATAATCAATGAAAAAGAAAGCACCAATGGCATATCTTTCTCCATTTTGCTGCTTTATATAGAAATATAAGTATAATACCGATTCTTGATTTGATCAATGGACAAGATATTAAAGATACAGATAATAATAGACGATAAAAGCTTTATTTTGACCATTAGGCAATATATTGAAACAAAAACGATAGAAGAAAGTAAAAGTTATCAAATAATTGATAGACAAACTCAAAGCAAACATAATAATAAAGAGATAATAATATCAATACAGTATTTTCTTCGCTAATAATTATTTTGAGAAAGTAATAAACTCATCATTGGACAATATGTAGAAACTTTGGCAAAAATAAGCTAAAGAGCTTTATTATCCATAAAAATAAAGCTAGAATAGATGCTTTGGATATATCGTGCTTAATAATGAAAATGAAGAAGCTATTGAAATATTTAGATTATATTAGAGTAGATATTGAAAATAAGATAAATGATGAAAGTCGCCTACTTCGTTCGATGAAAGAAGGTAATATAAAAAAGAAAGAGCTTTCTTTATAAGCAAGAAGCGAACTTTAATACAAAAGATGAAAAGAGATTGATTTTTTATACATTGCTATATAAAAAGCAATCAAAATATGATTCAATTTCTAAAAGAGAATGAGGCAAAATAAGTTTAGAGATAAAAATGCAATTAGTAGTATTAACAACGCTAATTCTTATATTCTCAGTTTAGCACTAATAGTGTCTTCTGTTATGAAGAGTATTTGAAAAATTTTTGAAAAACATGCGGCATTTTCAATGAAATAGAAAGCAAATGAGTGAGATCTTTAATTACGCAAAAAGTATAAGATCAATTGTAGTAAAATCATACAACTGCTTCATAAAGCTATGTCCTGTAATAATTACTATACCATTTTGCTCAGAACGTATTGAGATTAGGTTCAGCACTAATTCGCAGGTTACACTATCAAGATTACAAAATGGTTCATCTATCAGCCAAACATTTGCATTAGAGATTAAGAGACGAGCAAATGCAACTCTTCTTTTCCAACCTGCAGAAAGTTCACCATATCTAATATTAAGTACAGGTTGTAATTGTAAACAACAAACAGCGGCTATAATTAATTCTTTAGTATCTCGTATTTCTGCCCAGAATTCTATGTTTTCAGCAACAGTTAGACTATTCTTGCAAGCATTTTTATGCCCTATATAGACCATAGAAGATATATAAAATTTTGAATCATCATATATATCTTTTTCACAATGCCTTATATTGCCTGATACTGGTGGTAATAGTCCAGATAAACTTCTGATTAAACTGGTTTTACCACTACCGTTTGGACCAGTAATTAAGATTTTAGATTTTGGCTTAGCTTGAAAATTAAGATTTTTAAATAAAATTTTATTATTACGAGCACAGGATAAATTTTTACATTCAAGCATTTATTAGATCTCCAAAAGAGGACATGGAACTTAAATACTTTGATGTATGAACATCTCAACTTGTAAGTAGTTTATACGACAGACAGTAAGTATTTGATACATAAGCATTATGATTTTAGAATTCTTTTCATTAAGAGGATATTTACTCCAATATCTGAGAACTGGAGTCCAAGAATGTTGTTGAACATTAGATTGATAAGTATCAAAGTAATTAATTTAATATTAAAACACAGCATCAACTTTTTCGAATTCCGAATAGAAACAATAACAATATAGAATGACACAAAAAATCTAATGTTTATTAAACTCATTTGCAAACAAAATTTGCTGAATCTCAGTGTTAAGTACTCGGATGATATCTTTACGTCTGAAGCAACACTGAATATAAAACTTAACATAATTTAAGAAGTTTAATATCAGAATGTAGACTGTATAACTGATACATTATCTACCTCTTCCTTTATACTTACCTTTAGTTGAAACTTGAGCTTTTACAAACAGCTCCCAAAATCCTTTCTGTCCGCCTTCTCTATTTATTAACTGCGCCAAACGCTGCATAAATCCATCACTTAACATAATCATTTTTGTCCATTTACCTATTGGATTTGCAATGTCAACTATTTCTGAATCTTCTTTGTAAATCTGTATATCTTTTTGCTTTTCACGCATCATTTCTTGATGTTTTATCAACCCTTTTTGCTTATTCTTTTGATATAATTCATTGAATTTTCTATCTTCCTCCCATTTTTCTTCAAGGACTTTTTTAGGAAAAATGATTTTCCGAATTTGGTTCTTGTATATATTTCTTAAAAAGAAAAATACTGCAGCAACAGCAAATAATGCTATGCTATATATTATGACCCGTGCAAATGGCATTTTTCGTATCCAGATTTATTAAAAATACCCTTGTCTATTATATCACAATAATAGAAATTCTATAAACTTATGTGAGCAAAGACAACACAAAGCAATATTTCTCTATCTTGTAAATCTTGTAAATTGAATAAATATGCGATGAACGTACTTGTATACAATAAAGTTTATTTCTATACTGCTTAAAAAATTCTAGTGACCAAACAAATATGAACTACTATAAAACTCACACGTGCAATGAATTGAGAAAGAGCGATGTAAAAAAGGAAGTTACCCTCTCTGGATGGTTATACCGTAAGCGTGATCACGGTAATTTAATTTTTGTTGATTTGAGAGACTTCTATGGAAGTACTCAGTTAGTATTCAATAACGATAAAGATTTTTTTGATAAAATATCAAATCTAAAATCAGAAAGTGTAATTACTATTACAGGTATAGTCAAAGCTAGAACTGAAGATACAGTAAACAATTCTATTTCTACCGGAGAAATCGAGGTGATAGTCAATAATTTGCACGTTGAATCGGAAGTTGAGTTTCATTACGATGAAGAAATAGCAAAAGAAGAAAGAAGTATATTAGCAAGCATTACAAGTGAGCAAGAATATTCAGAAAATATGAGATTTAAATATCGATTTCTTGACTTAAGACGTGAAAAAGCCCGCAACAACATTATTTTGCGCTCACAAATCATTGAAGAACTCCGCAGACTCATGATAGAGCAAGGATTTTTAGAGATTCAAACACCAATACTCACTGCTTCCTCTCCTGAAGGAGCACGAGATTACCTAGTGCCAAACAGACTAAATCCTGGTAAATTTTATGCATTGCCGCAAGCTCCGCAAATTTTCAAACAATTACTCATGATCTCAGGGTTTGATAAATATTTCCAAATTGCACCGTGTTTTCGTGATGAAGACGCAAGAGCTGATCGTTCTCCTGGAGAATTTTATCAGCTAGATCTTGAAATGTCTTTTGTGACTCAAGAGGACATATTTAACGTTATTGAATCTGTTCTATATAAAGTGTTCACCAAGTTTTCTCGTAAGTTTGTTGACAAAAATTTCCCACGTATTACATATAAAGAGGCAATGCTTAAGTATGGTTCTGACAAACCAGATTTGCGTAATCCACTATTAATCAGCGATGTTAGAGAAATTTTCCATGATTCAGAGTTTAATATTTTTAAAAATAATATTGAACGTGGTATGGTAGTGAGAGCTATCCCAGCTCCCAAAACAGCAGAAGAACCACGAAGCTTCTTTGATAAAAAGATAGAACACGCACAGAAAGAATTTGGTGCTAAAGGGCTTGGATATATAACGTTTGACAAAAATGGTACTGCAAAAGGACCAATTGCTAAATTCCTTGATGACAATCAATTAAATCACATAAAGAAAATAACAAATATAGAGCCTGGAGATAGCGTGTTCTTTGCTTCTGATCAAGAAAATAAAGCAGCAATAATCGCAGGAAAAGTACGCACTCTTTTAGGATCAGAACTAGGTTTGATAAATGACAATATCTTCAAGTTTTGTTGGATTATTGATTTTCCATATTTCACATACGATGATAAAAACAAAAAAATAGATTTCTTTCACAATCCATTTTCTATGCCTCATGGAGGCTTAAAAGATTTAGAGAAAAAAAATCCACTAGATATCCTTGCCTATCAATATGATCTCGTCTGTAATGGAGTAGAGCTGTCAAGCGGAGCAACTCGCAATAATAAATTGGATATTATGTACAAAGCTTTTACTATCGCAGGTTACAGCAAAGAAGAAGTTGATACAAAATTCGGTGCTCTTGTGCGTGCCTTCAGATTCGGAGTACCTCCTCACGGCGGAACAGCACCAGGGATTGATAGAATGGTGATGTTGCTTGCTGACGAGCCAAATATTCGCGAGGTAATCTGTTTTCCTATGAATCAACAGGGTGAAGACGTTCTAATGGGCGCCCCTTCTGAGATAGATAATAAATATTTACGTGAATTGTCTTTGCAAATCATTGACTAAGTAATCTAAATCATATTAAAATGAGAAATCATGAATAATATTCAAAAAGCAATACTGTCGAGTATAATCTGCAACATGATTATATGGTATGAATTAACTCTATTTGGGGTTTTAACACATATAATAAGTGATGTTTTTTTTTCATCAGAAAGTGATTACATAAAAAAAATCAAGTTCCTTGGTAGTTTTGCAATTGGATTTGGATTTAGACCCTTTGGTGCATTTATTTTCGGCTACATTGGAGATAAATACGGCAGAAGGAAAATTTTACTAACTTCCGTAATATTAGCTTCAATATCATCTACTGCAATTGCTATTATACCAAGTTCTAAAGAAATAGGAATATTTTCTCCTATGTTACTTCTACTGTGTAGAATAACACAAGGAACAGCAGCAGGTGGAGAAACAAGTATCAATTCAGCCTTTTTAATAGAACATTCAAGTAATAAGAAAGATCTAGGGTTTTTAGGTAGCATGAAAGCTTTCAGTGGCGCACTTGGCTCTATTACATGCTTTGTAATGATAGCTATTTGCAAAAAGATTACAGGTGAAAATTATGAAATTTGGGGCTGGAGGTTGCTCTTTTACTTTTGCTCTATTATTGGTGTAATAGGCTTTCTAACAAGATACATGATGGAAGAGAGCCTAGCATACAAAACTCATAGTCAAAATAAAAGTTTATCTAATTCTCCATTTTTGGAATTAATCAGAGATTATAAAAGAATATTTTTAATAGCGATTGGACTTGGCATTGCTCAAAATTCAATCGTTTATTCAGCAATCACGTTTTACAACATATCCGTAAAAGAACTTATCTTTTCTGGAATTGATATTAAAAATATAGTAAGAATTATAAGTGAGATCACATTTGGAACATCCGCAGTACTGTTTGCAACGTTATCTGATAAAGTTGGAAGAAAAAATGTGATGATTCCTACATTAATAGCATTAGCTTGCATTAGTTTACCAGGGCTCTCGCTGTTATTTTATAATAGCCACTATATTGTAACATTCATCTATTTGTTGATAAGTGTACCGATAGGTGCATCTTTTGGAATATATAATTCTCTTGTTTGTGAGTTATTTCCAACAAGAGTTAGATGTGCAGGTTTTAGTCTAGCACATAATATCTCTGCAGGAATTTTTGGTGGTCTCTCTCCCTCTATATGTATATGGCTAATAGAAAAAACTGAAACAAAACTTGCAGCAGGAATTTATCTTACTATCTGTGCATTAATAAGCCTAATATCTATACTTCAAATCAAAGCTAAAGATAAAAAAATTGATTGGTGAATTTTTTCCTTTAATAGTAATTTCTCGTATTTTAATCACACTCTAGAACTATAAATGTAATTCCATTTAATTCAAGCTAAATCAGTTTAGCGCGAAAAAATTTTTCTACCTAGCAATCAAAGCTAAAAAATATTGATTTCCTTCTCGTTTAGGTGCTAATTCTATCTTTGCAATATCTTCAGTATCTCTAATTAAACGTTCTAATTTTTCCAATCCAACCTCAGTGTTTGTGAGTTCTCTACCTCTAAATTTCATTGTGACTTTGATTTTGTGTCCATGTGTAAGAAAATCCCTTACGTGACGCAATTTTGTTTCGTAGTCGTGATCACCAATATTGGGACCTATTTTAATTTCTTTGATCGTTAACGTTTTTTGTTTCTTTTTTGCTTCACTTGCTTTCTTTTTTGCATCATACTTTTGCTTGCTGTAATTCAGTATTTTACATACTGGAGGAGTTGAATCAGGCGCAATTTCCACCAAATCTAACCCGATATTCTGAGCAGATTTCAAAGCCTGCCTTATTGCTACAATTCCAATCATTTTGCCATTTTGATCAACTAAGCGTACTTCCTCAGCTGCAATAGATTCGTTAATTCTATGTTTTTTAGTTTGCAAATTTTAACTCCCTTGACTAAGATTAATACTTTTTAATAGCAATTCAGTAGCTTTTTCATAAGAAAAAGACTCCTGTTTTTCTGATCCTAAATTTCTCACTGACATAGTTTTACTCGCAACTTCATTTTTTCCTACAATCCATAATATAGGAATCTTGTTTGAACTATGCAAGCGTATCTTATAACTAATTTTCTCATTGGTTAAATCAGTTTTAACTCTGACACCTTGTTCTTTTAAAGTGTTGTAAATTTCTATAGCATAAGCTTTAGCTTCGCTTGTAACGGTTAAAATGGTAAGTTGCGTTGGAGCAAGCCACAGTGGAAATTTTCCTGCATAATGCTCTATTAAAATTCCAATAAAACGCTCAAAAGTTCCAAGAATTGCTCTGTGTAGCATAACAGGGTGATGCTTTAATCCGTCTGCTCCTATATAGAAAGCTTCCAAGCGCTTTGGCAAAATGAAGTCGACTTGCAACGTTCCACATTGCCAATTTCTGCCTATTGCATCTTTTAAAACAAACTCTAACTTTGGACCATAAAATGCACCTTCACCAGGGTTAAGTTCATAACTTAAATCCGCTTCTTTAATAGCTTCAAGTAGCGCTTTTTCAGCTCTATACCACACTTCATCACCTCCTGATCTAACATTTGGACGATCTGAAAATTTCACGGAGATTTCATTGAACCCAAGCTCTGAATATACTTTTTTTAAAAGTTCACAAAATTTTACAGTCTCAGAATTAATCTGCTCTTCCATGCAAAAAATGTGCGCATCATCCTGCGTAAAACCACGCACTCTCATTAATCCATGCAATGAACCTGAATTTTCGTTTCTATGACATATACCAAATTCTGCCATACGTATCGGTAAATTGCGATAGCTTCTGATATGAGAGTTAAAAATCTGCACATGACAAGGACAATTCATTGGTTTTATTGCTAGCTTTTTATTTTCAAATCCATCAACGATAAACATGTTTTCACGAAACTTATCCCAATGTCCTGATTTTTCCCATAGCTCCTTACTTACTAAAATAGGAGTTTTCACTTCAATATAGCCATTGTTTATTAATTTTTTCCTTATGTAAGATTCAAGAACATTATATAAAGTATATCCCTGTTCATGCCAAAAAACCTGCCCAGTAGCTTCTTCTTGAATATGAAACAAATCCATATCCTTAGCAATCTTGCGATGATCTCGTTTTTCTGTCTCCTTCAAATGCTTAAGATAAACATTTAATTCATCTTTATTTCGCCACGCGGTGCCATATATTCGCTGTAGCATTGGACCTTTAGTATCACCACGCCAATATGCTCCTGCAACTTTCATAAGTTTAAACGCTTTTACTCTACCTGTTGATGGCGAGTGCGGACCACGACACAAATCAACAAAATCTCCTTGTCTATAAACAGTTAGATTTTCTCTCTCTGGTATAGAGAAGATAATATCAACCTTATATTTTTCACCTATACTGCTAAAAAAATCAATTGCTTGTTTACGTGTCCAAACCTCTCGAACAAATTTGTAATTGCTTTTTATTATCTCTTTCATTTTCTTTTCTATTGAAACAAGATCATCCGTGGTAAAGGTACGATCTGTAGCAAAATCATAATAAAAACCATCTTGAATTGTTGGACCAATGGTAATCTGAGTGTTAGAAAAGAGTTCTTTCACTGCCTGAGCCATTATATGAGCAGCATCATGCCTTATTATATCCAAACTCATTTCGTTATTGAGTTGTATCACCTCTATTTTTGTGTCAAATTCAATTTCACGTGAGAGATCATATAACTCACCATTTACCTTTAGAGCAACAGCTTCTTTCAAAACATCTGGTTGTATTATGTCAAAACCAGTAACTCTGTCGCTGTATTCTTTTACTTTTTGTTCAGATGAAAAAGTAATTCTAATCATAAATATACCTATTGGTAGAACATTGGAATAACAGGAGCTTTGCGCACAAGTCAATAATAATTTTTATATAAATCAAAATATCTCCATAACTCTTAATAATTTTACGCAAATTTAAAATAGTACACTTTCACGATTCTTTTCATGGTCTGATATAGCAGTTAAGACTTGTTTGATAGAAGTGAATTCTAATATATCTAATACAAAATTTAAGTTTCATTCTGCTCTTACTTATTCTTTCCATCGACATTACTATCTTGAGTAAAATTTATGCTCTTCTTATATCTTTTAATAAAAATCCTGTTTTATCAATTAACATTCTATGCATAATTAGAGCTAATTTCTCGACTGCTGCAACAATTAATTTATTCAACAGCTAGATATAAGTCAATCTGAGAAACAGAAGCAGAGTTTTAACACAAATCAGAAAGAAATTATATGAGAGACCTATCAATGGCATTAATTTAAGAATTTCCATTAATAAACTCTCTTAAAGACATGATGATATTTGGACTTATTCATATTACTCAATAAAAAAGAAAAATACTTAACAATTTTCACCAACCCTCTTATAATAAAGTTGCGATTTTTAGAGACTAAAGTTTATCTTTAATTTTGTATTAAGTAATAAAACACAGTATAAAATAAAATATGTTATGTTTTATTCTTGCATCTTAGACACTGCTTAACAGGTTTTGATATTTTCTCTATCATAAATTATTGGTATTTATAATCTATAAATTAGTTACTTATCAAGCGTATAAAACATGAATACTAAAGTTTCTAAAATAGATATTGATCAGAGCTTCTTTTGTCTTTTTTTTATTTAGTAAATTTTTTAAAAGTTAAAACAATTTATGAACAAACATTCATTTTGCAACAAATTTTGTCATTTTAGTAGTGTATGGTGTTATGCCATTGGCTTAGATATTAGCATTCAGAAATTTTACTAAATTGATGAGTATAAAAATTATGTTAAAATACGATATTTTAATAATTATGAAAAAATTAGAAGAAATGTACTGAGATGGTATCGTTTACTATATTCATATTATAATATATATACAATTGTGCGTCTGATTGTAAATGAACTACTCAACCGTAATAGATTTAGCTAAATTTCTTGGACAATCAACATCCAATCCTTTCTTGACTGCAGTAGTATAAGCAAGAAATTGCATTGCAACACTATAGATGATTGGAGAGATAAAATTATCAACATCTGGGAGTTGTATTACATCTTTACAAATCCCTCTTAGAAAAGGCATTCCTTGCTTGTCACTAAAAGCGATCACTTTACCTTTTCTTGCTATAATTTCTTGTATGTTGGACAATGTTTTAAAAAATAAATTATCATATGGAATAATTGCTATGACAAGTACAGATGAATCTATCAAAGCAATCGAACCGTGCTTCATCTCTCCTGCTGCAATACCGATAGTATTAATATATGAAAGTTCCTTTACTTTCAATGCACCTTCCATTGCAACTCCATATGAGCTTCCTCTACCAATTAAAATGATATTGCTATGCTCTAATATACTGTCTGATATATATTGTATCTTCATCGCATTTAAAACATGCTCAATATATTCTGGAATAGAATTGATAGCATTACTCAGTTGCTTTATTCTCTTCTTATTCAATGTATCTTTTATTTTTGCAATCTCTAAAACAAGGCATGCTAAAATTGCAAGTTGCGCAGAAAAGGTTTTTGTTGAAGCAACACCAATTTCTGGACCAGCAAGAGTATGTAGCACGATATCTGAGATTCTTTCAATGCTGCTGCTGAATGTGTTAGTTAAACTAATGATTATTTGCTTCTGTGATTTTGCATAGCGCAATGCTCCAATGGTATCTGCAGTTTCACCAGATTGTGAAATAAATAATCCAATACCTCCCTTCTCCAACTTAATGTTACTATATTTAAATTCCGATGAAATTTCCAAAAATACTCGAACTTGAGCAATGCTTTCCAACCAATATTTCGCTATTAACCCAGCAAAATAAGATGATCCGCATCCAACTATGGTAATGTAACTAAGTTTAAAAAATAATTTTTTGTTGGCAAATATTGCTTCCGCATATTTTTTATAAAATTGATTTATTGTTTTATCTAATACACAAGGCTGTTCTAAAATTTCTTTTAGCATAAAGCTAGAATAACCTTTTTTGCTAATTACAAAACTGCTTAAACTATTATTTTCTATACTGCGTTTAACTTGTTCACCATTGTTGTATATACTCACTCCACTAGATTTTATCACTGCAACATCATCATCCTCTAGATATGATATTCTTTTCACTAATGCATTTAAGATGTTAGAATCAGACGTAGCAAATACGGTATTGCAGTTATAACCTATCGCTAAAGATAAGTTTCTTTTTGCAACAAATAGAGCATCTTTATATTCTGCAAACAATAGGACCAAAGCAAACGAGCCATGTATGTTACTTAAACATTTAAATAGAGAGTCAATAGGTGACAATCCTCTATTGAGATATAAGGTTAACATGTTTGGTATGATCTCTGTGTCAGTGTTAGTATGAAACTGCATTCCACGTTCTTCCAGCATCTTTTTCAGCAAATTATAATTTTCAATCATACCGTTATGGGCAACAACAACATCATTTGTATGAATTGGATGAGCATTTTTAAGATCTGGAACTCCATGTGTAGCCCAGCGAGTATGTGCTATGCCAATCGTGCTGCTAGACATCTTGCTATTGCCAACAACTTCACATAATCTTTCTACTTTACCTTCTGATTTTTTAACCTCTATTTTACCTTCATTATTTATGATTGCTATGCCTGAAGAATCGTATCCTCTGTATTCCAATTTCTGCAATCCGGACAATAAAGTTGGTATTACTGAATCACCACTACTTACTACACCAAGTATTCCACACACAATCAAATGAATCTTTCTTTAAAATTATCAGGCACTTTTGTTTTTATTGTCTTGCCTCTTTTTACTTTTATCTAGTTGATTTTTATTTTTTTTATCGTCTTTCTCAATTTTAATTTTTTCAATTAATTTGGCTTTAGCTTCTTTGTTTAGAACTTCAGATATAGCGGACTTTAAGACTTTTATCTCAACTTTTGGTGCTATTTCTACTATAAATTGTGCATTTGTTTCATCAATTTTATTGATTGTACCTATTATTCCACCAGAAGTAGTAACGATATCGCCACACTTTACTTGATTTATCATCTTCCTGAGTTCTTTTAATTTTTTGTGATGCGGGCGAATAATAAAAAAATAAAACACCATAACTATTAAAATCAATGGAATAAAATTAGCAAAAGACGTTACAACACTTGATGTATTACTAGCTGCATCCGCTGCAAAAACTTCAGAAATGAACATATTTAATCCTTGTTATCAACGATAAATTTAAGTAAACATGTTTAACTATTAACTATAATATTACTTCATGTCAAGTTTATGAGAGAAAAAACAATGCCTTTACGATAACTGTCTGAATTTATATTTTTACCTATAAAAAACAAAAACTACTTGATAAACTTCTTTAGTTTTCTTATGATGAAATTAGATGGATTCAATTATCATCTTCTATGAAGATTAAATGATAAGAGTATTATGATTAGCATTTCATATTCAGTTTTTTTTATTATGCGCACTTCATATCTTTATTAATTATACCTAGATTCCTAGATTTTCCCTATAAAAGCTGAACACACTTATAAGTCGTTTAAGACAATATAGTACGCCAATTTTCAGATTAGAAATTGAGCAATTTCTATAATTGAGTTCTTTTGTTTTTTTTTCTGTTTAGTAAGTTTCTTAGCGCTTAAGCTAATGGTCTGTTGCAGTTTAAAAGTCGCTAAATTGAAGTGTTTAAAACTTTTAAAAAACGCAAATACTGAAAATAAACAATGACTAATGCTTCTTTTACTTTTTATCTCGATAAATAAATTTCTTAATATTTATAACTAAAACAATTTATAAAGACTGTGAAAAATATTATTCCAGCGCCGTAACACTAGAATCCAGGAAAGTTCACTTACTTACAAATAAGCTCATTTTGTAAACAAATAAAATAGCTAATCTTAGCTAAAAGACAACATTTTTCATTATTATGAAAAGATTAGATGACATCGTCACAAAAGAATCAGTGTCAGATATTTATATGATAAACCACTCTTTCAAATTTTCAGTTCTTCAAAAACTTCACTTGCTCTGTTCAATATAGAATCAGGAAAGCTGACAAATTTTGATATATGTATCTCATACGATTCATTTATAACATTCTCAACTACTTCATAAAGAAAAATTAACTCTTCATTCCATTCTTCTTTTTTTTCATACAAAAATATTTTACGTTCTTCAAGTATTTACTTATTTTAATTAATTCATGATAATGAGTTGCAAAAATGGCGCAGCACTTGTCTACATTATGAATATGTTCCATCACTGCCTGAGCAATAGATAATCCATCATACACCCCAGTATCTCTGTCAATTTCTTAAATATCATCAAGGAACAATCTATTACTTTATTGACTATGATTACTGTTTCAATCATTTCCTATCATGAAGATGAGATAACCCAGCTATTATATTAGCTGTTGCACCAATGCTACTGAATATCTCTTGTCAATCACACCAATATGTACAACTGTCTTATGACACAAATAATTCCAGATAAGCTAAAATTGCGATGATAATGTTTTGCCTTAGAAAAGTGCAGTCATATTAGAATCAGTGATTAAATATATAATATCAGCTAAATTGATATTATTTGCAATTAACTTATCGTTAATTTCAATCACTGAGTGTCTTCTGCTGTAGATATTGAATTTTTTGCCATTATTAATAATGGATTTTACTTAATTATTTTGTATTGCAAGTTCTGCAAATGTAGTTCGGATATCAAGCTTTGTTAATTCATTCGCAACAAAAGCAATTTTTAATTTTAGCGATTTTACTACATAATTTACTGAAAATTTTCATTCCTAAGCTGATTACAGAGTTATGTACTGTAAGAAATCTTATTCTCCATTATGGTAAAAGTTTTCTTTCAATTCATTAGTAGTATAGCGTATACTATTTGCTAAGCTTTACCTGTGAATAAATATGACGAGATTAATTTATAATTTGCTGACACTTCAATGTAATAATCAAGGATATTGATGTACAATATTTTTATTGTGACAAAATCAATCAGATCACATAAAATTCGTAAGTTTGATTATCAATTTATTGCTATTTGTTTAGTATATTTAAGATAGCTCTGATAATTTATGATTATACTTTGGATTGATAAATCCTCCTTCTTTTATGGAATTTAGATTGTTGTCAAACATAGTATCGTTTAGATACTAAAACAATTCCTTGTAATTGCCAAGACTTTTATGTATTGTGCTAAGTTCACTCTCATCATTGCTTATCATTTGAACGGTAGACACGTTTCTTTTTCCTTTAATTCCACTGTCAAATATTGGAATAACATCTGAAGATTAGCTTCTGGTTTTTCACACAAGTGATAACTTGTAAAATGGAAAGAACTCAGATAACTCTAAAGTTTTCTCAAGACCTATTTTTAATAGGTTTATATTCTTTGATAAAATTATATCCTAACATTAAACGTGATAATAATCTTCAATATCTGAATATTAAATAATATCTCACGTATTTTTTATGTGCTTCATGGCTGTTTAAAAAAAAATCAACGGTGCCAGATCTCAAATTAATCACCTTAGGACAAGCAAATGATGATGCAAGCATTTGTTTGATTAGGTATCAATCAGAAGTTGTAAATGTGTGGTCAATAACTGAAATCAGTGAACTCTTCTTTTCACCAAATTGAATTGAAAATAACTCAAGATTTCTCTTTGCTGAAATATCGATAAGCATGAAATTTTATTGCCTGTAGAGGGCTTCAGCAGCTCAAATCTTAGAATGTAACTCCTCTGAGTTACTCTTTTACATATTAAAGTAACGCACTACATGCCACAATCTTCATTGTGTTGAATTTTCCTATAACTTCAAATTCTCTGATTTTATAAAATTCGCACAACATTCTGTGAGACTTAATTATACTCAAAAAAAACTCCTGGTATGTTGTGCAATTGATATTTTTTAATTTTTTGAAATTGATCTGATTTTTTTTATCCTCAACGAATTTCTAGAAAATTAATATTTTTTTTGTGATATATGTAATAAATCACTATCTAGAACTTTCAAATTAATTGAAGTATGATAAAATTTTCCCGTTGATATCTCAAGTCAGCCAATAGCATATCTTCCATTTTTGTTTGATTATGGATGCAAGATAATTATTGCTTTTATCCTTCAGCAGAGAATCTTTGATAATTATGCCTTTTTATAGTTACAATTCTCACTACACCATGCTTTACTATGGATTTATAACTCTTCCTTTTCGTTTCATCAGTAATTTCTAATTGATCGTAAATTGCAACTTTAAATTCTAAATCTTATCAGATTGTGCAGATAAAATTCACTACTACGTGCTGGCACTCCATAAATTAGTATGTCTTTGTTGCTCGCAATAAATTACCTTTCTTAGTGAGTTACTATATTCAGCAGCTTGTAGCTTTAACAGCATCATCGAAAAACAATTCATAAAATCTCCAAAATCTTAGAATAACAAATGATTCTTATATTAAGCTTTCATGTTTGAATATTACTCTATCACAAGAGTGTTTTTTTTCTTATAAAATTCATAATGTTTTTATACACTGATAGCTTCAATTTTATCATATGGATGATATAAAATTAAATAGAATCATACACAAAACAAGATTGCTCATTTCTTCTTTAGAAAATTGTTCATATATAATGAATTTTTTGCAACCTCTTCTACAAGATATATCAATCATGCTAAAATTATATGGAATTTTAACTTTTTAAAAAATCTAAACTGCTATTCGTAAATAGTATTTATGATTACATAAATTGGTTATACAAAAGATCTATTAATTGCAAAATTTAATATAAATGTTAAAATATGGTTACTGAGTAAAAATATATGCTAATTAGTACAACGTCAGATCTGGGAGAAATATGTGAGGAATTAACAGCAAAAAAGCCAAAATTTATAGCAGTTGACACGGAATTTCTTAGAAATAATTTAACCTATTATCCGAAATTGTCGTTAATTCAAATTTCTTACGGAAATAAGAATTTTATTGTAGATGCACTAGTGCCAGAAATTGATTTATCTTTTATTAAAAAAATAATGTTAAATCGCAAAATAATTAAGGTATTTCATAGCTGCCGACAAGATATAGAATCTTTATTCACTGTATTCAAATGCATTCCAATTCCTATTTTTGATACCCAAGTTGCTGCTATGTTTTGTCATTATTATCATGACTTCATTGGTTACTCAAAAGTGGTAGAGCAATATCAAGGGGTGGTATTAGATAAAATTAAAGCTAAAAACTCAGATTGGTTAAAGCGTCCACTTTCTGAAGATCAATTAGATTATGCAATAAGCGATGTAGTGCATCTATATAATCTACACCAGATATTGTTTAATAGACTTAAAGAAAAGAATAGAATAAGTTGGTTTCAAGAAGAGATGGAAGCAGTAGTTGATACAAATAAGTATTTGCGTAGTCCAAAAGATGCATGGAGGAGGATTAAATTTAATTACGAGATAAATCCAAGATTGATATTAACTGTTAAAGCAGTTAGTGAGTGGCAAGAAACCTTAGCACAGCGTTATAATGTGAATCGTAATAAAATAATTAATAATACTGTAATAGCTGGCTTTATTGAAAATAACGTGGAGCGTATTGACGAAATTTTAGAAAATCTCAAAAAGAACACGAAAAATATAAAGGAGGAAGATTTATTAGAATTTATAGATATTTTCAATGAAAATGAGAAAGACTTTATGCAGCAAGATTATACTTCGTTAAACAACTATGATAGATCTGTGCTTGATATACTCTCAATTGTTCTAGAGAATGAATGTAGGAAAAACAACATATCAAGAAAATTAGTTTCGTCAAAAGATGAACTTTCTGGATCAATATCCGGACAGACAGATAAACTATTTAAAGGATGGAGATATAACTTTTTTGGCAAATCAATTGAGTCATTTTTAAACGCAGGCTCAAGATTTGAAATTTCAGTAGTGAAATCCACAAATAATACAACCAAGATTCGAAGTGATTTGGTGAAACCAATTGTAAATTGAAGTTAATTACTGAGATTTAACGAGTCTACTATATCTTTTATTTGAAAAAGGACATGTTCTTTATTTGCATTGTTGTCGATGGTAAAATCACTCATCATCCTTTTTTTTACAATGGGTAGCTGGATATTAGAAATTCGATCTAGCTTTTCTTTATCTATATTACGTTCATTTAGTCTTTGAGCTTGCACAGCACTATCTACATGGACGAAAATGATAAAGTTGCAATATAAACGAAATCTTGTTTCCAATAATAGTGGAATATCTAGAATTAGAAGTTTTCTATTAATCACCTTTTCCTGAGCAATGAAAATTTCTAGCTCATTTCGCACAGCAGAATGAACTAAAGACTGAAATTGCATCCAATTTTCATCATGGATGAAAAAATATTTAAACAATACTTTCTTATCTATTTCACTATTTACTACTACTCTGGAAAAATTTTCTTTTGCGTAATTCATTATGTTCTTATCGTCTTTATAAAGACGATGTACAATAGAATCAGCATCAAACACAACACCATCAAATTCTTTAAAACAGTTGGCTACAAAACTCTTTCCTACTCCAATTCCACCTGTTAAACCTATAATCATAAGCAAAAACACATAGCTATACCTATAATAGCTGCTCTTTGTTTACATGTCTATTTAAATTCAATTTAAGCTATTAAGGTTTCAATAATGTCAAGAAAAATAAACAACTATTATTTTTTTAGTAATTAAGTAAAATAGAATAAAAGATTATGAGGAAGTTTTGAAAAATAAGATAAAAAAAATAATAATTTCAGGAAAGGAAGTATGGCCAATTATCGAGGGCGGCAAAGGCATTGCAATTAGTGACGGAAGATCAAGTGGAGCATTTGCCGCAGCAGATGCTGTAGGTACATTTTCTGGTGCAAATGCTAAGCTTATTGATGATAACGGCGAGTTAATACCATTGATTTATAAAGGCAAAACAAGAAATGAAAAACATGAAGAATTGATTGAGTATAGTATCAAGGCTGGAGTTAGTCAGGCAAGACTAGCGAATGAAATATCACATGGACATGGAAGAATACACATAAATGTGCTTTGGGAAATGGGAGCAGCGGAACGTGTACTTCATGGTATATTAGAAAAGGCAAGAGGTTTAGTTCATGGTATTACCTGCGGTGCTGGCATGCCTTACAGGCTCGGAGAAATTGCAGCTAAATATCAGGTTTATTATTATCCTATTATTTCATCAGTACGAGCTTTTAAAGCATTGTGGAAACGTGCTTACCAAAAAGTATCCTCTTTTTTGCTTGGTGGAGTAGTGTATGAAGATCCATGGCTTGCTGGAGGACATAACGGACTCAGTAATAGCGAAGATCCAAAACTTCCACAAGCTCCATTTGAGAGAGTTATAGAACTTAGATCTTTCATGAACGAGATTAGTCTTTCGAAAACTCCAATTATTATGGCTGGAGGAGTGTGGAATTTAAAAGATTGGGAATGTTGGTTTAATAATTTACAAATTGGACCAATAGCTTTTCAGTTTGGAACTCGTCCACTTTTGACAAAGGAAAGTCCAATTTCTACAAAATGGAAAAGAAAGTTACTCACTTTAGAAGAAGGTGATGTATTTTTGAATAAATTCAGTCCAACAGGATTTTACTCATCTGCAGTGCAAAATAACTTTATACGTCAGTTACAGAAACAGAACTCACGTCAAATAAAATTTTCAGAGAGTGTCAGTGAAGAATTCAATAGTGAATTTGCAACTGGTAGCAGAGGTAGAAAGATTTACCTTACTGCAAAAGATAAAGAATTAGCAAACATCTGGACTAAGGCAGGATATACAGAAGCAATGAAAACTCCAAATACAACTGTGATTTTTGTAACGCCAAACAAATTTGCAGAGATAAGACAAGATCAGATCAATTGCATGGGATGTTTAAGCCATTGTCTGTTTAGCAATTGGAAAGATCATGTTAATCATTCAACAGGACGAAAACCGGATCCACGAAGTTTCTGTATACAAAAAACACTACAAAATATTATACACGATGGTGATATTGAAAATGAACTAATGTTTTCCGGACACAATGTGTATAAATTCAAGCAGGATCCGTTTTATAAGAATGGTTACGTGCCAACAGTAAAAGAGTTAGTGGAAAGAATATTGACTGGATATTAAATTAATTGCTATTATGAAAATTTCATCTTATAAAATTTCACTACCTGCTTTAACAAATTTTTCTCCCATATTTTGATTTAAATTATGCCAAAGTTATGCTCAAGTTGATAAGAAGGCGTAAAACTACACAAAAATAAGTATTAGTGATAAAGAATTGTAAAACTTTTATTAACTTATTTATAGATTATGGTAACTACTTAGTAAATTAATCAATGATAATTATGCTATATAGGCTAAGATATATCAAGTAAGCAATCTATAAATTCAAATGAATTAGAAGATAATCAATAAGTTAAAAACGCAATATATGATATAAATGAGTACGTTAAAAAGTTTGCTGAAGAATGTGCAAGATACGTGTTACCAAACCAAGGAATACAATACAGTCAAAAATGTATAGGAAATGTAAGCAATCCACAACTGTCTTAAATAAAAAAGCCTGCACGATATTTTCTAATCAGATGCATAACTTTGACTACGGTACTTTAACAGATCAAAGCCGACTTACAAAATTCAGAGTCTGATTATCGTTGAAATAAGGATAGTGAACAACAAATTCTGAGAAGCAATATAATAACTAATCTTGATAACTTATTTGATCTTTTAGAACTGTTTTGTAAAGGATTGAATAAAAGTAAATATAGGCAAATTTTTAATAATATTAAAATAAAATTACCAATAACTAACTATACAAAAGAAAGTAGTAATCAAAAAATTCTTACAGACAATACAAGTGAGCATAGTACAGTAACTAAAGGAAGTAGTGGGTGGGGAGCTCACTCTGCACGTTAATCAGAAATTCGTTAGTCAGAAAAAATAGCAATTGGCTAGATGTTAGAATCTAATTCTGAAGAATGTTCGTCATCAGATACTGGCTCTAATAAAAAGTGTAGCCCACCATCAGATACTGATTCTGATTCAAATGATGGAGATTCAGAAAAATGTAGCTTCATTAATGATAATTAAAAAGTTTGTACAAGTGATTAAGGCTTAAAGAAAAACTCGAGTGGCAGCTTAGATTATTTTTCTCTTCTAAAACTCTTAGAAAAAGACTTACCATTAGCAGAAATACCATTAATTGAAGATGAAAAGAAATTGATTAAAAATTTTTATTATAAAAAAGATGTTAAGGAAAAATGATCAAAAATAACAAAAAAAATCTGTATAATCAGAGTTATAAACTCTATATGAAATGCTTTAAAATGTATAAAAGATTTAGTAGATAATTAATCACAAGAGATTAAAATTAAACTCACTCTGTGATGTTCATAAATATACTATATCAGACTTAGTACTTGAGGTAAATTAGATATTTTGAGTCGTGTTTCTGTCATCACATCTGCAGCAAGTAAGAAATTTTCCAGCTTGGTGATAATCCATATACAAGCGCATTGGGATGATCCAGATAATGCAAAAGCTGTAATTAATATTGTCCGTAAATTGATTTTAAATTGTGAAAAAAATAGAATTGAAACTAAATTTTTATGATGAGCATGAAAGATTACGCAGCATGATAAAGAGAGATGTCTAAGTTTATTGAAAAGCATGAATAAATTCATAATAAGCTCAAAAAATGCAGCATATTGTGGTATAGTAAATAAAGATACATAAGTTCAAAAAAACGATCTAGTAGTAGATGTAGACAACTGTTTTTTATACAAAATATCTGCAAGATAACATTATTAAAATTGCAAAAATTATAAATAGTCTAAAAAAGTTATAAATGATCTCAAATATAGAAGAATTAAATTCTAAATACTATATATATCATATTGGAGAAAGTATAGTAAAATTTGAAGAAGAAAAAGATGAAAAAAAAAGAACTATGCAGCTATCTTATAAGATAGAATTGAAATGTCTTTTATCACTAAGGTGAAAAAATCAGTATCCATTTATATACTAATAGTGTAAAAAAGGATAGAAAAATAAAGAATAGGGAAATAAAAGTAAAAATTGATGAAAAGAGTAAAACAAGATTTTCTCAATTAGAAGATTGAAGAGAAAAAAAAAGCTTAAGCAAAAATTATCTCCTTGAAGTACAAAGTACTTCAGATATCATAGCCAAAAGTCTTAAAAAGAATGCTAGAATTCCATTTACTTTTATGAATAATATTTTCTCAATTTAAGAAAAGTCGGAAAGACTATATAATACTAAGACATTTATTCCAGCTCATGAAAATATGTACTACAAACGTCCTAACGCTAATAAAATCTTTAAATTAAGAATATATCCAACCACCGCCTATAACTTGATCATCTTTGTATGCCACGCAAGCTTGGCCTGGACTGATACCAAAGTAATCATCATTCAAAATAATGCAAGCTTTATTTTGTTCTATAACTTGGTATATTTTTGCTAAACTCCCAATATGGGACGAACGGAGCCTCACAGTTACTTCCATACCTTCTTTTGGTTGCTCTAGCCAATTTAGTTCTTTGACCAACACCTTTCTTTGTATCAATGCGCTAACTGGACCTACTATGACCTCATTATTTTCTGTACTGATCTTTATCACATAAAGAGGTTCATTGTGTACAATGCCAATACCTCTTCTTTGTCCTACTGTGAAATTTACTATACCATTGTGCTCGCCCAGCACTTTTCCGTATATATCAATAATTTTTCCTCTTTGCACAGACTGTGGAACCAATTTAGCTATTGTTTCACTATAACTCTCAGAAACGAAGCATATATCTTGACTGTCTTGCTTTTCAGAAATTCGCAAATCAAAATGTTTTGCTAATTTTCTCACATCTCTTTTATAGAAATTACCAAGTGGAAATCTCAAAAGATTCAGCTGCTCCTTTGTTGTGGCAAACAGAAAATAACTTTGATCTTTACTTTTATCGATGCTTGTGCACAACTTCACCTCACCATCCTTTTCTAATCTTCTCACATAATGTCCAGTAACAAGTACATCCGCACTAAGATTTTTTACAACTTGCAATAGATCACGAAACTTTACCGTTTGATTACATTTTACACATGGTATAGGAGTTTCCCCACGCATATAGGTATTTGCAAAATCCTCTATCACTTCCTTTTTGAATATTTCTTCATAGTTTAAGATATAATGAGAAAAGCCATTACTCTCAGCTACGCACTTAGCATCATAAATATCTTGTCCTGCACAACATGCACCTTTTCTTTCATTAGTATTATCATCACTACCATATAACTGAAGAGTCACCCCAATTACTTGGTACCCAAGATGATGTAGTAATACTGCTACAACAGAGCTATCAACTCCACCAGACATTGCAACCACAACTCTGGTTTGATGTAGAGATTTATCTTTTAACAGAGGTTCAATTTCAAATTTATTTAACATAATCACTTAATTGATAAACGCAAATCTTATTTCATTCTAACATGTTATTGTGCAAATGTTTTAATTTAGCAACTACTTACAAATAGTAAACAATGTTATGCAAATAGATGATATTGAGATCAAGTAAAATTGATCATAAAATAGTACATTATACTATATTTTTGAATGAATTTGCCAAAAAATTGAATCTAACAGTCACATTCTGGAATAATACCATTATTAACTAGCAAAACGTTATCTTTAATTGATCATATCACTAGTTTAAATTATACAGAAAATCCAATCAAGATCTTTCAACATTACACTGCAATTCATTGCACTACAATACAACAAAATATTATAAAAATGAACTTAGATTGTGCTAGAAGTTATATTCGGGAGTGATGAGACTTGAACTCACGACCTCATGCGTGACAGGCATGCGCTCTAACCAACTGAGCTACACCCCCATTTCCTTTTAGCGTTTCTGAATTTAAAGTTAATAAACATATTGTCTTTTGTCAACGTTTTTTGTTTGCACTTTGTTACCTTTTATATTACTATAAAAATAATTTGATTTCACACATGGCTTATACAAAAAATCCTATTAGAGTTATGCCATGGAGAATAACTATTTTGAGAGATGAATATGGTAAACTTACCTAAGGTCACTATACGTGATTTAGCTGGATCTGGTGTACATTTTGGTCATAAAATTAGTCGCTGGAATGCAAAAATGGCTCCATATATATACGGGATTCATCAAGAAAATCGTATACATATAATTGATTTGCGAAAGACTTTGCCATTACTACAAGTGGCAATGAAGGCTTTATATGAAATTGCATCTCAAGGTGGTCGCATCTTATTTATTGGTACAAAATTTCAAGCTTTGGATATTATTGCAAGTGAGGCAGTTCGTTGTGGTCAATATTATGTAAATAATAGATGGCTTGGTGGTATGCTTACTAATTGGGGAACTGTCTCTTCTTCAATAAAAACACTAATTCAATATGAAAAAATACTAAATGATGAAAATAGTATTTTAACGAAGAAAGAATTAGGGAATATTGAAAAAAAAAGACAAAAACTTGATAAGGCACTAGGTGGAATTAGAGAAATGGGAGCAATTCCGGATATTTTATTCATCATTGATACTAATAAAGAGCATATTGCAATTAAAGAGGCGAAAAAATTGAAAATTCCAATAGTTGCAGTAATTGATACTAACTCTGATCCAGATAATATTACTTATCCTATACCGGGGAATGATGATTCAAGAAAATCAATAGAACTCTATTGTAGGATAGCTGCAGAATTTATATTGACAGGAATAGAATCTAGTTTAGCAAGATCTGGAGTTAAAATTGGTGATATTAAAGAGTGATAATTTTATTATTTTATTTAAGAAAAAAGAAATAATATTGTACAGATTAAAAAAGGATACGATAAAATTTATAAAGAAGATGAAAAGGAGGTAGTAACGAATGAAGATGAATCTATGTAGTATAAAGGAACTACGCAATAGAACAGGGCTTAGTTTAAGCGATTGTAAAAAAGCGTTAGAAGAGTGTAATGGTGATATCAAAAATGCCATTAATAAGTTACGTATAATAGGGCTTGCTAAAGCTGATAAAAAGTTCGATAGGGTAACTTCAGATGGTCTAATTGCTATGCATTCGGCTGAAAATCGTGGCGTATTAATTGAACTCAATTGTGAAACTGATTTTGTTGCAAGAAACGAGAAATTGATAGAATTAATCTCAAATTTAGCATCAATTGCTTATCAAAAAAAATGTACTAGCATTGATGAGTTAAAAAATGCCAAATATCAAGACATTGGTACGGTGCAGGAGGCTATCATAAATGGCACATCTGTTCTTGGTGAAAAGTTAGAGCTAAGCAAGCTTTGTTATTTGGAAGTTCAGAACGGAATTGTCGCTGGTTATGTACATGGTGATGTGTATGGCTTAGGTAAAACTGCTGCTTTAGCAGCATTACAATCATTTGGTGACAAGTCAAAATTGCAAGAAGTTGGGAGACAAATAGCAATGCACATAGTTGCTATGAAGCCCGAAGTTCTCTCTATAAATGATTTAGATCAAGTAAAGTTAAGCAATGAACGTTCTATAATTGAAGAACAGGTGAAAAGCTTAAATAAATCTAAAGAGATGACAAAAAAAATAGTAGATGGTCGAATGGCTAAATATTATGAGGAAGTTGTTTTATTAGAACAGAAGTTTATAAGAGATGATAAAATGAAAATTTCTGATTTTATCAATGCAAGCGAATCGAGTGTTAATTCAACTGTTAAATTGTCTGATTATAAATTACTTATTTTGGGTAGCAGAGATAAGTAATTGAAAATGACTTCCTCAACAGATGAAATAAAATACTACAGAGTGTTATTTAAAATTTCTGGTGAGGCTTTGATGGGATCAAGGTCCTATGGTCATGATATGGAGGTTATAGATCAATTGTGCAAAGATATAGCTGATGTCCACAAGCTTGGGGTTCAGATATGTATTGTTATTGGTGGTGGTAATATTTTTCGTGGCGCATCTGAATCTTTAAGTGGTCGTGAAAGAGCAAGCAATGATTATATTGGAATGCTTGCAACTATAATTAACGCTCTGATTTTACAAAATTTTTTAGAGAAAAATTTAATAGACTCTAGAGTGCTATCTGCAATACCAATGACCACTATATGTGAACCTTATATTAGAAGAAAAGCTACTCGTCATTTAGAAAAAGGTAGAGTAGTAATCTTCTCAGCAGGTACAGGTAATCCATTTTTTACTACAGATACAGCCGCAGCTTTACGTGCTGTTGAAACGAATTGTGATGTTATTTTGAAAGGTACACAAGTAAATGGTATATACTCCACTGATCCGAAAAAAAATGAGGATGCTGTAATGTATGACAAGCTTTCTTACATGGATTTGTTGACTCGTGATTTAAAAGTTATGGATGCATCAGCGATCTCACTTGCACGTGAGAATTCCGTTCCAATTATAGTCTTTTCTTTAAAAGAAGAAAAAATAGTTAATATTATTAAGGGTCGTGGTACTTATACTATAGTTTCAAATTATAAATGATAAGTAATTTATGTTAAATGAAATAAAAATTAAAACAAAAGAAAGGATGCTAAAAACTATTCAGTCCTTTCATGATGATATTAAAGGTATACGCACCGGTAGAGCTAGTGCATCATTACTTGATGGCATAGTTGTAAATATCTATGGCGGACATCAAAAATTAAGTCAAGTTGCTGGCGTTTCAATTACGAACAATAAAACATTATTAATTAAAGTTTGGAACATTCACATTATAGGTGAAATAAAGAATGCTATATTTAATGCCAATCTAAATTTAAATCCTGTCGTCGAAGGTAATACTATACGTATAACCCTTCCAGATTTAACGCAAGAAACTCGTGAAAGATTAGTAAAATTATTGCACCAGTTTGCTGAAAATGCGCGAATTGCCATTAGAAATATACGTAGAGATATTACAGAAGAAATAGAAAAAATGAAGGAAAATAAAAAAATCTCAGAAGATGATCTTCATAGTGCTAAAAAGCAAATACAGAATATTACTGATGATAATATCAAAAAGATTGATAGCGAATTATCTATTAAAGAAAAAGATATACTAAATTAGTAAGTTGATATGAAAGAAATCTGCAATAGTAAAAAAAAAAGAATTACATGTAAGGATATTATCCGAGTAACTGACCCCACACAATTGTATGAACATTTATTCACGGAGGCAGTATGTTAGTCGTTTTTACCTCAAAAACAAAGTTGTCATCTCAGCACTTGATATTCGGATCTAGCTTCTCATATAATCGCGTCAAAGACATTTGTTTTAGCATAAAACAGCTATTTTTATGCTTATCAGCCCAGTGTACTCACCACTTGCAATCAAATTTCTGGATTCCAGTTTCAAGGCAATGGAATGACGCTCTCTTGAGAGTACAATATTCGTATAGCTGTGTGTCAGTTACTTTTATGACATCGGTTGAACTCTAAATGTTGAATCTCGAATCTCTACCAAAACACTTAGCAATCATTATGGATGGCAATGGTCGATGGGCAAATAATCAAGGGAAGATAAAAATTGATGGTTATAGAAAGGGCAGTGAGGTTGCATATGACATTGCTAAGCAATGCACAACTCTAGCCATACCATATTTGACTTTGTATGCATTTTCCATGGAGAATTGGCTTAGGCCTAAAGAAGAAACTGATCATCTATTTGATTTATTTTACTTTGTTCTCACTGATAAGGATAAAATCAATTTCATTTGTAATCATAATATTAAGTTGAGTTTTATCGGTAATTTAAGTTTATTACCAAAAAAAATACTTGATCAAATTAGAAAAGCAGAAGAAATAACACATAAGAACAGTGGTTTATTACTTACTGTAGCGATCAGTTACGGAGCAAAGCAAGAAATTATACATGCTATAAGCAACATTATAAAAGAAAATATTGCTCATGTATCAGAAGACGAATTTGAAAAATTTCTATATACTAAAGATTTGCCGAAATTAGATTTGTTGATTCGCACTGGCGGTGAAAAAAGGTTAAGTAATTTTTTATTGTGGCAAGCAGCTTACGCTGAATTGTATTTTTGTGACACTTTGTGGCCTAATTTTTCTTGTCAAGATTTGAGTAAAGCATTAGAAGATTATACAAAAAGAGAAAAAAGATATGGCAAATAATAATTTCGTGATTAGAGTACTGTCTTCAATAGTAATATTGCTTATATTCTCTTTTGCTACATATTTCAGTGATTTATCATTTTATCTACTAATTTTTTCGATAGCAGTTTTATCTTCTTTTGAATGGTATAATCTAACTCGAGGAAATAGTATCTTATACGTTTTTGCATTACTATTAATTGCTCTACCAAATGCCTCATTGATATATTTATATAATCTTCCGCAGGGAAAATATACGTTAGTATGGCTCATCTTAACCACTTGGAGCATTGATATCACTGCTTATCTATTTGGTAAAAATTTTGATGGAGCTAAAATTTGTCCAATTATTAGCCCAGGAAAAACTTGGTCAGGACTTCTTGGTGCAATCCTAGCTGGAATAGTATGTACAATTCTCGGATCAATATTTTTAGATTTATTTTCAATCTTTTATTCTCCAATAATTGGCTTTGCAATTGCTACTTTAGCACAACTTGGTGATTTTACTGAATCATTCATTAAAAGAGCTTACAATGTTAAAGATAGCGGAAGTATGATACCTGGCCATGGAGGAGTACTCGATCGTATGGACAGCTTCATTTTTACTGTTCCACTTATTGCAATCTATATAAATTAGCTAAAAGAATAAAGCATTATTTCATATATGGATTCTCTTCTTTTTATTAACTGCTTTCACAATATATCCTTCAATAAATTTAGATTCCTCATTGAATTTAAATCTTTCAAATTCCTAAGACTCTTCATATTAAAATTCTTCATTCATTAGCTTATTACAATAAGGACAGAATGTTTCGCTTCCTTCTTTATACAAGTATATTAATGGATGACCAGAACCATCATCATCCTCATCACCACGACAACAAACTATTATATCATTATCTCTCACTGTCATATTGCTCCTTTAGTTTATAATGTTTTATATATTGAATATATATGTTTGGTAATAGAAAATAAACATCATTCTTCATTTCTTATCCTACTTAAATTAATCAATTCTTTCTGAACGCCCTCTGGCACAAATTTGCTAACATTTTCTCCTAAACTTGCTATTTCTTTTACGAAACTTGATGAAATAAATTGAGTATCCTCAGATGCAGGAAGAAATATGGTTTCAATTTCAGGAAGAAGTTTATAATTTATCCAACACATTTGAAATTCATAATCAAAATCTGATACTGCCCTTAGTCCTCTAATAATAACAGAAGCGTTCTGCTCTTTAGCAAACTTCATTAATAACCCATTAAAAAATACAACATCTGCACCAATTCCTAGTTTTTTAATTTCATTTTTAACCATGTTTGCACGTAACTTTACATTAAAGACAGTATACTTATTAACATTTTCTGCAACACCAATTATTAATTTATCAACTAGTTTACATGCTCTTTTTATTATATCAATATGTCCAAAAGTTATAGGGTCAAATGTTCCTGGATAAATTCCTATTCTGTTATTAATGCTCATCCTCTATTTTTATATAAATTACTTTAAAAACTTTTGATAGACATAATAACATTTTTATCTAAAAATGAAAGCATATGGTTGGCCTGATAGCTCAGTTGGTAGAGCAAAGGACTGAAAATCCTTGTGTCGCTGGTTCGATTCCTGCTCAGGCCATTTCTCTTTCTTAATAAATTTACTTTCTTGTTGCAAAATACTCTATTATGTGTTATAATATTTATATTACTACTAGTATAGTAAATTATGTTATATAGATATTATATAAAAATATTTAATATCTTATTAAGTGTAATTCTGTTATTTAGCAGTATTGCTTATACAGACACTAGTGAAAATTCGCATTCAATAAATGACAACATAGTTGTTGGTTTATTGAAAACAGAAGAAGAAATATATCCACATGAGATTGACTTATCTCAAAATATCTACAAGATGTTTAATAATTTGGGAGTCAAAATTGTACTAATTGATTACAATAAAATAATTAGCCTTAAAAAAATTAAGACAGAGTTATTTAATCTTGCAAAACAAGATGAAATATTGTTAAAGAAGTTGACATTAGAAAGAATAAAAGTTGAAGTTACAAAGTTTATTAAAGAGCACAAAATAAATAGGATATTTATTTCAGGAAGTTATTGTAATTTACACTCTGAACCCTTTCCTCCTACTCTTTTTCGCCAGTTTGTTACTGAAGCAATTGTGAAAATAGTAGATAATAATCCTACAATCCATTTACTTGGCATATGTGGCGGTTTACAAGGTATTATGAATACAAAAGGAATTGAAGTAATGAGTGTGGCAAATTTTGTAAATGATAAAGAGAAGCAAGGATCTCATTCAAAATTAGCACCTAATCCACAGCAAGAGAGTATATCTCTTCAGCAGATAAAAATTATTCCAAACAGTCGTTTAGCAGAGGTGGTTGCTAAATTTTTACCACATGATGAAAATGGCTGGTTTTCAACATATTTCCCAGATACTCATTCAGAAGTAGTAAGTAATACATCGGAAAATAGAAAAAAGTTAGAATTACTAGGATATAAAGTTGCAGCATTTTCCAGTGATGGAGTAATAGAAGTTATTGAAGATAAAAATGGTAATATCTACTTTCAAAGTCATCTAGAAGCGCTTGTTGTGAAGTCAGATAAAAATCTCTATCTATCAAATCGCAAGGCTCATCAAGTTTCAACGCTGGTTGCCATAGCAATTATAAATGATTTTCTTTATCGTACTTAATGACGTTATAAACACCTTGGTTAAAGCTTTAATAATCAAAAAACGTTTATTTATATTAATCACTAGACTCTAATCTATTCCTATGAGAAATCAATAATGAACTTTTCTTTTGTTATTCTAGCATTTACTATATTGCGTTAAATTAAATAT
Organism: Wolbachia sp.; assembly: GCA_051710485.1. Lineage (GTDB taxonomy): Bacteria > Pseudomonadota > Alphaproteobacteria > Rickettsiales > Anaplasmataceae > Wolbachia. Next base: position 461,803 of record JBPESU010000001.1, on the reverse strand, counting down.
CTTTTAATCTTACAATTCTTTCTATTTCACTAATGGAAAGGTTGGTAAATTTAATAATAATGTTTATGTAAATATTATCAGCCAGCATTATCTTTGCCACTTTATTTCTTTTCTGTCTTCTCTATTACCTACACTTTGCCTCCTTGTCTGCCTTTTTCAGTAGCATCATCAAATTTTGAGCAAAAGATATACCAGCCTTCTCTTTCTTTACCGTAGAGATCTCCTCCCATTAATCTTTCTTCATTGCTATTAGATCTTTCTTATTTCAGAAAAACTTACTAACTCATTATATGCTAATTTTATTATTAGAGATTTTTCTGTTATATCTTTTAAGTATTCATTTGAAGTATCTTTTACATGTTTGGAAAAAGCACCAGCGTTTTATTGCACCCTTCAATTGTTCCACCTTGTCTTTTTTTTTTGAATTTAGGTAATTCAATAAAGACAAATTGAAAATCTTTCATGTGTAATATCCATTAGTTTTTATCTCTGTATATTATGAGTAGAAATGTATCTAATCTCATTAAGAAACAAAATATTATTAGAGATAGCATAAAATGCTTTCTTTAAATTAATATATTCGCTACCTCTTCCAGTCTATCTTAAATAAGTTTTAGCAATACATAGTATTGTGCCACGTTTTCTTCAAAGCTTTTTATAATCTCCGAGATGGCCGAGTTGTTGCATTTAAATCATGTACTGTGAATTATCAGAATCCTTACAAAGAGCATCAACTATACTTTGTTTATCAGAAGCGACTTCTGAATCTTATAATTGTTCTGAAAAACTAAACTTCTTGTATAATATATATTTCAATAAATCCTAAAATATCATTAAAAAATGAATAAGTATGTTTTTATTTCCCTAATTACTAAATATTCTTTTAAATATTAAGTTCAATTCTTAGTTTAAAAATTTAGAAAAACTATAAGAAATTCACTTAAAAGTGAGAGGCTATTACATATAATTCTGAAGAAATATTCAATCTTTTTGTTTTGGATGTATTAACCTATGAATCAAAATCTCATCTTGTATTATAATTATATTAAAAATATATCAAGCGAAAAAAAGATAAAGAAATCCTGAGTGATGAGTTTAATTTTTTAATACTTTAAATTAAAATTATAATAATTTGCTGACACTTAGTTCAAGCGCGATTTAGCTGAATATAGAAAAATAAAAAAGACATTTAGTCGCTATAATTTGATACAATCCGCAAAAAAAAATACCCTGAGTTTTTTATTAAATTTTAGTATTGAGCTTTCAGATCAAAAACAAGTTTTAAGTCAAAAATAACTTTACTATTATGTAAGTAGGGTTAATGAAATTTATCAAGCAGTTTTTTTTGTTTCTATTGAGTAGATTTTTTCTACTGTTGTTTATCCTTTCGTTATGCAGTAGAAATTATTATTAGATAAATATTGAGTAAGAATCTCAATTCCTTCGTCGATTTCTTTTTCAGTGATGATAAGTGGAGGCAAAATTCTTACAACATTATCTGATGTTACTCCAACAGTAAGTAAACCACGATAACTTAACTCTTCTGCAAATTTTTGGCTATTCATTTTCACTTTTATCCCAAGCATTAGCCCCTTTCCTCTTACCTCTTCTATCATTGGAAATTTACTTGCCAGATCTTCTAATTTATTTTTTAAATACTTGCCTCTAATTTCAACATTTTCCAAAAAGCCGGAGCTGAGTAATTCATCAATTACAGCATTGCCTACTGAAGTTGCAAGTGGATTGCCACCAAAAGTGGAACCGTGCATGCCAACTTTCATGTATTGAGCAGCTTTTTCAGTTATAAGACAAACCCCTAACGGGAATCCTGCTCCTATTCCTTTTGCAAGAGCGCATATGTCAGGTTCTACTCCTATATGTTCATATGCAAATAACTTTCCTGTTCTACCAGCACCGCATTGTACACAATCAAAAAATAGCAATATATCGTTTTCATCACACAGCTTTCTTAGCTCCTTAATGAAGACTTCATTCATTACTTTAATACCACCTTGTCCCTGTATTGGTTCTATCAATATAACGCCTACACTATTAGAAATTGCTTTCCTTACGCTCTTAATATTGAGCTCAACATTATCACACCAATCAATATAAGGATTCAATAATTCAGAAAATTTCTGTCTATCGTTGGTAGCGCAAGTTACAAATGTTCTTCCATGAAATGCACCATGAAATGTTAAAATTCTATGGAGATTTTTACTGCCTTTCCCATTTTGATAGGCCCTAGCAATCTTAAGCCCACACTCTACTGCTTCTGATCCAGAATTTGTAAAAAATACAGTATCAGCAAAACTGTTATCCTTTAGTTTTTTTGCAAAGTTGTTAGCAGCAGGTATATTGTAGATATTTGATACATGCCATAACTTTTCTCCTTGAAATTTAAGAGTACTAATTAATTGCGGATTAGCATGACCTAAGCTGCTAACAGCTATTCCAGAGTGAAAATCTATGTAACACTTGTTATTGACATCATACAAATAAATACCTTTACCATAAGAAAAATTTATATTAATAGGAGAATAAACTGGCAAAATAGGAGAAATTGTCATAAAAGTATGATATGCTAAATTTTTATTAATAACATAAAAGTCTTTATTTCACAATGAGAAAGACATGTATAAATTAAGTAATAACACATTCTGCATTAAAGAAAAATTAAAGAAAAATAGACACGCAAAAATTATCTCATTATTCTCATCAATTTTTGTGATTTTATTCAGTATGATAAATTGTAATTATTTACTAAAGAATAACTTTCTCTCTTCTTATCATGACTCAAGTATAGGATTAAAAAATGTACTGGAAAATAACATAATAAAAATTACTACTATTTACTAATAGAAAAGCACCACATTAAATACAAAAACTTTAATTATATAAACCAATTGATAAAGCTGCATACTGAATTATTACAATCAGTTAATGAAATAAAGAATTTGAGCTTAATACTATATGATCAAAATCATAGAATGATATTCAGTCACTTTAATACCCAAGATCATGATTATAAACAGTTACTTATAGAAGATGTAATCGATAAGCTATTAAATAATCAAAAAATATTTCACACTACAAAAAATAAATTAATTTTATTTTTCCTTTATTTCATAAATAAAACATTAACCATCATTTTTAATAATTATTAAAAATCACAATAACTCCTATGTCATTTTATATAGCCTATTATTAACATTCATGAGCTTATTATTAGTAATTTTAATACTAATAATGCTTTATTTGCATTTTTCCAACACTCAAATATTAGCTAAGCAACATAAAACCAATATCAAATTATAACAGATGAATAGAGATATTAGAGCAAAAACATTTAAACAAGCTAAGTTTTTTGCAAGCGTTACACATAAACTATGCACGCCACTTAATGCTATTATTGAATTTGTAGAGTTGATTAAAAATCAAATTTTAGATTCGATTGATCATGCTCAATATATATAATGTGTATGAAGATAATATATACAATATAAGAACAAATTTACTTATTTTAATTAATGATGTGTTTAATTTTTCAAAAGCTGAAGCAAGCATCTTAACAGTAAAAAAAGTGAAGTTTAATTTGAATAAAATAATAGATTAATGTTTGAATATGCTATCACTTAAATTAAAAGAAACAGAAATTAGTTTAAAAAAAAAGAAATACCAAATAAACAATTATTAACTGTTGTAAATCCCAAAAAGATGAAACAAGTTATAATAAATTTATTATTAAATTCAATCAAATTAACTTTCAAAGACGACCTAATAAAAATGGTAATTTAAAGAGAATATAGAAAAACTTATTGACTATTGAATTCCATTCAAATGGAATAAGAATAATGCAGCAAAATATATACAAAATCATTTCTGTCTTTAGCTAAGCAGACACTCAAGATACAAAAACAAAGATATTGGCATCGGATTACCACTAAATAAAAAACTAATAGAGTTAATATATGAATATTTAATGTTAAAAATGAAGTAAAGCTTAGTACTACGATAACGTTAAACTTCTTCTATGAAAAAAAATAAACATGTGAAGATTTAATTGATTTTTAACTGGAATTCATAGAAACTCTGACTATAATATATTACAATACAAATGTTATCAACGATGCTGGATATGGAATTAGTAGTAGGAAATAATGCTCTTGATTTTGATTTACCAACAGATTCTAATAAAAATTTATCATTGAGTGATTTTTTAAATAAAAAAAATGTAGTTCTTTATTTTTATCCTAAAGATAACACTCCAGGTTGCATTATCGAAGCAAAAGGCTTTAGAGATAAAATAAATGACTTTTCTTCTCTTGATACAGTAATAATCGGTGCATCAAGAGATAGTGTTAAGTGTCACGCTAACTTCAAAGCGAAATATTCTCTACCATTTTATCTAATTTCTGATGAAAATGCTGAAATGTTAAAAACATATAGTGTTTTAGTAGAAAAGAGTATGTTTGGTAAAAAGTATATAGGAATAAAACGCACTACTTTTTTAATAGATAAAAAGGGTAAAATAGTGAAGATTTGGAAAAATGTAAAAGTTAGTGGACATGTTGATGAGGTTCTAAAAGAAGTTAAGAAAATATAAATTTAAAAAACATCTAGGCTAATGGCTACTCACTGCTACATTAAAAAAGATTAACTATATAATTTTCGTAACCATCTAAGTTCTAAATTAAACTCAAGTGGCAATTTGATTGCAGTAACTTGCAAGAATGGTATTGGTAAAACCAATATACTTGAAGCGATTTCGTTGCTTGCTAAAAGCAATGAAATAAAAAAAAGCAAAAATTAGTGAGATATAAAACAAATTCAGTAATGAAAATGGACAGTGCATTATGGTTTCTTTTATGTAGTAGATTTAAATCTAATCAATATTGCAAAAAATTTTAATAAAAACTAATATAAATTGATGAAGAAATACAATCATGTTATTCATTCTTGCATAGAATATTAAATGTGATATAGCTTATTCCATAAATAGACTACATTCTTTTTAGCTCCCAAAGTGATAGGTTAAAATTTTAGACCGCATCGTATCACTATTTAAAAAAAAACACACTCACTGCTATATGAAATATAGAAAAGCCAAACACGAATGGAATAAACTGCTAAGAGAAAACATTTTTGATGAGAACTAACTCTCTAGTTTTGAAAATGTTATAGTTGTTAATGCAGTCAATATATTATATATGCAACTATCTGCTTTAAAAGCATTGCAAGATATAATTGATAACCATTCCACTGAGTTTTTTCTAAAAACGAGTCTAAATTTAACAACCAGCTAACTTCAAGCTATACTGTAGAATATTTTCAGAGTTGTCTAAAAGACAATTAAAGATAAAACTCGTTAACTGATAGAGTAACCTTTTGTATGAACAATGATAAATTTCAAGTTTTTTTGCCAAGTAAAGAGATATATCAATATATATGCTCTATTGAAGAGCAAAAGTTATTATTGTTTTTCAATCATCTTATTCAATGTAAAAGCAAAGTGTATTCATCACAATTAAAGGGTACTGCTTCTCCTCTTGGATAACATAATATCTCATCTAAATAAGAATTTTAGAAAGATATTGATAGAGGAAATATTAAGTATTCAATACTAAATTTAGATAACTTATGTAGATTGAAACAATTTTGATAACTACATTGATTCTTTTAGATTTATTAAATTAAAGTATGTTTAATAGTTGATTAGTTTTTTTTTAATTGTTATTTAAATAAATCTATAACTCAAGAATGTTTGTGCATAGTACGATTCAATCGTAGAAAAGATGATAAAGTAAATTTTTAATATAGAAAAAAATCAAAAACTAGCATTTAATGCTAATCTAGACCTTAAAAGAATAAGGCTCAAGTCTCTAAATGAGAATAGAGAAATTAGATTTTCTCATACTAACTTTGGAACATATAGCATATATAAAGATAAACAGAATCAAAATAAAGACAAATTCTACGTTAGATCAGTGATAATACTCATCACTCTTTTCTTGTACAAAACAAACGCATGCTTAAATACAATTTTTGATTTCAATAATACCAAAGCCAAAGTAATATTTGATGATAACTGTAAATATCGGATGATCTCTTTATTCGATATCAGTAATGATGTACATGTTATTTTTCCTAAATGATTAATACTTGATAAGAAGCTTAACTTAAAAGACTACTACAACAAGAAAATTAAATTAAAAAGGTATCTTCTGCTACAGAAGACTTTGAATATTATAAAATATAATACCCGTTTAAGATTATAACTACTTAAATATTGAGATATAAAGATAATTATACCTGAAGTTAATGTTGATTATAGCCTATATTCATATACAGGGCAATTAGATTGTTGAATTAATAAAATAAATACTATTCAAAAAATTGTAACAAATGAGAGTTTTAAAAAAAAGTGTAAGAGATTTATTAAAAAGTGACCCAAAATTTATAAAAAATGTAATAGAGAGACAAAAATGATTATGGCAAATAAAGTCTCTCGAATAGGAAAGGTAAAAATGATAACTCTGAAGAAATTATTCGAAATTTCATTAATGAAGTAGAAAAAAAGATATATGATATCAACAAAAATTATAAACAACAAAAATATTCAAAAAGCTGTAAAATATTTTCTAAAACAAGATAGTAAATTTAAAAGTAATGTGAGAGATGTACTAAAATCTGATAAAGATTTCAGAGATAGCATAAAAGTAGATCTTGATAAAAGATGAAGAAAATATATCAAACTAATGCTGTAGCTGTCCAATTAATGAGTAATGATATAAAAATACTCTAGTAACTAAAGTTGCAAGTAATGAAGATTACAAGAAATTATAATAGATAGTAAAGCTCTAAGAACAATAATAGCCAGCTTAATAAAGGCAAACAATGAATAACAGAATTTTACTTTGCAAAAAGTAGAAAATTACTGAACAATATCTATGAAGTAAATATTATTTCAAATAACAAGATCATGATTACCTTATCAAAAATAGTTTACTGCATGCTCAATGAGCATTTGATCATACATAACCATGTTATAAAAGAAGAATAGCTATCCTAAGTGATTTTCATTTTTTTTTAATAGTTATTATATTTAATATAATGATGATTATTAATTGACTTTTTGTAATGTGCTTAATAATAAGTTTTTTAAATAAAAAATATGATTCTCGATATTTAAATGTTTCGGATGAATATAAATTCATAAATTTAAATTGTGTAAAAAAGAATATAACTCCATTCTCGATGAATGATTTAGTCATCGTCCATCGTTTTCATTACAGGAAAGACCTACTAAACTAGACTCTCCAGATCATTATCAAGCTGATATGTTTGAATTAAAAAATAGTGAGAAAGATAGGAAAATGGCTACATTAATTGATAAATTTTGCTTCTTTTTTGATCAAAATAGCATATTTATATATTGTAATTGCCATGAAGAAACGAAATGTAACTTTTATATTTCCGATAAAATCGGTAAAGAATATTAAGTAACAAATACAAACAGTGAGTTTTATCTAACAGAGCACTACAATGTAATTATTCACACTATTCCAGAGTTAATTTAATCATTCTCATATAGTTTTTGATCAAAAAAAAACCTTATACTGCTACAGTACTTCAGTCGCTAACGATTAACAGAATAACGATTATCGATGTTATTTTAGGTAAAATATTTTAAAAATTTATCAAGTAAAAAAAGCAAAAGAAATCCTGTTAGTTAGTTATTCATTATTTATCTTATATAACATTTATAACATTAGCATTTTAATATCTTAAACGACTTATAAATGCGTTTCAGCTTTTGTGAGTAAAACATTCATCTTTAATTTTAAAAAAGATATGCAATGTACATAATGTAAAAAATAGTACACCAAATACCATAAGTTTTTATGTCATTAATTTACATAGATTGCAAGGATAAATAAATATCTTCAATACTGAAGACAATAATATTGATAAAGATTATCAAGTGGTTTTTTGCTTATATTTGATAAGATTTTCTCTACTGTTATCTTGTATCTTGTCAAAAGCATTTAATGTTAGATATTACATAAAAAAAAGAATTATGTAAATACTCCTTTGTCTACAATTAGTAAGTTTGAGTGAATTTGTGATATATTTTATTTGCCTTCTCTAATAATAAAAGTTGGTATTATATCTTCTTTATATCAAAAAACTTGTTTTTGATATGAACAATTGTATAATTTTAATAAATTAGAATTGTATATAGAATGAAGAGTTTAAAAGAATTATCCTTAAGAATCAAGAATATTAGGTCTGTACAGAAAATTACAAAAATAATGCAAATGGTTTCTGCAGCGAAGTTACTACAGAGTCAAAAAAAGCTATTAAATTCAAAATTGTATATATCTAAGCTACATAGCATTGTTTCTTCATTAGTGTTAGAGATTGATCAAGAATTACTGACAAAAATTTTAAACATCAGTGATGACAATTCTCACCTAGTATTTATTATTGCATCTGATCGCGGCTTATGCGGCAACTTTAATTCTTCCATTGTAAAATTTAGTCAAGAGCATGTAAATAAATTAATTGCAAATAACAGGAGGGTAAACATTGTATTTTTTGGTAAAAAGGCTTTTAATATAGGTAAAAATAGATTTGAATCTAAAAGTATTTTAAAAATTGAAAATAGCAAGGGAATTACGCTAAGACATATAGAATCCTTGATTGATAGTATGGATCTCAATCAATACAATAAAATTGTAATTTTCTATAATAAATTTTGTAATACTTTCACACAAAAATCAACGTTGGAAACAATAAAACCATGGAGTAAAGATTCATCCTTGATTGATAATTCTTTGTCTTACTCAACAACAGATTACAATTATGAATTTGAGCCACAAAATACTGAATTTATTTTACGATCTTTAATGCAAAATTACCTTGCAACTGCCATTTATTCTGCTTTACTTGAGAGTGCAGCAAGTGAAAATAGTGCTAGAATGGTTGCAATGGAATCAGCAAATAGAAACACTAAAGAGATGCTGAATAAGCTAGCACTACTTTATAATTGTTCTCGTCAAGCAGCAATTACAACCGACTTAATCGAAGTCATAAGTGGTGCAGAATCTTTATAGAAACCTAAATGGTAAAATAAATATACCAAATATTGCAGCAGATATCATCAAGTTAATAAAAAGCAGAATCAAAAGATGCAAAAATTATACAATATATGAAACCAAGAAAATCTAGATTTCTCAGTGGCTATTAAAATTGAACAAATATCACAAATCTAAGATTTGTACAATAGAAATTAGAGCTATAACAGGCAAAACCAAAGTTGCGTATATTTCTACAAAAGATTTAAACAATCTTGGCAATACAGTCAATCAATAGTAGAAATGGCAAAGAATATATCAAAAAACCTTACATTAATTTTATCATAAGTAGAGATCATTACACCTCATTCTGCAAACTTAGGTATTTTAGATAAAAATATTGTAATTATTGAAATTTAAAAGAGCTTGTTGAAGCAGCAGAAAATTCAGCTCTGATGCATAAAAATATCATTAACTCCGAAAGGATTCTTCTTCACATAACTTAGTAAACACAACATTATCTATCGTTTCTGGTTTTATTGGCTCATTTAACAAATCAATCTTTATTAAAAGAATTCTGTTATTGCTGAAGAAGAAAATAAAATAAAGATTGGTTATGACTACGATGTAGTATACAATTTCAGCGATTTAAATTAACGTACAATTAAAACTGATAAATTCCGATTATTTTTGAATAATAATAGCATAAAGAGTTAGTGAAAAGTTTCGCTTCGCTATAAATGGTAGTTACATTGTAAGTAACAGCTCTTTCTTAAAAAAGAAGTTTAACACTCAAGTTTTCAACAATAGAATCATCATTATTGATGACTCATTACTGCAAAAGGATATAAAATCAAGATCATTTGATGAAGAAAGAATAATCAAATAAGAAAAATTATACTTGTGAATAAAGTACTACAAAATTGGATTTTAGATCTATATTCAGTTAAAAAATTAAACATATAAACAACAAAAAATGCAACTTGTGAAAATAATGCCGCAATTGCTTCTACAACTAGTAATCTTTATATTGAAAAAATATATCATATGAGAATTAATTAAGAAAGTGAAAGAGAGAATATACATAACTGATTTTATTCGATTTTAGATATTAATCTAATTAATGATGATTGCAATCAAGACGCATCAGGATTTTTTATAGAGAATGAAAAATAATACATCCAATACACGAAATTACTATTACTAGCAACTTAAAAACATATTTAGCAATTTAATTGCTACAAACGATTTAACTTTTTGTGAGTAATTTAATTCATCACTGATGAAAATTAATGAAATGACAGTTGCAAGCTCGCTTAACAATTAGAAAATTTAGTTGCATCAGATACAATAATTGTGTACTATTACTGTCTAATGTTAAGATAAACTATGGAATATGGAAGTTTAGTTTCAACAGCTAAACTTCAAGCATTCTCAATTATAATTTCAAAGTTTTTCATCACATTAGTAATGTTAATTAATAATTTTAGGAGTTGTTCAAATGGAATTTGGTAATATAAAGTGGTTTAATGCCGAAAAAGGTTATGGTTTTATTAAGCCAGAAGCTAAAGGAAGTGATGTTTTCGTACATATCAGTACGTTAGAACGTTCAGGAATAAGACCTGATTCTCTTAGGGGAGAAAATAAGGAAAAGGGAATAAAAGGAGAAAGAGTAAGTTATGAACTCAAAGAGGAACGAGGTAGAAATGGAGAAGAGAAAAAATCAGCAATAAATTTAAAGTTGTTAGAAGACTAATCGTATTTTGATGGTAAAAGTTTTTGTGAGCAGCTTTTAAAAAATGAAGCTTCCAGTTTTGCTCAGACAAGCTCTAGACAAACACAATCTTTCTGTTCCAACTCCTATTCAAGCACAGGCAATTCCTTTAGCTCTACAAGGTAGAGATATTCTCGGATCTGCTCAAACAGGAACTGGAAAAACTTTGGCGTTTGCTATTCCATTGATTGCTAAATTATTAGATGAGTCTAATACTAGTTCAGCTTTAGTTATAGCACCAACTCGAGAGTTAGCACAGCAGATAATGAATGAGGTAAGAAAACTCTTATTTCAAAATTCCATATTAAAGATTTCCTTACTAATTGGTGGTGAGTCTATCTTCAAACAGCTAAATCAGCTTCAGAAAAAACCGCAAATTGTAATAGGTACTCCTGGTCGTATTATAGATCATATTACGCGTAAAACTTTGATTACTCATAATATCAACACTCTTGTGCTTGATGAAACAGACCGAATGTTCGATATGGGTTTTAGAATTCAAATTGAAGAGATTATGAAATATCTGCCAAAAACACGACAAACCCTAATGTTCTCTGCAACTCTTCCTGACGATATAGTTAAACTTGCTGAAAAATACCTCAATCAACCAGAACGTATTTCTGTTAAGAATGAAGCTACAACTTCTACAAAAATCAAGCAAGAAATTATTTATACATCAGAATCAGAAAAATATGGTAAACTTATTACACAACTATGTCAGCGTGAAGGATCAATTATTATTTTTGTCAAAACAAAGCAAGGAGCAGATCAGTTGGCTAACAAATTACGCGAAGATAATTATAGCACTTTAGCAATTCATGGTGACTTAAGACAGCATAAACGCGAAAAAGTCATCAATTCTTTTCGTCGCAGTCGTAATCAAATTATGGTTGCAACAGATGTTGCATCTCGTGGTCTTGATATTCCTCACATACAACACGTTATCAATTATGATGTACCACAATCGCAAGCTGAATACGTTCATCGCATAGGTAGGACTGCACGCGCTGGAGCTGAAGGATACGCATTATCTTTCATTACACCTAAAGATAAGAGAAGGCTACCTGCACTTACAGATAAAAAAGGGGAGTTAAATTTTAACTCCAACGTGCAATTCAAAAAACGCAGTAGTAAAAAAAACTTTAAAAAACTAAGTGTACTGAAAACTAAATATAGTAAAAAAAGGATCAATACTTTCAATGAGAAAAGCAGAGTGCTACAAAATATACATTCTTCTATTTTTTAGAAATTCAAATATAAAAAAGTAAGAAAAAGTGACTTGAAAAGTGGCTAGATATTTGAGAATGAATGAAAAATTTTAACTGTCTTCACATAGATATCCAAATTTTTCGAAATAATCTCCACAACATACTTATCAATTCTTATATCAAAGAAAATCCTTGCATAACTTCAGTTATAATACTATTATTAAGGTGCTACTATAGAAATAGTAAAATAGTTTAGTATGTAGTAAAAGCAAAAGAGTCAAGCTGGAATTTAACCACAAAAGTTAATATAGAAAAAGCTTTAATAATCTAGCTATTCTCAGAGAGATATAGTAAAGGAGATATACTATGCTAACAAATTTTTTAGCGTTGAAAGAAATATTAGCAGAGCTAAAGAAAAAAAACAGCATAACTGTTTTAAAGAAATATTGTCAGGATGAATGGGAATTTTATGATTTGTTAAGAAATTTAATGAACGATGAAAGCTTTAAGCAAGCGTGTATAAACAAATCTTTTAATGAAAGCTGTCAGAAAAACTTAGATCATTATATAGAACTAGTAAATCAAGCAAAAAAAGCTGTAAGTAAATATTTTGAAAAGAAAGATATAGAGCTTCAGGCTTATCATACAGAAACTAATAACGCTAAGAGAATTTTAAACATTAACCTTATTAATCATGATGGAAATGAATCAATAAGAATTAGTGATATTTTACAGCAAGAAAAAACTATTAATGAATTAAATGTATATTGCGATAAAAAACATAAAATACATGCCGTTCGAAACGGTAATGAAAGACATTATGAATTTAAAGAAGGTGCATATTACAAAATGAAAAGCACTTGGCCTATAAAAGATGAGTCCGGAAAGATAATTTCAACTTGTACTATAATTATGAACATAAGTAATAATGGCATCACTGAAATACTTGGATTTAATGGTAGAAATTTTACGGCATCAAATGAAATTCTTAAGTTAATAGAACAAAACCACGAGTTATACATTCAACGCCTCTCTTTGTACGATGCAGTGAAAGCATTATTAGAAAGAAATAAAAACGTACCATTACCCAATATTATGCCATTTGCTAATAATAACCTACAAAATAATGAATTTATAAAGGTCAATCAAGACAAGGAATTAGATAGACAAAACTTAGAAAATAATGCTGACAATAGCTCTATTTCTCCTATTAATAACGATGCATCAATTCAAACGAAGATTGATCTACAGCAAATTGTAATTCAGCAAGAAATTAAAGAATTAAACAATCAGGAGAATGATTTACAACGTAAGCTCATTCAAGCTAAGCAAGCAACTGAAATACAAGAAAAAAAGACTGAAAATTTACAAGTAAAAAAGAATAAAATACATAAAGAATGTAGAAAAGAAATAGAAAAATTAAATGAAAAGATTGAAGTAATAAAGCAAAAGATTGAAAAATTGAAGAGAAGGAGCAGAAATTTACAGAGCAAATTTGAAAAAAAGAAGCAAAAAAATGCAAAATTGCAAGTTGAATTAAAACAAAAAAATAAAGAATTAGCAAATCTACATAAGAAAACACAAGAATTTGAAAATGCACGTAAAGAAAAAGAAAATCTAAAGAAAAAGATAGAAGTTGTTAATGCAGAAAAGGATGAGCTGATAAGTAAATTGCAAGAAGAATTAAATCAACTAAAAGAGAAAAATTATAAATTAGAGGACGAAAACGATAAATTAGAACGCTCTAACAAAGAACTAGAGAAAAAAAAAGAACAGCTTTTACAAAAGATATCAGATTTAGAAAAAGCGTTACTATCATTAGAAGGAGAAAAGCAATCATTAAGTAATAGATTAAGTAATAGTGCAGCAAAACAAATAAAATCAAATCAAGAATTTATAAGAGCCAGACAAGAAATTGAAAAACTAGAGAAAGAGAATAATAGTTTACAAGCTGAATATAAAAAAGAGGGACAAAAATTCAAAAAAGAAATAGGAAAAATACATGAGAAGATAATTCAAATTAATGAGGAGCAAGAGCAGAAAATTCAAAAGCTCTGTGAAAAAAATAAAGAACTAGAGAAAAAGTTAAAACTTATTGACATACAAAACAGGAAGTTAAAGGATGAGCTAGAAAAATCAAAAAGAGCAGAGAAACAAACATATGAAGACACAGAACTAGTAATAAGTGAAAATCATAAAACTATGCAAGACTTGTGTGTTCAACTACAAAGATTAAAACAAGAAAATCAAGAAGCAAAAGAGTTTTATATATATGCAATAGGAAAATCAGAGCATAAAATTGAAGAGTTGGAAAACGAGCTAGATAATGAAAGAGAAATGCGCAAAAAGTATCATACATTATTAAAAGAACAAGATATAAAGATTAATGATTTGAGAAAAATAATTGCAGATAAAGTTCAGGAAATTGAAAATCTGAAGAGCGAATTACAAAACAAGAAAGAAGGGGAAATTTTCCGTAATCATGCAGAAGTGCTAGAAAAAAACATCCGTCCACTTGCCAATAAACAAATTGACCTCAATCAAGCATATACAATAACGGCAAATGTTCTTAATGATCCTGATGATATTCCACTAAAGAAGAGAGAACTATCCAGATCTTTGAGCATTGACAACAAATATAATAAGGATAAGGAAAGTTATAATAATCATTGTCATCCACCTTTAAGTTTCATCAGCAATCCTGTACAAGTTAATAGTGCTTACGCTAGCCAAAGTAAGTGCAGCAACTACAGCAGTATCTACCCTTAAAATTCTCTTCCCTAGATTTAATTTCTGACTGAATTTATCAGCAAAGCTAAGTTCATTATGTGAAAAACCACCTTCAGGACCAACAATAATAGCAATATTTTTTTTGTTCTTCAAAACTTCATTAGGATGCTTTCCCTGATCTGTTTCATCACATAAAATAAAATTTTTATCATGAGAGTCAGGTAAATCAAGAAAATTAATAGGAGGTAAAATCTCTGGTATACTTGTTCTACCACATTGTTCTGCCGCTTCAATTACCTGTAATTTTGCTCTATCAAGATTAAAATTTTTTACTACTGTATACTCCGTCGAAATAAATTGAATGCAAGTTACCCCCATTTCAGTTGCCTGCCTTATTATATTGCTTAAAGCAGCATTTTTTACCATAGCACAATATAGATATAAATTTTCTTCATATTGCTGTCGTTTGATGCATTCTTTAAGTGTAGCTTTTGCTAATTTATGCAATATATCAACTATTTCTCCTAACCACTCTCCATCCCTTCCGTTAAAAAAAGAAATATTGTCATTTTTCTTAAGTCGCATGACGTTGCAAATATAGTGACTTTGCTTTGGACTAAGCTCTAAACTAACACCTTGTGTTAATGTCTTTTCAACGTAAAGTCTAATTTTTTCCACTTAATATATACTTTTATTAACAATCAAACACTTGCAAGTTGAAGCATTATTTTATACTAATTTCATTATTATACCAAATTCCAATAGTAAATTAAAAAATCTCTCTACTGAGAGAATCAGTGAATTTATTATATATCTTGTTTGATAATAAAAATCAATATAACCTTTATATCAAGAAATTTACTAAACAAAAAAAGACAGAAGAAACCTAAAGCAGCTAGCATTTAAATGCTCCATTGTCTTTTTACGTTTTATACTATCTTAAACAACTTATAAACGCATTTAAGCTTGAAAAGTAGAATTTAATATATATAAAAGGACGTAAGATGATAGTACAAAAATTTAAACATGAAATACCAAATATCCTAAATTTTTTATCATCAAACTACACAGATTGCGAAGATGAACAAGTAGCTTCAATAACAATTGATAAGAAAATTGAAGAAATTTATCAAGTAGTTTTTTTTATTTCTATTGAATCCAAAGCGCTATCAAAAATTGGTTTGATGTGATTATGCAAGAAATCTAACATTTTCTGCTTATGATTATTGATTTGAATCAATTTATTATACTATTTTACCTACTTTCTTGATAATGAAAGTTCTATAGACAATCATATCCAGCTCCAAAATTACAAGTGATTCTCAAGTAATAATGAAGAGTGATACGATGATATTAGCCATTTATTCTTGTCTCATCTGTCAGTAAATATGTAACGAGCGCTTAACTTTTTTCTGTTTTCAATAAGAAGATATATAAGCCTGTATCAACAGCTTTATTACATTCAATGTTTATAGTACGTGACTCAATTTCTACAGTTAAATATTAAAGTTAAAAAATCTTTAAAGTAATCAATATACCGAGTATTAGTTGTTCTAAAGCTAGAGGATAAAGTTGACAGCAATACTGTATTATTAGTGTAATTTGCATTAATCTGGTATGAATCTCCAGTTTTTAACGAATTATTCCAACGATTAAACAACACTTTAACATCATGATCATTAACTTTGATATAATTTCGACTCCTGATAAAAACTTCAAATACAATAACTAAACCAAGACAACAGCAAACTTAATATTAAGATAACTCCTTTTTTACACATCCTATTACATATATTACTCTGCAAAAATTAAAAACACTTCTATAACACAAAAATTAATTAACTACAAAAACTAAGTTACTGCCTTATTAACAGAATAATAAAAAAGATTAGACCTACTATCTAGTGTAAATCTCAAGACATAATAACTTTTTTTCCTTTCTGTACCACGAGATACTTTTTGATTCTTTACGTATAATTCAAGAATTCATTTACTATCTATCAGATAGACTTATCATTTCAGAACACATTGATTTCCAGATCTGACAAAAAAGATCCTTGCTTTATAGAATCGCTAACTGACAACCCTCTCAGTAAATAATTCTTTTTTATTTTTCATTACAGTTTTTTAATTGCACTAGCAGATCTTGATTGTTTATTTCTACTCTTATGAGATTTACGTCTTTCGTATCATTGTAAAATCTCAATTCTAGTTTTTCTAAACTGATGTAGAAAGTTAATACTATATCGCTATCATCTGTAAGATCTATGTAATTTCTTATACCATTTTCTATTATAATTTCTACCTCGTTTTATCAATCTTGATTATATCTCTTCCATATCTAACTTCTCTCCTAGTTAATCCTAAATTCCTTGCACCATTTACAATCTCTGAAGCATTTATTTTGCTATCTTCAAAAGACTCTAAATTAAGAGATGATATTATCTATTCTTACATTACACAATTGACCACTTATTGCATTTTTAACAATTTCCAGAAATCCAAGAACACGCTTTGTATAATCTTAATAAGCTCTTACTATATTAGATATATAATCTTTAAACATTAATTCCAATGTATTGATCACATCCATACTAGATCTTTTATTTGTAATATAACTCCTCTTGATACTAATTTATATATTATACTACTAGCAACTTTAGAATCCTTTTCTAATTCATTTAGTTCACTAACTTTTTCATTGCACAATCTACGAAGATGTACATATCTTCGCATATCACTTCATATGAACAAATAGGAAATTAAACCCCTCATTTCAGAATTTATAACTTCATTTACAATTTTTTCTAGTTAACTTATATTTTGAACATCAGATATTCTACTTAAAAACTCATCTAACTTTGTCTATTGGTTCGGCATTACATTACACCATAGATCTTTAGATCTGAGCAAATGCTCTTTCTTACTACAATTTTATTCTTTTAAATCAGTTTCTCCTACCTTCAAAACGAGCCTTTTATTCCAGAATTAAAAAGTTAAATTATCTACTAACCCTACATCCAAAACTGCATTCAGATCTTAATTATTCTTTATATTTACTCAAAAATTCTTTAAGCTTAGCAGTGAAATCAGAATTATCTTTATAACATATATCAAAAATATCATGTAATTCTTCACTCAATTTTTTTATCATTAGTAAAAAAGCATCTTATAATATGGTATTAATCATTATCAATTGCGACTTGAAGTGGAGTTTATTTTTATTTATCAAACACATCACACTTAACCTCGACCTTTAAGAGTCGATCTATTCCTTCACATTTAATAATCAAACTTTACACCACATGCAATACTGTCAATCCGAATTCTCTTCTTTTTAAGTTAAAAATAATTTTTAGATCTTGATTGTTCTTATTTTTTTATAAAACTTTTTCAAGTTCTTCATGATTTGCAAAACGATGATTTACTTTTCCTATGTCTTTATTGAGATGACGAAGAAATAAATAATTGTTAAAAATACTCAACAATTCTCTATTTAACTTTTTGTTAAATCAGACTTGTCAATAAACAACAAGTATATTAAATTATTAGCATACGCGCCTTGAGTACTATCTATTAAAGTACTACTATGAAATAAACATAAATACTCTCTAACCAATTCATACAATACATATATTTCTATAACCAATCTTGCACAATATTTAATTCTCTTCCTAGCTTACGCTCACTTACTTACTTATCAAAAAACTCTTCAACAATTTTATTGACTCTATAATAGTAATTATACCACCTCCTAACCTAGAAAAGTAATATCTTGTATTAATATACAGAATAAATAATGCTTATATTTATATATAAAATATATTTTTATACTAGTTATTGCTTTTTCCAAAATTGCACCTTCTTTTTAGAAAAGAAATAGAGAGTTATTATAGAAAAAATAGAAGATTTTAAATAAATAATTAGATGTAAAAACGGTGTATATATCTAGTAAAACTAGCTATTATAGCAAATTTTATGATATAATAGAATTATATGATGGGCAATGACAGACTTGAACTGTCGACCTCCTCGGTGTAAACGAGATGCTCTACCAGCTGAGCTAATTGCCCTTTTAGTACAATTCTAAAGATCAATATTATCATTGTAAATAAAAAGTAGAACCACATGCTGTCTATTTCTCATTGACCATTTGCTTAACTAAATGTTAAGATTATAATTATCTCGATTAAAGTATCGAAAATGCAAGACAATATAGTACCAATTTCAATAGTAAAAGAGCTGGAAGATTCTTATCTCTCTTACGCAATGAGCGTGATCATAAGTCGTGCTATACCTGACGTACGCGATGGATTTAAACCTGTTCACAGGCGCATATTATATGCAATGTCAAGAGCAGGGTACGATGCTGGTAAACCATATAAAAAGGCAGCTCGTATAATTGGAGATGTAATGGGGAAATATCATCCACACAGTGACATGGCCATTTATGATTCCTTAGTCAGAATGGCTCAAAATTTCTCTCTTCTTTTACCACTTATTGATGGACAAGGCAATTTTGGTTCAATAGATGGAGACCCACCAGCTTCAATGAGATATACAGAAGCAAGGCTCCACAAAGTTTCGCATTTTTTATTGAATGATATCGATGAAGATACTGTTGATTTTAGACCAAACTACGATGGAAATGAAACAGAGCCTGTTGTACTACCTGCAGAATTCCCCAACTTATTGGTAAATGGTGCAAGTGGTCTTGCAGTAGGTATGGCAACTAACATTCCTTCTCATAACCTTGGTGAGGTAATCGATGCCTGCATGTTGTATATAGACAATCCTGAAGTAACTTTAGATGAATTACTTGAAATGATTCCTGGGCCGGATTTTCCAACTGGTGGAATGATTCTTGGTAGGTCTGGAATAAGATCAGCATCTGCCACAGGTCGAGGTTCAATTGTTGTACAAGGTAAAACTCATATAGAAGATCTGTCGCAAGATAGAAAAGCAATAGTTATTGATGAAATACCTTATCAGATAAATAAAGTAAAATTAATTGAAAAAATAAGTGAACTCGTAAAAGAGAAGAAAATTGATGGAATAACTGAAATCAGGGATGAGTCCGATAAATCCGGTATTAGAGTAGTAATTGATCTTAGGAAAAATACTGCAGCAGATTTCATACTAAATCAAATATTGGGTCTTACTCCACTAAGAAGTAGCTTTAGTATTAACACTTTGGTTCTCAACAACAACAGACCTGCTTTGATGTCATTGAAAGGAATAATAGCTGCTTTCGTTGACTTTAGAAAAAAAGTACTAATTAGGAGAACGGAATTTCGTCTAAGAAAAACGAGAGAAAAAGCTCATATATATATAGGACTCTATATTGCAGTTTTGAGCATAGATGAAGTGATAAAAATCATCCGGAGTGCAAAAGATCCTGAAGAAGCAAGTAAAGAGCTTTTAAGTAAAAAGTGGAAGACTTCAGCAGAAATAAACATAATTATTAGCTTGATTTCAGACAGTGAAAGTTTTTTAAAAGACGGAGTGTACAAATTAACTGAGTTACAGACGAAGGCCATTCTTGACATAAAATTGCAACGCTTAACAGGTCTTGAAAAAGACAAATTAAAAGCTGAGCTAAATTCAATGATCAATCTGATAAAAGAATATATCGCTTTTCTTAGCTCAAAAGAAAGATTAATGAAAGAAATAAAAAATAATTTACAAGAAATAAAAAATAGATTTGCCATGCCGAGGAAAACTTTAATAGAAGAGTCAGATGTAGACATTGAAGCTGAAGATCTCATTCCACAAGAGGATATGGTGGTTACAGTAACTATGAATGGTTACATTAAGCGCGTGAAGCTTTCTCACTATAGAACTCAGCGTCGTGGTGGAAAAGGAAAGCTGGGACAGGGATTGAAGGAAGAAGATCTAATAACAAAATTGTTTGTTGGAAATACTCACACTAGTCTTTTATTTTTTTCCAATATTGGTAGAGTTTATAGATTAAAAGTTTATAAATTACCTCTTGCAGAGCCAACAGCACGTGGAAGAGCACTTGTTAATATATTTCCTCTCACTGAGAGTGAAACTATAACTAACATCATGCCGCTCCCAAGTGAGAATGATAAAAATCAAAATATAGTTTTTGCTACTGCTTATGGAAACATAAGGCGTAACTCTTTAGCAGATTTTCACTATATTCCAAGCAACGGAAAGATAGCAATCAAACTCGATAAAAGAGACAAATTAGTGTCAGTTAAAGTATGCAACGAAATTGATCACATTTTACTTTCAACGATGCTTGGAAAAAGCATCAGATTTGTTGTAAATGATGTTCGCCAATTCAAAAGCCGTAATTCAGATGGTGTAAGAGGCATCAAACTTATAAAGAACGACAGCGTGATATCCATGACCATACTAAACGGTATAGATATTACAACTGAAACAAAAGAACTTTATCTCAAAGTTCCACTTGCAAAAAGACTGGAAACTCCTATTAACAATGTTATTGATTCTAAATTAGAAAAGACTTTGAAAGATTTAAGAATAGACAGTGAATTATTCTTAAAACTTGCAATGAATGAGGAATTTATACTAACTATTACTGAAAATGGCTTTGGTAAAAGAACTTCTGCGTATGAGTACAGAGTAACCAATAGGGGTGGTATTGGTATTACCAATATTCTTACTAATAGCAGAAACGGTAGTGTAGTTGCTAGTTTTCCAGTTGAGCAGAGTGACAATATAATGCTCATTACAGATAAAGGAAAGTTAATTCGCATTTTAGTGGGCGATATTAGAATTACAGGACGTAGCACTCAGGGAGTCACTTTATTTAAAACAGAGAGTAAAGAAAAGGTGGTATCAGCAGCAAAAATTGAAGATCCTGGTTCCACTTAAGACAATACTTCTAAAGAAGTCGGAAATTCTATCTCCTCTGAAAGAAAGCAACGATAGCTAAATTTGCAAGTTTTTATTGATTAATCTATAATATTTCAGCTAAAATATATACTTGTAGCTGAGTAGAGATCGATGGATAAAAAATTAAATAAAAATAAAAAATCGTTTGCAGCCAAGAAAGCTAAAGAAGCATCTCTTGTTAAAGATCTCACTAAAAACAAAAGTAGGAGAGATTTTATAACATTAACTACATGTGCTATGGCAGGTATAGGAGCTGCAAGTGGACTTTGGCCACTGGTTAATTCTATGAACCCTTCTGCTGAAATTTTAGCAATGTCTACGATCGAAATTAATTTATCTGATATTCAAGAAGGGCAAGGGAAAAAAGTAAAATGGCAAGGTAAACCGATATTTATTCGCAGACGTACGAAACAAGAGATTGAAGCAGCAAGAGTAATCGATGTAAAAAATTTGCGAGATCCTCAACTTGATGAGCAAAGAGTATACAAAGGAAAAAATGAGTGGTTAATTATGATTGGAATATGTACTCATCTTGGATGTGTACCTGTTGATCATGCCACAAAAGACGGCAACGGCTGGTTTTGTCCTTGCCATGGCTCATATTATGATACATCTGGTCGAGTAATTGGTGGGCCTGCACCAAAAAATATGGCTATACCTGATTATTTTTTCCTAAGTAAAAATGTTGTGATAATTGGCAAAAAGACTTAATCTAGTAAATCTCTTGCATTAAGATTTAGGAGAAACACAAATAAACACATTTAAAACATTGTATGAACATAGTAAACAATATCATCCAAAGTAGCATCTTCTTCTATTATCTCAGTACGTGATATTTGGAACAAGTTTTTCCATAAAAAATACATTTTAATATAATTTTTATACTCACTTGCTGGTGTAGTCAATCAAAGTAAGATTTCTCTGAATGCTAAAAACAGAACAATAACATAACTTTAATATTTTTCTGCTTTATATCACTCGATATCATACTCTACATCGTCTTGAAGAACTTTTTTAGCTATAGCCGCACCAATATACTTAGCAATTGAATTACATCAATAGCTCTAGTTTAGAATTTCCAATAGATACATCAGAGAGTTTGCTATTAGAGTCTTCTCATAAAACTTTCCGATACTCGATTTTATCGACGCATCAACTACTACAATTATAACAAACATCGTAACAACATCAATAAGAGTCAAAGTAGCGAACTCCTGCAAAAAGATAACTATACTCAGATCCAACAATAAACCAACAGAAGTAGAAACAGTTATAATAAGCATCTGTTCCTTTCTATAATATTTTGATCGTCATCTAAACTTTTTTGTAATTCTAATTCTTTCTTATATTTAGATTTACAAGTATCTTCTATGTACATATTCTATTCAATTTGCTCTTCATCTACTGTAACTATAAAATCTCTCATTACATTTTCAATTAATTCAGTATTAATTTTATCCTCTCTTTTAACTTAGTCTTCATTAGATTTTATTTCTTCAATTATTTATTGCATCAAGTATTTATTGTAGAAAAAGTTACATTCTATAATGCGTTGTATGATCACATCTACAATTTTATCTTGATTTTCTATCACTATATTTTACACTCATCATCGAAACTATATATTTTCTTAAAAAATCTTACTCACCTTATTATATATCCTACCTTTTGATCCTCTTGTTCTGCTATTGCATTTTCTTGCTCTGTTACTTTTCGTTCCTTTTTATTTCCTTCTCTATTTTCTCTCTTCCTTTCTATCTTTTCTATTTTTTTTCTCCTACTCTTTTAAATCATGCCATTTCTTCTTTAAATTCCTCTCTCAAAAACTTCCAACGTTTTTCCAGCATCTGCACTAATGTTACTCTTGCTCTTGATTGATTATTGTTAATATACTTTCCTATTTCATTTTCTTGTAAGCTTAAATTTCTTGATAAAATAAGAAATTTTTCAATGCTATAATTTTTGTTTGTAATTCCTTAAGAGAAGAATTATTTATCTTACTTTTGACATTAAATTCTTCTATTTTCCTTGTTTTTAAACAATCTTCAATTTCTTGACTTGAATTTTCTGATGATCAGATCACCTCCTTTTAACAGCTCTTTATACACTTTGATGAAATAGATATATTCTAATATCTAAAAACACAAAGCATCTATCAATTACCTCATCTATGTACTGACTTTTTCAAAAATGCTTAAAGTAACTTTTTTTTTGCAAATCAGATTCCTTAGTTTTAACACTACTATCCTTTTTTTAAAAAAAAATAGAGTTAATGAAAGAATCTGATTTAATATATTTGCACTATGTTCATACTTTCTTTCGACTATATTTCTTAATATATTAAGTTAATAATACTCTTCTTCACAAGATTATCAACTTCATCTTTTATAACCTTCAGCTTTTATCACTACTACATCGACTGCTTCATTCAATCAATTTATTTAATCAATCTTTCTCATATTTTTCAGTATATTATTCCTAAAATTTACCAAAATCCTTCTCTATTTATTCATTTTTACACAAGTTATTTCTCTAATTATTAGAGTATTCTTGTTCTTTCTTTAAGAACTAGTTACGATAATACATTAAGTCAGTTTAACGCCAAATAATCAACTTCCTCAGTTTGATTACTATACTCTAATTTATTAAAATTGCATATTTTTCTCTATTCTGATATAATAAATCAAATGATATTCAGAAAACAATACATATCTAAAATTATCTCTCTCTTTATGATGCTTTATATAATTCTTCTATTATCTTTTTCATCTTATTTAAATGCTTTGTCTTTTCTTCATCATTCCTGTCTTTCAAAGACTTAGCTTTCTATACTTGCTTCTAAATACTAGAATAAAGCGTTTCATATATTTTCAGTACTTTTTTTACTATCATTCTACTCTCTTACATTTGATTCAATTCTTTATCCAGTTCGCTTAAAACGTTATAAGAAAAATCAAATGGAATTAATACGTTTTTTAAATTCATCTGATAGAGTAGAATAAACACTCAAGATAATTTACAGATCTCGTAACATCTAGCTCATTGCATCAACAGACATAGCTTTAATAGTTTCTTTGCACATATAACTTCCTTTTTTAACTGTTCATAATATTCGTGTTGAAAAAGAAATAACACAACAAGTAAATATCAATTAAATAGCATCTATATGATCCTTTTATATTTTTTAATTCCTCTGTGTCATTAAAATTTTTACCTCTGAATGATATTTCATTGCTAATTTATAATATGCTTTTTTTATCTCGTTATGAGTAGCATTTCTCTCTATCTCTACTTCATAATGATCAATAAGCATCAATCTTCCACACTTACTTCATACACCTATTTTATTATAACTTTTTAGTAATATTATCATATTAATTATATGATTAATCTAAGTTTTTATTAACATATAGGATATAATTTAACTATAAAATATAAGAAATATACCAAACAGAGAAAAAAGCAAAAGAAACTACGATAGCTAATTATTTACTATCTATCCTATAACATTGAAGTTTTATGTTATAAATGACTTATAAGCGCGTTTCAGCTTGAAAACCAGATTTTATAGACATAAATTACATAATACAAAAAATTAAACATGAGACACTAAGTGTGCTAAATTTTTTTGTCGTTTAATCTACATAGATTAAAAATAAATAATAGCTTCATTCTTATGAAGAAGAGGTTTGGAAAAATTTTTATCAAGTAGTTTTTTTTTGTTTCTATTGTTAAAAATCTAAATTCAGCTATCTACAACGAAGTTATTATGAAGGATAAAAGCAAATGCTTTTTGGTGAATAAATTAACCTTGCATTTTATCTTAGTTATTGCTATTCTGAATAAAAAATTCGGGGCGTAGCGCAGTCTGGTAGCGCATTTGGTTTGGGACCAAAGGGTCGGGAGTTCAAATCTCTCCGCCCCGATTCTTTTATTAATATATACCTTACAAATTTCTAAATAATTTTACAGGATACTGATTATTAGATAATATAACCAAAGTTTTTATCTTATATCAATCATGATTAAAGCAATACAAATAAAAAGAACTGGAGAACCGGAAGTATTAGAATTTGTAGACAAAAGCACAAGTGAGCCAAGAAACGAGGAAGTTTTAGTGCATCACACAACTATCGGTTTAAATCGTTATGATTTGGAACATAGAAAAGGCATTCGCAAAATTAAAACTCTACCATCAGTGCTTGGAGTAGAAGCAGTTGGAATTGTTGAAAAGCTAGGTAAAAAAGTAAGCGATTGCTTAGAAATTGGAGATAGAGTTGGATATTGCACGGCACCACCTGGAGCATATTGTGAAAAACGTATCATACACCAAAAATATCTGATAAAGATTCCAGACGAAATACCAGATGAAATTGCAGCAGCAGTGCTATTTAAAGGCATGGCAGCTCACTATTTAATTAACCAGTCTTACAAAATAAAGCCTGGTGCTATTGTGCTCGTGCATGGAGGCAATGGTGGTTTAGGACAGATAATATGCCAATGGGCAAAGGATAAAAAAGGGATAGTTATAGGTTCTGTAAGTTCTGATGAAAAAATGAAGATAGCTTTTCAGAATGGCTGCACATACGCAATAAATTACAATGATAAAGACTTTATTTCTAAAATAATGGAGATTACACAAAATAAAGGAGTAAGTGCAGTATATGATCCAATAGGCTATGCTACAAGCAAACTTTCTTTCAAATCTTTAGCAAAGTTCGGCATATATATTTCCTATGGACAAATATCAGGCAGCGCTACGATTAGCTTTTCTTTACTTAGCTCACGTTCACTATTTGCTACAGGAACATCAATATATCATTATAAACACAACAGATTCACATTATTGCTTACTGCAATGGAAATCTTCGAGATGATAAGGAAAAAACTTTTAACTGTGAAGATTAACAGAAAATATAAATTCAATGAAATAATAGAGGCTCATCGCAATATGGAAGATAGAAAAGTAAGTGGATTGAATATCATTAAAGTCTTTTGAACAATCTCAGCTAACTATTCATTAAATTATGTTGGAAATCCATTAATACAACAAAGTACCTACAATTGAGCTGTAATGGATCTTTTGCACAATCAGTTTATAGTGAGAAATTTTTAGAAGAAATGCATATGAACATTGTAGAGTATTTGTGAAAAGTGTAAGCAAATTTTGATGCAAAATCAAAAAATAGATTATGTAAGAGATTTAACTCCTTTTTTAATAAAAATCTCTCTATATTGCGTTATTTCACTCTAATACTTTATATCTAAAACTTAATATTATCATATATTTAATTAATCTTTATCACAATTGCAAAAAACTACTTTAGCTTTTATGAAAACTGTATATATGTCAATTTGCGATCACATAGCATTGACAGATAAATAGTAAAGTGCATTACGTGTGATAATTAGGATACAGTTGTTAAAAAAAAAGTCGTAAAAATAAAAACAAAAAGTACATCTTTGTTAATTTCAATAAAGGCATTATCAAATAATGAAATTACTACCATGGATCATCTTTTAACAAGAATGGAGAAATTAGATAGAGTTTTTGTTGATAATATTGTTAAAGATACAAGCATTTTAATTGCTGGCAAATTTGGAATTGAAAATCTAACTTTTTGCTTAAAATTACAGCTAGCGTTATATAACTTTCTTCTCTCAAATATCTTTATTCTTCGTCGGAGAATCCTTGAAATAAGTAAATCTCAGAGCAAAATATCTTAAAATAAATTAGTCTAAAATTAAGCTTTTATCTAGAGTATCTTTAGATGATATGATGATAACAATAAGAAAAATAGAAATATAAAATTCCTAACTATTACTCCATTCAAACAATGTATAATAGCAAAATTACATCAACTCTAGGAGTCGTAAATTAAATTCACACTTGTACCCTATGAATTAATCATTTCCTCTGTAAAGAATATGGTATTTCCTTCTTAATAGTTGATCTTATAACTAAGAATTGGCAAATAAACTGTACCTAAAAACTTTAGAGAACATATACTGAACACAAGTACCTATCTTTAAGATGAAAATAGCAATCAATATTGCATTTGCATGCTATTAAAAATAAACTCAGCCTTACAAACGAAATTGATATTTTGAAATATCTGGAAGTAGGATTTATATCTATCGATAATCCATTATTATTATTTCTAGCAGGAAATATTAATGATAGAAAAGTTATTTGCAGCGCATTATTTGTAGAAATTGATGGTTCAAAACTGATTTTAATGGAAATTAAAGCATTGATAGCGAGAACTAATACAAAAAATCCAAGAAAAGCATCGATTAGATGAGATATTAATCGACTAACCATGATTATTACATTATTAAATGCTCGTTATAAAATAATTTTACAAAAAAGAAAGAAGTGTATTTAAATATTATAGAAGGATTGAGAATACAAAAGAAATCGACTGATCTTACTGTTACTGCTTCCTTCTTAAAAACATAGTAAATTTACCTCTACCAAATTCTTCAATAATTTATGGCGAAGTTGCACTTTCAGGAAAAATTTAAAACATCTCATATACTAACCTAAAGTTTAAAAAGCGCAAAAATTTAGATTCAAAAAAGCAATTATACTTAAAATAGAAATTACTCTTCTAACGATACCGAAATAATTAAGCTTGATCACATAAAAAACTAAGAGAAATCTTCAATCACGGTTAAATAGCGCTTCAACAAATTCTTTACTAGTAAACTCTCTAAGATCATCTACACCCTCTCCAATTCCTATAGCATGTAATTTCATCTTATAAGTTTCTGCAAGTCCAATCACTACTCCTCCCTTAGCAGTACCATCTAATTTAGTTACGATTAACCCAGTAACACTCATCATCTTGCTAAATGCCTCTAGTTGGCTATAAGCATTTTGACCAGTGGTTGCATCAAGAACTAAAATAACATCATGAGGAGCAGTATCATCCAATTTCTTTATCGTTCTATATATTTTTGATAACTCTTTCATAAGATTCACGTTATTTTGTAGCCTACCTGCTGTATCAATCAGAACGATATCAACGTTGTCTTTTCTAGCTTGACCTACAGCTCTATATGCCACACTTGCAGAATCACTACCATACTCTCCAGTAACAATGGAGCAATCAGAACGTTCTGCCCAGATATTTAATTGTTCACTAGCAGCAGCTCTAAATGTATCGCACGCAACAAGCGTAACAGATTTTCCCATTTTCTTATATTTATACGCGAGCTTACCTATAGTTGTAGTTTTACCATTACCATTTACTCCGCATACCATTATTATATGTGGCTTTTTGTTTAAAATTATCGGTTGCACAGCAGGTTTTAGTATAGCTTCTATCTCGTTCATTAACTGCTGTTTGATGATGTTATGCTCAACTTCCTTGTCAAACTTGATACTTGTGAACCTGTCAACAATCAATTTAGAAGTTTTATGACCAATATCCATGCCAATCAGCAGCTCTTCCAACTCATCTAGAAGCAACTGGTCTATTTTTTTTTTGCCAGAAAAAATACTCTTTACTCCATCGCTAAAGCGCGAAGAAGTTTTTAATAAGCCTTTATAAAGATTACTAAACAAATTCAAGCAATACTCCTTTTAAAATTACAAACTTAATATAAAGAATGACACGTACTACGAGTATTTGTAAAGAAAAATACATTAATAAATCACATATTTTACTTTATAAAAAGTACCCTTTTTGAGTGCATTTCACTTTAATTTTCAATCTAAATATGTTACAATAAAAGTAACGTTTTACAGGTAATTCTATGAGTTATAATAAGAAAATTTTAGATCATTACGAAAATCCAAGGAATGTTGGCTCTATGGATAAAAATGATCAAAATGTTGGCACTGGTTTAGTAGGTGCGCCATCATGCGGTGATGTTATGAAATTGCAAATAAAAGTTAATGACAAAGGCATTATTGAAGATGCAAAATTTAAAACATTCGGTTGTGGTTCTGCTATCGCTTCGAGCTCTTTGCTTACAGAAATGATCAAAGGAAAAACTATTGAGGATGTAATAAAGATAAAAAACACACAAATAGTGAAGGAATTATCTTTGCCTCCAGTAAAGATACACTGTTCAGTGCTCGCCGAAGACGCTATAAAAGCTGCTATTCATGATTACCAAAATAAACAAAAATAGCTATGAGTAAATATCAAGGAGTAAATGCTGCAAAGAATGACAAAAAACTTATCACTATCACTGCAAATGCAGTTGAAAGGATAAAGTATTTATTGGATCGAAAACAACATAATAACCTTGAAAAATCAGAAGAAGCAATAGGAATAAGAGTTTTAATTAAACAAAAGGGATGTTCCGGTTTAAAATACGATATTGAATACGCCTATGATATTCGTCCTTTAGAGTCAGTAATTGAAGAAAGCTGCAGTAATGGCCAAAAAGTTAAAATATTGATCGATCCAAAATCTGTCATGTTTATCCTCGGCTCTGAAATGGATTACGTAGAAGAAAAACTTTCATCTGGTTTTATTTTCAAAAATCCTAATGAAAAAGGAAAATGTGGTTGTGGAGAGAGTTTTCATGTCTAATAACTATTTTACATTGTTTGAAATCGAACCAGTTTTCAATATCAGTTTTGATGAGCTAGAGAAAAAATACATTGAGCTCAGCAAAACTGACATAAATGAAAGAGAGTCTAAAAACATGAAAAATATAAACAAAGCTTATCAAGTGCTCAAATCACCACTAAAACGTGCCGAACATTTACTGGATCTTTTTGGGATGAAAAGCCAAAAGAATAATCTAAATTCTGAAATTTTGAATGAATCAATGGAAATAAGAGAGTATTTACTAGATTGTAATGATCTACAATTTGCAAGTAGAATGATTGATGAAAAAATAAAAAATTGCACTAAAAATCTAATTAATGCTTTTGCTACAAAGAATTTTGATGAAGCTACTACGCAAGTTTTGAGATTGAAATATTTATATAAGTCATTTGAGGAAATGAAGAAAAATGCAGCAAATACAAATTTCTGAACCAAGTTCAAATGAAATAGTGTTTGGTATAGATCTCGGTACTACCAATTCTTTAATTGCTATAGTAAATAAAACTGGTGACGTGGAAATATTTAAAGATGAACAAGGACGTGAGTTATTATCTTCTACTCTTTCATATGAAAATAACATATTGAAAATCGGCCACGATGTTGGCCCAAATACAATTTATTCGATAAAACGCCTAATGGGTAAAAGTGTTGAAGATTTGTATAAAGAAGACATTAATTTTGAAATAGATAATGAAAGTGAAAAAGTTATTAGAGTAAAATGCGCAAAGGAGAAATATCTTACTCCTGTTGAAATATCTGCTGAGATATTGAAAGCTTTATGCGAGAGGGTAAAAAAATCTATGGGAATAGAAGTAAAAAAAGCAATAATTACTGTGCCAGCTTACTTTGATGATTCAGCACGTAATGCAACTAAGTATGCAGCAAAATTAGCTGGTATAGAAGTTCTACGCCTTATTAACGAGCCAACCGCCGCCGCACTTTCTTATTCGATTGAAAAAAACAACAACAGTGGAATATATGCAGTTTATGATCTCGGTGGCGGAACATTTGATATTTCAATACTAAAATTACATCAAGGAGTGTTTCAAGTTCTTGCAGTTGGTGGTGATACCAAACTTGGCGGTGATGATTTTGATCATCTGCTAAGTTCAATTGTGCTCGACAAATATAAAGAACATGTAAATTCAACCGAAAATGTCATCTCAATACCTAAACATTTGGATTCAGAAAACTTAATTGAAAATGAACATATTAGAAAGTTATATAATAAGAATTGGACTCCAGCATCAGCTACTTATATAACAGGTCCATCACTTATTGAATTACGTACTGTAAAAGAATATCTAAGTGAAAATACATCAGGTATTTTCAAATTTAATATTAGACTTTCTTCTGTCATTCAAGTAGTTGATATTGAGATTCAAGAAAGAAAAAATATGTGGATTCCAGCGTCACACGCTGAAATTACATCAGATTGTTCTGCTAATTGTGTATTATTTAAATGCAAAATTACCAAAGAAGAATTTGAGCAAGCAATAAGTCCATTGGTTAATAAAACTGTCAATATAGTTACTCGTACTATAGAAGATATAGATCTAAAAATTGATGATATAAAAGGAGTAATTTTAGTTGGTGGTGCAACTAGAGTGCCATTAGTTCAAGACTCACTAGTCAAACTCTTTGGAAAAAAAGTACTGAATGATATAGATCCAGATAAAGCAGTTGTTATTGGGGCAGCATTGCAGGCTCATTATTTAACTTCAAATTCAAAAGATAGGAACATTCTCTTGGACGTTTTGCCTTTATCACTTGGCATAGAAACTATGGGAGGAATAGTTGAAAAAATCATATCAAGAAATACGCCATTACCAGTTTCAGAAACAAAAGAATTTACAACTTACGTCAACGGGCAAACTGCAATGAAAATTCACGTTTGTCAGGGAGAACGTGAAATGATAGAAGATAATAAATCTCTAGCACAATTTGAACTCAAAGGTATACCAACATTGCCTGCAGGTTCTGCAAGAGTTGAGATAAAATTCACAGCTAATGTTGACGGAATATTGACCGTTACTGCGCGAGAAAAAACCACTGGGATTGAGCAAATAGTTGAAATAAATTCAAGTTTTGGCTTAAATGAAGCCGATGTCCAAGATATGGTTAATCAATCAATAAACAAATTTGATGAAGATATGAAGGCTCGTTCTCTTGCAGAAGCTAAAATTAATGGCAATAAACTCATACATTTGATTGAAGACAATAATAATCTTTCCTCTGATCAAAGATTAAAAAATCTACTGCAAAACGCAAAAAAAGCTTTACAAGGAAATAATTTGAGTGAAATCAACAATACTATCACCATGTTAGAAAACTCTTCTTTAGAATTATGTGAATTAATAAATAGATAGAGTTTACACAGCCTTGTGCAATATCCTGTCAAATCTCAGAGCAACAGGTATTCTAAAATTAAATGGCAACCAATCAATCTTCTTCAATTTAAACGATAAACCAACTATGCCCACACGCCCAATTATGTTTTCCATTGGTACAAAACCAATTTCAGGAAATCTACTGTCAAATGAATTATTTCTATTGTCTCCCATAACAAAAAATTGATTGTTAGGTACATAGTAACACGAAGTATTATATGATAGCTTATTGGAAATATTATCTATCAAAATCTCATGTTTCCTTCCATTTGGGAGTGTTTCTATATACCTTGATATACTGCGACTTGATTCATAATCAAAAAAACTTTCAATTTGCTTTCGCTTTACCTTCTTATCATTTAGGTATAATTCTCCCTCTATCATTTGTACTTTATCGCCTGGCACTCCTATTACTCGTTTAACAAATCTGATACTATCATTTTTCGTAGGTTTAAAAACTATTATATCACCACGTTTTGGAGGAATATAAAAGATCCTGCCACTAAAAATATTAGGAGAAAATGGAAAAGAGTGCTTACTGTAACCATATGAATATTTATCAGTAAAAATATAATCTCCTTCAAGCAAAGTGCTTTTCATTGAACCAGAAGGAATATGAAATGGCTCAAATAAAAAACTACGTATTGATAGCGCGATTAGCAATAAAAAGAACAATGAAGATAAAAATCTTCCTGTTCTTGCTATCCAGTTTTCTCTTAATTTCTCCAATTTTTTCAATTTCGTTTTTCTTATAAATTTAAGCTTATTATAACACATAAAAATGGTAATATGATTTTACTCTTAGAAGTTGTTTCTTCACTTTGTAACATGTACGAACTGTACACTCATCAAGTGTTTGAAATCACAAGAAAATACCATTTCAGCATAATAGTAAAATGGATAACAAGATTATGCTCTTTTAATAAAAAAAACTTAAGAAATTTACCAAATAAAAAAAAAGCATAAAAAGCCCTGGTCGGTATTTATTCTAATGTTGGTATTTTTATACCTTAAACGCTACAATTTAACTGCTTTTAAATATAAGTAATCTAAGTTCTAATATTTAAGAAATATACCATGCAGAAGAAAAAATAATAAAACCATGAGGTAATTAGTTTTCCACTTTTTATTTTAAATCTGATGCGTTGGGCGATATCTTAAATAACTTATAAGAACGTTTCAGCTTTTATTTGTAGAAATTCCTTAGTTTTTAAAAAACATACAGTGAACATAGTATAAAAAATGGTAGTCCAAATATAAATTTTCTTATTATTTTAACCTTTATAGGTTGAAAAATTAAATAAACAATTTCAATATTATTCATGAGAAACTTAAGAAGTTTGTTAAGTAGTTTTTTTTGTTTCTATTGAGTAGCTTTTTTCCATTGTTGTATGTATACTTTCTGTATAGTAGAATTGGTATCATCAACGTTAGAAAATACCTCGCACTACAATACTTTCTTCAAAAAACATACATACTGCTTCACCAAAAATACCTTAGGCATACAAGATCGCACTCATATCTAAATTTTTCATAAAATGCTCATACTCTCTAAAAATTCATAGTTGTAACAGTTATTATTTTACAGTGCATTTCTCGAACATAATAATCATGAACTTTTTCCATTAACTACTTTCTCATACCTTTTTTCTAATGATCTTGATGTATCTAAAGCAGATCGATGTAAATCGAATCATAAAATAATAAAACTACTACAACCTGTAATAATTTATCTACCATAATTGTGAATAAAAAAGCAAATGAATTACATGTGTTTTTATTGGAGGTTTTTCATTGATTTTCTTTGAATAGGAATTCAATATCTCTATTATTTTGATAGATGTAATATGCTCGATTTTCATCTTTAATTCCTCCATTTAAAAACACTCAAATTGACAAAATATATGAAAACCCTAAATGCTCATATTCGATATTTTGGAATCACTTGATGCAGAAAGAATCGCATATCTTACATCGATTTTTCTAGCATATCCATAAGATATGGTGATCATTTGAGTGTCATACTCAAGCTTTCTTTTATTTTCTTCTATTTTATCAAACTAAAAATGCCGGCTTGTATCACTGTGAATAAAAAAAAATAGTAATTACAACAGGAATATTATTTTCATATATAACGAATAATTTTTCTTATTAATTTAAAAGTGATTCTGTGAACTTTCCATAAAAGCTACGTGCTGTTACAATATATGTTTCAAGAATTTTGATAAAAATGTTCAAGTTGATCTCGATTCAATATTTACTCTATTCTGATAAATTAATTGTTTCTACATTCAAAAGTAATCAGATTATATAACATAGCACACTCTTCAGCTTCGATAATAAAGCCGTGCTCCAACAATTTTCTGCTTAATGCTTTTGATTCAATCGATGAGCTAATCCACTAAGCAAAAGGCTAATCTTTAAATTCATCTATAACAATCTTGAATCTTTTCTGCATGATAGTAATCACAAACTATATTAAATATTCGAAAATTTGAGCTTACAATTAATTATTATGAAGACCTGGTCTGTTTATAAACTAAAATCTGTAGCCTAAGGAAAATATTCAAAATGACCAAGATATTTCTCTTAATTTTCTCCAGCATATTTTTCTATGTGATTACTAAGCTATATTAATATTTGAATTTTCTATCCGAAGCTTTCTATTATAACTAGCATGCAATTATTTTTCTGAATTTTCAATAAAAAAAAGTGATTTACATAAAATTATCTAAATTAGATGATTAAAGTAATTATAATAGATCTAATATCGTACACTAATTTCTCTTTTTATCTTATGCAAATTAATCAAATGAAGTGAATAAAGCATCCATACTACTAAAAAAAATGTGGCACAAAATATAAACATTGCAATTAATGGAAGCAGTAGAGAATTTTCTATTGCTATTCCACCTTTTCTGAGAATACTTGCTGGTTGATGGAGAGTAGTCCACAAATTCACGGAAAATTTTACTATTGTGATATTTACAGAACTAAAGATGGCAAACACCGCTGCTGATTTTTTAGCTCTTTCTTCATTATCAAAAGCGCCCCATAATGAGATATATCCAATATATAAGAAAAATAAGATCAACATTGAAGTAAGTCTCGCATCCCATACCCACCAAGTACCCCAGGTTCCTTTCCCCCAAATGCTACCTGTAATTAAGCATATTGCAGAAAAGACTGTTCCTGCAGGAGCGGCTGCATGGGCTAAAACGCTAGCAATGCTGTTATTCCACACTAAGAAAATGAAACTGAGCACTGCAATTAATCCATATATTCCGAGAGAAAGCCATGCAGAAGGCACGTGAAGATACATAATTCGTACAATTTCTCCTTGTTTATAATCTTCTGGAGAGAAGAATAAAGCTAAAAATACTCCAATTAAAAAACATGCAAAACACGCAATACTAAGCCAAGGTAGAGCTTTTTTGAAAAAAAAAGAGAAATGTGTAAGTTTTAGTAAAAACATTTGTTTCAGCAATAATTGTGTTAAAAATTTATCAGTTAGTTTAAATTTTATCAACAGGATAGTGCCTATATTTATATAGATCAGTAAACTATAGCACAATTTTAGTTACAACTGCATAAACATTGCAACTTGATCTAATAATTATCCAATAGAAACAAAAAACTACTTGACAATCTTCTTTGTTATTCTCATATCATGAGAATGAAGCTAAATAATAGCTTTAGTTTGTGCAGATTAAACGATAAAAAACTTAGCATATTTGGTATATTATTTTTCATAATATGTTCACCTTATTTTGTTTTTTTTGAAAACTATGAATTTTAAAGCTTAAATACGCTTATAATGCGTTTAAAACATCAAAAACGCCAATGTTGTAGATAGAGGATGGATAATTAGTTATTCGGAAATTCTTTCCCTGTTTTTCTACTTAGAAAATTTTTTAATGATTATAGCTACTGTCATTTCTCTACATGTTATACTAACTTTTATTATTAAAAGGGCAACATTATATAAATTCCCTTTAATCTGCCAACTATATGAAAAGACTCTCTTCATTCAATTATCTCTGAAATTTGCTACCACTATTATCTTTTATTATATAAGCTGTTAAAAAATCTTCATTTTACAGTCATTTTCCTTTT
The DNA here is from genome assembly GCA_051710485.1 of Wolbachia sp. Taxonomy (GTDB): domain Bacteria; phylum Pseudomonadota; class Alphaproteobacteria; order Rickettsiales; family Anaplasmataceae; genus Wolbachia. The sequence goes on along the minus strand of JBPESU010000001.1, from coordinate 425,044 downwards.
AGCTTTTTTTTTGCTTCTTACTTGCTAGCAAAAGCCATCACGAAACTTATCTATTGCTTTTTTATTATGTTTAATCATAGCTTAAACTTCTTGCATTATACATTGCATGTTCTATGGTAGAGTATTATTCATCTCAATTGATGCTACTTTTTAGTTACGATTGTACTCGTATATATCTATTATCCATAATATTATTTAATTGATAATTTACTTCATCAAAACCTGAAGTAAATAGTATAACTATTAGTAGTTTGATCCAATTTATCATTCCCAATCTTTTTTAATTATGTATTCAATATGAGGATATAGCTTACCAGTACCAACAAATAAAAGAATTATATCATTCATTTTAAGAAAAATACTTTACCATTCATATATGCACATGCAGCTGGATTTTTAACAAAAACTCCGCCGTCTATTAATATCTTTTCCATATGTTTAATCTCCATTTATTTTTGAAATAAAATAAGTTGATATAGCAGTTGTTACTCTTAACGCATCTTTTAGTTTGATAAACTTTTTATTCTCTTTTCTTTTTCTTTTTAAGAAAAATGAACAATGATTGTAAATATCGTAGCTTATAATTAATAGTTTACTCAAAGTGTTTTTTTAAGATATCATTACTAAAATACTTATCCAATACAAATTCAATCTTTTTATAGGTATTTTATACAATAAAATTAAGATAATATTTATCGTCTAAAGAATAAAGATTTAAAAAAATATGATCCATACTCTTCATAAAGAGTAATTAAATCATTAATTGAGTATTGAGAATTTCCCTGATTATCTTTCTTATGTAACTCAGCTACAATAATTTCATTTGTTGAAGTTCCTGTAACGAGATCAAATATTTAAATAGGCTTTTTTTTTGTTTTGTTTTCAATTTTCTATCAGAACATTTGCTGAAATAACCTCTCTAATACCGCTCCATCAATAGAAAAGCTATTTGTCATTTTATTTTCTCTTTACATTTCCAATTGCTTTATTCATACACTTTTCTATTTTAATTGTACAGTATAATAAAATTAGTTTAAAATCTTCCTTTATTCAAAATCAACTACTCTCTTATGAAATTATTGAGTTATGTATTTCATTATAACGAATTTCTACACTTTAAAAAAGATTAAAACATTAAATCAAACTTCTCATTAGACATACTCTTCCCATTCCTCCGTAACTTTTTTTACTATTTCTTCGCTCATTTCAATTTTTCTTCCCCACTCTCGTTTAGTTTCAGGAGGAATTTTATTTGTCGCATCAAATCCCATTTTACCTCCAAGTCCATTTTCAGGAGAAGCAAAATCTAAATAATCAATTGGTGTATTCTCTATCGTAATTGTATCCCGTACAGGATCCATTCTTGTTGATATTGCCCACATTATCTCTTTCCAATCACGTATATTTATATCATCATCAACAACTATAATGAATTTAGTATATAAAAACTGCTTAAGGAAAGAAAGTATACCCATAATAATTCTTTTTGCATGTCCGGGATAAGATTTTTTAATCGATACTACTGCTATTCTATAAGAACAACCCTCTTGTGGCAGATAAAAATCAACTATCTCTGGAAATTGATTGATAAGAATTGGCACAAATATTTCATTGAGTGCTTCACCAAGAAGTGATGGTTCATCTGGTGGCTTGCCAGTAAAAGTGCTGAGATAAATTGGATTTTTGCGCATTGTGACTGCAGTAATGTTGAATTCTGGGAATCGCTCAACAGAATTATAGTAACCAGTGTGATCTCCGTATGGCCCTTCATCTTGATATCTATCCAAACTTACATAGCCCTCCAAAACAATCTCCGCATGAGCTGGTACTTGAAGTGGTATTGTTTTACAATTTACAAGCTCGAGAGGTTTTTTGCGCAAAAGTCCAGCAAATTGATATTCTGACAATGTTTCTGGCACTGGAGTTACCGCAGAAATAAGTGTTGCAGGATCACTACCAATCACAGCAGCAGCAGGAAATTTCCTGCTTTGCTTCTTCTCCTTCCATCGTTTATAGTGACTCTCTCCTCCACGATGTGCAAGCCAGCGCATCAGAGTCGTTTTTTTATCCACGACTTGCATACGATATATTCCAAGATTGAAATTATCTTGTTTATTTTCTGTCGGCCCTTTTGTTACAACAATCGGCCAAGTAATAAGCGGTGCAGGTTCATTTGGCCAACACGTTTGAATAGGTAGTAAACTAAGATCTACTTCATCTCCAGTTAATACTACTTCTTGACATGGGGCTTTACTCACGACCTTACTACGCATCGACAACACAATTTTTAGCAGAGGAAACATCTTCATAGCATCTTTGAGATTTTTTGGTGGCTCAGGAGATTGTAAAAATGCCAGAAGTTTACCAAGATTCCTCAATTCATCATGATTTATACCAAGTCCCAATGCAATTCTCTCAATTGTGCCAAATAAATTCACCAAAACCAAAATCGAATTTTTGCCGTTTTCTGTGACAACATTTTCAAAAATGATTGCTGGTCCTTTATTTGACAGAACTCTACGATGAATTTCCGTCATTTCAAGGATTGTTGAAACTTCTTTTTTAATCCTAATTAGATCCTTTTTTTCTTCTAAAGCAGAGATAAAGTCGCGTAAATTGTTGTACATATAACTCAAAACAAGTCTTTTAGTGTAACCATATGATGTATCGTATTTTTAATTCTCAAAGGCTCCATTTCCAGCAATTAATACCAAGAATATCTTTTTTTTTCGAACTTGTTCTTTCTTTATAAATTACTTCTTTTCTCTTTAATTGTTCAACAAATTCCTTCGTTAATGTGTAAGGTTTATCATTATACTTTATTTTACAAAGCATTGTACACTCATCTTTTCGATCAAAAACTAAATCAATCTGAGCACCAGATTCTCTATTGTCCTTCTCCAGATAATATTACCAATCTCCACATGTGACTACTATATACTATATATTTAATTTTCTTCGTAGTAATAAGATTATGTAATCCATCTTTTGATATAAATTTTATTTTAAAATCCAAAAAGCTGCTGAGTCACACACAATCAAGATAAGTCCCTTCCGATATATCCAACGTATGTTCAAAATATTCTAATGCTTTTAAAAAGCCAGATTTTTTATAGCTAGCTACGACAATTCACCAAAAAAAAATAAAACAACTTGTTCATTCTCATGTGTGTTACTATCAATAGTAAGTATGAATTGTTGTAAAGCAACCATCAATTTTATTGGCATTTTTAAAACACACTACTTCAAATTTTTGTCCTATCAATGTTTATCAAACTGATTTCTTTATTGTCAGTTCCCAATAGTGACTATAATTTATGATTGCCCTTTTTATTACTATTCTAAATAGATTCTATCTATGTTAGATAGAATATATATTCGTCAATTATTTTGTAATATACTCCTTTCTTTGCCTTATTCAGTGATAAAAAACCATCAATAAATCCAGCTTCTTTTAAGCTTTTTAAAGTAACAATTAAGTAATCACTCTCAATAATTTTAGTTACTTCTATAAGTTCTTCTCTACTAATTCTTTTTGTTTTTTTTTTGCAATTATGCAAATAATACTTAGATATATTTCTAATTCTCCATATAAGAAAAACAATATATCAAATACATTAAATAATAAATCATTCTCTTAGAATGAAGTCATATTAATATTCTGCGCTGCCGAATAATCCTTTACTTACACTTTTCTTAAAATAATGCGATATCTCTTCCATGACAATATAGAACTGCAATATTTGCTGATGATTAAGATTAATTCTTAAATATCTTAGATATTTTTTTTTAATTTTCATGCAAGTCAAAAAGCTACAAAAATATTCTTCTAATTTTTAGATAAAGCCACTCTTGCATTTTTGTAAAAAATATTCGATAACACCCTGTGTAAAAATTTCAAGCTGCTCCTGTAAAGGAGCACTGTTAAAACCAATCTGTTCAAATAAAATATCAGCATGTTTATTGAAAAATTGTTTTATTTTAAATATGTTTTACTCACACGACATCAATCACAAACAACAATAAACTCAGCTAATTTAGAATGAAGCTTATTTTCTAGAATTTCTACTTCTTTTTCCCTATTATTATCAGTTCATTCATATAATTTACCGCGACGTTTGCTAGCATTATATGCCGTAATTATGAAATAATCAATTTTTTATATCGCCGCGTTTACGATTGCTATACGTGACAATAAAAAAGATAAGATATTTTTAAATTGTTTACTCTGACGTGCTTTTGCCACTTGCATTATCAAATCTTATGATGAGTTTTATGGCAACTTGCTTAGTTTTCATTGTACATCAAGTTTGTACTTGCAGCAAAATCGATTCTCAATCGATTTGATATAAATGTTTTTATATATCAGTATTAGATACTTTTTTTTAATATATAGATACTAAAAACTTTATACTGAAAACCATTTAATAAAAGGATATGTCTAAAATATTGTTTTGTTGATTTCAATAATAGTAATAATATGTTTGTCAGTAATAAATAATTGGCTCTCAAATCGTAGCCAAGTGCTAAAAGATGAATATATAGATGAGAGATTAGATGATTATATAAATAAAAATTTCAATAAGATTGAAAAAACGCTCAAAGAAAATCAATTAAAAATAATTATGCTGCTCAAAATAATGTAGCTAAATAAAACCTTACAACATAAAATGTTTGACTCCACTTACCCTTACATAGAAAATGAAAATATTATATGTAGGATTTTTTGACTACTCCTGTAGCCATTGCAAAACTACAAAAAATAATGTAAAAATTAATCAATGACAGCAAAATTAAGTCCATTTTTAAAGATATTCCAATACTTGGTAACGATTCTTTAAAAGAAGCAAAAAGTACTTCAGCTGTCTATTTTTTTTGATAAAGGAAAAAATATTTTGATTTTTACTATATTGCTTTAGATAACAAAGGAGAATTTTCAGATAAAGTATAATAAAAAGTATAGAAATCAACGAAAACAACCTCAATAACTCTATAAAAAACAATGCGGACAAAATTGAACAAACGCTAAATAATAGCAGACTTTTAGTAAAAAACCTAAGAGTATGCGATACATCTTTTTTTTTAAAAAATTGAAGATAGTCTGTTTGTAGAAGCAACTAATTTGAATATGTTACGTGAAAAAGTGGATGAATTAAGTAATAAAAAAGGTTAGTTTTAATTTGCTATAAATTTTATTTTTTTTTGCTTGACAGTACAAGTAAAATTAAACCTACTAACTGTAGATTTAATAAAAATAGCAGCAATTTAAACGTTATCTTAATTATACAAAGTTTCAGCCACTTTCCACGATATCATTTATTGTGTAAAACACCTCAAAAACCTTCTTTAGCCATATTGTTTCAACTTTATTCTTTAGGAAGAAATATTTCATTTACAAAAATGAAATTTCTAGAAAATATATCTTCCAGTTCAACTGGAGAATAGGAATTTTCCATTGATATCGTAATACAACCTTGCAATGAGATTGTCAACAACGCAATATCAATAATCTCATGCGCATGCTAGCTACAACATAGCCTATAGAGGCAAATCAAATGAGCAGCTAACAGAATTCATAACATTTTTAATACACGAAAAGATAGAGCAATAGAGTTTCTTTTTAAGGATTGATCAGATTTCACAGTCATTAATCAAGAAATCGGAATTAAGAGATAACAAAAAATGACTTTTTAATTAATCAAAACCACATATGTTAACGAAAAGACAAGCATATACGAACGATTAAAGCCAGTACACGATACAATAAAATTTATCTAAATGATATAAAGACAAAAAATATTCAGTGAATTATTCAACTAGAAAAGTTCTATTTATCAAACTAAAATGAAGGATGAAATAATCATACTGCAAAGTCTTGAATTTGATGTGCTCGTTCGCTTTAATACAAATTACTTGAACGCTTCTATTAACAACTATGATGTCAGGAGTTGTAGCAACATTCCACTAGTAGAGATGAAGCTTAGTTAGTTTTATTGCCAAAGGGGGAAGATTCTGTAATTAATTCATCACTCACATTAATTAATCTAGAATCTGTTGTTTAATTAAATATGACCTTGATCTTCTCTTTAGAAATTCAATTTTTTTTGTCGTTTTTCTACACTCTCCACGATTATTTTTAATACTAAAATAGCTCATTTGTCATTAAAATTCTGACAATATATATGATACTGCTTCCTCTTCGACTAAATTGACCTATTTCTCTTGTATTTATGAAGCTAATATCATTTTTAATACTTCTATATTCAGCCTAATGAGCAATTAAATGTAATGATGTATTGCCTTAACTATTCCTAATATTAACATTCGCTCCTAGTTCAATTATAGTTTGAACTACTTTATTGTTATTATAAAATATAGCTAAGTATAAAAATCTTTCAAAACATATATTGATAGCATTAGAATTCTACACACCATATTTAAGCAAAATTTTCACCATTTCTGAATTTTCAACATTTCAACAAAAGTAACTAAGTGTATTATAGTATTACTATTTTTATTTATAAAATTAACCTAAAATTTACATCTAATAAGATTTCAACAATTTTTGGATTACCAAATAAAACAGCAAAATACAAAGGAAAATAATCATCCATGCTGTGATTAAAGTTTGTAATATATTTTTTCGATAAAAGTATTTTTAAGGCATCATTATTATCACTAGCAGCTTACTCTAGCAAAAATATTGATATGGCTATTGATAAGACTTTTAATTACAAGTTCCTCTCTTCATTCTATAGCATAAAGTAACATTTCTTCTGAATTCATATCTATCTCACACAATAATAAATTTACATTTTACTATATAAACATTAAAGGTTGACATAATCAAATATTAAAGACATCAAAAACCATAACGCATGCTGTTAAGCAATTCCATCTGTTTTTTATTGTATTTTATTGATATCTTCTCTGTTATATCTAGTGCAAAAATTGCAAACGTGAATAATCTTATTTCAATCATGAAATAGCTTTTTTTTATACATTATTAAACGGATACTACTAATCTCAAAATCTCCTCTTGCTGTTGCATATGAACACTAGCATAACCGCATGTAGGAGATGCAGCAGCACATCTTGCGATACACTTAGGTCTTTTTGATTGAATATTAAGATTGGACAACACTTCTTCTATCAATGGATTGACAAAGAACCATCCTCCCATATTTTTTGGTTCTTCTTGACACCATACAATCTCAGCATTTTTATACTTCTCAAGTTCATTACTCAATTTATCTACAGGAAATGGATAGAACTGCTCCAAACGTATTACAGCTATATCGTTTATTTTTTGTCTTTCGCATGCTTCGATTATATCGTAATAAATTTTACCACTGCATATTATAGCTTTGCGTATTTTATCATCTGAAACGAAACTTGTTCTATATTCTGGAATTACCGTGAGAAATTTCCCTTCAAAGTCAGATAATTGAGAAACTGCTTTTTTGTGACGCAATAGCGATTTAGGTGTAAACACTATCAAAGGCTTACGAAAATCTCGATGAATTTGCCGGCGCAAAACATGAAAATAATTCGCCGGAGTGGAACAATTCACTATCTGCATATTATCTTCTGCGCAGAGTTGCAAAAATCTCTCTATACGAGCTGAACTATGTTCAGGTCCCTGTCCTTCATAACCATGAGGCAATAGTAAAACTAGACCGTTCGACCGCAACCACTTTGTTTCTGCCGATGCAATAAATTGATCGATCACGATTTGCGCACCATTTGCAAAATCACCAAATTGCCCTTCCCAGAGCACTAGTGAATATGGAGAATCAAGACTGTATCCATATTCAAAGCCCATCACAGCATACTCAGACAAAGCACTATCTATAACTTCAAAGTGAGCTTGCTTTTCATTTATATTATTTAACGGAATAAACGTTTCTTCCGTTACTTGATCAACAAGTCTTGAATGACGGTGCGAGAAAGTCCCACGACTAGAATCTTGTCCTGATAAACGCACTCCTATTCCTTCTATAAGCAGCGATGCAAACGCAAGACTTTCAGCAGTTGCCCAGTCTATATTACTACCAGAATTTATACTATCTATTCTTCTATCGAATATTTTTCTAATCTTATTATTGATATTAAAACTGTTTGGGATATTACTATTTATGTGTGCGCCTATTTTTTTTAACTCATTTGACGAAACACCAGAATCCGTATAATACTCGCTCAAATCATTCAATTTTGCTCTTCTCAATTTTAACCACACACCACCAAACCAGTCAGCTTTTTTTGGAGTGTAAGTCGCTGATTCAGCAAGGCTTTTATCCAATCCTGCCCTAAATTCACTGTGCAATTTACTCACTTCATCACTACTTAACACCTTCTCTTCAATCAGCTTCTCTCCATACAGTGTCCCTGGAGTTTTATGCTTTGATATTGTCTTGTACATGAGTGGCTGAGTGAAATTTGGCTCATCACCTTCATTATGGCCATATTTGCGATAACATATTATGTCAATCACCACATCCTTTTTAAATTTCTGCCTATATTCCATTGCCAAACTTGCGACAAAACTCACTGCTTCTGGATTATCGCCATTTACATGAAATACTGGAGCTTCTATAGATTTAGTTATATCGGTGCAATAAAAAGATGAACGCGCACAGAATGGACTTACAGTAAAACCAATTTGATTGTTAATGACAATGTGTAAAATTCCATTTACTTTATAACCCTCAATGTTACTCAAGGTCAAAGTTTCAGCAACTACTCCTTGCCCAATGAAAGCTGCATCACCATGAATTGATATTCCAAGCACAGATCTCATATTCTGCTTTGCTCTTATTCTTCCAACCAAAACCGGATTTATCGCTTCAAGATGAGATGGATTAGGACATAAACTCAAGTGTATTTTTTTACCACTGACAAGTGTGCGATCAGAGGAGTAACCTAGGTGATATTTAACATCACCAGACACATTAAGATCACTTGGATATGCAAAATTACCTTTAAATTCAGAAAACATTGCCACATATTCTTTCCCAATAACTTTGGTCAGAACACTAAGTCGTCCGCGATGAGCCATACCAAAAACTATCTCTTCAATACTAAAAATTGCAGAATCATTAATAATTCTCTCAATTGCAACAATAGTTGACTCTCCACCTTCGATAGAGAAACGCTTATATCCAGGAAATTTCATATGAAGAAACTGCTCGAACACCTCAGATTCGATCAAGTGCTTCAGTATCTCTTTTTTATCCTGAAAGCTTAGTGTATAGGTCTGTTTTTCAATTTTCTCCTGTAGCCATATTCTCTCTTTATAAGAGGAAATATGCATAAATTCAAAACCAATATTCTTGCAATAAATATCTCTATAAATGCTAGTATCATGCGTTGGAAAGATATTTGAATATTTCTGATAATCTACTTCTTTATTTACATTTGTTGATAGAGGATTAAGATCTGCAAAAAAATGACCGTAAAATCTAAAAAAATTTGCCAAATCAAAAGATGAATTATCCATCTTGGCTGCATGCTGCATTATGCAGGTCTTTGCCTGATTTGCTTCTAAATTGCTTGAAAAAATTCTGTACCAATCCTCTCCGATTAATTTATCACCCTGCAAATATCGATTATACATTTCTTCCACAAATTTTACATTATCACTATAAAGGCAGCTTAAACTCGTCATTATCACTATAAAAGATATTAAATATCTATATTATACATTAATTTTTTAAAAAAAAGAACTCCTTTAGTTTCTAACTAAAAAGTTCCACTTGCCATATTTAGTGATTTTTAACTATTAAGAAAGTCTATCATAACTTCAGTGAATTCAGTTGAGAACCATAAAACACATCATTTTTATTATTTTGTACGCACAATATAATGTAATAGTAGTCATACCTATTACAAAAGTAGAACACTAAATTTTACCTACGTACTCGTCTACAATCTCAAAAATCAAGACAATACTACCTGTGTAGTTAATAACCGTAGTACAAATCCAAATAGAATGCTTTCTTATAATCAACAGCACCAAATAACCTTCCAGCTACTTTCATGGTTAACAAAGTCTATTAGTTTTTACCATTTTGATCTTTCAAATCTGGATCATCACCTCTTCAAGAGCAATTTTGTGATTTCAATACTACCAGCTTCATAATATTTACTATATAATTTACTACATAAATAGTAGAACTATGTTCTATCGTGATTATCCTTTATATTAAGATTAATATCCTTATCCAAGAATAGTTCTACAGCTTTATAATGATCAATATCGTCATGGTTATCAATTACACAACAGAGTAACAATTTATCTTCTTGATCTTTTATATCAAAATTAGCAATTTACTTTAAAAGTAAATTTATGAACTTAATTCTTGACTCATGTTTACAACTTGTATGCCAAAGCATGAAGTTTAATGGTATATTACAACCAATACCTTCTGTACTTAAATAGTTAAATTCATTATCATTTTTACTGTTTCTAGCAACAATTTCAAAAAATCTAGTTTATCGTCATTAATGACTGATATTCAAAGTACGAGAAATTTCTGCTTGATCTTCTTGATTATCAGTAAGAAATTTGCATACTTCTATTCTCTCTGAGAAGTTCTCTATGTTATTCTTAAAATCTCTACTTAATTTTACAAACAATGTCAAGATTAGAAGGATCATTTGATATTTTCAATACTTTTAAAGTTTCTTCTTTATTAATGATAAATTACCCTTTACCAACAGCAAATTATACTTGAACCTAAGCATAATACAAAACTTCAAAAAGTCAAACTTTTATGTTAAACCGTATCTATTACACAATCTAATATAATAGAGCCAATGCAGCGCTAACGATTAGCAAAATTGAAAAAACAACAAAAGAAAAACTTTAATTGATATTTATTCTAGTATTGGTGTTTTTATACCTTAAACGCTGCAATTTAGCTGCTTTTAAACGCAACTAGTCTAAGCTATAATACTTAAAATTTACCATTTAGAAGAAATGGACAATAAAAATCTGAGGTAGCTAGTTCTTTCATTCTTTATTTTAAAATCAGACGCTGGGTTATATCTTAAACAACTTATAAGTACATTTCAGCTTCTATATGTAGAAATCCATCCGTAGTCTTAAAAAGACATGCAGTGCACATAATACAAAAAAAGTACACAAAACATAAGCTTTCTTGTTATTTCAATCTGCACAGATTGAAAAATTGTCAAGTAATTTTTTTGAATGATTTTGGGAAAAGCGGGAGAAGGGATTCGAACCCTCGATCTCAACCTTGGCAAGGTTGCGTTCTACCAACTGAACTACTCCCGCGCAGTCTTTTACTTTTTAAAGTATAAGCATATACAACGATTTGTAAACCCCATGCATACTAGAATATTAGGAGTTGTCTATATATTTATATACTTAAAACTTACTTTCAATTATTATTATTCTTTCAATATTTCACAAAGCCTAATGAAGATATTTGTACACAAAGATGATCTGCCAGCTAATTCAATACCAGATAAAATAAGGTCTATAGCTGTTGATACAGAGGCAATGGGGCTACTTCACGTTAGAGATAGATTATGTCTTGTACAGCTCTCTTTTAACGACGGCAACGCTCATTTGATTCAATTAAAAAATGATTATACAGCTCAAAACTTAAGAAAAATATTAGGAGACGAAAGTATAACTAAAATATTTCACTTTGCACGATTTGATATCAGTATAATACACTATTACTTGAAAATTTGGGCACTTCCATGTTATTGCACAAAAATAGCTTCACGTTTGGTTCGCACTTATACAGATAATCATAGTTTAAAGAAATTATGCCTAGAATTGCTAGATATTAAATTAAATAAGCAGCAGCAATCCTCTGATTGGGGAAGTGAGGATTTAACGGATAAACAAAAAAGTTATGCCGCATCTGATGTCTTATATCTTCATGAAATAAAGGAAAAGCTAGATTCAATGCTAGAACGTGAAAACAGAAAAGAATTAGCCCAAAAGTGCTTTGAGTTTCTTCCTACTCGTCTTAAATTAGATTTAATGGGATGGGAAAATGTGGACATCTTTAGTCATCATATGTAATAGAAGCTATACAAAACGCTTTAGACAACTTTTTTTAAACTACTCACAACTAATTTAGTTGATTAGTTGTTGGTAAGTACGCTATATTGACAAATTTAGCTAGGTATTTTATGAATGACGATATTAAATCAATAAATGATCAAAATTTTAAGTCTATGGTCATTGATTACAATGGGTTTGTATTAGTAGACTTTTGGGCAGAATGGTGTGGACCATGTAAAAGTCTAATGCCGCGCATTGAACAATTAGCTAAAGATAAGAAGAACAAAATTAAGATCTGCAAGTTTAATATAGATGAAGGAACTAAAGTGCCGAGTAAATATGGAATTCAATCCATACCTACTTTGATCATATTTCAAGACGGTAAGGAAGTTGCACGCAAAATTGGTATAATAAATAACTTGTCAGGCTGGATTGATAGCGAAATAAGCTAATAGACAAATTTATTTTTGTGTGTATTATTTATATTAATAAAAGGGATTGTAGCTCAGTTGGTTAGAGCAGTTCGCTCATAACGAATTGGTCGTAGGTTCGAGTCCTACCAATCCCATCGTTTTTAGTATATGTATAATATTTTTTTTACGTATTTTATTATAAATCTTGGCCAATTTTTTTAGTAATTGTCACTACCTAGATCAAATTCAAACAAAGACTTTACAGTGCGTGAACAATAGGATTAACTTATATGACTATATTGATAAAGCTAAAATGAATGATCATCTCTCACCGCTAAATTCGAAACAACAATTGGCTGTAACTAACGTAAATGGGCCAATTTTAATATTGGCTGGTGCTGGAACAGGAAAAACAAGAACAATTACTTCAAGAATAGCACATATAATTCGAAATGGCTACGCTCATTCTGATGAAGTATTAGCAGTAACATTCACAAATAAAGCAGCAAATGAAATGATATCAAGGGTAGTTGAACTCACAGGCACAAATATACCATGGCTTGGCACTTTCCATGGAATTGCAGCAAAAATTTTACGCCGTCATGCTAAAATTGTAGGCTTAAACTCTAATTTTAGAATTATTGATATAAATGATCAATTACAGGTAATAAAAAACATCATTAATGAAATAAGTTCCAATAATCTATCAGAAATAGATAGCACTATTACGAATATAATCCAAAAATGGAAAGAAAAGTGTTTACTTCCATCTGAAGTGAAAGAAATTCAATTATTTAGGCCAGTATATGTAACTGCATTAAAAACCTATCACCAATATCAAGAAAGATTAAAATTCCTTAATTCTGTCGATTTTGGTGATTTACTGTTATATAATATACAACTTTTCAATCAAAATACTGAAATTCTGTCTTACTACCAAAATAAATTTAAATATATCATGATAGATGAATATCAAGATATAAATACAATACAATATCTTTGGTTTAAATACCTTGCAAAAGAGCACTCAAATATTTGCTGTGTTGGAGATGATGACCAATCAATATATAGTTGGCGTGGTGCAAAGGTTGAAAATATTTTCAAATTTTTCGATGACTTTAAAGGTGTAAAAACTATCAAACTGGAATGTAATTATAGATCAACATCCCATATACTTGCAACTGCATCACATATTATCAATCACAATAAAACCCGCTTAGAAAAAAAATTATGGACAACAAATATTAAAGGAGAGAAAGTGAATCTAATAAAACTATTGGATGGAAAAATCGAAGCTAAATTTATAAGTGAACAAATATTAAAGCTCAATAAATACAAATTCAGTGATATTGCAGTGCTGGTGAGAGCTACTTTCCAAACTAGAGTTCTAGAAGAGTATTTTATAAAATACTCAATTCCTTATAAGATTATAAGTGGCGTAAAATTCTATGAACGTCAAGAAGTTAGAGATATAATTGCATATTTAAGACTTGTTATAAACAACAATGATGATCTAGCTTTTGAGAAGATAGTAAATCGGCCAAAAAGAAGCATAGGGACGACCACAATAAAAAAGATATATGCAGTCGCTCAAAACAACAGAATTTCTTTTTTTGAAGCGGCAAGAACACTGATTGATAATAATCAAATAACTGAGAAAATCAAATTTTCACTAAATGATTTTTTAAATAAAATCAAAGCTTGGGAAGAAATAGTAAACGTAAAACCGCTAAATGAGCTTGTTAAAGCTATAGCAAATCAGTCAGGATATATCGAAATGCTTAAAAATGAAAAAATAACAGATTTAGCACGCATAGAAAATGTTAGAGAATTCATTTCATCTTTGAAAAATTTCGATAGTGCTACAACTTTCTTAGAACACATAAGTCTAATGATGGAAGTGGATAATATAAATAATGACAATAACGTATATGTCATGACTCTTCATGCAGCTAAGGGACTTGAATTTCCATGTGTGTTTCTACCTGGCTGGGAAGAGGGATTATTTCCACATCAAAGATCTTTTGAGGACAATAGTGGCAAAGCTTTGGAAGAAGAAAGAAGACTTGCATATGTTGGAATAACCAGAGCAAAAGAAAAGTTAATTATTTCATGTGCAAACAGAAGAGAAGTAAATAATCAGTGGCAGCCAATGTATGCCTCGCGATTCATTAAAGAATTACCAAGAGAAAATGTTAAGGTAATTAGAAATGACACTGTCTACTGTTGAAATAGAAGTACAACAATCGTCTCCAATAAGAATAAAAACCACCTAACAAATTCTTTCAATTTCCTTATCATGATACTGAAGCTTATTTATTTAACTTTTCAATCTGTACAAATCAAAACGATAAGAAAATTTGTATTTGTTATGGTATTTTTCATACTATGTGCATTATATGTCTTTATAAAACTTCTGGTTTTTATCTATACAAGATTAATATATTTTAATATATGAATTATTTAAGATATTATCTTAATGATTATCTATTAATTAATAGATATTTTTATAAAAATATTTGCTAAATTTAATTTATTATACTAATATTTAATAAAATTAATCAAGGAGTAATAAAATGTTTAGCAATCTTTTTATTAAAATAAACTAGAAATAGAATGAATTTCTCTATAATCCTTTTTGTACAGATTTGAAAGATCTTTTTTAGTGATGATTGTTATATAACAAATAGAGCCAAAGTAGGATGAGGAGTATCAAAACATAGTATTATATTTGAAAAGAAAATTGAAATGTTTGGCTCAAAATAGACTATTCATTAGAGAAATTTACTGAAAATGGAATTTATTCTTCTGCAAAAAAAAAGAATAATCGAATTCTGTGAAAAAGTGTCGCATAAATTTAGCTGAAGTAGAAACAGAAAAAATTGAAAATTTTATTAAAAATTAATAAAAATAATGAATGGAAAATCGTTAATAAAAACAATTGTAAATTATCAGAACAAGAAAATAATATTTATATCAGTGACTGAAAATAATTGAAAAGGCACCAAGCACAGAAATATATCTATTAGATATTACAGCGAAGAATAATGATTTATCATAAAGTGGTTTCATAAGCTAGAACACACAACCTTATTTATTGTTGCTCAAAAAGCCAGATATTTGAAGAAAAAGCCCTTACTGAAGCAAGCAAAACAGCAGTGTAAATTTACATATCTACTCTTTGTACAGTTAGAATTAATACTATATTTTACTAAATTTTATTGAAAGAGATGTAGATCATTTTAGTAGTGATAATTACTATTATTTAATCCAATTAATGAATCACAAGATTATTCTGTATTTCCTTTAGTTTTTTTTATGTGAGACTAAAGCAATCATGATACTAAATCACATGAAAATAATACCATAAATGAAATAAGCTTTATCAATATACTAAAAAACTGTCAAAAAAAAAGTGCTTGTTTATTCTTTTATTGTAGATGCAATAGATTCTTTTTATAATAGAGCTCTTACTATATCTAAATTGCCACTATAAACAGCTCAATACAAAAGAGTATTTCAAGAATAATCATCTTTATTAATACTAATTATCTTTACTATTAACAAAGCTCCTATTATATCTATTAGGTTTCTTCTAATAGAAAAATATAAGGAATTAATTCATTATTATCTTTTGTATTAATATTGATTACTTTTGCATTTAATAAAGCTTCTATTGTATCTGTATAACTATTGTAAACAGTTAAATTTAAGAAAATACTATAAATCTTAATTTCACATATCAACATCTGCTCCTTCATTTATCAGATATTTTACTTTCTTAATATTAACATTTCTAGCAAAATCAAATAACTTAGTATCTGAAACACTCACTTCACATCTCTTATAAAATTATATTTTATACTAAGATTATATATAATTTGTTAGCTTTGATCTACAGCTACAAAATATAAGCTTCACGCACTGAAATGACATCATTTATTAAAAAGTAAATTTTCGTTATAAATTGCTTTAATGCTTAAGAAATTTACCAAATAAAAAAAAAGACAAAAAACTCTGAGGTAACTAGTACTAAATACTCCCTTGTCTTATTTGACGTTCTATACTGCTTAAATAACTTATAAACGTATTTGAGATTGAAAATTAGATTTTTTTTAAAGACAATGTAGTACACATAGTGCAAAAATTTAAATTGAGACACTAAATACTATAAGCTTTTTGTCATTAATCTGCACAGATTGCGAAGATAAATAAATAGCTCCAATATTACTTGAATGGTAACAGAAAAGGTTATCAAGTATTTTTTTTTGTTTTTATTGAGTAGCTTTTCTTTACTGTATTGTCTATCCGTTTTCTGCGTAATAAGAATTGGACTGCCAAAGTTATATTGACACTAATCATGTACTACTAAATAATTAGCTAATTTGGAACTTATATTAGTATGTTGCGTATTATTGCAGGGAAATATCGTGGAAGAAAGATAGTCACAGGTAAACATTTAGCTGCACGACCTACCATGAGCGTTGTCCGGGAAGCAATATTCAACACACTTTTTACAAAAAAGCCTATTCATAATTCAAACGTACTTGATTTATTCTGTGGAAGTGGCTCTTTTTCATTTGAAGCACTTTCCCGAGGTGCTAAACATGCATTCATGATAGATTCAGACTATTACAATTTGCAATTGCCTAAGAAAACAGCAGTAAATCTTGGAATTACGGATGATATTACGCTAATTTGCTACAGTGCTGATAAATTACCGAAACCCATTTCACAATGCAATATAGTTTTTATAGATCCACCTTACAATAGTAATCTAATCTACTCAACTTTAGATGGATTAGCTCACTCAGATTGGCTGAGTGATGACGCATTGATAATTTTAGAAATTAAAAAAAACGAAGATTTTCAATGCAATAAAAATTTTAATATAATCTTGGAAAACACTTACGGCATAGCAAAAATAATTTTCCTTTCTCTATCAACTTAAATTTTTATATAATCTTCATTTATGAATTTTAATTCTATTTGTGTCAAACTTTTAAAAAAATGCTTTTACGGTAGTTTTCTAGATCAAATTCTCTGTTAAATTTAATTAAATATCCATATACCTCTTGAATAAATTCATTTTCTTTTTTTGTAACTGATGTATTTTATTGTACTTTCATTATTCTCACAAGAAACTAAATGTTCTTTATGGTAAATATAAATATTTTTATTCTCACAAGGAACATTAAGATTATGTTCCAATATTATATTTTTTTTCTTGATCTTTCTCCAGATAAATCAACAAATTTGTTAATAAGTTGTGCTACTTGTGGAATGATAGTATCACTTTTTCTATCAACAATTAAGACAAAGCATTTCGTATTCTCTACAACCTTTTATGAATTAAAATCTAATCCACAACATTCAAACTAAAATTCAAAAACTTTACAGGAAGCCATCCTGTGAAAAAGCCTCCCAGTACTCCAATAAAAAAAATATTAGTTGCATCTTTGAGTGAATTAAAAGAATTATTGCGAATTAGTGTAAAATGGATACTCTGATCTTCAAATTTTTTTTTATAACTTCTGCTACAACTCTTCCTTTGAGAGAGTTTGTATCTAAAATAATATTATCTAGATATATGTCATCTATAAACAATTTGTTCACCGTTGCCATTCCAGTTTGGACTAACTCTTCTCCTTTAATTTGTTAGAAAGTTATAAAGTGCTTACAATTTTCTTTCTCTATAAAAGAGATTTTTAATACCTTCTATATTCTTATATCATTTTCTAATTCTTAATCGTAAATCTCACTTATAAACTCTTTCTTATAAGACTTATCCATTCAGGGTTGAAACTTCATTTTCCAAGAAGCTTTTTTAATTCTATGTACAACAAACTTTACCTTAATAATAGTAAAAACATCCACAATAAAACTACATTAAAACATATGATAGTCAGTATTAATAATACTGTTGATGTACAAACTAACCACATAAACACTTCTTTTGATTTTTGATTTCTTAATACACCAGGGTATATAACGACACAATAAAATCAGTGTACAATATAACAAATATTAACCATACTGATACTATCCTTCTCTATCTAGTAAATTTTTTTTCATCGTACAACTCTTCTTGAAAGAGTTTTGAATTAAAAACTCTAGAAAAATAAAATAATCAAAGTAATGTCTGATTACATTAGATTCACTTCCTTGTTCTTTGGATTCTTCTTTATCAAGTGCATTAACATTAATATACTAAAATATCCTAAAAAGGATATTATATACTTTGCATCTTTTTTTAGTTTAATATTAAGATCAGAATAACAAATAACTTTCATTTTCTCATTGAGAAACATCCTACTATCTTAACATAAAAACTAAAAAAAAGCAAAATAATTTTAAAAATTAGCTTAAAAAGCTATAGGAAACTTCTCATAATTCCTTTTAAGCGAGTTTTAAATTTTTGAAATACCATGACATTGTCAATACATCTGTCAAGAAATGACAGAGTATCTACAAAACCTTCTGAGTAGTCATTGATAAAGAAAAGTATTGTATTTAAATATACCACAGCTAATATTGCTCGTTTTGTATAATAATTAAAATCTGTTGATTGATCGTAGATGCCATACCAAATTGCACTAATAGTTTTGTACAAGAGTTTACTAGAAAAATATGTATTCTTTGGCAATACAGAAAATAGTAAAACGTTTTTTAAAAATTCTCTATAATTTGATAATTTAGCATAATTTGAAAGGCGTATTTGAATAGCTAATTTTACTCGCTCTCGCACTTTCATATCTTTTAAATTGTAGTTTATTAGCTTAGCTTCCATCGAACTATTTAAATCTTCAACTATATCCTCCAAAGCACTGTATATTCCATTTTGGAATTTGCAAAAGCTATTGATTAAGTTAAGATCAGTACACACCTTCAATAAAGTTTCATCACTTATCCCATCAAATGGAATGACTCTAATCAGTTCATCTATTATTAACTTTATTTCATCTTGTTCCATATAGTATTATACTAAACAATACATATAATTGTACCTGAGATTTTCAAACATTCTGCAAAATGTATCACCTCGTTCTTCAAAATTTTTCCACTGATCAAAAGAAGAACATGCAGGAGAAAGCAATATTGTTATTTCTTCTTTGCTATTTATGGCCTCTTCGAAAGCCAATTTAAATGCATTTTCTAGATCATAACATTTCATATAATCTACTTCATTCTTCATAGCATTTGCAAAAGCTTCTGTTGATTCTCCAATTAGAAAAGCTTTTTTAATTCTTATAAAATGTTTTCTTAATGACTCTACGCCACCTTCTTTACTTCTTCCGCCAACAATCCAATATACGTTTTTATAAGACAAAATCGCTTGTTCGCTCGACTTAGCATTAGTTGCTTTGCTATCGTTCACAAAAAATACCTTTTCTATTTTACCAAGCAATTCATTTCTGTGTTTCAAACCTGAAAAGGATTTGATTCCATCAATAATAGCGTTGTTATCTATTTTAAGCAGATTACATACGATATATGCAGCTGCTATATTTTCTAAGTTAGATGTTGAATTTATTTTCATGTCATTTATTGACAAATAATAATTCTCTAATTTTATCAAGTTTTTCTGTATCTTAGCATCTTTTTTGTCATTCAAGTAGTTAACATTAAGATTCAGGTAATTTTGTTTTGTATCAATAATCTGTTCATTATAGTCAAACAAATTATTACCTATCAATGATATTAGACCTCTTCTACCATTCTCTATCATTTGAGTAACTGACAGTGATTTTTCTTTTCTGGATTTTAGCGTCATGCGATGAAATGACACCGGAAAGTATGTTTCTAAAATTGGAATCTTATTCCCAATGAATCTGTCGAATACATCAATGGTAATTTTGTTACCACACCCTATCACAGCAATCTTACTATCGTTTATTAATTTCAATTTAGTTGCTATATAATTCTCCATACTTCCATGTCTATCTATGTGATCTGGTGTAATATTGAGTAACACTGCAATGTCCACGTTGATTTCATTCATCAATTCCAATTGAAAAGAAGAGAACTCAATTACATAAATTTCTGCATCTCTTTCTAAATCCAAAACAGGAATACCTAAATTTCCACCAATAGCTACTTTTTTTCCTGCAGATTTTAATACTTGCCCTATTAATGACACAGTGGTTGATTTGCCATTCGTTCCTGTGACACCTATTATCTTCTGATTTGCAGTTTTAGTTTCAAGAAATAGTTCAATATCCGATTTTATTTTGCAGTCAACACTTCTTGCAAGTTTCACTATCCAATGCGATGTTGGATATGAAATTGGCACTCCAGGACTTAAAATTAATGTTTTTATTTCATACCAATTATATTCTCTTGGATGAATAAAATTACACCCTCGATATATTATTTTTGCATCTGCTATTTGCTCTTCGTTATCATCCCACGAATATATTCTTGCACCGCTCTTCATTAGAGCTTTAATAACAGACAAACCAGTTTTACCAAGACCAAAAACCGCAACATTTTGATTTTTGTATTTATTCAGTTGTATTACCTGTTTTTGGAAAACATTATATAATAATAGGCTTAACGTAAAGAATTTGCAAATGTTAATTATTAACTGTAGAATACAGAAAAATTAGTAAGGATTTTAATAGGAAAATAATATGCCATCCGTCACTTTTATTTTACCTGATGGAAGTAAAAAAAATTATAAAGCTACAGAGGGGGAGACTTTACTTAATTTAGCTCACAGAAACGACCAAGACTTGCTTGAAGGAGCATGTGAAGGTTCTCTCGCCTGCTCTACATGCCATGTAATCGTTGATCCGAAATTTTACGATACTGTAGAAATGTATAATCCGATATCTGATGAGGAAAACGATATGTTAGATCTAGCTTTTAGCTTGACAGAGACATCAAGGCTTGGATGCCAAATAAAAATTACAAAAGATATTGATGGTTTGTGTGTAACAATACCAAGGGGAACAAGAAACATATCGCTTGATAAACAAAGGAATGATTAAATGTGTATAAGGTCTTTGTCTATATTATCATCTCTTTATTTTTATTTATCCCAGTAGCTTATAGTGGATTTTGGTATTTTTCTGCATATAAAATAAAAAATCTCTTAATGGAAACTATATTATATATTAACGACGAAAAATTTGATATTTCACATGATTTTAGCAGATTCTCTTCTAATCTAATTTTTTATGTGACAAATCCGAAGTTCTCCAACGAGCAATTAACTATCTCATCAAAAACTTTAGTTATAAAAAATAAATTATTCGATAAATCAATATTTATCTATATACCAAGCAATGAAATCAATATCGTCGTTCATAACAACGAAACAAAAAATATAAAATGTCACACAAATAATAATAATCACTTTATCATAAAATTAAATGATTTACCATCTTCACTAAAATTTGACAGAAATGGCACTATGATAGACTATATAAACACACTTCGTTACGAAGATCATGGATTGAAATGTGATGTTACTTCTGATTCAGAAAATCAGCAGAGTATTATAACTGAAGTGAACAATAAAAGTAATTACATTCAAATTCATCTCAACAAAGAACTGAATGGAAATGTTAAACTAGGATTTGATTTTTATACTTATCGATATAAAAATACTGCAAATCACGAAAGTTATCTTAATATCGACACTAAATTTAATTATGAATTTGTAAACCACATTTCAATTTCCAAAATTAATCTCAACATAGAAAAATTTTTAATTCAGAGTAATAATTTTTCTCTTACTGCAGATGGTAGAATAAATAATTACAATCTGGTTACATCTTCATTTAAAGATAAAATCAACGTAGCTGTATCAAATTACAAGGAATTAATCCAACTTTTAATTGATAAGAAAAATCACATAAAAACTTCAGATGCATTTGAAAAGTTAATATCTTCATTATCAGAAAAAACAACTAATAACAGCATTCAATTTTCAATAAAATACGATGATAACGTAGAGTCAAGTTTTATTGGAAAATTATCTACTACTGATTTTATGAATCAACTAACTAAAGTAATTGAGCTAATTAAGAATGAAAGCGATAGTTAGCTTACTTTTTATATTGACATTCCATTTAAGTATAAACTCTTTTACTTTAGATGATAAACTCATAGACAAAAATATGGAAAAGCAAGCAATTAATTTATTTAAAATAATAAAGTGTCCAATATGTTCTGGTGAATCATTATCTGAATCTGAATCTAAGATTGCACACGATATGCGCAAGACGATTCGTAAAAAGATCAGTGATGGATATACTAACAAACAAATAATCTCAGAGCTAAAAAATTATTTTGGAGATTCAATTGTAATTGTTCCACCTGTAAAATCTAGTACTTATGTTTTATGGGTTATTCCACTAACAATTCTGCTAATAGGGTGTTTTTTGATACGAAAATACACCAAATAACTTCCTTTTTTCCTTCTGTTTATGCATCACTTCTTCTTATCGTCTCAATATCTTCTTTTCCTATCATCATAATCTCTATAATGTGTCATTTCAGCATATTCCTCTTTTTGTCATCTAAATAGCCTTTTCTTGTCATTTCAATACTTGATACACAACTGTACAAACATTGCAATTAGCAAATAATTTACGTAACAGATGGTAGCATCTAAATGCTCCTGCACTGAGATCTAATCTTTCCATAATCATCAAAACGTCGTATTTGAACATAACTTTTATGTTCATCTTTCATTTAGCAAAATTTCAGAATACTAATGTCTATGCACTGGCATAATATCCTTTCTGACAGAAATAATCTTGAATCATAATATTTATATAGCTGCAAACTTTGGAAATACTTTCTGTTATCCATTTGCAGATATTACATCGATGCTGTCAACTTGATCATTGTAACGTGCTTTTTGGAAGATTAAATTTCATACTAAAAATTATTGAGCTATATCACTTGATGCAGCAGAAAAACTTTTTTCAAATTCTATAATGGAAACAATCTAGTGGAATCAAGTGAATTTATTATCATGTAATACTATTTCGATAATTGATAAATCACTGTTTGCCTTTATCTTTTACATAAATTGCTAATTATTTGTTTTACTTCAATTAAAACTGCATATGGTGTCAATCTCGCTGCTGAGGATAAAATTGCTCTTTTAAGTTTTAGATATTTGAGTTTTGCACGATATACATCGAGTAAATAAATTTATTGCCAACTTTTGTCCAAGTGATGCAGGATGCTGAAGCTGCCAGAATTGCTCTTTGAAATCACAGTATCTCGACTCTAAGTTATATATGAGAGATCATAAGAAAAATTTCTATAGCAGCTTCAGTCAATTCCAGTTTTATTATATCACTCGAAAGCGGCAGAGAGTTCTGTTAATATTACACAGCAAAAGCATAACTTTCAAGTTCAATCTTTATCATTCTAACTTCCCTTTTTCCTTCATCAAGAAAATATAATAATTGACTTTCTTTTTTAAAAGAAAAAAAATCCTTACGGATGCAGAACGTAATTCTGTAATCTAGCTTTCATTCTGATGTGTCCATTTTTAATTATTTGGATAACAAAAAAAAGAAGGTGCTGGCTTTTGATTAAATAAATCATCTTCTTATTTTTAGATACCATCGATAAACAAATATGGTGCCACATATTTTTTAGCTTTAAAAAGAAGACGTTCGATTAAGTCCTCTTGATGTAGCCTATGAATCATAAGAACAATAACTCCTTTTTCTATTATTGGAATGCCTTCTTATCAGAGTCAAATCAAGCTAATTTATAGCACGCTTTTTAAGCGTTTCATTCAAAGCTTAGAATGAACATCAATGAATCATATCCACGATAATGAAATCACCTCATTTTCATCGGTATTAATATACTATTAACAGATATTGCAATTCTGTATCTTCTCTACACTGTTTAAAATTTATATTAAGTATTTTATTTTTTGAATAGTTCTATCTCCGAAATAGCTCCTTATATCAATCAGAATGCATTATACATCTTATATGTCGAATGAGCGCTTTTTGCTCCAACCGAAAGAATAGCTCGCAACCATGCAATTGACTGATTGCCAAATATCCCCCCACCATGCGGAGCCATGTAACATTAATGCACATGGACTTCATCGAGCGTGGAGATAAAGAGAACGTTGGATATTATTCGCCTCACTTCATTGACATTTGCCACTTCTAGCTTTTATTCTATAATTTTCATATATTGATAATCGTTGAACTCATATCTAAACATTACCGTTTTAAAACATAACTCAATGAATTTTAGAAAGTTTGTTTTCTATATTAGTTTCTTAAATTATTCGAGCAGAGAGCACTGATTCTTTTATGATTCTATTATAAAAGTGGCCCATTCCTATCATTTCAGTGCTTGACACTAAGACTCGTAATATTTTTTTTAATAAAAAATACTATAAAATTTACCAAGCAAAAAAAAGACAAAGAAATTACTAGTGGTAAATTTGACTCTATAATACTTTAAATTGGCACTATAATAATTTGCTGACGCTTAGTTCAAGCACGATTTTGCTGAATGTAGAAAAAATGAAAAAGACACTACAGTCGCTACAATTTTGATACAATCCGCCAAAAAAATAACCTGAGTTTTTTTACTGAATTTTATCATTAAATTTGTAGATCAAAAACAAGTTTTGAGTTATAAATACTCTTGCTAAGTCAGCAATAAAATTGCTGAAATTAATCAAATAGTTTTTTCGTCTCTATTGGATAACATTATATTTTTTTTTCATTGTTATCTATTCATTTTTTGTGTAATGGAAACTGATGTTAAGTAACCATAAAAGGTTGTTTTATGAGCATCTTGTGTCTATCTCATTTATCACCTTTCCGCTAAACGAGTACAATGCAAGATCGATTAATTGCTGATTTCAGAATTAATAAGTCTTTTCAACCTGTTGTACAATTTTATAAAAGCAGTCAAAATCTAAGCTTGCACTACCAATTAAAACTCCTGATAAACTTGATATATTCAACAAGTTTTCTATATTTTTTAAACTGACTGAACCACCATATACAACATGCCAAGATTTTATCACTTCTATCACCTCAGCAATTACATTATTGCTTGGCACATGTCCTGTACCTATTGCCCATATTGGTTCATATGCTACAGTATATTCACCATGCATTGGCAAGCGATTTTTGCATTGATATTCTATTGCTTCCTTTGTTTTTCCATTCTTGTAATCTTCTACATTTTCACCTACACAAATTATTGGATGTAAACCCAACTCTATTGCTGTTTCTGACTTAAGCTTTATTTCACTATCTGTTTCGTCGATTCTTTCAGAATGCCCAAGTATTACGTAAGTGCATCCTAATTCTTTCAGCATTTCTGGGCTGATTTCACCTGTATAAGAACCAGATTTTTTATTATGGCAATTCTGTGCTCCTATGTTAATATTATTACTTAGCTTTATTTTATCTGGAAATGATGTAAAAGGTGGACAAATCACAAGCTTAGAAGTAATTTCATTACTCTTATCATTAAGCTTATCTATAAAATCAATGAACGAAGATCGTGTTCCATTCATCTTCCAATTTGCTATTATTAAAAAAGACATCAGCTTTTTACTATATTAAGTGAGAGTGCCGGCTGTCGGACTTGAACTGACAACCTACTGATTACAAGTCAGTTGCTCTACCAATTGAGCTAAGCCGGCTTTAAATATGTTAACAATATACAATTATTAATGAATTTTCGTCAATTAATTTTTAAAATTATCAAAATACTGCATAATACAATTATATGAGAAAATTTTTTTTGAAATCAAAAAAAAACCTAGGGCAAAATTTTATTTTATCAAGTGAGACAATAAAAAAAATAGTCGTTTTAGCTGGTAATCTAGAAGATTTCAATATTATTGAAATTGGTCCTGGATATGGCGCATTAACAAAGGAAATATTGGCACATAATCCAAAGTCTCTGCTTGCTATAGAAAAAGATAGCAACTTAGTGAAATATCATAACCAACTGCTAAATGAGTATCAGGGAAAATATAAAATATTAGAAGCAGATGCACTAAATGTTATAGAAAAAAAGCTAATAGAACGTCCAGTTAAAATCATTGCTAATCTACCTTACAATATCTCTGTAGCATTATTTTTGAAGTGGTTAAACAATATAAAATTTTTTACAAGTTTGACATTGATGTTTCAGAAAGAGGTAGCAGATCGCATCATAGCAAGACCTAATTCTAAAAACTACAGTTCTCTATCGGTACTAAGCCAGTTATTATGCAATATAAGAAAGGAATTTGATATTGAACCTAAAGAATTTTTCCCAAAGCCAAAAGTATATTCTTCAGTAATTACAGTAAATCCTTTACTTACTCAAAGATTTGCAGTAAATTTGGAAATTTTGACAAAATTAACACGCGCTGTTTTTGCTCAAAGAAGAAAAATGCTAAAAAATAGCTTGCAAAATATAACAAATTATGCTGAAATCATTCTTAAAAATGCTAAATTAAATGGCAGCGAACGTCCAGAAAATTTAACTATTGAACAATTTCATTTACTAGCAAATGTTACACAAAAAGAATTATTCAATGATTGAAATAACATGTTAAATTAAAATGTTAAATAACTTAGTAAGTTTTGAAATATAGCGCTAATTGTAATTAACCACTTTAGCAAATATTTTATTAATATGTTTATATTATAATATAAGTTTTAGTTAGTTAGACAATGCTATAGATAGCATAATAACATTTAAATTATCAGCAAGTGAATATAACATTGAGTCTTTCTTTAATCATTCTAAAGATTCTTAATCTATACGAATATAGTGATACAATGAGAAATGCTTTTGTACTTCTTTGCTGGACTATAATCATTCTCATAATTCAAATTATAATGACTTATTACACAATGCTAATATTTTCCTAGCCGTGTTTAAAGATAACTTTTAAAAGATTTATCTATAAATAAAATTGAATCTGATCATGAAAGTGATAAACCTACTATAATTATAAAGTTTTAAGTTACAATCAAAACAGATATTCAAACTATCAAAGATAATATTAAAAATTACAATTTAAAATTAAGTGAGTAAAAGGAGATCTGTAGTACAGAGCATATATCATCTTAACTTGACTTTATCTTAAAAAATAGATACTTTATTTACTGTTACAATCTAATTTTATAAAATTAAAATATGGCGTTAAATCCGCTAGAACAGTTTAAGATACATACAATAGTAGAATTACCCAAACTATTTGGACATGATATAAATTTTACCAACTCATCTCTTTTTATGATGGTTTCAGTAATATCAGTTATATTCTTCTTGCTCTTGGGAGTAAGAAAAGGATCAGTAATAACTGTATACTTGCAAACTGCAGTTGAATGTATATACGATTTTGTTATTTCAATAATAGAAAATAACACTGGAAGCAAAGGATTGAAGCACATTCCGTTGATATTTACAGTATTTATTTTCACTTTATCGTGTAATTTAATAGGCATTCTTCCTTATAGTTTTACAGTCACAAGTCATATAATAGTTACTTTTGCGTTATCGATGGTAATTTTTATTTACACAACAGTTGTTGGATTCAAAGAAAGGGGAGTAAAATTTTTATACATATTACTACCTGAAGGCACTCCATCATGGCTAACGCCCATGATGATTTTCATTAAGCTATTTACCTATTTGGCAAGGCCTATAAGTTTATCAATAAGACTTGCAGCAAATATGATTGCAGGTCATACAATCATCAAAGTGATAGCAGAGTTTATTATAGATATGCACATAACCCTAACTCTTATACCGTTTTTATTTATAATCACATTAATATGGTTTGAAGTGTTTGTTGCAATTCTACAAGCTTATATATTTACTATATTAACATGCGTATATTTATCAGATGCAGTAAAGTAATTGACTTTTCTTTAAAACATTGTATAATCAATTCATAAAGAAATAGTTAAGATAATATATGGATTTAGTAGCTTTAAAATTTATAGCGATTGGTTTAAGCGTCCTTGGCACATTCGGGGCAGGTCTTGGTGTAGCAAATATATTTGCTACTATGTTAAATGGGCTTGCAAGAAATCCTGAATCAGAGAGTAAAATGAAAATTTACGTTTATATTGGTGCTGCTATGGTTGAATTTATGGGATTACTTGCGTTTCTCCTTGCGATGTTATTGATGTTTGTTGCTTAACACATGCCACAGCTTGATGTTTCAACTTTCTTTTCTCAAGTTTTTTGGTTTTTATTTTTTTTCTCTTTACTTTTTTTTGTAGTAAGTTGTTTATTTCTACCAAAATTAGATGAAATAATAAGCACTAGAAGTAAGAATGTACTTGATTCTTTTAATAATTCCATCCACCTCCTAAAACTTATAGAAAATCAGACTGTTAAATGTAACGCAGCTTTAAACAAAGCTAGAACGCAAGCGAAAGAAGTTATAGATAATGCACTTATCCAAGTAGAAGAAATGAGAGCAAATGTAAAAGATATATTAAAAGAAGAAGATAAAAAAATAAGCAAACTTGTTGAAAAAGAAGTAGCAAGGTTTAAATCTGAGTGCACCGATGAATTAAAGCAAATAGCTACTGATATTGCCTTAATTTACTACAGTAAATTGACCAATTCTAAAATTGAAGAGGAGTTTGTTGCTAGCTTGATATCTAAAGAATTCTAAAGGTTTTTATGTCTACGTCACTAATTATCGGTCTTGCTTTTTTGGTAGGTTTTATTCTTTCATATAAATTACTAAAGAAAATGATAAAAAATACTCTTAACAATAAGCATAACAAAAGTAAACTTATGAATGAAGAGGTTGAAAAATTCAAAAGAGATATGTTGGAGTATTACAGAGAGTCTTCTGAAAAATACAAAAGATTAAATGCAGAGGTTAATAAAATGATGAATGAAGCTCTTGATAAGGCTAATAGTATTATTAAACATAATAGACAACAGCTGAACCAGACATTAGATGATAATACTCGTTCTCATTTGAAGAAAGTTACTGATCAAGTTAAAAAAACTATTGGAGATTTACAAGCTAATACAGCAAGTATAGCTGCTGACGCTGTAAAAAAAATAATTCAGGAACACAAGGATGATAAGCGGAACAGTGAAGTCATATTTTCACTTTCACGTGATTTAAATAAAAAATTGCATTAGATTTAATGCAACAGCTATCTATACTTCAAGTTAATGATATTTAAAAAAATCAAACTTGATTCAAGTTTATTTAAAAAGCAAGAAAAATTTTTTTTACTACAAATTTAATATAGTTCCTTGGCAAAATTAAATAATACTACTTTTCTTATAATTGAAGATGCAAATCAAGATACCAATTATTGAATCAAGACTAATTACAGTGATTATTGTGTACTAATAAAAGCAAATGATGAACGGATTTTAAATTTTCTTAACTCGAATTCTGGTATTTCAAAACTTGCAAGTAATTATTTATATCATAAAATCCTAATTTCATCCAAAATATTAAATTAAGCTCAATATTTTTGCTTCTTTCTTTATCAAAACATCAATTTTAACACCAATTGATAAGTATATACATATTTTGCTTTAATGTTGGTATTTATAATTGGATGTTCTAGTTATTTATTCAAATTTATAACTACAATTTTTGACTTATGCGAAACCTATAATCGAAAAATAGATTATGATAAGATAAACGAAGAAGATTTTCCCTATATATAAATTTTATTGCCTATCTTTAAAGAAGATGCAGTGATAAAGCAATTGATTAAAAATATCAAAATTTAGATTATCTAAAATCAAAATTAGATATGAAACTTCTGATAGAAAGTGATGATCAGAAAATGCTTGCAGTTATAGAAAACATACCTTACTTCAATATTTTGAAGTGATAAAATTCCTTATTCTTTGCCTAAAACAAAAGCTAATTCATACAATTGAAGCATGAGTTTTATTAAAGGAAGATATATAGTTATATGATACAAATAACAAGTATGATCTACTGTAATTCAAAAAAGCATTGATTGAATTTAATAATTGAGACAATAAATTAGACTGTGTGCAAACAAGATTAAATTATTGCAATTATAATTACAATTTTCTGACGAAATCTTCTATATAAAATATATGAGTTGATTTCATTATTTATTGCCTAGATTCTAAAAATGAATATGACAACCTTTGAGTGGTAGCAATGACCATTTTTCAATAGAAATTTTAAGGAAAAATGCTTCTCTAGAATGCATCTAATATCACTGAAGACGATGATCTAGATTTGAAATTTTTAAAATAGAATACAAAATTAGAATTATTGACTCAAAAACATTAACAGAATCATCAATTACTGTGTTTACCTGTATTAGGCAAAGAAGAGTGCGTTGGATTAAAAGTTATATGCAAACTTATATTATCTATTTAAGAAAATATAAGATCACTTTATAGACACAATAGACTCAAAGGAATCTACTATTGAATCTTTTTGTTGCTCGGTAATCTGTATATTTTTACTACTCCATTTTTATTGCATTCATTAATGTTACTCAAATTTTAAATGAATTGTTTTTATACTACTTTGTAGTGATATAAATCACTAGCCTGATTTCTCCCATAGCAATAACAATCAATCAGCAAAAGATGCTTTTTTACTTTTGTGTAGTATCAATATTCTTCCTTATGTATAATTTACTACACAGTATTGTAGATTTTTTTTTGCTTTATGAGAATTTATCATTCATCACCAACGATGGAACAAAATTCAGCATGGTTTATTGAACAAAAACAATCAAAATCTGTAGTTATTTGGCTCTTTCTTTGCTCTGTCATGGTAATTCTTATAGTAGGAATTGGCGGATTTACCAGACTTTCAAAAGCAGGATTGTCTATCACAGAGTGGAAGCCTATTACTGGAATATTACCACCATTGAGTGAGAAAGACTGGCTACAAGAAAAATCGAAATATGAGACTACTCCTGAATATAAAATATTCAATTATGAGATTAGTATGAAGGAATTTCGCATTATATATTTTATAGAATATATACATAGATTAGTTGCAAGGCTAACAGGTTTAATTTTTATTCTACCGTTTGTATACTTTATACTTAGAAAAAGAATAACTAAGAAGGTAGAAATAAGACTATCTATAGCACTATTATTTGGAGCGTTACAAGCTTTCGCTGGTTGGTATATGGTTAAAAGTGGTCTGATAGATGAACCTCATATTAGCCACTATAGGCTTACACTTCACTTACTGCTAGCATTGACTATTTTTGCATTATTGTCGTACCAATTTTTTGATTATCAAATCAAAGCAAAGCAAATTAAACTTAAAGTTAGCTGTAACAGCATACATTACACAAGAACAATCTTGGCTCTAATTGTAATACAAATAACTTTCGGAACATTTGTTGCAGGATTAAATGCCGGCTTAATTTACAATACATTTCCACTAATGGACGGATATATCATTCCGAAAGATTTATTTTTTTTACAGCCTATATGGCTAAATATCTTTGAAAATAAAGCAACAGTACAATTCATACACCGAGTACTGGCATTGCTGATATTAGTTCTAACGGTAATACTCACAATAAAAAACTCTGATGTAAAACCGGTATATGTAATACTGTTCTCTGTCTTAACTCAGATAATTTTAGGAGTAATTACTTTATCACTACACATACCAATAGCCATTGCTATAACTCATCAAGTGTTTTCATTCATCTCATTTGGATCAGGCTTATATTTTTTATGTTATTTAAGAAAAAGCTGTATACAAAGCTAATACCACATCACCAGCCTGTATATTTTTTCCTTCTTGAATGAGAATATTTTTTATCACCATTTCCGATTCAGCGCATATGATATTTTCCATTTTCATCGCTTCTATAACAAATAAAGGTTGCCCTATCTCTACCTGATCTCCAACATTTACGTGTAATTTAACTAATAAACCAGATATTGGAGATTTTACAGTATCTATTGAGATTGTCTCTGTTTCATTATTTAACATAAATTCACTTAATTTAGCCACATGAGGTTTAAATACACAGCACTCAGCTTGCATCCCAGCATATTTTATAAAATGTTTACTACCTTGTCTTTCTACTTTAAGTGTTACATCGATATCATCGTTAATTGTAATACACAATAATCTGTAACTTGATTTCCATTTACCATTTATAAAATATGCATTATGATTGTATATTGTTGTTAATGTATTATTTTGATACTGTACTTTTACAGAGTATTCATTGTCATTTATTTTCACTATAAGTGCTTCATTTATTAATTTATTGTAATACCTCTTCTCGTTTTCCAAATAAACATATAACACAGCAAAAATAAATATTTTAATATACTCTTCTGTAATAAAATCACCGTGAAATCCATTTGGATAATGATCTAGAATGAATCTCGTGTGAAGTTTTGCTGCAATAAAATTTGGATGATGAAAAATAGATTCTAGAAATTCTATATTATTTATCACTCCTCCTATATAATATTCAGATAAAGCTATTTGCATTTTGCTAATTGCTTCTATTCTATCTTTTCCATATGTTATCACTTTTGCAATCATCGAATCATAAAACATGCTGATTTCCGACCCTGCAACAACTCCATCATCTATTCTGACATAATTGCTTTCATTTGGTTTGTCGTAATATTTTATTCTTCCGCTAGAAGGAAAAAAATTCTTTGATGGATCTTCAGCACAAATTCTACTTTCTATTGCAGAACCAGAAAATTTAATATCATTCTGACTGAACTTTAATTTTTCTCCACAGGAAGTTCTAATCATTTCTTCTACTATGTCTATTCCAGTTACAAACTCTGTTATTAGATGTTCAACTTGCAATCTCGTATTTACCTCAAGAAAATAAAAGTTCTGATTCTGATCTACAACAAATTCAACAGTTCCTGCTGAAAAATAGCCAACTTGCTTTGCTAAAGAAATACATTGAGTATACATTTCTTGTCTTACTTTTTCACTGATAAACGAGCTTGGCGTTTCTTCTATTATCTTTTGATTATTTCTTTGTATTGAACATTCCCTCTCTCCAAGACACACTACATTGCCATATTTATCTGCTATGATTTGTATTTCGATGTGTCGCGGTAACTCTATATATTTTTCTATAAAAATAGTACTATCTTTAAAACTCTTCTCCGCTTCATTTATTGCTAATGTAAATGCTAGTTCAATTTCCTTTTTGGAGTTTACAATTCGCATGCCTTTACCACCACCACCTGATGCAGCTTTCAACATAACTGGAAAACCAATCTTCTCACTAACACTTTCTGCATGAGCAGCATCGTTGATCTTGCCCATGTATCCTGGCACTACATTCACTCCAGCTTTTCTTGCGAATCTCTTTGCTGCTATTTTATTTGCTGTCACTTCTATTATTTCTGCACTTGGGCCGATGAAATCTATATTGTGTTTTTGCAAAGCACGTGGAAAATCTGGATTTTCTGCTAAAAAGCCATAACCAGGATGAATTGCCTGTGCACCTGTTTCAATTGCTACTTCACATATTTTTTCGATGTTTAAGTAACTGAGATAAGCGGGAGAAGTGCCAATTTGCCTTGACTCATCCGCTCGTCTTACATGCACAGAATTTATATCTGCATCCGAATACACGCATATGCAATATATACCCATTCTACGAGCAGTTCTGATGATTCTACAAGCAATTTCCCCTCTATTTGCTATTAAAATCTTACTATACTTCTTTTTTGTCATTGTGTAAGCATTCTTTCTTAAGAATTCTCTCTTAAGAGAGAGTACATTTCTATATCATTGCCTGCAAGTGATTTTATCTCTTTATGTATTAACTTGTGCTGCTATTTTTGCAGCGTCCTTAACACTAATACCTTCCATTAAGGTGTCTACATTATTCATATCATATATTTCATCACATGCCTTACCTGCCAGATATCCAAATCCACCAGAAGCTATCCCAGCTATCGAGCCTAACGCAAGACTTTGAGAACATAAATACAGAAAATATAGAGAAAGACACAAAGCAGCAACACATGCTATAGCTCCTACTATATATAAACATAAGCGTAATTTTTTATTACATATAAGACTTTCTTTTATACCTACAATTTCTCTTATTTCCTTCTTAACTTCCTTACTAACCATATCAAGAGGAGTCATTTTGTGGATATTTAACGCACATTTATTACCTAACGCATTTCTAACGTAACTTTTGAAGTTTTCCAATTTTTTCAAATCATTATTTGTATTAATTTGTTCAGACTTCAAATACTTAAATATTCCCCTTAACACATTTGGTAATATCCTTATTTTCGCTGCTACATGAAATGGATTTTCATGATATCTATTATATTCTAATAAATATACATCATGTTCAACACTTTTCTTGAAAATAGATAAGAAAACTTCAACATTTCTTGTCTTTGCAGCTAGATGTAAAAGATTGTCTCCATTCGCTATTAGTTTTGTCTTATCAGATGGACCTCTGTAACACCAATCCAATTCACCTTTATTACTTGAAAGTAGATCTTCTATATATTTAAGCTCGTCCATAACATACTCCATCATATTTAATCAACTTTAAATCATATAATATAAATTATTAAAAATAAACATAATTTTATCTTCATAAGATCAGTAATTTATAGTAATTCCACATTGTTGCAAATATAAATTTGAGCTATCATCGTTTATATTACTGTAACAAACAAATATGTCAAGTATAATAACTAGATTTGCTCCATCACCAACTGGATTTTTGCATATTGGTGGAGCTCGTACTGCTTTATTTAATTGGCTCTATGCAAAGCATAATCACGGAAAATTTTTACTGAGGATTGAAGACACTGACAGAAAACGTTCAACACAAGAGGCAATTGATGTGATAATAGATGGGCTGAAATGGCTTGGCGTAAGCTACGATGGAGAAATAATATATCAATCAAAAAGAATAAAGCGACATATTGAAGTTGCAAATCTTTTAGTTGAGAAAGGTAAAGCATATCATTGTTATTGCTCTAAAGATGAAGTTGAAGAGATAAAGGCAAAAACAAGAGAAAAAGGAAAGATATACAAGCATAAGTGTACTAATCTAACACCAAGCATAAAATCTGTTGTCCGCTTTAAAGTGCCAGACTCAGAAAATATCATTATTGACGATAAAATATATGGCCAAATTAAAGTAAATAGCGAGCAGCTTGATGATATAGTTATCTTATGCTCTGATAATACTCCAACATATATTTTTGCAGTAGTGGTTGATGATCATGATGCCGGAATAACTGATATATTACGTGGTTCTGACCATCTCACCAATACTTTTAAGCAATTACTAATATATCAGGCTCTTGATTTTGATATTCCGCGTTTTGCGCACGTACCGCTTATCCATGGAAAGAATGGGAATAAACTGTCCAAAAGGCATGGCGCTACAAATATTTGTGATTACGAGAAGATTGGAATATTGCCAGAGGCAATGCGTAACTACCTGCTCAGACTTAGCTGGAGTCATGGTAATGACGAAATTATTAGCGATGAGCAAGCAATGAAGTGGTTTAATTTAGAAAACATCGGTCGTTCGCCTGCACGGCTTGATTTTAAAAAATTGGAACATTTGAATAATCATTATATCAACAACATGAGCAATGAAGATATTCTACCTCTAATACTTAGAGAAAGTACTCCAGATGAAAAAAAAAAGAACTATCTACTACATGGACTAACGGAATTAAAAAAAAGAGCAAACTACTTGACCGAACTGCTAGATTTAGCGCAATTTTATATCAAAGATCCACCATTTGATTTAAGCGAAAAAGCTGAGCAAATCATCAAATCCAATCTTGATATAATCAAGTTACTTGTATCATTTCTCTCAAATATCGATGATGAAAACTGGAATAAGAGCTTTTTGTCCTCTCAAATTAAGGAATTTTCAAAATTGCATAATACGAAAATAAGAGATGTTTATCACTCATTACGAGCCCCAATAACTGGGATAATGGATACACCTGGAATTATCGATATAATGGTAATTCTTGGTAAAGATGAGTGTATAAAAAGATTGCAAGTAGTTTAAATATAAAACAAAAATTATTTAACAATCTGCATCATTATCTTCATAATTAGAATGAAGCTACTATTTATCTCCAGTCTATGCAGATTAATGACAAAAACTTAAGATATTTTCCATCTAATGTTTAAATTTTTCCACTATGTGCACCTCATCATCTTTTAAAACTTCTGATTTTCAAGATGAAGAACACTTATAAGTCGTTTAAGACATCAAAACGCCAATGTTATAAGATAGATAGTGAATAACTAGCTGCTCGAGGTTTTTTTTGCTTATTTTACTGTTTAGTAAATTTCTTAAATATTAAAGCATTTCATGAATGAATATTTTTTTTTACAACAACTAGTGTTATTCTAATTTTTCTTCTCTCATCATTTTAGTGCTTGACACAAAATTGTAAGAACATTATGATTTGAAGCTACCACTAAGGATATCATGCAAATAGCTAATCAAATAACTAATACTGGCATCTAGGAATTTTATTAAATTGATGAGTATAAAAGTTATGTTAAAATACTGAGATAACAGTATCTATTACGTAAATTATCTACAAATTATAATGTTTATACAAATGTGCTTCTCAAGCTAACTATATGAATAGTTATAATCAACTTTTTACAATCTTTTTCTGAAAAAATATAAAATTTTAACCTCTTGAAGTTATTTCTACTTTTACTTTCTTTTGTGGTAGCTAGGAAATTTACATGAAAGTATTAGAACACACTGTTACTTAATAATCTCATTTATAGATAACTACTATTCCTCTCGAAACTCTTATCTATAATTTCTGTAACAACCTTCTTTCTAAGAAAGAATTTGGCTCTATTTTTTTCTCCTCATTTTCTAACTTGTAAAACCTTGCTTTTCCCTCCTAATCAGCAAAATACACTTTTATTTCATTACTATTTTCTTCACTATAATGTATGACAAATGCTGATCTTTTCTGCTCTAACAACAAAAGACATTTCAATACTACCTGAAATATCTGCATAGTTTCTTTTTTTTCGACTTCGACTTTTTTAATTTTCATCACACTTTCTCCAATCTCCAATATACAAATTCATAACTTTGAATCTTTTATTTGTTGATTATTTTTGATTTATACAGATTCAATAATATTATCTTGTATATATTAAATATAAAACCATCATCTATTATGTTCACTTCTAATCTATCTTCTTAAGTATGCTAATTTTTGTTCAAAATACTTTCATGTACTACATTTTTAAACTTGTCTCCAATTTTCTTATATTGTTCATTAAGATCTTTTTTAAAATTATTAATTACTTGTTCTATAATACCATTACCATAATAGAAATTATGTCTTATTTTCCATCTCACAACACTAACTTACTAGTGATATATTTTATGATGTTTAAACTTTTTTCAGATAATTCATTTTTGTCATTATTTTCTTGATCATCAAAAGTATCAGACAATTCATATTGTCTACTTGCTACAAAATAACAAAATATTATATCTAGTATATCCAATATTTCTCCAAATATTAAATTTGCTACAATTTCACTTTCACTTTTATTATTTTTAATAACGTAAACTTACCTCAGCTTCTTATTTTAGATATTTATCTTCCACGTACTTAATATTCTCTAAAGTGTTTTTTATAACATTATTCTTTTAAGGTTTTCAAGTATTTTTCTCTTTAACATTTCTCATTTCCTTATAAAATTTCTGGATTAACTATTTTTCACCGATGGTAGCTTGCATCTCTACTGAAGGTGAGCCTTCTTCCAAGAAGATAAAGTGGTACAACATAAAACATACCTCTTCATTTTCGTTTATTAAATAATTAGTTTCTGAACATTTTAAATAAAGTTCTTACCTACTATGTATTTCATAAATCATATTGATAATCATTATTTACTTATATATTCTATACTAATTAAAGTATATAAGTAAGTCAACAAAAAAATTGATCTCTTTCATGACTAAATTATAGTAAAAAAATTTAATGATAAACGCAAATAAACACCGAAGAATATTTGAGAGAAGCACGAGCAAATTATTGACGCAAAACCAGAAAAGCAGGATTATACAGAAGATCTAATGAGAATCCCATTCCACAGTGTTTAAATCTACTCCTTCTTGCACCATTTCCCAAAGTGGGCTCATTTCCCTCAGTCGCCCAACATTTTTAGCAATAAGATCTGCTGCATATAAAATTTCATCTTTAGTGGTAAAACGGCCAAAGCCAAATCTAATCGATGAATGCTCAAGGTCGTGGCCATTGTTTAGTGATCTTATGACATAGGAAGGTTCAAGAGATGCAGATGCGCACGCAGAACCTGAACTTACCGCTAAATCTTTGATTGCCATGATGAGAGATTCACCTTCAACATAAGGAAAACTTAAATTTAAGTTACCAGGAATTCTATTTTTATAATCACCATTTAAAATAACATCAGGAAATGTTTCTTTTATCTTATTATACAAAATATCTCTCAATTCTTCTAATTTGATTGCTTCTATTTCTATTTCTTCTTTAGCAATACGTGCTGCTTCACCAAAACCAACTGCAAGAGGAGTTGGAACTGTTCCGGAGCGCATACCTCTCTCCTGTCCACCACCACTAATCAGTGGTATCAATCTAACACGAGGATTCTTTTTCCTGACATATAACGCACCCATTCCCATTGGTCCATAAATTTTATGACTAGAAAGACTCATAAGATCGATGTTCATTTCATTAACATCGATCGGTACTTTTCCAAAACTTTGAGCAGCATCTGTGTGAAAAAAAATATTATACTTCCTACATATTGCACCAATTTCCTTGACAGGTTGTACCACTCCAATTTCATTATTTGCCATCATAACTGAAACAAGAATTGTTCTATCAGTAATTACCTCTTCTAGTTTCGATAAATCTATAATTCCATTCTGCTTAACAGATAAATATGTAATTTTAAAACCTTCATTCTCCAAATATCGACAAGAATCTAAAACGCATTTATGCTCCGTGCAAACAGTTATTATATGATCTCCTTTATTCCTATAAAAGTGAGCAACACCCTTTATTGCCATATTATTTGATTCAGTTGCACCTGAGGTAAAGATAATTTCTTTACTATCTGCATTTATAAGATCAGCAATGTGCTTCCTCGCTCTTTCCATTGCTTCTTCAGCAGCCCAACCAAATGAATGACTACGAGAATGTGCATTACTAAACTCACTGAAATAAGGTATCATCACTTCTAGAATACGAGGATCTACTTTAGTAGTAGATTGATAATCAAGAAATATCGGTAATTTTATCTTAGCATTTTGCACTTTCTCATTTTCTACATTCATAGTCAGTATAAGTATAGAAGCTATAATACCTTATAGCACTAAAACTTAATTTTTTCAAGACATAATCTTATCCAAATATAAAATCCTATATGTAAATATAGTTCTCATAGAGAGAATAAAAAAAAGTAGTACTGGCTAATAGGGCGGCGCTGAGCTCATTCTATAATGAATATCATCTAATTAGACATGCTATGCAAAATTACACACAAATCACAATGTTCTTACAGATGTACGTCACAAACTGGAATGACATCATCTATTATGTAAATAATTTCCAAATTTTAACATTCTTATAGTTATAAATAATATAACTACAAATCATTTACAATTGACACACTCAAATTATCTTCAGTAAATAGATCAATCAAAATATTAGGTATTCTATCATTAACTATATGAGCAGTTCCAGAACATTCTTCCACCATTTTGGCACACGCTATAAGTTTTTCAATAAGCTTTTCTCCTTTAATTTTACCGCAATTAATTGATGCATTTAAATTTTTAACAGATATCTTTCTACTACCAATTTTATTTATTTCTTCATCTGGATCACTAAAGGTCACCATTTTAGATGCAGAAATTGCAATTGCTATCGCACTTGCAACACTATCTGCATCAACGTGATATGTTTCTTCATTTCCTCCATGACCAATGGGTGCAATAACTGGTATCAAATCTGATTCCTCAACAAAAAATAGTATATCAGGATTAATTTCAGTCGGTACTCCAATAAACCCCATATCTAATATTTTTTCGATATTATTTGATCCATTTTCCTTAAGCGTAGTACTTATCTTTTCAGCTTTTATTAAACTTCCATCTTTTCCACACAACCCAATAGCTGAACCACCAGCAATATTTATATGCTGAACAATTTTTTTATTAACTGAACCACATAGCACCATTTCAATGATTTTCACGGTATCTTTATCTGTAAGTCTGATATCATTTATAAACTTACTATCTATACCTAAAGTTTTTAATACAGAATTAATTTCACACTCCCCATCATGAACTATAACTGGATTTATACCAAGCTTTTTCAATAAAACAATATTGTGCACAAAAGCATTGAGTAACATTCTGTCTGAAATAATAATACTACTGCATTTGATGACAAAAGTTTCGCCAACAAAGTTGGGTATATTAGATAGAACTTCAAGCAACATTTCTGTTTTTTGTTTAAATGGTACTCCACCATTTGAAAATCCACTGCTCTTCATCTTATAAATTTGAAAAACTCATCCCTTACCTTGACTATTTTACATTTAGCACGGGTGCTTATTTGATGAATTAACACATTCTCATTATTAACCCATTTTTCAGTATTTTCTAGAATGGTATCGAGATTTTTTTTACCTATTTTATCTATTTTTGTTAACACAACATCAAAATTAACATTATTATATATTAACCAATAAATAAAGTCCTTGTCTATTTCTTTTAGCCCTACTTTGCTATCTACAAGCACAAATACTCTTTTTAAGCTTCTTCTTTGAGCTAAATAACACTCAATCAGATCTAAATATTTCATTGTTTCTTCCTTGCTAGCACAAGAGTAGCCATATCCTGGAAGATCAACAAGTCTGAACTTATCATTATACATAGAATAAAAATTTATTTGTCTAGTACATCCAGGTTTAGAAGAGACTCTAGCAGCTTTTTTTCTGTTTATTAATAAGTTAATTAAACTGGATTTTCCTACATTTGATCTACCGACAAACGCAATCTCTGAAACTAATTCATCTGGTAATGATTTTATATCTGAAGCTCCAAACATAAAATTACTGTTTAATGTCATCCTTCTTGTCATTATATATAGAAATATCTAAGGTAGTATGTATACTATAATGTTATTACTTGATATAAAAATTTTTTTATTTCAAGCATATATTGTTTATTTAAGTAGTTAAAATATTAGATCTTAACTTTATGGATATAGAAAACAATTTACAAGATTTGAAGAAAAAATTTAATGATATAGAAAGGAGACTAGAAAATCCTATCAATTTAAGCCAAAAAGAATTTATCAATTTTTCAAAAGAATACTCTGAGCTCAGACCGATTATCCAGATAATTGATGAATATAACACACTAAAAGAAGA
This sequence comes from Wolbachia sp., assembly GCA_051710485.1. GTDB lineage: Bacteria > Pseudomonadota > Alphaproteobacteria > Rickettsiales > Anaplasmataceae > Wolbachia. The sequence continues at coordinate 383,136 of JBPESU010000001.1, read as the reverse complement.
AATTTTAGACTTAGAAGAAATAATCAAAGATAAAAACAGTCAATATGATATAAAAGAATTAGCAAAAGAAGAACTCCTTGAGAAGCAAAAAATATCATTACCTCAAATAAAAACTAAACTAAAATTAGCGCTATTACCTAAAGATGAAGACGATTCAAGAAATGCAATATTAGAAATAAGAGCAGGTACAGGAGGAGAAGAAGCAGCATTATTTGCAGCAATGCTATTCCGCATGTATCAAAAATATGCAGAAAGGAGAAATTGGAAATTTGAGCCAATAAGCATTTCCAGTACAGGTATAGGTGGTTATAAGGAAGCTTCTGCACTTATCAATGGTACAGAAGTTTTTGCAAGATTAAAATTTGAATCGGGAGTACATAGAGTGCAGAGAGTACCAGAAACTGAATCTTCGGGAAGGCTACATACTTCGGCAGCTACCGCTGCCGTATTACCTGAAGTTGAAGAAGTCGATTTCACAATAGAGGAAAAAGACTTACGAATAGATGTTTACAGGTCTAGCGGCCCTGGAGGGCAGTCAGTAAACACAACTGATAGTGCAGTAAGAGTTACTCACCTACCAACAGGAATAGTTGTAATACAGCAAGATGAAAAATCACAGCACAAAAATAAAGCTAAAGCGCTCAAAGTATTAAGAGCAAGATTGTATGAAATTGAAAGACAAAAAAAAGAAATGGAAAGATCAACAATGAGGAAAAACCAAATAGGCTCTGGAGATCGTTCTGAACGCATAAGAACTTATAACTTTCCACAATCAAGAATAACAGACCATAGAATTAACCTAACTTCACATCGATTAGAGCAAATTATAAAAGAGGGCGAATTAGATGAATTTATTGAAGCACTAATTTCACGCAACGAAGCAGAAAGATTGGCAGAAGAGAATTAAAGCTACAATAGAAAATTACATATGATCTTTTAAAAGCAATAAATAAACAGTAAAAATAAATCCTAACACTACTCTGAAGATAGAAGAAGAACAGCTACACTAATTGCTTGATCATTGTAAACACAGATCATCAAAACCGACAACAATGCCATAATCAAGATTCTAACAAATAAGACTATAGAAGAAGCTATACCTTTGATTTTAGGAAAAATATTCACTGATATATTTAAAATAACTGCTTTGCAAGTTGCATAACCAATGCAAAAAAAACAATTATAGATAAATATCATTAAGTAAAAAAAGAATATGGCATAGTTACACTGAATATCACAAGCAATAGGGATCGGATAGCAATCACGCTCGTACCAGAAATGATACATCAATATTTTCTTCAAATTTTTGTAGTATTTTACTAGCAAACAAGCTGATAAATGAGAAAGATCCAATTATTGCACATTGATGTAATACATAAATATCCCTAGGTAAATCAAAAGTTTCTATATATAAAAACTCACAAGTGATAAATAAAATTTAAGTAGCAGAAAACAGGCTTAGTATCAAGGATAGCGCTACAAATTTTGAACTCAATAATAGCTTCTCATAGTCTTTCATCATTTTTTCAAATTAAAAATATCGCAATCTTTTTTTTTATTTCCAAACAAAAAAAGTAGCAAAATCCAAGAGATTAAATAAAGTATTGCAACATTTCATAATACCACTCCATTTTACAATTTCATTGATGAGACTATCTAAAATTTGTCCAATTACCAGAACAACTACGAGAACAGAATTCATAATTCTGATAATTTACCGCTTCGCTACCTTTGTAATTATCTACAACAATTATAAGTATGATTGCGAATGTACTACTACTTATATCTTGAATAAAACGAGAGATTAAAAGTCAAAATCTACGACACAAAAACGCAACCAACAAGAATCTATTAATAACAAAAAGTACTTATGATCACAATTCTCCTCCATTCATAACATTTAGAAAAAAATCCAAACCAACTCTTCTATGAAAAAGATTAGGAAATGATAAGAAATAATCAACTGAATTATATCTTTAATACATTAAAATAGAGCATCATATCTGGAAAGATAGATGTGGAAATAACGACTTCAATGAAGTCAACAATGAAAGATAAAATTATAGAAATAATAGCAACACATTCAAAATTTTCAATCAATGGACAAAAATAATCCATCTAAAACGTTTAGCAAGGAATATTTTTCATTTAATTTTACCAAAATTACTAAGAATACTCCATATTAATAGACTTCATCATTAATTTTGTTTACATATGTTTGACATCAAACTTCTTGCTTAATCTAAATTAAATGGAAAAAAGCAAAAGAAATTCTTGTAAGTGGCTAATTATTATATGTATTATAATATTAGAATTTTATTCTCAGCGCTACGATTCAGTTGCTTTTAAATGCAAATAACCAAAACTGTAAACGTTAAAAATTTTACTGAGTAGAAAAAAGACAAAAAACCAAGTTAGCTAGTATTCAGATACTCCATTGTCTATTTGACATTTTATACTTTCTTAAACGACTTATAAGTGCTCTTCATCTTGAAAATCAGAAATTTTAAAAGATGATGAGGTGCACATAGTGGAATAATTTAAACATGAAACGGCAAATATCTTAAGTTTTTGTCATTAATTTGCATAGATCGAAAAATTAAACAAATAGCTTCAGTATCATCGATAAAGATAACGGCGAAGATTGTCAAGTAGTTTTTTATATTGAGTATATACTTAATGCATTGTTAAAAACAATGTGAGAATCTTACATTTGTAAGTGATTGACCTTGCTCATAAAAAAAGCTAATATTCAAATAAATTATCATCTGATATGGAAACTGACATTGTAATAATAGGTGCAGGACCTGTTGGAATATTTACTGCTTTTCAATCTGGAATGCTCGATATGAGATGTCATATAATAGATATTTTAGATCAAGCAGGAGGACAATGTACTGCTCTTTACCCAGAAAAACCGATATATGATATACCTGGTTATCCTATAATTACTGCTCAAAAATTAATTGAACAATTAATCGAGCAAGCTTCGCCATTTGAGCCTGTTTATCATTTAAGTCAAAAGGTAGAAAACATCTTGGATAGCAATAGTCAAAACCTTACTGTAATAACGAATATAGGTACAGAAGTGAAATGCAAAGCTGTTGTCATTGCTGCAGGAAATGGAATGTTTGAGCCTAACCGCCCACCACTTGTCGGTATATTAGAATATGAAAATAAATCTGTATTTTATAGTATAAATAAAATTTCTAATTTTCAGAATAAAACTATAGTCATCGCAGGAGGAGGAGATTCTGCGGCTGATTGGACCATAGAGCTTTCTAAAATTGCAAAGAAAATTTATGTGATACATCGAAGAAAGGAGTTTCGTTGTATTGTCAAAACTAGAAATGAATTAGAATTACTCGAAAGTAGTGGAAAAATAGAACTTGTAACACCATATCAATTACATGAACTAGCTGGAAATAATAGGCAATTGAGTGCAGTAATAGTAAAAAACATTTCCTCCAAAGAGGAAAGAAAAATATCTGCTGATTTTTTACTTCCATTTTTCGGACTGTCAATGAATTGGAATCCAATAAACAATTGGGGCATACAGTTAGAACACAGCCGTATAATTGTTGATCAGTCTACACTTAGAACCAATAGAGATAAGATATATGCAATTGGAGATATAGCTACTTATTCAGGTAAACTCAAGTTGATACTAAATGGCTTTGCTGAGAGCGCTATGGCTTGTTATGACATACACAAAATGATCCACAATTCCCCAGTTAATTTTCAATACTCAACTTCAAAGTTGACGCATAAACGATTTACTTTAGATCAAACTGCTGTATAATGATTTTATAGCTCCTTAGTTTTATGATAAATGTGTCTAGCATGGAAAATTGTGATTTTCATGATAAAATTGTTTTACTCAGAGTTGATTTTAATGTTCCTGTAAAAAATAGAAAGATTCATGATGTCACTCGTATTTTGAGAGCATTACCTACTATTCAGTATTTAGTAAATGCGAGTGCAAAAGTCGTTATTATAACACATTTTGGACGCCCAAAAGTCAAAATCGATAGTTTATCACTAAAAAATATAGTTGAAACTATATCGCAACTATTTAATAAAAAGATAAAGTTTGTCAATGATTGCATTGGCAAAAAAGTGCAAAAAGTAGTAAATAAGATGAATAAAGGAGATGTAATATTACTAGAAAATTTGAGATTTTATAAAGAAGAGGAGCAGAATGACTCAAATTTTGCTAAACAACTAGCATCACTAGCAGATATATATGTAAATGATGCATTTTCTTGTTCTCACAAAGCTCATGCTTCTATTTCACGCATTACAGAATTTTTGCCTTCTTATGCAGGATTTTGCTTACAAGATGAGTTAAAATATCTTAAAAAAGCTGTATCATTTGACGCTAAACCTATTACTGTGATAGTTGGAGGAGCTAAAATATCAACTAAAATAAAAATGCTTATAAAACTAGCAGAAAAGGTCGATTATCTTATTATTGGTGGCGCAATTGCTAATAATTTTTTGTTGTTCAATAGAGTGAATATTGGCAAATCTTTCTTTCAAAGTGGCGTTGAGAATTTTCTTTATAATGTTATTGAAACAGCAAATAAAAACAATTGTAAAATAATTGTGCCTGAAGATGCTTTAGTTGCAATAAACTCTGATTATAATACTTGCATTTTAAGAAACATAGAATCCATTTTGGATGATGATATAATTTTGGATATTGGCCCTAAAACCTTTAGCACGATAAGAAGTGCAATAGTAAAAAGCAAAACCCTGCTCTGGAATGGACCTATCGGTGTCTTTGAATATTCAGCTTTTGCAAATGGTACAATAGATGTGATGAAATTCGTAAATAGCTTGACATATGAGAGAAAATTAACTAGCGTGATAGGAGGAGGAGATAGTTTATCTGCAATAAATACAGCAGGTCTTACTGATAAAGATTTTACATATGTTTCAACTGGTGGAGGAGCGTTTTTAAGCTGGCTAAGTGGCAACGAAATGCCAGGAATTGTTGCACTGCAATTAATGTCGTATTAAATTTTTTTTAAAATTGTTACTTATATCATAGCTTTTTTTTGTAAAGCTGTATCGTAATTATGTCAAAAAAAATAAGCTAATTTTATGCTTAACAATATCAGTAATAAGATTTGTTTTTTATATTAAAGATCATCACTTTAATAATCCAAACTCACGAATTGATTTTTATCTATTCTTCAAAGTAAATTCTATTTGGCAAGACTACAACTCCATCACTTTCGAAGTTGACTGACTTTGATAAGAGAGTGTTAAAAATTTATGGAGATTGAGAATTGCATACCGATAAAGAAAATTTTAGGAATCTTGCTTAATTGTCCACAACATCAAAAAATAATAAAGAAATATTGATAGGTTCAATCATTAAATGATGATATCGAATGTAGACTGGAGTTATTCAAGGATTAATTAACTAAAATTTGATTTACAAATAGCAGAATTAAAAAAAACTATAAGATTTGGTATATTTTTGTGGTAAGCAAAATAAATTAGGGCTTAGTGGTATGCATTTTATAGATAGATATGTTAAAAGACTCAAGAAAATAAATTAGTAGGTGAAATTTAGAATAATAAATCTCTGTGTAATAAATTAGAAGTTAATCTATTAATTTATTCATTTGAAATGAAATATTTAGGAAAAAATGAAGAAGTAAAAATTAAATGCCAAATAAATATAAATCTAACCTTCATGCTGATAATATTTTAGTCTCAGCAACTAAAGCATTAGAGAAAAGATGGAATATATCTATATAAAATAGAAGATGACAATTATCAATCAATGTTTGTGAAAAAGAATGATGTCATACTTACGTTCTATACTAACTTAATGCTAAAATGTCATGATAAAAGTACTAATTATAACTGCATTGATAGGTGTAAGATAAAAACTATTAAACAGTAATGAGGAGATATAACAAGTAGAAAAGGTTAGATAAGATAATTAACAAAATAAAAACGCTGAGATTTAACTTAAAATAACCTGATAAAACTTGAATCGCACTTCCAAGTGCTGGCACCCACGAAAATAGTATAACTGCACAAATCAGTAAATTTCTTATGATTTTTGATATTTTATGTCCACTCTCTAATTTATGATATGATTTTCTGATAAAAATTGTTATTCTACCTAAATGCCAATTAATCACCCCACCAATGCTTGATCCAAACACTCCAAAAAGTAATATAAGTAGTTGATTATAATACGAACTGAAACATAACATAGTATGAAACACAAAACCTTGATATACAGGTAAGATCAGTGATAACATTAAATTATCTATGAACAACAAAAGATAATTTTCCATATAAGTTTACCAGATTGTTGTACCATCTTCGTTATCAGAGATTGAAATTCCAATTTGTTTTAGTTGCTCTCTTATTTTATCTGCAGTATCATAATCTTTATTTTGTTTTGCTATTTTTCTTAAATTTATCAATTTTTCTATTTCTTGATGATTAACGCCAGCAGTAAACCATTCTCGATAACTTGACTTGAGAAGACCAATAAATCTTGCGCTCTTAACGAAACTCTCAGTTAATTTGAGCTTCTCATTTTTATTACTCGTTCTATTGATTTTTATGGCCATTTCATGCAATATGACTAAGGCCTCAGGGATATTTAAATCGTTTTTTAAAACTTCTACAAAATCCTTAGAGACTTCTGCATCACTTTTCTCAATAATTATTACATCCACGTCACGTAATAATCGATAAAACTTGTTTAGAATTTCTTGTGATTCACAAATAACATTTTTTGTCCAATCAAGTGGTTTTCTATAGTGAGTTTTGAGCAATGCATGGCGTATTACTTCACCTTTTATTCCTTTATGTAGTAAATCTCTTACCTTGACTATATTAAATAAAGATTTGCTCATTTTTTCTTCATTTACCGTAAGAAAACCATTATGTACCCAGTATTTTGCAAATACTGATCCTGCAAATGCAGATTTACTCTGTGCAATTTCATTTTCATGATGAGGAAATTGTAAGTCTATACCACCACCATGAATATCAAAGTCTTGACCAAGATAAGCATATGACATTGCTGAACATTCTATATGCCACCCAGGTCTTCCTTTTCCCCACGGACTACTCCAGTAACTTGAAAGCTTCAAATCAATGTAATTTGCAGGTTTCCATAGTACAAAATCTCCTGGATGCTTTTTGTTTTCATCAATCTCAACTCTATTACCATGATCCAATTCATCAATTTTTTTTCCTGATAATGCACCGTACTCAGAATAAGACTCTACGCTAAAATATACATGATTATTGGATTCATAGGCATGACCAGATTGTAGCAAATGTTCAATTAATTTGATAATACAATCTATATTTTCTGTTGCTTTTGGTTCATATGTTGGCTCTGTACAATTTATGCTTTTCATATCTTCTTGAAAAGCCCTAGTGTAGTATGTGCTGATGCTTTCTATACTACTACTTTTCTCACTTGCTGCATTGATTATCTTATCATCGATATCGGTTATATTACACACATAAGTAACTTTTCCATAACAAAATTTAAGCAGTTGAAATAATACATCGTAAACAACAACAGAACGCGCATTACCTATATGTGCTGTATCATATACCGTTGGTCCGCAAACATACATTTTTACATGATCTTTGTCGATCGGTATAAAAAGCTCTTTTTTTTTGTTAAAGTATTATAGATCCTAACCATATACAAAACTTTTTAGAAAAGAAAATGCTCCAAGCATGAGATTTGGTCCTTTAATTATTACAACAATAGTAAGTAATAATCCGCACAAAGACATCAAAACCCCTAGTATAGAGAGAAGTCCATCTTTACTCATAATACCAAGTGAAATGAGAGTTGTGCCAATTGCAGGAATAAAGTTAGTTAGTGGTAGTGGAATGGCTATTGATAATGCACAAAGCAGCATTATAAATGCTAAAATTCTTTCACCTGGCCCACAGAAAATGAACGACATTCTCGGTTTCATGAATTTTTCTATTTTTCTTAAAGCGGGAGAAGTTTTTTCTACTACAAGAGCTAGTGTTGAACGTTGAAAAGACTTTCTTTCTAACCAATGAGGCATCCAAGGAGAATCAAATCCCAACAGAAGTTGTAATGAGAATAAAATTAAAGGCATAGAAAATATAGTTGTATAGCCAGGTGGAACCGGTATAGGTACTGATAGTGGCAAAGAGAAGATAATTATTAAAATACCAAAACCGCGCTCATGCAAAGCTATTTTTATGTCAAACAGTGTTACTTTATCACTATTATAATTATTAGTTTCTGCAACTTCTTTTAGAATGTCAGAAGCTAATTTTTTATTTTCGGCTAATTTCTTCTCATTGTTTTGCACAATTATCCTTTAACAAAATGACCACTTCTAACTAACATACTTACCAAAGTATTTCAATCTATTCTTTAGCTAGTTCAACTTTCTAAACAAATGACACGCACTAAAGTACGTGTCACAAAGTATAAAGACGCTAACGATCTGGCTCATTAGATGATAATTTCTCTGAATCCTTAAGTTCTTGTTTAAGATTTTTAATACCTTTTCCAAGATCACCCATAACTTGTGGTAACTTACCTGCACCAAACAGAACTAAGATTATTACTAAGATTAGAAACAATTGCCATGGTCCTAAGCTCATTTGCACCTCCATTTAAAATATTAACTTTCAGAAGAAATACTTGATTGGTATCAAATCTCACATTAATTATATCACCTTATTTAGTTATAGATCAAAATTTTTTAATGTTTAGTTCTATTTTAGAATAATTTTAGATTAGATTATTTTCTTGCAGCAAGTATACTATCAAACGAAAGCTCATCACCTAACTACAAAGTAGAAGAACACTCACTAAAGAACTTTGCTAGCTTATGATCTTTAGGACTATGATATATATCACTAGAAATTCCTGATTGGATAATTTTACCGCTTTTCATTACGTAGACAAAATCTGCGACTTTTAATGCTTCTTTCGGATCATGAGTTACCATTAATACAGGAGTATTTTTACTTCTAAAAAGAGACAATATATGATGTCTTATTTGACACTTTGACAATATATCTAAGTTAGAAAATGGTTCATCAAGCAATACAACATCAGGATTTTGTGCCATTACTCTCGCTATTGCAACTAATTGTTGCTGCCCTCCAGATAAAGCATTTGGATAAATATTTTCATATTTTTCTATATTTAATAGCTTCAAAATTTCCAATGCAGTAAGATACTTTACTCTTTTGGAGAAGCCACGAATAGCAAAAGTTATATTCTCTACTACTGTTTTATGAGGAAATAGAGCAGAATGTTGAAAAATCAATCCGACATTCCTATGCTCTATAGCAATAGATGTTTTGCTATTTGCAACTATCCTATCATTTATAAAAATAGTGCCAGATTTTGGATTTTCTATCCCTGTAATTAATTTTAAAATCGTTGATTTGCCACAACCAGAATGCCCCAATAGACATACGACATTTCCTCTCTTTACCTCAATATTTATATTACTTAAAATAAAATCGTCTTGACTATTGTAGGAATAATTAATATTGTTAATTAGCATCAATTTAAACCGTATTGTTAAATATAATAGCATTATACTCAAGAAATATACAAAATATTTTTTTGTTATTATAAACTGATGATGCAAGAGATCTAGAGAAGTACGAGATTTTTTGTTATGATTTTGTGCAGATAATAAAAAACACGGGACTATAGCTCAGTAGGATAGAGCATTGGATTCCTAATCCGAAGGTCGTGCGTTCGAATCGCACTAGTCTCATATTAATTATAATATAACAATAAAACATACAGTAGTACTGTATTTTATTGTACTTCAATTTCAATTGATATATCTAATTTTATTATTATAATAATATATTCTCACTTTACATATGTTTAAAAAGAAAGTAAATAATTAAATCTTTTGCAAAAAAGATTGACAAAGTATTTTTACTAGAATTTTATTTAAAATAAAAAGGATAAAACTCCTCACATAACTTAGAAAAAGGAAAATTATTTTAATAACCGGTCTTTTTGTGTATTCTTACAATTGTTTCAACTACAATATTAAAAAATATACCAAACAAAAAAAAGGCAAAAGAAATTTCGATAAATAATTATTTACTACTTAGCTTTTATTTAGATAAAAATTTTGAAAGTTTATAAAGAAGAAATGAGATACAAACAATGCAAAATTAAACATGAGATGTCAAGAAATTGAATTTCTTTTCAATTTTAAATTCCCTTGTAATACCTATAACACTTTCTACTCAATACTTTCTATAAATCTTCAAGTATTCTGGCACTATATTTTCAATTGACACTGGACGGATTTTTATTGTTTCAAGGTCAGTTGATTTTTCAATTGAGCTACTCATCATAACTTTCACTTGATCTCGAGTAAGCATAGGACTTGCATCACCGATTATAGGCTTTAGTAACATAGAAATAATCCTACTTTCTAGGAAAAAAGCTATTAACTTGGCCATTGGGAAAGACACGTTGACTAATAAGCATTTTCTGTTAGTAATATTCAAAATAAACTTTAATAGGCTTTTAAAAGAATAGATCTTTGGTCCGCCTATATTGTAGATTTTCTTATCTTTTTTGTTAAGATTGATGATACGATATACCACTTCAGCTAAATCAGTTACACATATCGGCTGAAATTTAGTTGTTCCACCTTCAATTAGCAGCAAAAAAGGAAGAATTGTCGCTAACTTCGCAAATTTATTAAAGAAATTATCTTCTTTGCCAAATACAAGGCTTGGCCTAATTATTATTGTTTCTGAAAATGCTAAAGTTACAGCTTTTTCGCCTTTCAATTTACTTTTAGCATATTTTGACAGCTTGCTATTTTCTATTCCCATAGCAGAAAAATGTATCATCATAGGTAAATTTTTTATTTTTGCAGCTTTTGCTATTCTTTCAGCTATGCCAACATGAATAGCGTAGAAATCATTCTTTTTTGTCTCATATAATATTCCTACTAAATTTATGACTACATCACATTCTTCCATACTTTCTAAAATTGATTTTTCATTAAAAAAATCGCCTTTAAATACTGATATTTGCCCTAAATTTCCACATAACTTCAGACAAGCAGCTCTTTCTTGATCACGAGTAAATATTCTTATTAAATACCCCGCTGCTACCATACGTCTTACGATGTGTTTTCCTATAAACCCTGTTCCACCAAAAATAACTATACGTTTTGTCACAATTAAAACTTTTAATAACTTAATCCTAAATTAATACAGTAGTTCTCTATTTAATATTCTATTATGAATTTCTGTACTATAAGATCCATTTTCATTCTACGTGAACCTTTTACTAAAATTACATCATTATTCTGAACAATATTATCTAAATCACTTTTTAATTGATTAAGATCATTAAAATGCACACCTTTTATATTGTTTGGCAAAAGCTTGTGTAATTCTAACATAAATTTACCGACAGTATAAATTTTACTCACACTACATTCTACGATAGAATCAAGCAACTTTGTATGAAATGCTACGCTTTTATTACCAAGTTCTAACATATCGCTAAGTAGTGCCACTTTCCTATGATTAGAATATGTACCTAAAGTCTTTATTGCAGCTTTCATTGAAGCAGGATTGGCATTATAGGAATCATCAATCAAATATACGTTTTTCCCATTGTATTTAGCTTTATGAACACTGCCTCTACCTTTAGTTACACTAAAATTCTCAAGTGCAAATGGTAATTTCGACAAATCAAGTCCTAGACTTTGTACAACTGCTGCAACAATCAACACAGAGTACGCAAAATGTTCACCTTGCATAAATAAACTACAATCTATGATCAGATTATTATTCAGTCCAATTTTTAAATTCAGCCAGCCACTATCTCTTATCAGATCTAATAAATGTACAGTAGCACTTCTATTTTTACCAAAACTTATTACATCAATATTGGCATTCGATGAGAGATAGTCATAATATTTATTATCTCTGTTCAAAATCAAAATACCGTTATTTTTCATGCCATACAAAACTTCCAATTTTGCTTTTGCTATATCAAGTAGCAACGAAAAATTCTCAACATGTGCAGGTTCTATGTTGGTGATAATTGCGATATCAGGATTACTAATCATCGATAATTCTTTTATTTCACCAGCTTTGTTCATCCCCATTTCAAGTATTAAATACTTGCAATTTTCCGTAGCTTTCAGAACTGTCAAAGGCAATCCTATATTATTATTCAAGTTCTCTTCGTTCACATGAGACACTCCATATCTTGATAAAACAGTATGCAACATGTCTTTTGTAATGGTTTTCCCAACACTACCTGTAATTGCAATAACTTTAGCATTGACAAGAACATTTCTAATGTAATATGATGCTATATCACGCAAAGCTTTAAAAGTATCTTGTACAATAATTAGGGGAAAATTTCTATATTTGCCTTCACTTACTACTGCAACTGCTGCTCCTTTTAAAAATGCTTCATATAAAAAATCATGTCCATCAAAATTCTTTCCTTTAAGTGCAATAAACACATCACCTTCTTTTATACTTCTTGTATCTGTTGAAATACTCAAGCTATGTACCCAATTACAATTACCCATTTCTCTACCGCTAGTAGCATCAATGATATTACTTGTATTCCACTTGAACATAATTTTTCACTTCAAGTGAATTTAACATAAAAATAGCAAAAATACTACATGCTTAAGAAAATTTGTAAAAAATAGTTGCAATTCCTATAAATTCATATTCTAATGAATATAGAAATTTAAATGTCTTCATTTATAATAACAAATAGAAGTATACTATAGTGTTTAGTTTTAAAATACTTTGGTGATATATATGGGATCAAATGATAAAGATGTTTCAAACAAAAAGCCTATTTCTATATTAGTTAGGATTGATAATGCAGTTTCAGAGATAGGAGGATTTTTAACTAGAAGTGGAAAAGCTCTAGGTTATGGTATAATATATACTATACAACCAAAAAATTGGTTCAAATCTTTTGGTGAAATGCGACACGACATAAAAAATGGTTGGAATTATATTATTAAAAACTTAATTGAAAATTATGATCCACTTATAGAAACTACACAAGCTAGCAAGAATCTTGGCATAAAAATATTATGCCATAAAGATGGAAAAATAAAATTTTTAGCATCAAAAATCTTGACGGGAGATATACCTTATTCAACGCTAGAACAATTAGACAAAATAGAAGAATTAAATAAAAAAAACAATTATTCAAGCATAGCTATTTTTAAAGAAGAAAACAAAGTTGTAATTGAAGTTAATATTAAAGAAATTATCAATAATATTGAAAATGATCCTGAACACAAAAAAAAGAGTTCAGAAGAGATAAAAATGCTTGTTCTTAAAGGAATTTATGATGAAGTTAATCACAATCTAAAAAATCTGGCAGGAATCATCGGTGGAGAACTAGAACATTACACAGATCAAAAATTGCTACATGGTATTGCAAGTAAATTGTATAAAGAATACAATAGCAGATTGTCAGAAGTTGTAGTATTTAAAAAGCCATCAAATACTGTTAATTATTCAGAAATTGTTAAAGATACAGATGGTGAAAAGCACTTTAGCATCACTAATCCTAACGATTTTCCTTTTAGTAAAGAAATTATATCTCCTATAAAAAGGAGGCGATTATTACAAGATGTCAAAAAAAAAGTAGAAGGATTGGAAAGTGTTGTTAATTTTAAGGACGATATATCTCCTGATGAAAAGATAGAATCACCACTTACATCTGTTATAAATAATGAAAAAGGAGAAAGAAAAAGAGGAGAGAAATTTCGCTCTTAAAATATGCGCAATGAAAATTACGATAATGATAACATTTTTGCTCAGATATTAAGGGGTGAGTTGCCTTATGAGAAGGTACACGAAAATGAGAGTATATTGGCGTTTTATGATAAATATCCTGATGCACCAGTTCATATTTTAGTTGTACCAAAAAGTCAATATATTTCATATGACAACTTTATTCTAAAAGCCTCTGCAGAGGAGATAGTAAATTTTTTTAAAACTGTAAGAGAGATAACACATAAGTATAATCTAGAAAAAACAGGGTACAGATTAGTTATTAATTACGGTGAAAATGGAGAACAAATTATACCACATTTTCACATGCATATTTTAGGTGGCAAAAGATTAGGAAAGCATGTAAATTTGTAGTGTTGATTCTATATATTTTGTTAAATGAATGAATATTTATCCATAGTAATTTTTATCTGCATATCAATCATAGTATCTCTTATCTTGAGCGTATTGCCAATGTTTCTTGCAGTGAGCAATCCTGATAGCGAAAAACTTTCAACATATGAGTGCGGCTTCAATTCTCTATCAAGAGCAAGAAAAAATTTTGACATTAAGTTTTACTTAGTTTCAATATTATTTATAATATTTGATTTAGAAATTATTTTTCTTTTTCCTTGGGCTGTTTCTTTATCTAAAATAAGTTATTTTGGATTTTGGTCTATGATGATATTTCTTACAATACTCATTATAAGCTTTATCTATGAATGGTGTAAAGGTGCGTTAGAATGGGAGTAAGTTTATGACAGATTGCATTCTATCTAATGATGATTTTGGTCGTTATAAGAAGGAAGGTTTCCTTATCACTAAATTTGGTAATTTAATAGATTATATAATGAATTGGGCAAGATCTGGTTCATTATGGCCAATGACATTTGGTCTTGCGTGTTGTGCAGTAGAGATGATGCACACTGCATCCAGTCGTTACGATCTTGATAGATATGGTATAATGTTTCGTGCAAGTCCAAGGCAAGCGGACGTTATGATTGTTGCTGGTACATTAACTAACAAAATGGCAGCTGCATTGCGTAAAATTTACGACCAAATGACAGATCCAAAATATGTTGTATCTATGGGCAGTTGCGCAAATGGTGGTGGTTATTACCATTACTCTTATTCAGTAGTCCGTGGTTGTGATAGAATTGTACCAGTTGATGTGTATGTTCCTGGATGTCCACCAACCGCTGAGGCGTTGTTATATGGAATGCTATGCTTACAAAATAAAATAAAAAGAACTAAAAATATACAACATGGATAAAACTACAAAACATATACAAAAAAAGGCTAAATGTAAGTGTATTCAACAAGATGATGGTACTATTGTAATGTATTCAGCTTTAGATGCTATTGAAAACCACTTACTTTTTCTACGTAATGATAAAAAATGCAGATTTGAACTATTAGTTGATATTTTTGGAGTTGATTATCCAAATAGAGAAAAACGTTTTGAGATCGTTTATAATTTGCTCAGCATTGTACATAACATCAGAGTACATATAAAGCTTCAGTTATACGAAAATGATATGCCTCCAAGTGCAGCGAATATATTTAGTACAGCTTCATGGTTTGAGCGTGAGATATTCGATATGTATGGAATAGAATTCTCTGATCACCCAGATTTGCGTAGAATTCTAACAGATTATGGATTCAAAGGCTATCCAATGTTAAAAGATTTTCCTCTCACTGGCTATGAGGAAGTTAAGTATAATATAGAAGCAAAAAAAGTTGTATACAATCCTATAGATTTACCGCAGGATTTTCGTATGTTTGATAGTTTATCTCCTTGGAGAGGTAAGTTACAAAAGTAAATATAGAAGGAGTAAAAATGACAGTACAAAAAAAAATATCTTTGATTGGTGCGGGAAATATCGGTGGAACTCTTACTCATATGATTGCTCTTAGAGAGCTTGGTGACGTTGTTTTATTTGATATCAATCATGGAATATCGCAAGGTAAAGCACTTGACATTGTAGAATCATCATCTATTGACAGGTTTAATATTAGCATAATCGGCACAAACAAGTACGAAGATATAAAAAACTCTGATGCAATTATAATAACCGCTGGTATTGCAAGAAAATCAGGAATGAGCAGAGACGATCTACTTCAAACTAATGCCAAAATAATGAAGGAAGTTGGTGAAAAAATTAAAAAATACTCTCCAAACGCGTTTATAATAGTGATTACCAATCCTTTGGATGCCATGGTTTCAGTAGTGCATAAATTTTCAAGTCTTCCAACTAACATGATTGTTGGAATGGCAGGGGTGCTTGATTCTTCTCGTTTTCGCTATTTTCTTGCAAGAGAGTTAAATATCTCAATTGAAGATATATCTACTTTCGTGCTTGGAGGACATGGCGATACTATGGTACCACTCATTCACTGTACTTCAATTGCTGGCATTCCTCTTACTCAAATTATTAATATTGGTCTCATCACACAAGAAAAAGTTGATGAAATAGTCAAATGTACTCGTAATGGCGGGAAAGAGATAATTGATTTACTGAAATCTGGATCAGCATACTACACTCCTGCTTCTTCAGCTATATATATGCTAGAATCATATTTAAAAGATAAAAGACGTATATTACCATGTTCTGCTTATCTCAGTAATGAATATGGTGTGAAAGACTTATTTATCGGCGTCCCTGTAATTATTGGAAAAAACGGAGTTGAAAAGATCTTAGAAATTAAAATGGAAGGTAATGAGCAAAAAATGTTCAAACAATCTGTGAAAGCAGTGAAAGACTTAATAAAATCTTTAGATTTATAAGTAAATTAATATTTTATAGAATTTCTTTATAATTTGAGTTTCGCAAACAGCCTAAAAAAGTTATTTGTTGTTATCTCTGCTACTTTATCGTGTGATTTATCCCATAATTTCGCCAAGCAATTCACAACATATTTTACCATTGCTGGTTCGTTTTTTTTTCCTCTATAAGGTTCAGGTGATAGATACGGTGCATCAGTTTCAACTAAAACATACTCAAGTGGAACATCTTGCGCAATTTTTCTTAGTAGACTAGCATTTTTAAAAGTAATAATTCCAGAAAATGAAATATACAATCCCAAATCCATAGCTTGATAAGCAAGCTCTTTCGAAGAAGTAAAGCAATGCATTACTCCGCTAAAAACACCATTCTTCATTTCTGACTTTAACACATCAATCATTTCGTCATCAGCATTTCTAGTGTGAATAACTAAAGGCAACCCAGTTATCCTTGCTGCTTCTATGTGCAATGCAAAATTTTTTTTCTGATTACTTTTATTATTGGATTTATAAAAATCTAATCCAGTTTCGCCGATACTAATTACCTTTTGATTCTTGGCAAGTTCAACTAATTCATCAACACATATATATTCGCCACTTTCTACAGTAGTATCAAATGGATGCACACCAACAGAGGAATAAACACGATCATAAGATGAAGAAATTTTTAATAATTTAGAAACATCATCAATTCTTATACATATATTATGTAAAATTTTTATACCATTTTGCTCTGCCCTCGAAATTACCTTTAGTATTTCATCACTAGAAAAATAAATTAAATGACAATGAGAATCTACTATCATGAACTTATTATAATTTTTGCTCAAAAATAAAGATTTTTATTTGAGAAGAAAACTCTTCTATTACTGTTTTATAAACTTTCCTTTTAAAGGATATAACATTTGCTATCAAATCATCTATATTTTGCCAACGCCATTCTTTGAACTCTGGATGATCAGTATAGTTAATATTAATATCATTATTCTCTCCATCAAACTTCATTAAGAACCATCTCTGCTTTTGTCCAGAATATTTACTATTCCAATAAACTGGTATAAATTTCTCAGGCAAATTATAGTATATCCAATCCTTATTTTTAGCTACAATCTCCGCTTTATCAGTACCAACTTCCTCTAACAATTCACGTAACACTGCTTGCTCGATCTCTTCATCATCATCAACTCCCCCTTGAGGCATTTGCCAACAAAAATCACTATCAAAGCGTTTTCCAACAAAAACGTGCCCTTGTTTATTCAATAACATTATACCAACACATGGACGATACTTATCTTTCCGTTCAATCACAAGTACGCTTTATTAAATAATTTACAGAAGTTTTAATTATTTTTTTCATTATTCATCCTTTTAACAGTTCTTACTGCAACTTCCTTTGCACTCATGTTTGAACTGTCAATTTCAATTGAACTTTCATGTATAAACAGCCTTTTTTTTCTAGTATTTTTTATAGCAAAATCTGAATCAGTAATTTTATTTACATGATATCTCTCTTTTGATTCAACATACTTTATCAACTCTGCATCATTGCAATACAATACTACAGGAAAAATTTCTACACCCATTTTTTCACCTAAATTCACTATTGAGCTGTATACTCTTTTGTCATAAATATCACCATATATCAACTCATTTGTAAATATATAATGCTTTGATTTTATATGATGTTTCCCAACAACGCTAGCATATTTTCTCTAATCGCAAAAATTTTTTCCAATAGATCATCAGAAACTTCAGTATTTGGTAATTTAATTACATTAAATATGACATTAACAATAAATTATTACTTACTATCACTACATCAATAATCTCACTCAGTTTTCGTGCAATAGTAAACTTACCACTACCTGGAAAGCACATTAAGTAAATAAGAGTTTTACTCACAATAAATATACTATTAGAAAACTATCAATAAGTTATATATAAAAGGATATGTATTATATATATACTGTTGCATCAAAAGCATGGATAATTTGATCTTAGTAATATCAAAAAATAATTCATGTTTGGAAATTTTAAGTATATCATTATATACAAATTATATAATTTAAAATTATGGCTGATACATCTGACGATACAGAATTAATAAAAAACATGATTATAAGTATAATAGATCAAAATAAAGGTCGTGATATAGTCACTTTTGATGTACAGAATAAAACCGTTATTGCAAAATATAAAATTATTGCATCCGGTGATTCAAATCGCCACGTGAAAGCATTAGCTGAGCATGTAATAAAAAGTCTCAAATCATATGACAAAGCAGAAATAGAAGGTATGGATACAGGCAATTGGATAATTTTAAATTTTCAAGGCATAATGGTTCACATATTCAGATCGGAAGTAAGAGAATATTATAAAATAGAAGAACTATGGAACTAACTTTCTTTCATTTGTAAGACTCATAGATTAGAATCACTTTAATTGACAAAAGCAAACTATGAAATATAAGTCCGAATTTTTAAATTTTATCCATGAAAGAGGATATTTATATCAATGTACAGACACTAATGGATTAGATCGACTATTATCGCAAAATAATTATATAGTTGCATATATCGGATTTGATTGTACAGCACCAAGCCTTCATGCTGGTCATCTAATTCAGATTATGATGCTCCGTAACTTACAAAAATTTGATTACAAGCCAATAGTACTGCTTGGAGGTGGCACAACTAAGATTGGAGATCCATCTGGCAAAAACAAAGTAAGAAATGTCTTGCCTATACAAGATATCAATCAAAATATATCCGGCATAAAAAAAACACTCGAGAAAATGATATCTTTCAACTATGGAAAGACTGGTGCAATTGTAGTAAATAACGCAAGTTGGCTAAATAATATAAAATATATAGATTTTTTACGTAACGTAGGAGTGCATTTTTCTGTGAATCGTATGCTAAGTTTTGATAGTATAAAAATTAGACTCGATAGAGAACAAAACTTAAGCTTTCTTGAGTTTAATTACATGCTATTACAAGCTTATGATTTCATTGAATTGAACAAAAAGTATGACTGTCGTCTGCAGATTGGAGGATCAGATCAATGGGGAAATATAATAAACGGAATTGAACTTGGTAAAAAATTGAATCTACCTAAAATGTTTGGCATAACCACTCCTCTTTTATTAAATGCAAAAGGAAAAAAGATGGGTAAAACTGAAAATGAAGCTATATGGCTAGATGAAAGTATGCTAAAGCCCTATAACTATTGGCAATACTTTCGCAATGTTGATGATCAAGATGTTGGGTATTTTTTAAGACTTTTTACTGATTTATCGATTGATGAGATCAAAAAACTAGAATCTCTAAAGGATCAAGAAATAAATGAAGCAAAAAAAGTTTTGGCAACAGAAGTAACAAAAATATGTCATGGTGAAAAAGAAGCAGAAATTGCACGATCTGCTGCAGTTTTAGCTTTTGAGAATGAAAATGCTTCACTACTTCCTGAGTATATCATAACAAAAGAACAAGTTACAAATGGCATACTCTTAGTAGATCTATTACACAACATCAGTCTTGAATCTTCAAAAAGTGCTGCAAAGCGTTTAATACAAGGCAATGGATGTAAAGTTAATGATAATACTATAAATGATGTTAATTATATAATTAATTTCGAGAGCTTTAAAGAAAAATCATTCATGAAGTTATCCGCAGGAAAAAAACATCATATAAAAGTTATAGTAGATTAAACTTTGAAGTTTAACTAATTTATAGTATTGAAAAAGCAAATAAAATATATCACAAATTCACTTAAATCTATCAACATTCAGTAAAAGTACTATTTACAGAATTCTTTCCTTCTTCATTTAATATCTAATATTAGATGCTTTTAACAAAATACAAGACGATAGTAGAAAAAATCTACCCAACAAAAACAAAAAACTACTTAACAACTTTTGTCATTACTCTTAATAATGATATTGAAGTTATTTATTGAATTTTTTAATCTGAACATATTAAAATGATAAATTTGTATTTGACGTACTATTTTTCGCACTGTATACAACTGTATGTCTTTTAAAACTTCTGATTTTCAAGCTTAAACGTACTTATAAGTTGTTTAAGACATCATTCAACGACGGATTTTAAAATAGAGAATATGGAATAACTAGCTACCTAATAATTTTTGCTTGTTTTTCTAATTTAGATTAAATTATACAAAAGATTTATTATCTCCTAAGTAATCTATCACGTGCTGCATTTAACTTTTGTGCAAAATATTCTGAGCCTCCTTTATCTGGATGAACTAATTTCATTAAATTTTGATATGCTTTATTAATTTCATTTTTGCTTGCTTCAGGATTTAATCCCAATATTTTTAATGCCTCATCTGTAGATAAACTATCACCAACTTTATTTTTAATATAACTTCTATCGTCATTAAATTCATTCAAAAATCTACTTAATATAGAGTATATCATAAAACCTATATTATTTCTTCTTGTTAAAAAGAGAAAAAATACAATAACACTTGGCAAGATAAAAATAATTACTATAAATATCAAAAAAAGAAAAAAGATGAATGACATGTATATTTTTTTATCATTTTGTGATTAAATAGTAACAATTATAGTCATCATGGTAAATAACATGTTCATTCAAATTGAAGAAACACCAAACCCAAACACACTAAAATTTCTTCTTGGGTTTGCAATTTTAAATGAAGGAAAAACTGCTGATTTTTCAAATGTAGATGAAATAAAAAACTCTAAATTAGCACTAAATCTCTTTCAAATAGAACATGTGATGAGAGTATTTTTTGGTCATGATTTTATTTCAGTTACAAAACTAGATGATATTAATTGGGATATATTAAAAGTGGAAATTTTAACTAAGATTATGGATCACTTTACTTCTGGTGGAAAAGTATTTGATAAGAAAGAGGTGAATGATAATAACATATTAAAAGAAGAATTTTTTGATGAAAATGATATGGAAATTGTAAACAGGATAAAAGAGTTGATGGAAAGTTATATTAAACCTGCAGTTGCCCAAGATGGTGGTGATATCAAATTTCTTGGCTATAAAAATGGAACAGTTTACGTTGAATTGCAAGGAGCGTGTTCTGGATGTCCAAGTGCTGCAATTACTCTTAAACAAGGAGTGCAAAATATGTTATGCTATCACATACCAGAAGTTTCGAGTATAGAAACTATATTATGAATAATCAAACAGTTAGAGGAACAAAGGATCTTCTGTTTGAAGAGTGGTATAAATTTAAATATATTCAACAAACAGCAAGTAAAATTTCAAGTTTATATGGCTTTTTGCCTGTTGAAACTCCAATATTTGAATATACAGAAGTCTTCACAAAAATTTTAGGTGACAGTTCAGATATCATCAATAAAGAGATGTATACCATTAATGGTAAAAATAACAAAAGCATAACTTTACGTCCTGAGTTCACCGCATCGGTTGTAAGACTTTTGATTGAAAAAAAACTAAAAACACCGATAAAATTATTCTCAATAGGACCTGTATTTCGCTATGAAAGACCACAAAAAGGGAGGCAAAGACAATTTCATCAGATAAATTTTGAAGCTTTTGGCATAGAAAATCCAAAAGCAGATATTGAATTAATTACACTTGCTCAACACCTATCAACTGAATTTGGTATCGATAAAAATATAAGATTGGAAATTAATTCTTTGGGCGATGGTGAAACAATAAGTAAGTATAAAGAAGCTCTAATATTATATTTTAAAAAATTTCAAAATAACTTATCAAAAGATAGCCAAAATCGATTGATTAAGAATCCACTTAGAATATTAGACTCTAAAGATAAAATAGATAAAGAAATAATTTCTGGCGCACCTAAAATAAATGACTATTATACAAAAGAGTCCTTGAGTTTCTTTGAGCAAATACTAAATGGATTATCGATTCTTGATATACCTTATACTGTAAACGATAAATTGGTCCGAGGTTTGGATTATTATTGCCACACAGTATTTGAATTCATTACAGAAGATTTAGGTAGCCAAGGAGCAGTTTTTGCAGGTGGAAGATATGATAATTTAGTATCTTCAGTAGGTGGGAAGTATACTCCGGCAATAGGATTTGCAGGAGGTATTGAGCGAATAATGGAACTAGTCAATTATTCAGTGAAAGAAGAAAGAGCTGTTTATCTAATTCCTATTGGCAAAGAGGCTGAAAAGTATGCTCTAACACTTGCAAATGAACTGCGCAGAAATGGTTCATATGTAATCTATGAGTATAGCGGAACTCTCAAAACTCGAATGAAAAAAGCAAATCAAATTGACGCTAAAGTTGCACTTATTTTTGGTGATGAAGAATTGAGCAGTAAAACTTTAAAGATCAAAGATATGGATCTTGGTAAAGAAAAAAAAGTTGATCGTAATAATATAATAAAAAACATTCATCAAATGTATGATAAGAATCGCAAGAGCAGATTTTGTTAAGCATATTGACGCTCTTTTCCACTCTCAATTACAAGTGCTTTTTTACTATTTGTAAATGCAAAAGATTACTCAGAATTAATCCCCTTTTCTATCGCTTTATCTTGTTCACGATCCTGATTTAAGAAATAAATAGCTACTCCAAATCGCTATCCAGCAACGAGAGTAAATACTATCATTACTGCATCACAAATATGATAACCATTGAAAGATCATGCCAAAGCACTACTAATACCTAATCCAACATCAAGAAAAACGCCAGATATAATGCCAAACAAACTATTACATACAGCACTTCACTTCTTTGAGTAACTAGATCTGTCATACTGTTAACAAACACGTCTCTTATTTTTCTTTAAGCTAAATCTAATGGAATTTTATCTTTTTCGTTTGTTATTAAAAGATTCGCACTATATTTATAAGGATTTCTATTGCCTTAATATTGGCACTATAACAATTTTATGTAATAAAATATATTTCCTCCCTCTCTCTTAAAATTCATATGAGTACGAAGTTCCTCATCTTGATTTTCTTTATTGGACTGTTTTTTTTGGAACAATATCTCCCACGTATTGATGCATTCAAATGCTCTATCACATCTTCTAGCGATTGCTCAACAGAGTTTTGCACAAAAAAATACAAGCAGAATTATGTTCATTGCTATTTCTCTTTTAGCTTTTATTTTTTTTAAAAAAAAATGTAAATGTGCTTTGACTAATCTTTTACCATTCTCTATTTTTTTTGATTATTGAATTAAAATTACTAATCATACAATCTTCTTTATTTTAATCACATTATGTATTAATAATATAATAAATTCTACTGAAAGTCAAGCTTTTAGTTAAAAACTAATATAATTTATTAGAATTTTTATAAATAAAATCCAAATTTAAATTAACGTTCTGCAACAAACCTGTTAAAAAAAACTCAAAGGATCAACATCTATTGTTACTACAATGTTAAAACTCAAATTATACTTTTAATCCAATATTTTAGCTTTCTCTGTATTGATAGATTATATTTGTTGTATATCTCTTTTAGTATATCCTATATCGATACTTCTTATTTAAGAAATTTATTGCTGCTTGTGATGGACCAAAAATTTTAAACTCTTCTAAACATTTGTTATGCAAAAATCTTGCTATTTCATTTTCTGCCTTTTGTGTTGCAATTTGATTATTGCTACAAATTATAAGTGCTATCAGTCTGCTAAATGATGGCATTTTAGCTTCGCATCTTGATTTAAGTTCAATTTTATAAAATGCGTCCCTCTTTTGATACTGCAATGCTTTTATTATTGGACTTTTAGGATTATTGGTTTGTACTATTACTATCCATTTTTCATTAAATCTTCCAGATCTTCCTGCAACTTGGCGCAATAACTGATATGTCTTTTCTGCTACTCTCAGATCAGAATTTTCGAGGCTCAAATCCGCATTTATCACACCAACCAAGATCAATTTAGAAAAATTATGCCCTTTAGAAATTATTTGTGTGCCTATTATAATATTCACCTCTTCTCTCAGCACTCTAAGTCAGTGATATTGCTAATCGACTTCTGATCGCTACTTATAACAGAAGTTTTTACGTTTGGTATTAGTTTAACTATTTCTTCAAGTAACCTTTCAATTCCTACACTATAATGAGATAATGACTGCTCACTTTAGCAAATAGAGCATTTTTCTGGAAGTTTAAATTGATAAAAACAATAATGACACAAGAGAACGTTTTTTTTATGGTATTCAAGCCAAATAGCACAATTTAAACAGGAAGTTTTGTATCCACATTTTTTTACAAACTGCAAGTTATTCATATCCCTCTACGATTTAGAAAAAGCATAACCTGCTGTTCTTCTTTATAGTTTGTTTTATACTTTCGAAAAGCTCATCTGAAATCCATTGTTTGTTGTTCCTCATGTCCACTACTATAATGAATGGCAATTCTGCACTACCGAATCGCTTAGTTAACTTCACGTGATTGTAATTCCCATTTTTAACATGATAAATCGTCTCGAGTAGTGGAGTCGCAGCGATGACAAAACTATTGTAATATTTTCAATTCTGGGGCTATGATTATTGCCATATCTCGAGCATTGTATATAATTCTCTGTTCTTGTTTAAAAGATGAATCGTGCTCTTCATCAAGATGAATCAATTTTAAGTTTTTATAAGGTAAAAAAGTGCTGATCGTGCCACAATAATTCTTTGTACATTTCAATTTACTATATCAAGCCAGTTATTTCTGCGAGTCTTTGGAGTGAGTATCGAATGCCACTGAGCTAGGTTTCTTGAGATTTGATTGCGAATACGATTTACCAATTGTGAAATTAAAATAATTTCTGGTAGAAGAATTAAAACTTGAGCGTTGATTACAGTATCAATTAACTTCGCAATCACAGAGAAATAAACTTCCGTATTCCCAGATCCTGTCTTCACTATCAAGTAAAATCACTGAATATTTACTTAAATTTCTTATTATTCTATCACTAGCTATCTGCTGTTCATGGCTTAATTGGCAACTTATTTCACTTATTTCCTGATCTTTTTCAACACAAATCAGTTTGTCTATTTGTTTTACTTTTAACACTCCTCCCATTATCATTTTTGCAAGCATACCAATAAGTATTAAATTGTATTGCGCAACCCACTCTGCAAATGCGATTAATTTTAATCTAACACTTGGTAGATTGATCTTTTGCTGGATCAATTTTAATTCTCGACCACTCTTCACTATATTTCCAAACTATTCCAATTAAAAGCTTTTTACCAAATTGTACTACCAAATAATCTCCAATTGAAATTTCAGTATTTTCTTTAATTGTATATTAAAACAATTGCTCAATTGGAAGTGATAATAATACGTCAACCGTCTTTATCATGATAATTTTAGTTTAGCATTGTTTTTATGAATTTATAACTTTTAACAATAAAGATAAATTAGAAAAACTATATATATAAAAAGATTTCAACATTTAATATATTTTTCATAATATAAATTATATAATTGATAAATTAATAGATTTATATAATCTGTAAAGATCATTTATGATTGATGATAAAATTATTTTGAACTTTGAAATAAAAAAGGTAAGTTTATAGTAGATCAATCCCACTTTTCTGCATGTATAAAGCTTACAAATGAAAGCAAAAATCTTTTGCACATGAAAGCTAACAATATAGTTAAATTTGATAACTTTGGTAGCTATTTAAATCTCAATCATGAGAATTTTTATATCTATTACAATAAATATGATGGATATTATGGTATAGATGAGTTATATATTAAAAATGATGATGATAGGTCTTTAATTTCTAATCTTCCATTTAATCACTATGATTTTCAATTGAGCTATCATTTAATTAAGGAACAATCGCAAACTATAGCTTTTATCCTCTTGCTATAATTTATAATCCTTATAACCCAAATTACTTCGATAAGACAAAAAAAGTATTTGATGATCATGATGAATTGTAATAAATTGCATCAAATGTGTTAAATAATTTTTTAAGCAATACTAATGACTTAGTTACGTAAAACATACTTTAAAGATATAAAATGAAATTGCTGAAAAAGAAATGAAACTAGTAACTAGTAAGTAAGAGAGAAAAGACAGACAGAAAAAAGAATTAAATCAAAAGAATGAAGAGTTAAAAAAACTTATAGAAAAAGGAGATTAAAACATTTAAAGTGATAAAAAATTATGAAGCAAGTAATGAGCGTTGTTTAGCAGTAATTTTGCAACTTGATGGAGAAAAAGGAGACAAAGACATACCTCTCGATTCGAATAAATACTATATAACAGATTATGAAAGTAATTGAATATCTACATTGTGTTAATTCTAATTATGATATATCACTTGATTATAGAGATTTATTTTTTGTACTGAACAAAAGCTCTTATTATGATCTTGGTAGTTGATTTTATTCAATGTTCGACTTCAATTCTTATGCAAGCAATTTAAGCACTAAGAATTAGTATTTTACTAATAATTCAATTACCTGAAAATTATCTCATAATCTAAACAGAAATGACAATTAAATGAGTAAATTAGATACTGAAGCTACAATTGATAATGAGCAAATGAATGAAGAAGTTATAGTAGAAAGTGAAATCAGATCTAGAAAGAAAAGAGTAATTGAAGAAGACAATATAATTGTATAAAAGATAGTGATAATTCACAAACAAAAAATGAGAACCAAGAAATCAACGAACGTAGAGTTTCAAGAAAACTCTTTATCGAAAGCGTCAATTCAAGAACTTTTTTTAAAAAAAAATGAAGATGACAAATAAGAAGAAGTTGTCATATAAGTATTGTAAACAGTATGAAGGATGATAAGAAAAAAGATTATCTACACACCACACCACTTTAAAGATAGGTTAAACTTATTGAAATGAGAACTATAAGATGGAATTACAAGTTACGTATGGACGATGTAAAAAATTTATGATACCGTAACGTGATAAATACCATGTGAGTAAAGAATATAGCTGTAAGTAAGTTATAGTTTTATATGCGAAATGTTAGTTCGGCTCACAACAGTTACTACGGACAATTTATTTTTGATAAAGCATATATTATTGATGATCATTTTTTTATCAATGACCAGAACTTTGGAACTTTAAAAGATTTTAATGAGATATTCTATAAAAGTGATGAGTTAATGTAATATAAAAAGCTAGATTCAACTTGTAGATGAGAATTAACTGATAAAAAAATTGTGATTCATGTATTTTTATCTTTAAAGTTTCTTACCGAATATAAACATCAACTCGTCCCATTCCCTTTTACCAATTCCGCTTTCCTCTCTAGTAACATTTTCTTTTTTAATTAATTTTCGAACTATCTCTAGACCAGTTCTTGAAATACAAATCGATTGCAAGCAATATTCAACGAAAGCGCTATAAGCTATAGGGACCCATTTTTTTATTATATCCAACATAATTTCTGCATAGACTCTAATTTCATACTGAGCATGCTTGTCAACTCTAAGTTTCAAAAAATGAAGAAGGTTATGCAAATCTATCTTCCAATAAAATTGCGTGTAGTAATTAAGCATTAAATTAGTCCTGGCAATTTCTCTTGCAAGTCCCTGTTGAATAAATTTTTCATAATGAGAATATATTAAATTAGAGTCATTTGTCAGAGAATCTATTATTTCTTTTGAAGAATGTGAGTCAAAAGCTTCACCACTACCTTGTTTATTGTTATCAGATTGCTTTGCAATCTGTTCTGATCTTGGTATGTAAAATTCATTGTCAAGTATTGAATACCTTGCTGAATACTCATTTACATTTGCAGTTCTATGCCTCATCCATTGCCTTGCAACAAAAATTGGAAGTTTCACATGAAACTTAATTTCACACATCTCAAACGGAGTTGTGTGATTATGCCTCATTAAATATTTTATAAGCATTTCATCTTGATTTATCTGTTTTATTCCATTTCCATAAGAAACACGAGCAGCTTGAACTATAGCATTGTCAGAACCCATATAATCTACTACTCGAATAAATCCACGATCTAATACCTTATGTTCCTTATATAGAATTTCATCTATTTCTTTTACTGTAATTCTCTTAGTTGAATAACGTTTTTTGTTCATAAAATATCCTCAAAATGAAATGGAAATATCAGCTCCACATGAATTTAGTTTTTCGTGCATTGCTTCATATCCTCTAAATAAATGATATGAATTATTTATTGTAGTTTTCCCACTAGCTACCAAAGAAGCAAGCACTAAAGCTGCCGCTGATCTTAAATCAGTAGCATATAAATTAGCTCCAAACAAGATTTTTACTCCATTTATAATAGCTTTGCTTTTCTCGATGCTAATATCAGCGCCTAATTTTCTTAATTCATCTGCATGAGAAAATCTGCTTTCAAAAATGTTTTCTTCGATCATCGATATCCCATCAGCAACGCACATTGCAGACATCAATTGTGGCTGCATATCACTAGGAAAGTTAGGATATGAATCTGTTGCAATGTTAATAGATTTAATAGAGCAATTTTCTCTGAAAATAACAACATTTTCACCATATGGTTCAATCACACCTCCTATAGCTTCCAATTCATTTGCAATACATCTTATATCAGATAGATTTATTCCTTCTAACATCAATTTACCACCAGTTATTATAGCAGCTAGTCCGTATGTACCGGCTTCTATCCGATCTGGTATTATTTTGTGGACACATCCGTTTAACGTCTCAACTCCTTTTATTATTATACTTCTTGCAAAATTCCTTGTCACCACAGTAGTG
This sequence comes from Wolbachia sp., assembly GCA_051710485.1. Lineage (GTDB taxonomy): Bacteria > Pseudomonadota > Alphaproteobacteria > Rickettsiales > Anaplasmataceae > Wolbachia. The sequence goes on along the minus strand of JBPESU010000001.1, from coordinate 353,823 downwards.
TAACATTGGGATTTATCATGGATTTCATCGTCACACGCTGAAATGATATCAGAGAGATCTATTTTAGTATCACTGATACTAATATCAGCACCCATTTTTGTCAAGAACTTTATTAAATCCAGAATCTCTATCTCCATTGCAGCATTATTTATTATTGTTATTCCTTCTGCAAGTGTTGCTGCCATTATTATGTTTTCCGTTGCACCAACACTTATTTTTTCAAATGTAATTTCTCTCCCTTGTAGCTTTCCTTTTACCGTTGCAATTATATTATTGCCTTCAATTTCAATTTTAGCACCCATTTTTTCTAAAGCTTTGATGTGAATATCAACAGGGCGTTTTCCAATGTTACACCCACCAGGAAATGCTGTTTTTGCCTTGCCAAATCTACTAAGCATTGGACCTAACATTAAAAAAGATGCTCGTAGTTTATTTGCAGTTTTATGTGGTATCACATAATTTTTAATATTTCTACAGTTAATTTCTAAAGTATGATTTGCTTTATAGTTTTTGTTGTACAAAAAATTTACTCTTGCTCCAAGATTTTCGAGCAACTCAGACATTAAATGCACATCAATTAGATCAGGTACATTATACAAAGTTACTGAAGAACTACTCAATAGACTTGCTGCTGTCATCGGTAAAATAGCATTCTTTGAACCATTAACCTTGATTTTCCCAATTAAAGGCTTAAGGTTACTCCTTACTAATATTTTATGCATTTAATCAAATTAAATCTTACAGAATAAGTATAGTGAATCAGCAGTAAAAGCAAACATAGCTTCTTTATGAATATAGTAAACCAACGTCAAACGCTTCCCAGTTTTACTTTACTTAAAAAATTTACCAAAAAAAAACAAAAGAAGTTTCAGTCGATGTTTATTTTAATAACTTAGCGTTAATATCATATATGCTTGACAAATAGCCAATCTTTGGATTATATATAACTATAATTCATATTACGGAAAATTTTAAAATTTATCAAGCAATTTTTTCATGAAAAAAAAATAAAATTAGTTAGCTTTTTAACTATTTTTTTAAAAAAAAAAGACAAAAATCCACAACGTGAGGTTGTTTATTGTTCTCTAAAATTTAACATCCAATTCTCTCTTACATCTTTTAATAAACGAGACTCAACTATTAATGTATAGCAAAAATTTATAAAGACATGCAACGTTAATGCTGCAAAAATTAAATATAACAACACATTGTTTTATATTGTTCTTTTGTCATTTGATACAAAATTAAAGATAAATTTAAGGCTTAAAATACTCAAATTTTTTTTTGTTAAAGAATTGTCTCAAATTATAAAGTAGTTTTTTATTAAATCCAATACGCTGCCAAGAACTGATTTGGTTATGTTAAAAATTTAATAATAAAATTTCTAGCTTTTTTGCTATGTAAAGCTTATCATTTTGATTTAACTTTAATAAAATTATGTTAAAACTCTCAGAAAGAATGTCTCTAATAAAGCCATCACCTACAATTGCTGTAACTGACAAGGCAAATAAATTAAAAGGCGAGGGAAAAAACATCTGCGTTTTAGCTGCAGGAGAGCCAAACTTTGACACTCCAGATCATGTAAAAAAAGCAGCTATTCAAGCAATAAACGAAGGTAAAACTAAGTATACTGCTGTTGATGGGACGCGTGAACTTAAAGAGGCAATAATCAATAAATTAAAAAGAGATAACAATCTCAAATATACATTTAATCAAATCTGTGTTGTTACTGGCGCTAAACAAGTGTTGTTCAACTTATTTATGGCAACAATTAATCCTGGAGATGAAGCTATAATTCCAGCCCCTTATTGGGTTTCATATATTGATATGATAAATCTTTTTGGCGGTTTGCCAATTGTGATAAAATGCAAGCAAAACTTCAAACTAACACCAGAATTGTTAAAAAGAAAAATAACTAAGAAGACTAAGTGGTTGATCATTAACTCACCGAATAATCCAGCAGGAATTGTATATACACATGATGAACTGAAAGACATAGCACAAATATTACTTGAATATCCCAACGTAAACGTTGTTACAGATGATATTTATGAGCATATAATATACGATGAGAAGTTTTTTACTATTGCCCAGGTTGAACCGAGACTTTACGATAGGGTTTTTGTGGTCAATGGAGTATCAAAAGCTTACGCAATGACAGGATGGAGAATAGGTTATATTGCAGGTAAAAGTGATATAATAAAAGCTATTTCTGCACTACAATCTCAGAGTACCTCTAATCCAAATTCGATAGCACAAGCAGCAGCAGTTGAAGCTTTAAGTGGAAATCATGATTTTTTGAAGGAAAGAACGAAAATTTTCAAGAATCGTAGAGATTTTGTAATAGAGAAAATAAATTCTGCTCCAGGACTATCAGCATCTACTCCGCAAGGTACGTTTTATTTGTTCGTCTCGTGCAAAGATTTATTAGGTAAAAGCACAAAAAATAGTAAAGTAATAAATAATGACATCGATTTCACTGAATACTTACTTGAAGATCATTTAGTTGCAGTAGTTCCAGGAGTTGCATTCGGTCTTGAAAATTTTATCAGAATTTCTTACGCTACCTCCCAGGAACAACTAGAAATTGGATGCAATAGTATTATTAAAGCATGTGAAATGCTAAATTGACTTTCTGTATTCTCATGTAAGATATTTTCGTATGTCATTAAAAAGATATTATCTATGATCTGGTTATGTTTATTATTGTCTTGTTTACTTTAAGTTGTGTAGACAACGGCACTAAAGTATATTAATCATTTTGTCTACATTACATCTGTAGTAATTATTTTTAGTTTGTACTCTTGTAAATCTTTATTTGGCTATATCAGTAACAATGAAATCTATTTTCCTTTGGGGCACATACTAGACAATTTGAACTGATATAAGCTCTATAAACACAGCGATAGTAGGAGTAATATTTTTAATAATCCAGTGAATTTTGGGCGTTTATTTTCTATTGTTTTAGTTGTATCTATGTACTACAAGTCTTAAAAGTGTTTACCAAATAAGCAGTAAAAGCTAGATTTGAGAATTCACATACTAAAAATTGAAGTAAGTAGACGATCATAAATTGCTTATTCTACCAAGTAGAGAATATTTATTAAAATCACCTCGGATTTTTTAATTTATGAAGAAGGATGTCCTATTGATTGGATAAGTATATTTCTGATGTTTAACTTATTTTCTTCATTTTTCTAAATTAAATTAATATCATTTATTTTTTTACCAAATCTTTTCTTTAACCTCCAAAATTTTTAAATTATTTTCGTTGATATTATATTTTATAAAATACCTCGAAGATTTTTTTTTGTTTGATGAGTATTTAAAAATATCGACACTTTCTCTTTAGAAAAAGCGTGAAGTATTTTTTTTTAGACGTTAACTCTTTAATATACACTTTCTAAACTAATATCTAAATGTTTTGCTTTGCTTATAGCTAGTTTATAATCTCTTCATATCTTACTTTAAAATTTCTTATATAGGTTATCATATCTGTTACTCATATAAGCGATAAACATTTGCTCAATGTATTTTATTAAATAATTTTTTATAACGTGTTGTTTTTTATTCTTGTATTCATTGACTCACTTTTGCTTAATATTATATTGATTATTATACACGCAGAAAATTAATATTGAGTTAACTAAAACGTTTCTGATGTTAAGCTTTACTAAAGATTTTAATATTTAAAATATAATTATTCCTATTCTTAGAAATACTCTCTATGCTAAGATAGCTAATGCTAAAAATCTAGTTGATACATAGTTAATTATTTGCTATGAGTTTAACTGTACTAAATTTTAGTAAATTAAAATTTATAAAAAATATTTTTTATAAATCTATGATCTTAAATTTAAGATAAGATTGATGCTACAAAGGAACTTTTTAATATGGTTATTAGTATCACTATTCTATTCGTACCAATACATATTACGCGTAATTCCAAACATAATCGCATCTGAATTAATAACAAAATTTAATATAAGTATTACAGATGTTGGTCAATTCGGTGGGTTGTATTATGTAGGCTATACTCTTGCTCACATACCTGTTGGTTTTTTTCTTGATAGATCTGGACCAAAACTTGTTTTGCCTATATGCATTATTTTGACATTTACTGGAATACTACCACTTATATACTTTGATGAGTGGTATTACTCAATACTTGGTAGAATAATCGTCGGAATTGGATCGTCTGCTTCAGCAATTGGGGTCTTTAAAATTGCAAGAATGTATTTTTTACAAGAAAAATCAGCAAGAATGGCCAGTTTATCTATAATAATAGGACTATTAGGAGCTATTTATGGTGGATTACCCTTGGACTTTTTACTCGATAAATTTGGTTGGAACTATGTTATTTATACTTTCTCGGCGTTTGGTTGTTTGCTTGCTTTACTATTATTCCTTGTAACACCAAACAATAATATAAAAGAAAGTGCACGTAAAAATGTATTTCAAGATTTGAAAACTGTGCTCTTCAATAAACATATTATTCTGATCAGTTTTTTTGGTGGGTTAATGATTGGTCCATTAGAAGGTTTTGCTGATTGCTGGGCAAAAACATTCTTATGTGAGATGTATCAAATGACTGAAGATTTAGCATCTTCGCTTTCTTCTCTCATATTTATAGGTATGGGAGCTGGAGCATTCTTTTTGGCTTATCTACTAGAAAAATTTCCAAATAGGCACTACGAAGTAATTATTGCGTGTTCTTTTGCAATGATCACTAGCTTTCTTTTGCTTTTTACACGAGCTGGTGGCCTATATATCGTGTTACCTTCACTTCTTGTTATCGGCTTTGCATCTGGATATCAGGTAATTATCATTTACAAAGCAATAAGTTATGTAAACAATAATTTAATAAGCTTAGCTACAGCCATATCAAACATGATAGTTATGATTTTTGGCTATTTTTTTCACGTTGGGATCGCAAAAATAGTAGATTTGTACTGGAATGGAATAATAATACAAGAAAATCCTGTATATGATACAAGATTGCTAATAAAAGCAATATCAATTATTCCTATATGTCTACTCCTAGCTGCTTTTGGTTTTGTTTGGTTAAAGAAACGATCTTAAAATTACTTGTATTGAACATACATTTCAATATTATTGAGTTAAACGAAATTTGATTTATGATAAATATCTCAGAAAAAATCTACAGTTTTAAAAATAGTTTAAAGTCTTTTGATGACGAAATTTATCAATCTATAAAAAAAGAATTACAACGTCAAAAATTGCAACTGCAACTGATTGCATCAGAGAATTTTGCAAGCAAAGCAGTGATGGAGGCACAAGGCTCTCTCTTGACCAATAAATATGCAGAAGGTTATCCAGGAAAAAGGTATTACTGTGGTTGTGAATATGTGGATGAGATCGAAAGTCTAGCTATAGAGAGGCTCTGTAAACTGTTTGGTGTTAAATTTGCCAACGTTCAACCTCATTCTGGTTCTCAAGCAAATCAAGCAGTGTTTGCTTCGTTACTTACTCCTGGTGATACAATACTTGGATTATCACTGAGTTGCGGTGGACATCTAACTCATGGTGCAGCACCAAGCCTTTCTGGTAAATGGTTTAAGTCGATTCAGTATACAGTCAACAAAGACACTTATCTGCTCGATATGGATGAGATAGAAAAACTAGCACTCGAGCATAAGCCAAAACTGATCATAGCTGGTGCTTCTGCTTATCCAAGAAAAATAAACTTCGAGCGTTTTCGTGAAATCGCAGATAAAATTGGCGCGTACTTGCTTGCTGATATTGCTCATTATGCAGGGCTTATTGCAGCAGATGCATATCCATCATCTGCTAAATATGCACATATTATGACTTCTACAACTCACAAAACTTTGCGTGGCCCTAGAGGTGGAGTAATAATGACAAATGATGAAACGTTACACAAAAAAATTCAATCAGCAGTTTTCCCAGTACTGCAAGGTGGGCCACTCATGCATATAATAGCCGCAAAAGCTGTTGCATTCAAAGAAGCATTAGCGCCAAAGTTTAAAACTTATAGCAAAAAAGTTGTGGAAAATGCGAAAGTACTAGCTCAAACTCTGCAAGAGCATGGATTGAGTATTATAACCGGTGGTACTGACTCTCATATGGTTCTAATTGACTTAAGACCACAAAAATTGACCGGAAAAGACGTTGTAGATAGCCTTGAAAGAGTTGGTATTATCTGCAATAAAAACTCTGTACCATTTGACATAGAGAAGCCAACCATTACTTCAGGGCTGCGTTTTGGCACTGCTGCTGAGACAACACGTGGACTTGGGGCGGAAAATTTTAAAGAAATAGCAGATTTAATAAATGAGATAATTCAAGGACTAATCAGCAAAAATAGCTTTAATGTTGAAAAAATAGTGAAGAGCAAAGTTGAAAAGATTTGTAGTGATTTTCCTATTTATTAATTTTAGTAATTCATATGATGTAATCTAAGCAATTTATAGAAATAAAGTCGAAAAAACTACTCGACAAATTCCTAAAAACCCTCAATAATTGAATTGAGGTTATCTATTTAATTTCACAATTTGTAGATTAGAATGATAAAGGAAATTTTCTCTTTTGTGTCTTAATTTTCTTTTTTAAAATTTCTGCTTTTCAAGCAGAAACCCCATTATAAGTTGTTTAAGACAGTAGTATAGAACGTCAAATAGAAAGAAGAAAGATTTTGATACTAATTTTTCTGGATTTTTTTTGCTCTTTTTCTCCATTGATAAATTTATTAAATAATATCTAAGATAGTATTCTGAATGCCAGTATCAAGCACTGATATGATAATAAAAAGCTACTTAGATAGTAAAAAGGAATGCCGAAATGAAGCCTTCCATGAAATACTCATTAAATATCAAAGTTATTGGCATTGTTGTATAGATTAATTGCCTGCAGTCACTTCTTTATTATAAGCAACAGCTTTGTGCTTTGTTTTACTAAATTTACTTAACACTTTATCAATAACCAAAATTAATGATGTAATAAAAAGCACAGAAGTATAAATGATAGCACTGATAGCATAGTTCAAAACTGTACTAATAAATTCAACTACTTTTTCATTGGCTCATCCGTCTTCTTTGAAAGAATGTTTGAATAATCTATTAATGATTTTGTATTGTCTTTAAGACAAAACCTATCTGTTACTTTTGTTAACCATTTTTCTAGCCAATATAAGAAAATATGCAAATGCTAGATATAAAAGTTGTAGAATTATATTAAATTAATGCACAAATAGTAAAACCAACAATACTAAGATTTCCCATGCTATCTACTACTTAAATTATCTTTACTTTACTCAATACCAAAAACTGCATCCTTTACTGTCCATAGTACATTGTCAATATAGTAAACGGATTTATAAGAAACAGTGTAGAACCTAATTGTTATTTTCTACAACTGAAACAGTCCTGAATTGAATACATTGCTTGAAATTCTCATATGAACTCTTGAAGTTCTCAGATAGATTTAACATATTAGTTTCTTAAAAATTAAGATAAAAAAATACAATTCTTGTTGTATTAATATACCATTAATAACTTATTTTAGAAAAAATGCAATAATTATATTAATAATATAACTAAATTATATGTTGCACAAAAGTACTTATTTCTCTAACATCGCAGTAAGTTAAAAATAAAGAGATTTTTATGAGTTTTACTTTACCTAAATTACCATATGATAAAACAGCTTTAGAGCCTTACATATCTGCAAAAACTTTGGATTTTCATTATAATAAACATTATAGAGGATATTTAAACAAGCTCAATGAGCTGATTGAAAATACTGATTATCAACAAGAAAAAATTGAAGAATTAATAATGAAAATTTATATTAACAGTGATAATATTCCTATATTTAACAATGCAGCACAAGTTTGGAATCACACTTTTTACTGGAATTCAATGAAAAAAAATGGTGGTGGTAAACCTCAAGATGACAGTCTTTTAGCAAAAAAAATTAAAGACGATATCGGTGGTTTTGATAAATTTTATGAAGGATTTTTAAATCAAGGAGTAGGCCAATTTGGCAGCGGATGGGTATGGTTAATACTTGAAAAAGGAAAACTCAAAATTACCAAGACTTCAAATGCAAATTTGCCATTAATTTACGCTCAAACACCACTACTTACTATGGATGTGTGGGAACATGCATATTATCTAGATTGCCAAAATCGTAGAATTGACTATATAAAAATTTTCCTTAATCATTTGATTAATTGGGATTTTGCAGAAGAAAATTTGAGAAAGAACACATAAGATGAATATACCAAAGATAACAAAATTAGATAATGGCCTGTATATAATAACCGAGCGGGTGCGTGATATTGACTCTGTAGCTTTAAATATACGAGTTGGTGTTGGCAGTAGAGCCGAAAGTGCAAATCAAAATGGAATATCTCATTTTCTAGAGCACATGGCTTTTAAAGGAACAAAAACAAAAACTGCATTTGAAATTGCAAAAGCCTTTGATGACATAGGTGGAGTGTTCAACGCTAGTACCGGTAGAGAAAGTACAAGTTATTACGCAAAAGTTCTTAAAAAGAACATTAAAACTGGAATTGATATATTAGTAGATATATTGATGAATTCAACATTTCCAGAAGATGAATTGGAGCGCGAAAAAAGTGTTGTAACACAAGAGATTTTTCAAACTAATGATTCACCGAGCGATATCATTTTCGATAAATATTTTGAAGCAGCTTATAAAGATCAACCGTTTGGTAGGTCGATTTTAGGCACACAAGATACTGTAAAATCATTTACTCGAAAAGATTTAAATAGCTATATAAATGAATATTACTTTGGTGAGAACATGACATTTTCTGTTGCGGGAAATGTTGAACATGAAGAAGTTGTTCAGTTAACCAAAGATTTTCTCTCGAAGATTCATGCAAAAAAGCTGAAAAAAAAAGAGAATGCAAATTACACTGGTGGTGAGTATTTGGAGCATCGTAAATTAGATCAAGTACATTTACTAATTGGTTTACCTAGTGTTTCTCGCTACGACAATAGATATCAAACATTTCAAGTACTTGATTCTATATTGGGAAGCGGGATGTCATCACGCCTGTTTCAGGAAGTAAGAGAAAAACAGGGACTGGTTTACTCTGTCTATTCATTTAATTCTAGCTATACCGATACAGGAATACTCTCTATTTTCGCTGGCACAGATAGTAGTAACTTAAATAAGCTTTTAAAATCCATAACAACAGAGTTGAAAAAATTGTCTGAGAATAATCTGAAGGAAGAAGAAGTAAATAGGGTAAAAGAGAGAATAAAATCCCAAATTTTAATGTCACGTGAAGGTGTTATTTCTCGTGCTGAAGCATTGGGATATTACTATAGCAACTATGATAAATATATCAGTAAAAATGAATTAATAGAAAAAATTAGTACAGTTACCACTACTGACGTAAAAGAAGCAGCAGAAGAATTGTTATCTCAGCATAAAAAAACCACTTTAGCTGCAATTGGAGAAATAAAATCTTTGCCAAGCTATAATGAAGTAGTTTCTATGCTTAGGACTTAGAGTATTGCTCCTCGCATAATAAATCAATTTTTGATATGTCGTGAAACGAAAAAATTACTTTACAAATTTCGCTAACATCCTTAATAATAAGGTTTTTTTTGACTCAAAACTTGTTTTGATCTGCAGACTCAATAATAAAGTTCAATAAAAACTTAAGTTATTTTTAAGCTAATTGTATCAAATTACAGCTACTGAATGTCTTTTTCGTTTTTCTATTTCAACCAAGTCGCACTTGAACTAAGCGTTAATAAATTACTATAGCGCCAATTTAAAATATTATAAAATCAAAATTTGCCACTCGTGGTTCTTTTTGTTTTTTTTTAGTAAATTTATTAAATATTTATTATTAAAATAATATCCTAGATACTAGTGCTAGCTATTACTTACGAATTTCTTTATCAAATAAAAAGATATATGGTCATTATTTAAATAACAACCATGCATTTTCAAAAAAAAAGCATATAACACATGTGCTAAAGTAGCATTACGTACATACATAAGTTATCTAGAATAATCTTTTAGTAAACAAATTCTAATGTATACAATAATTGTGATATACGTAATAATAATTATTACATTAGTTGAAATGAATTATAATACGAATTAATAGTATAAGGCGCATATATATGTAGGTGTACAAAGTGTATGCATTGAAAAAACTAATGCTAGTAAAATGAGAAATCATATATTGTTGTTATGATAAAAACTATTAGTATAAATCATAATAATTTTTTTAAAAAAAATATTAAATTAATACAAATTAAAATGACTAAAAAATTAATAATTTTAATTATAAATCAAGCACAACAGCTAATTTAGTTCCTCTTTTTACTTATAAAATATTCATATCTATTATATCTTCATCAATTTTGTATATAATCCATCTTTGCTTATTAGAGATTCATAAGTTCCTACTCCTTCTATTTCTCCATGATTAATTACTATAATTTTGTCAGTCTTAAGTGCGGTTGATAGCCTGTGTGTGATTATAATCGTTGTTCTGTTTTGCATTAATTTGCTCAGTGCTTTTTGTACGAAATTTTCACTTTTATAATCAAGAGCAGAGGTTGCCTCATCCAGTACTAAGACTTGAGGATTTTTGAGTATAGCTCTCGCTATTATAATACGTTGCTTTTGTCCTTCGGAAAGTTTTAATCCTCTTTTTCCTACAAATGTATCAAACTTATCGGGCAACTTGTCAATAAATTCCATTGCATAAGCACTGATAGCTGCTTGTTTCACTTCCTCATATTCTGCATCTGGTTTGCCATATAATATATTTTCCATTATTGAACAAGAAAACATCATGTAATCTTGCGGCACTAAACCAAATAATGACCTGAGACTACTTAGCGCAATTGACTTAATATTATGCTCATCGATAGTAACACTACCTTTGCTTGGATCATAAAAACGAAGCAAAAGCTTCAAAATGGTGCTCTTACCACTGCCAGATGGTCCAACAATTGATACTACTTGACCTACTTCTATGAAAAATGATACGTTATTTAACGCTGGCTTACCAGAGCGAGATTCATAAAAAAATGTTATGTCGTTAAACGAAATTCCTTTTCGAATACTACAAATTTTTATAGCATCATCAGCATCTGCTATAGAACTTTTCATATTCTTAAATTCAAATAAACGCTCTACTATCCCAAGACCTCGTTGTAAGTCACTTATATTATCGCTCAAATTATTTATAGCCCCTGCTGCAAGCGCTGAATAAAATACAAATGAAGATAGCTCTCCAATAGTTATATTATTACTTAAGACTTCTTTAATACCAAAAAAGATTAAAACGATCAGTGAACCTATTACACATGAAATAACCAAAGTTACCAAAATAGCACGTAAGAATACTAATTTTATGTATGATTTCGATACTGAGTTTAAATATTTCTTAAAACGTATTTTTTCATTTTTCTCTAATACAAACGACTTGATGGTTACTATGGATCTAAAATTTTCCTCAGTAAGTGATACAAGCTCATTCAGCCTACCCTGTGCAAAGCGTGCATGATTGCGCACTTTTTTTCCAAGGAAAGTAATAATAACAAGTAATATTGGTATTATCGCAGCTGCATATGTAGTTAGATGAAGATTTGTATATAATAACATAGCAACACTACCAATTAAAATTACAAAATTTCGCAATATAGTAAGTAGGCTACTATTTATTATCGATTGCAACATAGAGGTATCAGTAATTAGTGCTGAGATGACATCTTGGACACTAGTGTTCTCAAAGAAACTTGGTTGCAAGTCGGTAATATTGCTATATAAATCATATCTTATTCTTGCAATAACTCTTTCGCTGCCAATGCCAATAAAATACAATCTAATGAACGCAGTAAGAGAAACAACTAAAACTATAAATATAGTAACTACTAATTTAGTAGTAAAATCATGCTCTGCACTAGAATCAATTATTCTGCTCAAACCTCTACCAAAAAGAAGAATCGTTAAAGCTGAAAATAAAACTGCAATAAAAGCTACAATGAAGTAATGTAAGTTAGGCTTTATATAACAAAATAATTGACTAATATTAGATCGCATTTTATTAGAAAATTCTAAGGCTAAGTATATGGGTTTTAGTGTAAGGAGAAAGGAAAAAGGTATGGCTTTATAGATCTATTGATCATACAGATATTGTAATTTAACTTACGAAAACGGCAAATAGAGCTGTAAAATATTTTAGAATAGCATTCTTCTGATAATCTTACTCTATTATATTTTTTTTTCTTTTAGCAAGCTTTGCAGCTCACCTTTTTCATACATCTCGCGAACGATATCACAACCACCAATAAATTCTTCCTTTATATATAATTGTGGAATTGTTGGCCAATCAGAAAATTTTTTTATGGATTGACGTACTTCATCATCCTCTAACACGTTGACGCATTTAAATTTTACATTCAAGTTTTTGAGAATTGACACAACAAGTCCAGAAAACCCGCATTGAGGAAAGTCAGAAGTACCTTTCATATAGAGTACCACATCATTTTCTGCTATATCTTTTTTTATTTGTTCAAAATTATTCATAAGTTCACCTCAAATTTAAGCACTATTTTCTAATTGCAACGCATGTATAAACTAGCCTTCTAACACATTATATATCATTTTATGCTGCTCTATTTTCTTATCTTTCAAAGAAAGAATTTATAACCTACTTTCAAACAGTAATGATTATTATCTCCAGCAAGATCATTGATTTCTATATCAGCACTAGGAAATGATTATTTTATAATTTTCTCTAATTCATGAATTGTGATAACCATTAACTTACTTTAAATTACAATACTTTTATTATAAACCTAAAATTACTTTGCACAACTGAATTATCATGAAGAAAATGAATTCAGTATGCTGAGAGCATTCGAAAGACGATATTTCAATTGATTTTCATATTTACTCCAATCTTGTATTGCTTTTTTGGCAACACCTGAACGCACTGCGGCTTTTGCAACTGCGGGAGAAACTATAGAAATCAATCTTGGATCAAATGGAGTAGGTATTATATATTCACATCCATAACTCATTTTACGACCACCATAAGCTACTGATATCTCGTCAGGTACTGGCTCACGAGCAAGCTTTGCTATTGCATTTGCAGATGCAATTTTCATTTCATTATTTATTGTCGTTGCATGTACATCAAGAGCTCCTCTGAATATATAAGGAAATCCCATTACATTATTAACCTGATTGTTGTAATCTGATCTACCAGTTGCAATTATCGCATCCGGCCTTACAGTTTTCGCAAACTCAGGTCTTACTTCTGGATCAGGATTAGCAAGAGCAAAAATAATAGGATCTTTACTCATGCTTCTCAGCATTTCTTCGTTTAGCAAATTCTTTGCAGACAGCCCAATAAATATATCAGCATTTTTTATTGCATCAAGTAAAGAACGTTCTTTAGTGTCACTTGCATGCTTTTCCTTCCATTCATTCATATCCTCTTTTCTTCCCCTATGTATTACTCCATGTTTATCACATAGCACTATGTTTTTAGCACCAATAGATCTCAATATTTCCAAACATGCAATACCGGCTGCTCCAGCTCCATTTATTATGATCTTAACGTCTTCCAATTTCTTTCCAGTAACATCAAGAGCATTTTTTATTCCAGCTGCAACAACCACTGCAGTTCCATGTTGATCGTCGTGAAATACTGGAATATCAATCAATTCACTCAAGCGTTTTTCTATTATAAAACAATCGGGAGATCTTATATCCTCTAAATTTATCCCTCCCCAACTTGGTCCAAGATATCTTACTGCATTAATGAAATCATCCACATTTTCTGTGCCAACTTCTATATCAACTGCATCAATGTCAGCAAAACGCTTGAATAAAACAGCTTTTCCCTCCATAACAGGTTTTGAAGCAAGAGGTCCTATGTTTCCGAGTCCAAGCACTGCAGTTCCATTTGAAATAACAGCAACATAATTATTCTTTGCCGTATAATTATATACTAGATCAGAGTTCTTAGCTATTTCAAGACATGGAGCTGCAACTCCAGGAGAATAAGCAAGTGATAAGTCATACTGAGTAGATAAAGGCTTTGTTGGTAGGATAGATATTTTACCAGGATTATTTCCTCCACTATGATACTTAAGCGCTTCTTGTTTTGTAGTATAATCTAAATCATTATTCATCATTATATCCCTATATTTTTAGCCTATAGCTAATGAATTTTTAATTATATATAATTTTTATAAATATTCAATTGTTAAACTATTAGCTTGTGAATTGTATTCCATTCCTGTATAAATTTACCATACCGCACTAAAACTACACTGCATGTTTAAGAAAAACTTGCCTAATTTACTAACAATTTCTCGTGCGCTTGCGGTACCAATAATAATATTAAGTTTTTATATAGAAAATAAATATGCAAACTTGATAACAATATCAATCTTTATATTTACATGCATTACAGACTTTTTTGATGGTTACCTAGCACGTATGTGGAAAGTCCAATCAAAATTTGGTAGGCTATTTGATCCAATTGCTGACAAATTAGTAGTAGTTTCAACAATAATGATGTTAGTTTATAAGCATAAGATCAATGATTACACGATAATACCATCAGTTATCATCGTTTGTCGAGAGATATTGATTTCAGGTTTACGGGAATTTTTGATCGCTACAAACGTTAACTTACCTGTAAATAAAGGTGGAAAAATTAAAACATTTCTACAGATGTTTGCTGTGGTAGCATTGATAATGAATAACTATGAAATAATTCAATATATAGGTGCAATTTGTCTGTGGATTGCATCCATTATGACTATGTGGTCAGGCTATAATTATATCATAGACGGCATCAAGCAGATTGACTGAATTTTTTGAAAAAAGAATTAATACACAAGTAATTGAGATTTCAATAAAATTGACTAAGTGATTGAAATCATATATTATACAATAATCCATAATTTAGTTGTATTTATATGATTAGTATTGTTAAAAAATCTTCTGATTTTTTAAAAAAAAGCATGAACAAGAATTGTTAACTCTAAAAGAGAAAGTAAAAAAAACAAACAAGAACTATTAACACTAAAAAAAGAAAGTTATAAAACGATGCGTGTCATTAGCAATATTGATTCATTTGCATTATTAATAACTGTTAAATTGAAAAATTATGTAGCGATTAGATATTGCTTTTTAATATAAGTATTACACTAAGCCACGCTATATTACTTTTTGCAGCTTTATCTCTATATTTGTACACGCTATATTTAGTTTTCAATAATAGGAAAATAATTCAAAAGAAACAGGAATTAAAAAATTTTGAAAATTGCAAAGTGATAAAAAATAGAGAAGAGGGATATTTCTTATATCTTTAATGATTACTTTTACTACGCTGACGTTACTTTAACTACATTAGTTATTGTGTTAGTATAATTAATAAAGCATTAGATCAAGAATAATAGAAATTTATAGTCTTTTCAATTTTAGGCTATTTAACTTTGTGTTAAGTGCTAATTTCTTCTATCTTGAATACAAAAAAAGCAAAAATATAAGATAAATAAAGAACAAGAGAGTTCTAATCTTTATGAAAAATCTAAAAAAGATAACAATATGTCTGCTACTAGTTTTATATTTATTGATTTTTTTTATAATGTTAATAGGATTAGAATCATTCTTACATCTTTTTGATGATATCAGCTTTGGATTTAGTGATCATCATTCTTTTGATGATAAGAAGTAAAATGATTACATATCTTTATTAAGAAATAGTTAAAAAATGTAAAGATTAATAGAAAAGGTATGAACATGTGCAAGCAATGCAAAAAGAATAGATAACTCAAATTAAGGATTGTTATATAATATAAATTAAGCGAAAAAAGAAGCAAAGAATCATATAACAGCTAGTTATTGATATTTATCTCAAAATAACATCAATGTCTATCCAGAGAAGTAGTTTAAAATTAGCTTGTTACCTCTTCTTTAAGTTATTCAATTTTAACTCTAGGTTGATCAGTAATTTGAGTTCTGATATCAATAGAAACTCCTGCTTAAGTAAATTTTTAGCCACAGAATATTTTAAACCTGTTTTTCATCTCCTTTTCTTTATCGATTTAAATACCCTTTTTATCTCTCTTTTTTCTTCAGCATTAACACTCTCATCAAATTTCTGAACGAAAGCAACTATCTTATTCATTAAAAGTTTTTTTTCCTTTGCTGCTCATATACTAATAATTCTTCTTCTGATTAATTATATTTATTTATTTTTTCATAAGCTCCTTTTATTATTACATCACTTCCTATTATTTTTTCTAATTCTTTTTCACAGATTTCATCTGTATACTTAAAGAAATAGATTCATTTTTTTATTATACTCTCCGATTGATCTTCCTTTGTTTTCGGAAATTTTTGTAATTTAATAAATATAAAATAAAAATCTTTTAAATTATGATCATTGATATCTTTATTTCAAATAGTGTGCTTGGATTTACATCCAAACTTATCAAGAAATAAAATACTATTGGTAATAGCGATAAAGATAATTTCTTTGAGATTTTTTTATATTAGATCATTTTTGTTAGCTTGTCTTGAATACGATTTAGCAGCATAATATTGAGCATATTTTTTTTTAAAACCTTTAGTTTTTATCGATCTAAATTTCGATTATTTTTTTTATACATTTCATTTTTTCATTTTTACAGAAAACATTAACAAAGCTTTGCTTTTTGGAGGTAATTTTAACATACATTATAGTATTAAAATACTATTTTTCTTTATTTTATTTCTTACCAGTAAAACTCAAAATATTATTAAAATAATTAATAAGAATGTCCTTATTTTTCAACACAAAAGATATAATGAAATGCTACATCATTTTTAAGATTAAGAAATTTTGAGAAAGTCATAACCATAGTGCTTAAAAATATTAATATTAATATATGAACCTGTAGAAATATTTAATCTTTTTATTTTGTATGTATTGATCTACAAACTCAAGTTTCATCTTACATTGCAATTATATTAAAAAAATTAAAAGCAAGAAAAAAAGAGAAAAAACCCATTATAGAAGTTGTTCACTTCCTAATCTTAGAAATTGATCTACTACACTTTCTTGAACAATTTATAAAAGCATTTCAGCTTTTATAGAGAAAAACTTAAAATCTAAGTAAATTAATAAAGATTATTAGATAAATTACAATGCAAAAATTAAATATAAAAAATCAACAGTGATACTTTTGTAATTTAACCTGCACAGATTAAAGCTAAATAAATAGCTTCATTATTATGAATAATGATTAATAAAGGTTACCAAGTAGTTTTTTTTCATACGATACATTATTAAAAACTATGCAAGAAATCTATTCTACTAAAATATCTCTCTTTCCCAAGTAGTTTGAAGCACTAATAATACCTTCTTTTTCCATTCTTTCAATAATACTTGCAGCTCTATTATAGCCTATCCTAAGTTGTCTTTGAATATAACTAGTTGAAACCTTTCGATCTCTTTGAATAATAGCCAATGCTTGATTGTACAAATCATTCTTCTCATTTTCTGTTTCATTGTCTAATTCTACAGAAGAATTTTCGTCCTCTTTGGTAATTTTTTCCATGTAATTCGGCTCACCTTGCATTTTCAAATGATCAACTATATTTTGCACTTCATTATCACTCACAAACGGACCATGAACTCTAATAATCTTACCACCAGAAGCCATATAAAGCATATCACCCATACCTAATAATTGTTCAGCTCCATGCTCACCTAGTATTGTTCTACTATCTATTTTAGAAGTCACAGCAAAACTGATTCTCGTTGGAAAATTTGCCTTTATCACACCTGTTATCACATCCACAGACGGACGCTGCGTTGCCATTATAATGTGTATTCCTGCAGCACGAGCCATTTGAGCTAAACGCTGAATAGAGTCTTCTATTTCTTTACCAGCAACAAGCATCAAATCTGCCATTTCATCTACGATCACCACGATATAAGGAAATGTTTCCATCTTAATTGGTATTTTTTCAAATAAAGGTTTTCCTGTTATTGAATTAAAGCCAATTTGCACAATACGCTCCAATTCTATCCCATTATTCATTGCTTCTGTGATTTTTTGGTTATAGTTTATCACATTACGCACATTTAAATACGACATTATACGATAACGATTTTCCATCTCTTTTACTATCCATTTAAGAGCAATAACAGCCTTTTTTTGTTCCGTTACAACTGGCGTTATGAGATGCGGTATTGCATCATATATTGAAAGCTCAAGCATTTTTGGGTCAATCATTATCATCTTGCATTCATTAGGATTGAATCGATAAACAAGTGAAAGAATCATAGTATTAATTGCAACTGATTTACCAGATCCTGTAGTTCCAGCAACAAGTAAGTGTGGCATTTTGGCCAAATCGACAACAACAGATTTTCCACTTACTTCTTTACCAAGTGCAATTGGAAGATTTAAATTTGCATTCTGATATTCTGATGATTCGAATAAGTCGCGCAACATAACAATCTCTCGCTCTTTATTTGGCAATTCTATTCCAATTGCGTTTTGTCCACGTATTATTGAAATACGCGCAGAAAACACACTCATTGAACGTGCAATGTCATCCGAAAGACCAATTACTCTTGCAGACTTTGTACCGGCCTGTGGTTCAAGTTTGTATAAAGTAACAACTGGTCCATAACATACATTGATAATTTTTCCTTTCACACCAAAATCACTTAAAACTTGCTCCAACAAAGATAAATTTTTATTAATATCCATTTTATTCAACTTCTTTCTTTGCAAAGGCTCTTCTGCCTTAGAAAGTAAACGAATACTTGGAAACTCAAATCTACTCGATGATTTAAAAATCACTCCAATAACTTTTTTCTTTTTTTCTTTTGATTGTTGTCTGATAGAAATTTGAGCTCTATTTTTTTCTTTTACTAATGATAATATAATAAAATGTTTAGTAATTTTACGTAATCTAAAAAACAGAACATTTGCAAAAAGGAAAGCTATTTTTTTACACAAGAAAAATATAAAGTAAATCGTTCTCTTCCAACCGATTAGTCCAATAATACCTATTGAAATTGCTATTATAAATATATAAAACGGATAGTTACTGATTAATACATTTCCTATTATTCCACCATGCATATATCTTGCAGTGATACAAAGTGAAAATTGTGCTAATATAGCGCACATCCCTAAATTAATTAATGTTAAATAGAGAATTTTTAACAATCTTTTTGATAACCTAAAGGTCAAAAAATAAACTATAGTTGTAACTACTGCAATACTAGTTAATCCAAGAAATTGAACTAATATATCAGATAAATACGAACCTACTATTCTACATAAATTCGTTACTTCTTCTTCTGTAGACGTATTTAATGATAGATCTTTATAGTTGTAGCTAAAAACTGATATATATACACATATCAGGAGCAATATATATATTGCTGATTTCAGATATTTTTTTAGCATCTACTTAAAAGTAGTAATTTATCGTATATTTCACAAAGTGAATTGCTATTAGCAATAGCATCACAGATAAATCTAACTCATTAAATGGTCGTATATAACTTCTAATAATCTTTAATGGCGGATAGGTAAGTCTGTTTAAAGTATACATTATGTTGCTTACAACTTCGTTATACATATTTACCACATTAAACTTAATCAGCCAATTTAAAATAATCCAACATATTAGAATGAGGTTATAAAGATCAAACAATGTGTTAAGAAAATATATTATTGGATGCATGAACGTTTATTACATGAAAATTATTTATAAAGATAGATATTTAGAAATTCTAAATCAATCTCTTTAAAAGAGATATTTACTCTATGCTTATTATTTAATTAGATAATCTTTTCTCTCTCGTATATTAACGCTAGCTAGATTTGCAGCAACTACCTAATTGCGCAGCTGATCTATGGATATAATACTTCCATTTAGCATACTTTTAGTATGTCTTTCACTATTATATTCTTTATCATAATCGATACTAATCTTGTCAAAGATTAAAACATCTCCTGAAACTTTATCATGGAATTCGCTAATAGCAAAAAATGGCACAGTAATTTTCTCTTGTTTTCCGCGAAAACTCAAATTTGCACTAAATTTATCATCAAAAATTTTTAAATCATAAAATTGATGTTGTAATATAATAAGTACCTGAGTAGGATATGATTTTCTTAGAAAATCTGGCATGATAACACCATTAAAATAAGTAAAAAATAATATTTCTAAATGAGGAGTAAAATCATTACCTGATATAATATCCAAAGCCTTCTTAATGACTTGAAACTTGGCGAAATTAAGCGATCTCTTATAATCTATTTTGTCCATATAATTTTTGCACATGTAAATTAATTATAGGGAAACTTCTGTTACCCGGCGTTCCCTAAACCGTGCTTTAGTAACAAATTGGCTGTGCTAAATTAAGCAGCAACACGGAATTCATTATCGTTAGCAGCAAAATTATCGTTTGCATTTAAATTTTGAACTCTTAACGGTGGTGTCTAACCGAGCAAAGTTACCATCTTTATTATACATGTCGATCCTTATTCGCCCCCATATAAATTAAAAAAATGGTGGAGGCGCCGAGTACTGCCCTCGGGTCCAATAAACCTATTATAAAGTAATTTTATTGCCATAGTGTATAAAATACACATTACTATTATGTAATAATATTAAATAAATGTCAAGATATTTAACTTAAAGTTAATCGGTAGCTAATACAAATTCTCATTACATAAAAGCAGACAGAAAACAGTAGAAAAAATCTATCAAACAGAAACAAAAATTACTTGACAAATTCCTCAATTCTCTCAATCTCGTTATTGAAACTATTTATCATCACAATCTGTACAGATTAATAACAAAAAACTAGATTAGTTTGTGTACTATTGTTTAATTTTTCACACTATGTGTACTTTATATCTTTTAAAAACTCTTCCCAAAATAAAGAGTTTTGTTCATGAAAGCTGAAATGCACTTATAATTCGTTTAAAAAAGCAAAAAACATCAAAATAAACAAGAGAGAATTGAATTCTATCTGTTTTAATTTTTTTTTGCTTTTATTTTTTTTTAAATAAATTTTATTATATTTATAACTAAGATAATTTAATAGCACATAAAATGCTAAAAATAATCTCTTTTTTTTCTACTCATGTACAAAGATTTATTTTATTAATAACTCTTCACAAATTCTACTAATGCGGCAATATTTTCAACTGGAGTATCAGGAAGCACTCCATGTCCAAGATTAAATATAAAAGGTAAATCTCTAAAGCAATCTATTATACGCTTCGCTTCTTCAATTGCTTTAGCTTTGTTATATGCCAGGAGACTAGGATTGAGATTTCCTTGCAAAGGAACTTTCAAGTTTTCTTTTGCCCATTCTATCGAAATGTTATAATCTATACTCACTGCTGACACACAAGTTTGATCACAGTAATCTTTATAGAAACTTCCAGCAGATCTTGGAAAACCTATTACTGGAAAATCTGGGAACCTATCTTTTATCGCTAAAGTAATCTTCTTTGTTGGCTCAATAACATATTTTTTAAATAACCATTTTGACAACGCTCCGGCATTACTATCAAACAATTGTATAACATCTGCTCCAAATTCTATTTGCTTAATCAAATAAGTAATTGTTATTTCCGTTATCTGCTTGATTATTTTTTCTAAACCTGAAGGACAGAAATTTAGCACTTTAGAAAAAGTTTTACTACTTCTACCCTCTATGATATACGAAGCAACTGTCCACGGACCTCCAGCAAACCCTATGAGAGAATTTTCTTTCGGCAGACAATTTCTTACTTTTTTTATAGCATTTAAAATTGGCAAGGTTTTATCTTCAATTTTTTGTGAATCTCTCAACTCTTTAAAATCTTCCACAGGTCTTATTACTGGACCTTTGCCGCGTACAAAATTTATATCACAACCTAAAACATCAGCAATTATTAAAATATCAGAGAAGATTATTGCTGCATCCATGTTAAACCTTACGATTGGTTGTAGTGTTAACTCTATAATTAAATCTGTGTTATAACACATCTTCATAAAATCACTTATATTTTTTACCGCTTCGCGGTATTCAGGAAGGGATCTACCAGCTTGGCGCATTAGCCAAATTGGTATTTCCTTACCCTGTCTACCCTCACTTATGGTTCTTGCTATTATTGTTTTACTTTTTTCTAGTTCTATTAATTTATTTTTATTCATATAATGAAGTATATTAATAGTAATAGTTTTATCAATGATCTGTTATTAACTTTTTTTTTATAAAGATTTTTTATTTCCTGATTTGTGAATAAATATGTTGATAACTTTTATATATTATTGATTTACTTATAGTAAGTTATGTGTATAAATAAAATGTTCATATTGTTAGTAATCTTCCCTTATGGAAAGAATTTTCTAATTGCATGCTGTTATATAATTATGTGTTTACCAGTGAAAAAGTTGTTGATCAATTGTTAATATTAGTTATCAACAAATAATCCACAAATTAGTTTGACATTATTCACATACTTATTAAATGTTTAACAACAATTTTCTTGGTAAATCTAATCTAAAAATATTTTACCATTAGTAGGAAGCAAGTTGAATAAAAAAGGGACTTTTATAAAACAAATAGTGTACAAAATTTTTTTGTTTCTTTTTAAAAAGATTCTTGTTCTGAGAGAGTGTGCAACTGAAGTATTAATGAAGGATTTACCTGATCTTAACATATTCAACGGTTTAAAAAAATTTTATGACTGCAATATTACTGATGTAATGACTCCACGTACAGAAATATGTGCAGTAGACATCGAATCAAGTAAATATGAAATAATGAAGAAAATAAAAAGTATTCATCACACTAAGATGTTAATTTATAAAAATGATTTTGATAATATAATAGGTTTTTTTTATGTAAAAGATGTTCTTCTAAATAAAGAAGAAGGTTTTAGTCTAAGAAAACTTGCACAAAATGTAATATTTGTACCGCCTTCAATGAAGACTACTAGCCTTTTCATCAAGATGAGATCTTCTAGATCGTATTTAGCTGTTATATTAGATGAATATGGTGGAACTGATGGATTAATTTCAGTAACTGATCTTGTAGAAGAATTGGTATCAAATATTAACAGTGAAAGTGAACCTTCTGAGTACGCAATTGTAAAGTTATCTAAGAGTAAATTTGAGATATCAGCTAGAACTCTAATAAAGGATATAGAGGAAAATCTAAAAATAGAATTACGTAGCCCTGAGGAGGATTATGCCACACTTGGTGGATTAATTCTTTCAGTCGCTGGTAAAGTACCTTCTGTAGGTGAAGTTATTAAGTATAAAAATGGTGTAAAATTTATTGTTAAGAATGCAAGTGAAAGGTACATCTATAAGATAGTATTAGATTTAAGTGATTACAGAAGCTAAATAAAATATTTTATAAAAATCTGCTTTTTAATTTTATATTAAAACTTTCTTATACTCCTTAAACATTTCAAGTGTTCTATGATTGCATTTCTCTTAAAAATTTATTATCATAAATTGATTATGAAAAAGGTTTATTGATATTTATTGTGAGAAAGTGTTTTATCTTGAGATAAAAAGATCTAAATATTCATTACATAGCACCGATATATACTTTAGATAAATAATGCATTTAATCTGAATTTGAAGGTGCTGTGGAAAGTTTCGATTTTCGTGCTAATACTTGTAGTATTTTTACAAAGCGTTGAATTACTTCAAGTAAAAGTTAATCCTATTTCAAAAAAGTTTTTTATAAGTACAGTTTGTTTTAGTATTATACTACTCTAATAGTAAGTATACTATGTAGATGAAAATATTTTTTGTATTTAGGCTGTTATTTTTTCTTGTTTAATTTATCTACTAATAATGATTTGCCTGAGGGTTTGTGTTCACTTGAAATTTGTATAGTTAATAGAGTTTTGTCTTTTTCATGGTTTAATGGAACAAATATCAATTCAACTTCTGTTACTGCACTGACTATGATTATTTCCATATTGGAAATTATTTTGTTTATCTTTATCATCAATAAAGTTTATTTTATTTTTTAAAAAAAATGCATCTATTTTTCACGTGAGTTTTATTTTTTTAGTAGATAATTTTTTATATTCATCATGATCCAATCAAAGATGCTATTGTTTGTTGAAGCAGAGTATGCTTGTTCATAACTTTGTATTTATGTATTAAAAATCCATTAGAGTTTTCCCTAAGAAATAACAATTCTTCTTTCTAACCGCTGGTGTTGTGTAGTCTTACTACTTGCTTTAAACTTTTCTAAGGAGAGTATTATTCCATTCATAGAATTAGTAAAGTCATGAAGTAGTCTTCCTAATAATAGTTCTGTTATCGATAACAAGTTTTACTCATTAGATTGTAAATGATTTGTGTTATTATATATTGATAGATATATGATAGTCAATTGAGAGAAAATTTCGTTGTGCTTTTTGTATTAGATTATTAATATGGTATTAATAATTGTAGAATTTGTATAAAGATTATGAATACTTATACCAAATCAGGAGTAGATCTTAATTTGTATAATAAGCTAATAAAAGAGATTAATCTTATAGTTAAAAAAACTAAAAAAAAGAAAGAGGTTATTAGTAAAGAAGATTCATTTTCTGCACTATTCGATTTCGCTGTGTTGAGTAAAAAATATGACCATCCAGTACTCGTTTCTTCAGCTGATGGAGTAGGTACAAAGCTGTTGATAGCTCAAGAAGTAAATAAACATGATACTATAGGAATAGATCTAGTTGCAATGTGTGTGAATGACTTGCTTGCGCAAGGAGCAATACCTTTATTTTTCTTGGATTATTTCGCAACAGGTATTTTAAGTAAAGATATTCTATTATCTGTAGTTCATGGTATTATAGAAGGATGTAAGCAAGCCAATATACCATTAGTTGGTGGAGAAACTGCAGAAATGTCTGGAATGTATAGTAATAATCGTTATGATCTTGCAGGATTTGTAGTTGGAGTGGTAGATAAAAGTAAGATCCTTCCAAAATGTAACATTATGAAGGAAGGCGATTGTATAGTTGGTTTAGAATCAAATGGAATTCATTCAAATGGATTTTCTTTGGTACGAGATATTTTAAAAAATTTAAGTATAAATTATAATGACTTATCTCCGTGGGATAATAAAATTTGGAGTGAGATGTTGCTTGAACCAACAAAAATATATGTTGATTCTTTATTGCCTATTATGTCAAAAGTAAAAGGTATTGCACATATCACAGGTGGTGGTTTAGTAGATAATGTTCCACGGATTCTTCCAGAAAATTTGTCTGCAGACATAGATATTGATTCTTGGAAATGGCCAGATATATTTTTATGGCTGATAAAAGAGGGTAAAGTAGAGAAGAAGGAAATGTTGAAGGTATTCAATTGTGGTATTGGTATGGTATTGATCGTAGATCTTGAGAATATGCAAAGTTTAAAAAATCATTTTCAAAAACGTGGAGAAAAAATTGAAATCATTGGAAAACTTCATGAGAAATATAAACTGTCACTTGATGAAGTAGTATCTTAGTTAGATTAATTTTAATGATAATCTCTTTGCAACTTCTGAATATAATTCTTTTAAGTTTCCTAAACTTAAACGAAAGACATCTTTATCTAGTTTTTTGTGAGTATTGTTATCCCATAATCTGCAATTATCAGGGCTGATCTCATCAGCTAAGATAATCTTTGTTTTATTATTTATTAGCCTGCCAAATTCTAATTTGAAATCGACTAAATCTATACCTGTATTTGAAAACAAGTCAATTAGAACTTTGTTGATTTTTAAGCTTGTAGTCTTAATTTCTTCTATCTCTTCATGAGATAGCCAGCCAAAATATAGTACGTGATTTTCATTTATCATTGGATCAGCCAGATTGTCATTTTTATAGAAAAATTCGATTATAGTAGATATAAGCTTCTCACCTTCTTTTATATAAAAACGTTTGCAAAAACTACCTGCTGCGATATTTCTCACTACTATTTCAAGAGGTATAATTTTTAGTTTTTTAACCAGCTGCTCTCTTTTATTCAAAGTTTTTATAAAGTGTGTGCTAATTCCTTCTTTCTCAAGTTTTTTCATTATAAAAGCGCTAATGAAATTGTTAATTATTCCCTTACCATTAATAATATCATGTTTTTTTTTATTAAAGGCTGTTACATCGTCTTTAAAATACTGTATAACAGTTAATGGATCTTTAGCTTCAATAATAGATTTTGCTTTACCTTCGTATATTATTTTGCCTGGCAACATATTTCATTTAACTCTATATTATAGATATTATATTAATTTACTATCTAAGTTTACTATAAATTTGCAAAGATGTTCAATGTTACAATATTAACCATATTCCCAGAGATGTTTCCCGGATTTTTAAATTATTCCCTTGCTGGAAGAGCATTAAAAAAGAAAATATGGGATCTTGAAGTAGTAAATATTCGTTCTTTTGCTGAGGATAAACACTCGAAGGTAGACAATGTTTCATATGGAGGAGGAGCAGGAATGATTGTGTGCCCTGATATTACTGGTAATGCAATTGATAGTGTGTTTACTGCTCATAAAGATACTAAATTTATTTATATGACTCCGTCTGGCACAAGATTTAATCAAAGCATCGCAAAAGAATTGATAGAATTTCCTCATATAACAATATTGTGTGGTCGATTTGAGGGTATTGACCAAAGAGTGATTGATGAGTATACTCCTTATGAGTTAAGTATCGGAGATTATATACTTTCAGGAGGAGAGCCAGCTGCGATGGTAGTTCTTGATTCATGTGTTAGGCTTCTTCCTGGTGTAGTAAGTAATTCTGATAGTATTACTGAGGAAAGTTTTAGTTATAATGGTGGTATGCTTGAATATCCTCAATATACTAAACCTAAGCAATGGAGAGAACATGAAGTGCCTGAGGTTTTATTATCTGGTAATCACAAAAAAATAAGTGATTGGAGGCGAAAACAATCTCAAGCTATAACGAAAAGGCGTAGACCTGAATTATTAGATGGAGATATAAATGACAAATTTACTTGAAAAGTTCAATAAGCAGCAAATGCAAGTTTTAGCTAAAGAATTGCCAGGATTTTATCCTGGTGATGATTTGAAGATCACTTTTAAAGTGATTGATGGTGCAAGCGAAAGTATGCAAATATTTGAAGGTGTATGTATATCAAAAAGAAATCGTGGATTACATTCTTCTTTTACAGTTAGAAAAGTGAGTCATGGAGAAAGTATAGTATCACAGTTTTTTGTTTATTCTCCAACATTAATTTCAGTGCAAGTAACAAGAAGAGGGAAAGTTCGTAGGGCAAAATTATACTACTTGTGTAAATTATTTGGAAAAGCTGCAAAAATAAAAGAGCGTGCTATTTATAAAAGCGATAAGTCTAAATAGCTTTAATGAGAAATGATGTTGCTTCAATTTTTGATGCATTGATGAAACAGTAATATACTAAAAATAGATGAGCATAAAGATAAAATTCCTTAAACTGTTTCACACTAGGAGTGTATATGTTCGTATAAGAAGGAAAAATAAAAGAAATAGAACATTATATTTCTGTTCTTTTATAACATTAATTATTTCACTTGGTTGTCCTATATGCATATTATTGAGTATATTAATTAATTCTTATAGCGCCTTAACAATAACGAAGATTTTGTTACCAGTTGAGATAACTGCTGATTTTGCTTTGATAGATAATCCTTGTGATTTACGATATAAGTCCATTGATTTACTTAATGATTCTTTACGTAAAATGTTTAAAGAAACAAATTTCAAGAGTAGTGATGAGATTTTAAGTCGTAATTCTTACAAGGAGCTAGAGAATTTTTTTTATAAGAAAGTGAAGCATAGTAATGAATATGAAATCTGGTTTACTGCATCAAGTATAATCAATTCAGTAAATAAAGGTAAATATTTCAATAGTCATTATGCTGAATTGCTCAGTTGGCTAAAAGAAAAGGGAAGGGTGAAAAAATCTTTTAATAAATCTTTATTTCTTAAATCTGATTCTCGTGAGCCTGAGAATGCAGGAATTTTAGGAGCATTTATTGGTTCATTAATGACGATTATAGTGTGTCTAGCTTTGGCTTTACCAATAGGAATTATGTCAGGCATTTATATTCACGAATTTATGCCTAGGAACAGTATAATAACTAGCATTGTAGAGGTTAGTATAAATAACCTTGCTGCAGTGCCTTCGATAATATTTGGTGTAGTAGGTTTAACTCTATATTTTGGTATATTTGGTTTACCTCGTTCTTCACCACTTGTTGGTGGAATGACTCTTTCATTTATGATGTTACCTAATATTATAATTGCAACAAAAAATGCATTTGCGAATGTTTCTATTGCAATAAAAGACGCAGCTTTTGCCCTTGGAGCACCTCATATCAAAGTAATATTGGATCACTCTTTACCGATTGCATTACCGAGAATAATACATGGAGCTGTGCTTGCAGTTGCAAGAGTTTTGGGTGAATCCTCTCCTTTACTTATAATAGGTATGGTAGCATTTATAGCTGACACACCAACATCTTTTTTTGATCCAGCAACTGTTTTGCCAGTACAAATATATATATGGTCAAGTAGTCCTGAGATTGCGTTTGTTGAGCTTGCTGCAATTGCAATTATTGCTTTGTTGATAATGTTGTTTGCTCTGAATTTAGTAGCAAATTTTGTAAAAAGAAAATTAGAGTTTTTTAATTTTTAATTTATGAAAATTATTATTTTATCTGGTTATGGCTTGAACTGTGAGAAGGAAACTGCATTTGCATTTATAGAATGCAGTAGAAAACTTGATATCTACAACGTAGAAGTAAAGATCGTTCATATTAATGAAATCATAAGTAATCCAAGTGAACTTAAATCAAGTGATATATTAGCAATTCCAGGAGGTTTTTCTTACGGTGATGACACTGGTGCTGGCAATGCATTTGCTTTACGTATTAAGAATAATTTGATAGATGAGTTTCAAGATTTTTTATCTAAGGAAAAGCTTATTATAGGAATATGTAATGGTTGTCAGGTATTAGTAAAGTTAATTCCAGAGTTCTCTGACCTGGCTTTAATACGCAATGATGTAGGTAATTATCAATGTCGTTGGATTAGAGTGAAAGTTAATCCAAAAAGTAATTCTATTTGGTTACAGGATCTAAATGAGTTGTATCTTCCTATTGCTCACGGAGAAGGTAAATTTTTTATGAATCAGAGTGTTTTGAATCAATTGATTGAAAATAATTCTGTTGCACTGCGTTATGTTGATGAAGAAGGTAATTACGCCAATTTGCAGTTTCCTTATAATCCAAATGGATCTAAGTACGATCTGGCAGCCTTATCAGATAAAAGTGGTAGAGTACTTACTTTAATGCCTCATCCGGAGAGAGGGATATTTTTCACTCAGCAGGATAACTGGCAGCTTGAAAAGGAAAAAAAAAAGCGCTTAGGTGTTGTTATGCCAAAATATGGCGATGGAATGCTTATATTTGAAAATGCACTGAAATATTTTGCACAAGTATTATAACACTACACTTTACTACATAGTAAATAATGTTACTCAATAGAAACAAAAAAACTACTTGACAATCTTTGCCAATTCCATAATAATAAAATTATTTTTATATAAAATTCCAATATTAGATATTTGTTAAGCATATAGAATATTAACGTTAAATTATTAAAATAGATGCTGACTAAGGTTTCTTTTACTTTTTTTTATGTAGTTTAGATTATATAACGTGTTTATTCTTTGTTTTAATATGAAACAATTGAATTGACTTTTATATGAACAATCAGTATAATTTAGTTATCTTGTATCGACTCTTTCGTCTAGTGGTTAGGACATCACCCTTTCACGGTGGTAACACGGGTTCAAATCCCGTAAGAGTCATTTATCATATTTTATGAATTTCTCTATATTAATCTTAGTAAGACATAAATCCGCTACAATACCATGTTTTGTTATTCATAGAATCTTTTACTTCTAATTATTTATCTAAAATTTACCATTATTTCATAATCTATTAATTTTTTTTTAAAAAAAGTTGGTACTTTTTTACTTTTTTTTTACATTCAGTTTTAATAATTAGCAATGCCATAAAAGCTTGCAAGTAATTAGTTTATAATCTAATAATATCATTATTGTTATAGTTGTCGATTTGTGACTTATGCAATTATTTATGAGGTGATACTTGTACTTTCCTTAACCTGTTACTTGAAAAATCCTGAGAGTAATCAGTTCGTGATCTGCTAATATAAGTAACTTCGGAGTTATTATAACGTAAAAATTTTAGTAACTTATTAGATAATATTTGATTTCACTTCATTTAATTCGCTGTTTAGCTCTTATTGAACTGCTATCGCTATCAGAGTTTGGACAGATTCGATGAGCTTCTCTTCTATTTTTTATTATGTCTTTTATTTAGTAAAAAAATGGTATATTCTTCTATACTTTTGTTATCAATTTTGTTTCATCTTAAATTAAATGAAGTAAGATATGTAAGCTTAGTAAATTCTTTCACATCTTTATTATTAACGCTTGCTTTTTTTAAAGTAAGTTTTGTAATGCATATGTTACTTCGTAAAAAATCTACTATCTCTTTTACATTAACTCTAGTTCATGCTTTTTTTTAAAGCGTTATCCTTTGACATATTGATAAAAATCTATTTTATCCTTTGACTAAAGTGATATTATATATAATATATGGTAGTTTAGTAACTGTCAATCACTTTATATAATACTAGAAATTACATAAGATTTATATGTAAAAAAAAACTTACATATCTCTTTGATCTAAGTAGCTTTTCTTATTGTGAGCTTTGTAGGACTTTTTAAGTTATTTTTTCTAAAATAGAGGTATTTTGGTTTTCTGAAGTCTATCAATTTTAGATGATCTGGTCATTGTACGAATATTGTGATTTGAGCTTATCACTGATATGTCATATAAGTAGCTGTTTTATATTAAAATACAATGTTTTAATGATTATGGAAAGATTAGATCAAAGTGTAGAAGAATTGAGATAACACTATCTGTTACGCAAATTACCTACTAATTGTAATGTTTATATAGTTGTAATGGTCTGGTTGAGGTATCTCTTCCTATAAAAAAATTTGACTTACCTTTTATATTTAAACAGCATTAACACGATTTGGCTTTTGTAAATTTTCTAGGAATTATCTTATTGAATTTTATGATATTATTTTTGTAACATTGTTATAAACATCATGATTAAGAGAGCTGGAGAGAAATTTATCAATTAATTTTTCTATGCTATCTGATATAGTCTAGCTCCTTTGCTTGCTTTGGTTATATATTTATATAAAATTGAAACAAATCAAAATCATAAATTAAATGTTAACAAGATTTGCTCCAAGTCCAACCGGCTATCTTCATGTAGGAAACATCCGCACTGCACTCGTTTGTTGGATGTACGCACGTAGCCAAAACGGAAAGTTTCTACTTCGTTTTGACGATACTGATCTCAAGCGTTCAGATGTTAAATATGTAGACAGTATTATACAAGATTTGAAATGGGTTGGTATAAATTGGGATTCAAATTTTAAGCAATCAGAGCGTTTTGAGCGCTACAATGAGGTGTTTTTACAATTAATAAAAGAAGGACATATTTATGCGTGCTATGAAACAATAGAAGAATTAGATATTAAACGCAAATTGCAACTAAAACATGGTTTACCACCGTTATATGACAGGAGCGCATTATTTCTCACTGAACAAGAGAAAATTTATTATGAACAGGAAGGGCGAAGATTACATTTTAGATTTAAATTGGATAGAAGCGAAATTGTTAATTGGAATGATGAAGTTAAAGGTGAAATAAATATTGCAATGAATCATATCAGTGATCCCATAGTAAAAAGAGAAGATGGAATTTACACATATATGTTACCTTCTGTTATTGATGATATTGACTTTAATATAACGCATGTTATACGAGGAGAAGATCATGTAACTAATACCGCAGTGCAAATACAAATGATTCGAGCATTAAAAGCGAAAATTCAGACGTTTGCTCATCTTTCTTTGCTGCATTTTAATGATAGCAAAATATCAAAACGCAAAGGTGGAATGGATATAAAATCCATCAAAGAAGATAAAATTGAACCAATGGGACTAGCTAGTTATTTAGCAAAACTTGGAACTTTAGAACCTATCGAGGCTCATGTTAATATTCAGTCTTTAATTGACTCATTTGATATTGAAAAATTTAGTTCAGCATCTGTGCAATTTAGCTTGAGTGAAGTGTATAAGTTAAATAGCAAAGTCCTACAACGAATGTCATTTGTAATGGTGGAAGAGCGTCTAAATCAAATTGGAGTGAATTCCTCGAAGTTTTGGTATTTTATAAGAAGTAATATAGAAAGATTTTCTGAGGTAGCCAAGTGGTGGCAGATATGTAAATTTAATATAGAACCTGTAATTCTTAATAGAGAATTTATAAAAATTGCTCTCAATACATTGCCTCAAGGTGATTGTAATGAAAATACATTGTCAGAGTGGGTTAAAGCTATTCAACGAACAGTGGATATAAAGGCAAAAGACTTATTTATGCAGCTACGTTTAGCAATAACAGGAACAAAAATAGGTCCAGAACTTGCTAAACTATTAATTTTTATCGGCAGAGAGAACATTATTACAAGATTAAAAGAATAAGATTGGATTTTTTATATCAATCCCATCATTGGGAAAGTAAATAGAGCATATTATAGATGCATTAAACTTCTAGGCAAAAGGCGATTTTTTAATTTGTCTATGAAAATTTAGTACCAGAAGGTTATGTTTGAGTTATATAGAGTATAAAAACGAATTATTGTTAGTATGTTTTGTGAAACATTATATGATGTGTGTGGAGGCAAGCGGGGTCGAACCGCTGACCTTCTGCGTGCAAAACAGATGCTCTACCAACTGAGCTATGCCCCCTAGTTGATACTTACTAAATGATAAATTAATCAAGAATGGAATACAAGAAATATTTATTTATTACATAATCTGCTTTCTATTATAATGCAAGAGATTTAATGTTATATTGATTAGATCTTAAGTTAGTTAAAAAAAATAGTCTTGATACAATTTGTTTACAGCAAGCTTTTTATATTCGTGCTATTGAGTTACTTTTTATACTCTAATTTGTAGCTTTGTTGAAGCATTATACGAACCGATCGTTTTGTATATCTTATTTATTTCCTTAGGATTAGTTATTGCGATATACAACCTACTACTAAAGCAAAAGCTAAAGTAATAAACACTAAAAAACTCTTTTCGCTAACTTTTTCTTTTATATTTATAGTGTATAGTTCATCTGATTCTTGTAAGTATTCATGCCATGTATTATTATAGTTTATATACTTTACTTTTCTTTCAAGTTTGTCTATTTACTCGAAAGATACTATGTAAATTTTAACACAGTTATTGCATTGTATTTTTACAGCACTTACACATGAGTAATAACAAGTTCAAGTTATATAAAACTATAAATTTATTGTCAATATATAATAAATGAAATACTTTCAGCTAGAAAAAATACAAAATGATATAGAAGATATTTGGAAAA
Source organism: Wolbachia sp. (assembly GCA_051710485.1). Taxonomy (GTDB): domain Bacteria; phylum Pseudomonadota; class Alphaproteobacteria; order Rickettsiales; family Anaplasmataceae; genus Wolbachia. Next base: position 320,227 of record JBPESU010000001.1, on the reverse strand, counting down.
ACAAGCATGATCTTGGAGATCGTAGTGTAAAAAAAATAGCAAAGGTGGTAATTAGAGAGGTAATTAAGCTTTTAGACAATGGCAAAATTAGAGTGGCAGAAAAATTGTCAGATGGAAAGTGGGTAGTACATACATGGATAAAGCAGGCAATATTATTACATTTTCTCACTGAAGAGAGCAGAATAATAGAAAATAACAATTGGTGGTATGATAAAATCAATAATAAGTTTGATGGATGGAATGAAGAAAGGTTCTGTCAGTTAAAAATTAGAGCGATTCCTGGATGTTTTGTACGTCAATCTGCCTACATAGGTAAAAATGTTGTTTTGATGCCAAGTTTTGTTAATGTTGGTGCTTATATTGATTCAGATACAATGATAGATACTTGGTCAACAATTGGTAGTTGTGCACAAGTGGGAAAAAACTGCCATATTTCTGGAGGAGTAGGAATCGGAGGAGTTTTAGAACCTGTTCAGGCTTCTCCAGTTATTATAGAGGACAATTGTTTTATTGGGGCGCGTAGCGAGATAGTTGAAGGTGTTATAATAAGAGAAGGAGCGGTTTTAGGTATGGGAGTTTTTATTGGAGCATCAACAAAAATTGTTGATAGAGAAACAAATAAAGTACTTTATGGTGAAGTGCCACCTTATTCTGTGGTGATATCAGGATCTATACCATCTAAAAATAACATTTCAACCTATTGTACAGTTATAATAAAAAAAGTGGATAAAAAAACAAGATTGAAAACTTCTATAAATGAAATATTGAGAAATTAAACTGATTCGCTAAATCTCTGAATTATTGCAAAAATGCAATGGATTTATTTTTTATTATCATTTTTTTTATCATTACTAACTATAGTAATGGCATACGTACAAAGCTCTGGGAAAGAAATTCTATTTTTCTGAGATAATTTGTATAATTTCTGTAAGCTTTCTTTTATTTTATTTGGAATATTGCCTCCACGCTCTTTTACAAGCCAGGAATCTTGATGATGAATTGGATGAGTATTATTTTTTGGATTTCCTATATATATTGTAAAAGGTGAAATTTGTCCCTTGATATCACATTGTACAGTAAATTTTTTTATGGAATTAGCCATTTAAAGATCTCTATTTTTCTTTTTAGTTAGTTTTATAACAGGTGTAGAAAATGGTTTCTTTATGAAATCTTTCTTGTTAATGACATTCTCTTTGCCTTTTAGAGCTCGAAGGACATCAGCTTTACTTAATTGCGATTCACTTGCTACCTTCATTCCATACTTTGCCATAATATTAGCATATGCTAGTACTTTTTTTACTAATTCTAGATTACCATTTAACATTTGAACTAGAACTTCAAATACTTCTGCTAAAGTTAACCCATCAATGCTTATAACTTTGTTTTCTATAAATTTGGTAACTTCCTCAAATTTGTATTCAATGTCATCATCTTGATGTGTAAGGGCAGTATTTTGATCGTCCATAGCTGAAGCATTATTATTCATAAGTTCTCAACTTTATACTATACATATAAATATTCTAATACATTATAGCATGATATGCTATAATTAAAAATTTATTAAAAATGCTTACTTATATACACAAATTAATTGATAAAAATCAAGGGTCAATATCGATCAGTGATTTCATGAATGCTGCTCTATACCATAAAAAATACGGATATTATATGAATAAATTATCCTTTGGTAAGGATGGTGATTTTATTACAGCACCTGAAATTAGTCAATTGTTCGGTGAAATAGTTGCAGTGTGGATAATGCATATGTGGGAAAAATTAGGAAAACCATCAAAATTTTCTCTTGTTGAACTCGGGCCAGGTAAAGGAACACTTATTCACGATATAATAAGAGTTACTAGAAAATACAATAACTTTTTTGATTCAGTATCGATTCATCTTATTGAAATAAGTCCTGCTTTACAAGAGGTACAAAAAGAAGAATTAAAAGTTTTAAATATTAACTGGCACGAAAATATTAATAGCCTACCAGAGCAACCAATCGTCTTTCTAGCAAATGAATTCTTTGATGCCCTTCCAATAAGCCAGTTTGTGTATCGTAATGAAGAATGGTATGAAAATAGAGTAATAAAGCAAGATAATGTGGTGTTATTTAAAGTAACTGACACTAGAATCAAGAAAAAGGAATTGTTTCTTCCAATATCAGCTATTCAGATAACAAACAAAAAACTTTTCAATGGTGCAGTAGTGGAAGTATGTTTGGCTGGAATTGAAATATTAAAAAAACTTGAAGAGAAGATATACAATAATAAAGGAGCTGCTTTAATTATAGATTATGGTTACGTATATTCTGAGTATAAGAGCACTCTGCAATCGGTAAGGCAACACAAATATGCTAATTTTCTTGAAAATATTGGTAATAGCGATATTACTGCACTTGTAAATTTTCAAATGTTAAGAAATTCATTAAAACATGTAGATTGCGAGATTTTAACTCAGAGAGAATTTTTGTATCTTTTTGGTATAAAAGAAAGAACGCAGGCTTTGATGAAAAATGCAAATGATGAACATAAAAATAAGATTTTTGATGAATTTTTAAGATTAACTGAAAACATGGGTACCATCTTTAAAGTAATGTTGATAAATCATTTATAGTACTGTGTGGCTTTTTTAATATAGCTAAAGGTTTATCGATATTCTACTATATGTTAGAGACTGAAATATTGACATGGCTACGATATTCGTGCCAAATTTCTACTTGGATGTGCTCTCTCTTCAATAACGTGGCGAAAATGCCTAATTAATCCTTGAATCGGCCAAGCTGCGGCATTACCAAGTGCGCAAATCGTATGTCCTTCTATTTGAGTTGTAAGATCAAGTAACTTATCTATTTCACCAGGTTTAATATTTCCTTTTACCATCCTTTTCATAATTCTCCACATCCATCCAGTACCTTCACGACATGGTGTACATTGCCCACATGACTCATGCATATAGAAATGTGATAACCTCTCTATTGCAGCTATTATGTCAGTTGATTTATCCATTACTATAACTGCAGCAGTACCAAGGCTTGATTGTACATTTATTAGTGAATCGAAATCCATTTCGATAGTATCGCATATAGATTTTGGAATAAGTGGTACTGAAGACCCTCCAGGTATTACAGCAAGTAAATTATCCCAACCACCTCGTACTCCACCTGTGTATTTTTCGATTAATTCACGAAGTGGAATTCCAAGCTCTTCTTCAACATTACACGGATTGTTTACATGTCCTGAAATACAAAATATTTTAGTACCAGTATTGTTTGGTTTGCCAAGAGAAGCAAACCATTCTCCTCCACGATGAAGAATATCTGGAATCATTGCTATAGTTTCAACGTTGTTTATTATGGTTGGACAGCCAAAAAGTCCAATACCTGCAGGAAATGGGGGCTTCATGCGAGGGAAGCCCTTTTTTCCTTCAATTGATTCAAGCTGAGCTGTTTCTTCTCCACATATGTAAGCTCCTGCTCCTCTATGTATAAATACATCGAGATCATATCCTGATTTACAGGCATTGATTCCAATCAAGCCTTCCTTATAGGTTTCCTCAAGTGCTTTTTTTAGTACTAAATATTCATTATAAAATTCACCCCTAATATAAATATATGCAGATGAAGCACAAATTGCTCTTCCAGTTAGAAGAATACCTTCAAGTAGCTTGTGTGGCTCATATCGCAATATATCTCTGTCTTTGCATGTACCTGGCTCTGACTCGTCTGCGTTGACTACTAGATATGTAGGTTGTTCTTTTGAAGGATTTTTGGATATAAAGCTCCATTTAAGGCCGGTGGAAAACCCTGCACCTCCTCGACCTCTTAAGCCAGATTTTTTTACTTCATTAATGATTTTTTCTGATCCCAAATTCAGTAGTTCTTTTGTTTTTTGCCAACTACCACGTTTTTTTGCATCTTTGAGTAGTGGAGTTTCTTTACCACTCAAATTAGTGAATATTTTGCCTTGTTCTTTCACTTTTTTTTACCATGGTCTTTGAGACCCAGTGATCCCGGCGCGAATCGAACGCGCGACCCACTGATTAAAAGTCAGTTGCTCTACCGACTGAGCTACGGGATCATTTCATTTCTCAATTATATTGAACGATAATATAGCTTTTATCCGTTTAAATCAAACTAAAATTTTCATATATAGTTAAATAAATTATACAATAGATTTATTGCATAATTTAAATTAAATAGAAAAAGGTAATTTACTATCTTTTGCTACCCGATGATTTCATTTGCTGATACGTAGAATGATGATGGTGGTTATAAGATATAAGAAATTTTCTAGATAAGAAAAAAGGCAAAAAAAAATCTATTAGTTAGTTATTCACTATCTATCTTTTAAATTGACGTTTTTTATTGTCTTAAATGTTTTGACAAGGATATTTTAGCTTATTTTATATAAAAACTTTGAATGTTATAAAGATATGAGATACTAAGTACATTAAGTTTTTGTCATTTTATCTGTACAGACTGAAGATAAATAATTTTTTCAATCTTATTATTGAGTGTAACGGCAAAAGTTGTTAAATAGTTTTTTTTGTTTCTTAGCAAAAACTCAACACTAGTTTGTAAATGGTTGTTTTACTTTCGCTATTTTGCTTCTAAGGAGATTATGAATAGGTTCTTAAAATTATTGAAAGTAATAAACTCCTTTATTTAAGACTGAAGTTTTGCTATTCTCACATTTTAATAATTTAAAATTAATGAATATAAACAAAAACGAGTTTTTATTTCTTCCACTTGGAGGAGTAGGTAGAATTGGGATGAATGTAAGCTTATATCATTACCAAGGGAAGTGGATTATGATTGATCTTGGCATTGGTTTTGCCGATGAAACTATGCCAGGAATTGAGCTATTAATTACTGATGTAAGTTTTATTGCTCAAAGAAAAAAGGATTTGCTTGGAATAATAATTACGCATGCGCATGAAGATCACTGCGGTGCAGTACCTTATTTATGGGAAGAGTTAGAATGTCCTATATATACAACAAAGTTCACGGTTAATTTTCTCAAAGAGAAACTAAGGGAGTTTCGGTTAGAAGGTATGGTACCTGTGAAAGAAGTGGATATAAACGGCAGCATAAATTTAGATCCTTTCATCGTTGAGTTTATAAACGTAACTCACTCAATTCCTGAAGCACATTCAATATTGGTTAGAACTGATGTAGGTAGCGCTCTTCATACTGGTGATTGGAAATTTGATTCAAAACCTGTTGTTGGTTTAACTTCTAACATAAATCGTTTAAAAGAAATTGGCGATAAAGGTGACTTGCTTGCAGCAATTTGCGATTCAACAAAAATATTGAGTAAACATAATCCTGAATCAGAAGGTGAGATTTATAACAATATCTATAACATAATAAGACGGTCTAAAAAGCTAGTTGCTGTGTCGCTTTTTGCTTCAAATGTGGCGCGAATTAAAACAATAAGCCAAGCTGCAAAGATGCTAGGCAGAAAAGTAGTTCTATTTGGAAGGTCTTTATGGAGAATAATAAAAGTTGCACAAGATAGTGGATATTTAACAAATTTTGTTGAATTTTGTGAAGCAAAAGATGTGGCAGATTTGCCAAGAGAAGAGTTATTATTGATCTGTACTGGTTGCCAAGGTGAGCCGATGGCGGCAACTTCAAAACTTGCTAATAAGAATCATCATGTATTTAAAATGCAACAAGGTGATACAGTAATTTTTTCATCAAAAATCATCCCTGGTAATGAAATTCGTGCATACAATATGTTCAACGCCTTTATCGAGATGGGCGTAGAGGTTATCATTGATAAAATGGAGCATGTTCATTCTTCTGGACATCCAGTAAAAGCAGAGCTAAAGGAAATGTATTCTTTGATAAAACCTAGAATGTCTATTCCAGTTCATGGTGAGTATATTCATATGCATGCTCATGTGAAGTTTGCTAAAGAGTGCGGTGTGAAAAAAGCAATAATGATTACACCAGGTGATATCGTTAATTTAGAAAACGGAGAAAAAGTTGATTCAATTGATGTTGACTACTTTGGTATTGACGGTATGTTGCTACGTTATCCAGAGAGTGGTGTTATAAAAATGCGTAAGAAAATGAGAGATGCTGGAGCTGTTATAGTGACAGCAATTATTAACAATAAAAATAAATTACTTGCCAAACCAAAGATATTTGCACCTGGTGTTTTTGAAATGTCAGAAGATGCAGTTATTATACAAAGGATTACAAAAATGGTTGAGTCAGCATTTAATTTACAATCAACAAAAAAGATAAGAAATAAGATTGAAAGCTCAATATTTAATATCTTAAAGGAATATTTACTAAAAAAGCCTATAATTGAGGTTCAAATAGAACAGGTATGAAATGAATGAAAGTGCTTATTCAGCTGATATTACTTCTTTCGTTATTTCTTTCTTATTTTGCTAAAGCTGTTTTGTATGTTGACATAAGAAAAAGCACTGTTGGTAATATTAGTCTTGTTGTGTCCAAATGTTCATGTAAAACACAGTTGGAGAGCGAATTAAGTGAAAGCATCACAAGGATAATTGAGGACAATTTATCTAATTGTGGCTTATTTAATGTAAAACGTGGTACAGAAGATGAAATTGCGTCGTACAAACTAAGGAGTGATACACTGGCTACAGTGAGTTTAAATGAAGTATCAGATAGAGTATTAGAATTATCGTTACATTTGCTTGATGTTTTCACAAAAAGAGAGTTATTTACTCATTCAGTTATTTTTTCGGCGAAAGATTGGAGAAAAATTGCTCATTTTGTTTCAGATGCGATATATATTAGATTAACTGGTGAGAAAGGGTATTTTAACACGAAGATAGCATACATAGCTGAAGAAAGAGATAGTAATTACAAGTCAATACGCAGAATTGCTGTTATGAATCAAGATGGAAGTGATATAAAATACTTAACAAATGGTGATAAATTTGTGTCAACACCAAGGTTTGCACCAAGTGGAGATAGTATTGTTTACATCTCATATCTAGATGGTAGAAGCTACATAATATTGAAGAATCTGAAAGACAATACTGAGTCGATAATTAGTGCTTTCGAAGGAGTAATTTCTGCTCCGAGATTTTCTCCTGATGGCAAGTCTCTTTTAATTTCTCTTTCATTTAATGGTGAAACAAATATATTATCTTTGGATTTGAATAGTAAGTGCACAAAAAAAATCACTAGAAGTTCAGCTATAAGCACTTCTCCTTCTTTTTCTCCAGATCAGAAATATATGGTTTTTAGTTCTGATATAAGTGGAAGTCAGCAGCTATATATCATCGATTTCACTAAAAAAAATAAAAAGCCTAAGAGAATTAGTTTTGGAAGTGGAAAGTATGCTACACCTGTTTGGTCCCCAAATGGAGATCTTATAGCTTTTACAAAGATCCAATTGGGGAAATTTTACATAGGAGTTATGAAGCCAGATGGTGAAGGAGAGCGTCTACTTTCAGAGGGGTATAAAATCGAATCTCCAGCATGGTTACCAAATGGCAGGGGAATCATCTTTACAAAAACAGAATCATCAAGTAATTCTAAACTATATTCAGTGGATTTAGTGAAAATGAATCATAGAATAATTTCTACCCCAACAAATGCCTATTTGCCAGATTGGTCGAATTTACCTCTGGTTGAATAAAAAATAGATAGATTGTATTAGTAGATATTGCTTGGTTGAGAAAATGAAAAGATAATATCATTTCAAAATGAATAAAGAACAATAGAAATAAAAAATTACTTGATAATCTTTGCTGTTACCTCTATTATAGAGGCAAGGATATTTTTCATTCAAAATTGTTTGATTTACAGATTTAATGATAAAATTCAGTAAAAAAAAACTCAGGTTATTTTTTAGAGGATTGTATTAAACTGTAGCTGCTGCATATTTTTTTCATTTTTTCTACATTCAGCCAAATCGTTCTTGAATTAAGCGTTAGCAAATTATTATAGTGTTAATTTAAAGTATTATAGAGTAAGAACTTGCTACTTGGAGTTTCTTTTTGCCTTTTTTTCTCGCTTGGTAATATTTTATATTTTTTTACTAAAATAGTATCACAAATATCAGTGCTAGCTTTTTGGATGATAAGTAAAGAGTTATTTACATGATATCATTTTTGTTTCAAAATTTATCAGACTTCTGAGTAGATATATAAAATATAGAGTAAGTTTTCCAGCATAGTCTTAATTTTATATATTATGTTTCTTCTATATATTTGATTATAAGTTTAAAAAAATGAATAATATTCCTAGAATTGTTAAGCTAAAAGCTAGAATTGAAACATGCAAGAAGCTTTATATTTATTAAAAAGCTCTTTCAAATAAAAGTATTAAAAAATCTACAAAAATTTCTTATAATTTTTATTAATGTTTATTATGTCATTAGTTTTTTTTTGATAAATATATCTATTGCAGTATAATCTTTTGCATTTAATGTTAAGATCTGCTAATTTTTCTATATAATAGCTGAGCTATATCAAAAATAATCTCTTTGGATAGCAAGATGCGCAGATGTTAGCCTTGTTGTTCACAGATATTCATATTGACCTTAAAAAACTTTTAGTAACATTTTCACAATCTTTTTATAATCTTTTTTAACTTCTAGTAGCAGGGAAATTCTGTTATATTTAGTGAATAGCATATTCACATTTATTTTAAGTACAATAATAGCTTAATTACTTTAGTGTAACCGTTATAACTAATTTTATATATAATTAGGTATTGCTATTGAAATCTTGATCATTTACATTCTTTTTTTTTGATAAAAGAAATGTTACCATTTTCTTATTGTAATGCACAACAGTGAAATCCAATGCATCAAATCTTAACTATTTTTGTAGAGATAAATTTTAAAATTAGCTTTTTTTGCTATTTATTACAATAAGCTTTACTATTGCGTTTTATTGTTATATGTTTCTAGGAAAAGCGTAGTAGTACTCTACGTGTCTTTTGCTTCTATGTTCATTCTTTTTTATAAGATAATTCTATAATTTCTTCTATATATTCATAATATTTAGTGTATTAATTAAATGATCAGAAATAAAGGAGTGTGTAAATTATCATCTTCACATTCAAGATTGATTTCACCATCAACTAAAGTTTGGACGCTTTTTTTTTGAAATTGTATATTGAAGTTATGTAAGAGAGGAGTATAGTCTTTTTTAGCATTTCTTTTATTAATTTTTGCACTTTTTGCGATCAAAAAACCTATTTATTTTGTATAATTTTGTAGTGCAGTAAAGTACATCTTAGTAAATTTATTTCTATTTTTGGAATTAATTGTCAGATAGTTAACAAGAAATTTAGCAATTTTCTTATGTCAATGTATATTATCATAATGTAGTAGATTTATATTTTTACTGTCTTACAACATTAAAATCTGTTACATGCACTAACAGTGATTTTACTTTAATCACATTGCCTTCTTTTGTAAATTTATACAAAAGAGTAATTCCATTTGCATTTTTTGAGTTAATATCAAATCTATTTTCTCTACTAATTGGTTTATGTTTTCTTTATGAATCATGCGTTCTTAAATTTCTAGTAAAATCCTTTCATGTCAATAATATTCCAACTTAATTAAGTTTGAGTGAATCTATAATCTATAAGAGATATACTGTTGCTTATGCGGAAGATGGTGTTTTTGTATGCCAAGAAGTACGTAAGGGGAACAGTTAGTGAAATAGGTATCTGAGTTATGATGTGCAATTTGTAATGCTAATGGAATTGTTGTAAAAACAAATGTTAGTTCATAAATAGCAATTAGCTATAAGCATTAAATAATTTACAAAACGAAAAAAACAAAAGAAGCACTATTAAGTTGCTAACTATTTATATGTACTACAAAATATCAGTATTTAATAAATTAAGCGATTTGAAATTAATTCTTGATTCCTTTTTTCAATTGAGCAATTTTAGCTTTGAGCTGATCGGTAGTTTGAGCTTTTTTATCATAAATTTCTACTTTAATTGTAGATTTAGACACTTCAATTTCTTTTTCTTTTCTGTCTTTTTCATGGATGATTTGAATGCCTTCTCTTTCTTTACGTGGATTAATTAATCTTTCTTTATATACTATTAGATCTTTCTCATTACAGCAAAACTTGTCTAGTTCATCATATTCTAGCTTTATTATTGGAGATTTTTTTTCTGCTATATCTTTTAAGTCTTCATTTATACTATCTTTTATATATTTAAAAAAAAATACCATCTTTTTATTGTGCTCTTTAGTTTCTTCATTCTGTTTTCTGTGAATTTAGACAACTTAATAAAAATAAACTGAAAATCTTTTAAGTAATATCTATTGATTTTTACCTATTATATATTATGATAGAAATATACTTAACTTTCTCAGATAATATCGCATTATCGAAAATAGCAATAGAAGGATACTGTTTTTAAATCGAATGTACTAGCCATCTTTCCACAATTTACCTTGAATAAGCTTTAGCTGCATATAGTTATGCGCGTTTTTTGAAGTCTTATATCGAAATGGTGTGCACGAAAAAAAAGAGAGTACAAGCCAACCGCTTACAACATTCTCAATCACGTACCCTAAAAGCCTTCTAAGAATCCTTGCCAAAGAACGTCAACGATACTTTGTTTATCGGGGGCAATTTTAAGATTAATACAAGTGCTAAAAAATTCAACTTCTTTATAATATCTATTTCAGTATATTTTAAGATATCATTTAGAAAATAGATAAGAATATTCTTGTTTTTCTCAGTGTTAAGGATTCTTTTTGAAGATTAAGTACAATTTTGGATTGAGAAATTTTGATAAGGTCATGATAGATTTACTAAAAAAGTAGTAAAAATACTACCTAATTCTGTAGGAGTATTTATTTTTTTTGTTCGGATGTATTGGCTTAAAATCCAAACCTAATCTTGCATTGTAATTATATTAAAAAATTTACTAAATAAAAAAAGGATAAATGAACCTAATGTGATAAGCTTTGACTATATAATACTTTAAATTGGTGTACTATAATGTCTTGAACAATTTATAAGCGCATTTGAGTTTATATAGATACAAAACAGAAGTTTTATAAAGACGTGAGATGTACATAATATAAAAAAAAATAAAATATAAGATGCTAAATTGTGATACTTTCATCGTTTAATCTGCCAAATTTAAGCTAAACGAATAGCTTAAATCTCATTTAAGAGGGTTTTAGAGAAATTTATCATGGGGGTATGTTTTCATTTTTATTGAATATGTGTGTTATAACTTTTTTCCACTATCATCTGTTCATTTACTGTGTAGTGAGAATTGGTATTAAGCAATTGTTAAGGTTATTTTTAAGGCATTTTATCTATTTCATTTTATCGCTTTGTTGAATATTATACTATTTAATTTTAGTTATCGATCCTGATTTTTAAATTGTACTAGCGCATTGCGATTATTTAGAGAATCAAGGTTTTTAATCTGGCTGACTAATATAAAAGAGCTGTTTTTCAGATATCTATTCATGAGTTTTACAAATCTCTTCGAATTACTTAAATAACTTCATTTTGTTTGTAAAGCTTTTATATTACTCTGTGCTAAATTAATTTCTCGTTTTATTTTTTAGTTCTTCATTTTATGATTGAACATGTAATTTTACATTAAATAGTTTTGTAATGTTAAAAAATATAACCATTGAGATAATATAGAAAATTTTATAATAACTTTTGTATAGCTCTTAGTTTTGCTGAGCGCGCACGTGGATTCGCATTTATCTCTTCCGCACTTGCTTTGATCACTTTTTTATTTAGTAGAGAAAATGTTCTATAATCAGCAGATCTTGATTCACACAAATTTCTAAAAAAGGTTTTAATTATACGGTCTTCTAAAGAATGAAAAGTAATGACAATTAATTTGCTATTTTTATTTAAAATTTCAGATGCAGCCCTAATACCTTTTTCAAGTTCTCCAAGCTCATCATTTACCCATATTCTGATCGCCTGAAATGTCCTAGTTGCAGGATCAATTTTACTTTTTCCACGAAATATCACGGAACGTACAATATTAGCGAGTTCGAATGTAGTTTTAATAGATTTTTTCCTTCGCGTATTTATTATTGCTCTTGCAATTTTGCGAGAATGACGTTCCTCTCCGTAGTTGTATATAATATTGGCAATTTCTTCTTCGCGTAAAGTGTTAACAAACGTTGAAGCATTGATTTGAGAAGAGCAATCCATACGCATATCAAGCAGACCATCATGTAAAAATGAAAATCCTCTATTTCCTTCATTAAGTTGCATAGACGAAACCCCTATGTCAAATACAACTCCATCCACGCCTTCAATAATTTTATCTGATATCATTCTATCGCATTTTTTTTTCTGAATTTCAGTGTTAGCCATTTGGATTCTGTTTAGAATGCTTTTAATTTTGCTAAATTTTTCAATAAATAACTTTATCCTATTAGGATATTTAGTGATCAAATCATTATAAAATTTAATAACCGTTTCATCTCTATCAATTGCATATACTTTACAATTAGCGGATTCAAGTATAGCTTTGCTATATCCCCCAGCTCCAAACGTAGCATCCACATACACACCACCATTTTGTGGTGAAAGTTGTAATAGCATTTCTTTTAATAAAACTGGAATATGTGTCATAATGTTCTATCAAAAGACTTTATGTATATAGTTAAAAATAGCCTCTTCATTTGAGTATAGTCAAATATATAATATAAAAATACTTAATATAATTAACGATATAAAAATATTAAGGTTTAATGTGATATCACTATTAATATAGTATTTACATAATACTTATATTTTCTCATTGTATTTGAAAAACAAGGAATATCAATATTTTATCAAATAAACTGTAGGAGATTTTATGAAAAAATAACAAAAGTAATATTTTCAAGTTTAATTTGTAACATCTTGTTATGATATGGCCATATATTTTTTGATTATTTAATCAGTATGATCGACGATGTATTTTTTGATCAGATGATCAATTAGTTAGCCTACTAAAGGCTTTTGTAGTTTTTGTTTGAAGTAGGATATTTCATGATGAGACCAGTTGTTGCTGCTATATTTTGCCATATTTGTAATAAATATGGAAGAAGAGTTGCTCTATTGTTCTCTATTGTATTAATAACTCTGTTAATTCTGCTAATTGCTTTTGTTTCAAGTTATCAAAACATCGAGATATTTGCATTAATACTGTTGATATGTTTAAGATTATTGCAAGATATATCCATTATAGAAGAGAGGTAGGAAATACTTCGTTTAATATAATATGCTTCAAAAACAAGTATACTTAATGAGATTCCAGATACGAAAAAGTAGAAAAAATCCACTTAATTACTGTTAAAAGAATTATTATATAGCTTAAAAAGCTTTTCTGATATCGATATGGGTTGACATTATTGAAAATAATCTCTTTATATATAATTAATATTTTTAATGTGCTTATATCAAAAATAAATACTCATTTAACCACAGTATGGAAATACTGAGTCCAATTTCACTTGGAGGATTGACTATATTGTTTGCAGTGCTCTTGACAAGAGAGGAAGAGAAAAGGTTATGAAATTTGCATTGTTAGCTTTCATATTAGTAATTTTATACAGTTTTAATGATACTAAATGATTGATAACTTACTAATCATAATGGCATATGTTCTTTATAAATTTTGATAGCTCTGTTATTTAATCTTATTCGAACTCTTATGTTCGAATTATTTTCAATAAAGGTGCGGTATAGCGGATTTAGTTTATCAAGAAATATAGCTTGCTGGATTTTGGAGGATTCATATCATTTATATGAATGACAATCATTAAGATTACAGAATATGAAACTTCACAAGCTTTTATATGATTTTCTATGCATTAATTAGATTAATTGCTATACGCGCAAATTAAAAATTGGATACCTCTTTTACAAGGCATACGATTTCATTCTAGTGTTAACTCACTCCTTATTTTTTAGGATAACAAAGGAAAGTGATATTTTTATGATATCATTATAAAGAAATCAACGTTATCTACTTTGATAATATTTCAATAATCTTCGCTTTTTTTTTACTTAATTTAGGTTATGAAAAAAGTTGTAATTTAGCATTAGAATTTTGATTAGCTCGTTATTATACATATACCATTGTATACATACAATGGTATATGTATATGAGCAGTTACTTCTGTCTAATATTATGGTTAGCGCTCTGGCCAATATTCTCAAAGATGATTGGATATATTAGTATCTTCCATAGAAGAAAGAAGAGATGAAGCAATTTTGTTTTTTTTTGGACAAAAAACTTTTGGCAGTTTCGACAATTTTGCTCATACGTGGTTCTTTTTATAGTTTTTACGGTGTTTTGAAAAGATTTTACAATTTCTATCATTTATATGTATCATTATTTATCAAAGTTTGAGATATATTCAGAATATAGAATCATTTCAATCTTTTCACCATCGCCTATACTTTAAAGGCGATATGAAGTATGTCCTTCATATTACAATATTGGACGTATTATATTTGAATTATATCACTTTCCACAAATTTCAATTCTCCATCTAAATTTTATAATTCTAGATTATTCAAAAATTTTACAAGAATTATAACACTTTTTCTGGATATTTTACATAATAAAATTTATTATCTCTTTCTACTATAATTCTTTCTTTTTTTTATTTTAAATACTATTATGTACGACTTGTTCTAAACTTGATAAATGGCGCTCTTTTTTATAGCTTAATCTATTGATATGTTATCACAACACTAATCCAAGATTTCTTTACTGACATATGTACCCTCCAAAATTAAATCAGTTTTTTAAATAAAAGGAATCCAATTTTCTTCGCCTTTTCAAGACTTAAATTTTGTTTTTAATCCGATCTATATTTTTTATTAAATGATTTATCAAAAATATTCTTTTGTTACTTGATTTTTCTCTTCATGTAATATTATATTATGTACTAATTCGTATGCGTGTCAAACTTAATTTTATTAATGCATGTAAGGTTTATTATTTTTAATAATTTATCAGCATTTTTCCTTTAGTCTGGCTATCAGAAAATTTTTCATATCTTTATTTCTATATCTTCTATTCATTTTAGAATTTTTTTCCGCTTTTCTCTTAATTTATTTATATATTGTCATATTTAACTGGTAATCGTTTATTTCTTTGGATACTATATATTTATATATGAATGCTTCTGCTGCTTTTATTGTTTTAAATTTTCATTGCTTGTATTATATATTTAATCTGTTATCAGTATAACTATCATCTATATTTTATATAATAAACTCAAGATAAAATCTTTTGATTTTAAGATATTGACGTAATCTATAAAATCAATAGTTAAATTGAAAAATTCTGATATAATATTTTTCTATAGAATATATGCTTAAACCATGCTAAAAACCGCTATAGTAGGCTTGCCAAATACTGGTAAATCAACCCTATTTAATAGATTAGTTGGAAGAAAAGCAGCAGTGGTTAGTAACATCCAAGGAATAACGAGAGATAGACATGAGGAAATTGGAAGAATTAGCGATTTAGAATTTAAAATTATTGATACAGGAGGATGGAACGATCAAACCAATTTTTCATTGCAAGTTATTGAACAAATAGAGTTTTCTTTATTGAGTTCGGATGTAATTTTCTTTCTTGTTGATGCAAAAGTGCAAAATGAACAGAACAAAGAATTTGCAAAATGGCTAAAAAGAAAGACAAATAAACCTGTAATACTTGTAGCAAATAAATGTGAAAGTTATAGATCAAGAAATGTTGATTATTTGCAGTTTTTTGATTTCACAGGTCCTGTGTATATCTCGGCTGAACATAATCTTGGCATGATTGATCTCTACGATGCATTGGTTGGTTTTATTGTATCTTTTACAAATTCCTCTCCTATCATTCAAGAAGCTAACTACTTGAATCTAGAAAAAAATAAGCAGACTCTAGTGTCACGCACTGAAATAATATCGGATCAAGCTAATGAATTTACTAAATTAAGAATTGCAATTATTGGCCGCCCAAATGTTGGGAAGTCAACTTTTTTAAATAGTTTACTTGCAGAGAACAGATTAATAACAAGTTCAGAACCAGGTACAACACGTGATTCTGTGGATATTATATATAATCATCATAATGGAAAATTAATTACTTTGATTGACACTGCTGGAATTCGCAGAAAGGCGAATATTACAGATGACTTAGAATCAAGATTTGTTGAGAAGAGTATGGAATCAATAAAACACTCTCATGTGATAGTTTTAATGATAGATTCTCTTGTGGGTATTGAGCAACAGGATTTATCAATCGGTGAAGCTGCGATCAAAAGAGGAAAGGGAATTATTATTGTCTTAAATAAGTGGGACTTAATCAATAAAAACGACAGGAGTAAATTGATAAAATTTATAAAACAACAGGAAGTAACTCGATTATTTTTGGAAGTTCCAACTATAACGATTTCTGCGTTGAAAGGCATGCGCTGCAATGATGTGATAGACAGGTGTTTTGAAATAAACGAATCCTTAAACAGGAAAATCAGTACTGCAATGTTAAATAATTGGCTAATTGATGCTCTAGATAAACATTCTCACCCACTTGTCAAAGGTAGAGTAATTAAAATGAAGTATATTGCTCAAATCGGCACTACACCTCCGGCTTTTTCCTTAATATGCAACATTCCTGAAAGTGTTGATGAAAGTTATAAACGCTATTTAATTAATGATCTAAAAAAAAACTTTTTTGTTGAAGGTGTGCCAGTCAGATTACTTTTGAAGAAGAATAAAAATCCCTATGCAAAATGAGTACTTTTCCTTATTCTTTAAGAAGTCTTTGTAGTAGTTAATTTAAAGGTCATGCTTAATAATTCAAAAACTCCTACGATCTTTCTGTTGTCAAGCGCCTTTGCTTTAATTTTTGCATATGTGTTAGAGTATTTTTTTTATATGTTGCCGTGTAAGTTATGTATATACGAGCGGATAGTTTATTATGTTGCAGTACTGCTTGCAGTAGCAAACATAATCAAAGACAAAAAAATTTTAGTATATATAATGTTTTGTGATTATTTTATTGGTGCGATAATATCTTTTTATCATGTAGGTCTTGAACTTTGCTTATTTCATGATATTTTAGGATGCACAGAACAAGTAAGTGGTAATGTTAGCATAGAAGAACTAAGAAATAATCTCTTAAACCCTAACTACTCTCCTTCTTGTGATAGACCTCATTATGTTTTAGGTGTTTCTTTGGCAACGTGGAACTTAATTTATCTTATAGCAGCACTTTTCTTGTCAGGTAAAATGTATTATGGAGAGAAAAAGAAATCTAAATAACTTAAAGTATAGTAGCAGTAAGTTATTGCAACAAGTAATTAGAGTAAACCATGCTGGAGAATATGGAGCTATTTGTATCTATTTTGGTCAAAAATTTTTTCTTAAAAAGTCTTTTATAATCAAAGAAATAATTAAAATGGAAGAGCAGGAAAAAAAACATTTTCATTATTTTAATGAGAAAATTAAAGAACAAAAAGTCCGTCCTACTGTCTTATTGCCAGTTTGGTGTATTTTGGGAGTTTCACTTGGTGTTGCAACTGCCATTATGGGAAGAAATGCTGTTATGGCTTGTACTGCTGCAGTCGAAGAAGTGATTGGAGAGCACTATAAAGAGCAAGTTTTATATTTAGAAGATGGAGAACTGAGAGAAACAATAAGTAAGTTTCGTGATGAGGAGTTGGAACATAGAGATATTGCAATTGAGCATAATACTGAAAGTGCATTTAGTTACAATATATTATCTTCATTAATAAATATGAGCTGCAAAGCTGCTATTTATTTGTCTAAGCTGATTTAGTTGGTCTCAGGTGGATTTTTGTTCATAAAGATATAAATGTGGTAACTAAAAAGTGTATATTGTATAATACTTACTCTTAAAGTAAGAGGTAATTTTATGGATTTGAGTAAAATAACTATGATAGTAGATGAAGTGAATGTGATAATTGAAATAAGTGCAAATTCTGAGCCTATAAAATATGAATTTAATAAAGAGCTAGGATTGATGCAAGTTGACAGATTTTTATCTACCTCAATGACCTATCCTTGCAATTATGGGTTTGTGCCAAACACCTGTGCAGGTGATGGTGATCCAGTGGATATTTTGGTATTAACTCAGTTTCCTTTAGTATCTGGTGTTTTAATATCAGTACGTCCAATAGGTGCTATCCTTACTAAGGATGAAAAAGGAGAAGATGAAAAGATATTAGCTGTGCCTGTTTCTAGCGTTGATAGCTATTATGATCACGTGAAAGATTATTCTGATTTGCCTAAAAGTTTATTGGATAAGATTACTCATTTTTTTTCATGTTACAAAGATCTAGAGAAAGGGAAAACAGTAACAGTTGGAAACTGGGTTGGTACGAAAGAAGCAAATGGCATTATTAAAAATGCTATTAAAAGTGGAGATTAATTCGCATTAGTTTAGATTATTTATTAATATATAATTATAATTATTGGATGATTTAGAAGAGATCTTGCTATCTCATAATATGAGATGCTGCTATTAAAAGCATTAGACAGGTTATGAAGTCTTGATATTATATAAAATACTTATATTTTAAAGTTTAAGATTTGGAAGGGTGGCCGAGTGGCTGAAGGCGTCGGTTTGCTAAACCGTTATACGATTGAAAAGTCGTATCGAGGGTTCGAATCCCTCTCCTTCCACGTGTGTTATTGGTGTAATAATCTTAATTAACCTCTATTTTTTATGTCCGTTTTTTATTATAAATTAATTATTTGATTATAGTATTATTTTAATCAAGCTTGTACTTGAGATATTTATGAGGAGTATTTTACTTTACATTATTATTTTTTTTATGTTCAACTCGACGAGTTTGTTTGCTATAAAGTAAGTTGAAAGAAAAAACTAATTCAGGTGAATCGATTAGTTTTGTGTATGAAAATATGAATATAAAGAAAAATTTAAAGCAAGATGTTTCAAAAAAAAATACAGCCCAAAGAATTGAGCTTTAGTCTTTCAAAAATGACCCTACTGATGTTGATGAGTTGAATGTTGAAAAAGTACAGGATAACGAAGCTGAAAGAGCGATCAATAAAAAAGAATTACAACATAATGAAAGCAAAGTTCTTGTAAGTTGAAAAAATTATTTGTAGAGATGAGTAGAGTGATAAAGATTTTGGCAAAAATCTACAAGAAAAAAGTAAAGATGAAGTTACACCAAATTTGCCAAATGTGATTGATAAAGAAGTGAACAAAAATTTAATTTATCATCCAAGCGTTAGTATAAATGAAGATGTAGCTAATCTGCAAAAGAGTCTACAAGTTGATAAAAAGATTGATATTAAAGAGAATAAACTCTCAAAAAAAAACAATATAGATAAATTATTAAAAGAGAAAAAAGAATAAAGAGAAAGATCAAGCTAAAAAAGAAGAAATGAAAAAATTAGCTAAAGATTACAGTAGAAAGAATCGAATAAAATCTATCTCTAGAAGAGATAAAAAACAAGCAAAAGGAAGAGAAAAATTTACAAAGATGGAAAAATTAGACATAGAATCGATAAAGAAATGGCATCAAAAAAGCGCACAAAGTAATTTATTATATAAGCAACAATACAATAAGTTTAATGATCATCATTCCGATAATTGTATTTATTGATGATTATAATATGAAGCTTTTTTATTGTATAAAAAGAATAATTTAGTTTGCTTAAGAGAGATGATAAGCAAGTTGGAAAAGTTTGGATTAACAACTCAAGAAGTATTTAAGCTTAGAAATAAGCTTGGAGATATCACTCTAATTTATGTTGTTAAGCAAAGTGAGATAGATATAGTACGTTTTTTCCTATTAAAAATATTGCTTTTAAAGCAATTAATAATATTCTTCAATCTTCTGTTAATATAGTAATTGAAAAAAGGCGAGTTAATATGATAAATGCAATTAATGAAAATGAACACCATCTTTTGATGTATAATATAATAGACAACAAAGAAGGCCTGGAAATATATAATTGAACTGTGAAAACAAAAAAAAGATAATGAATTACAGTGCAATGAAGATCAAGAAAAATGATTAGATTTTTGATATTAATCTTAATTTGTCATTTGTGTTACGGAAGTGAAATGAATGATAAGAAGAATTCGGTTAGTAATTTTTTGGATACTCTACATAAGACAAATTATGTGTCTTACAGTAAAAAAGACTTTGCTAAATTTTTAATACAGTGTCATAAAAAAGGTGTACCAGAAGACTTTGGAAAAGGTTTTGGTCCTGACTTGAATGGAGCTAATTTTAGCAGATTGTACCTCAATAGATCTATTTTTGATGGAGTCAGTCTAATTGGTGCCGATTTTTCTAATACTGACTTGTCAGGTGTATCTTTTATTAATGCTGATTTGCGTGGGGCAAATTTTTCCAATGCTAATTTGCAAGGTATAAGAATAGAAGGTACAAATCTGAGTTTTGCAAAATTTATTTCTGCAAATTTGGCAGATATTACATTTGATCAGTCTGATATTAGTTATGTTGAGTTTATCAATTCTGATCTTAAAAGAACAAAAATGTATAATATAACTGGTTTATATACTAATTTCTCAAATGTAAAAATGAATCTTTCTAGCTTATTAAACTCAAATGTTAGTTATATAAATTTTAGTGATAGTGAAATAAACGATACTGTTATACAGAAAAGCAATCTTAGCAATGCAAATTTTTTTGTAGTGGATTCATACAAACTAAAAATACAATTTTCCTCGTTGGAGAACGCTAATATATATGGTACAGAAATAAGAGAATCAGATTTCACAGGCAGCGATCTTTCTAATGTCTGTCTTAATTCTTCTACTATAATTGAAAGTAATTTCAATAGAGCTAATTTAAGTAATACGCAGATTTCTTACGTAAGTAGTAATAATTCAAGTTTTATTCAATCTATATTACATGATTCCAAGATAAAATATTTGTATGCTTCTAAAGTTAGTTTTCAAGATACAGATTTGTCTGGTATTGATTTCAGTTTTAGCGAGCTATATCAAGTTGATGTTTCTAATTCTGACATTTGTCACGGAAAGTTTTATAATACTAAAGTTATAAATTCTAATATGAACGGTTCGTTTTTCGATTATTCTCTATTTATCTCTACAAAGATAGAAGGTACAGATCTTTCTACTACTTCAATGTATAAAGTCAAAATACAAGACTCTCAAGTTTATAATAGTAAACTCTCTTATCATAGCATCGACTCTAGTGAAGTGGAGAGCTCAATATTTTTTAATTTAATAGTAAATAACTCAAGCTGGTCTAATTTAAAAGTAACTAATTCAAATTTTATTGAAAACGATTTTAGATCTTCTTTGCTTCATGATAATACTTTTAAAAAAACAGGCTTTTTTCTCAGCAATTTCAATAATTCAATAATTGGTAATACATTTTTTGACTCTTCAAGCTTATATGAAGGTTCGGTAGTTGATACTTGTTTAACAGATTGTAAGTTTTATCATTCAATTCTAATTGGTAATAAAGGACAGGAAAAGCTTGCAAACTTAGAGGGTGCTATAACCTCAATTGAAGATTTGCAAAAAAAGATATCACAAGGTGAAAAGTTTGATGTGAATTATGCTTATTTTGAATTTAGGAATATGAGTTTAGAGAATGCTGATTTCTCTAATTCGATATTAAGTAGAGCAAAATTTATAAATGTTAATTTTAATAAAACAAATCTTAAAAAAGTTGATTTACGTTATGTTATTTTTGAAAATTCTTCTTTTATTGAAACCGACTTATCAGATTCTAATTTAGATAATTCTAGTTTTTTAAAATCTGATTTGAAGAGAGCAATATTGAAAAATACTAGTTAAATATGAAACGTACCATAATGAAACTATTTGGAAAAGTAAAATGACTATAAAAAGTGAGAGTGTATTATTGATTTTATCCTCTCCTTCTGGAGCTGGAAAAACTACCATATTAGAGAAATTACTTGAGCGATCTACTAACAACTTAGTTAAGTCGATTTCTATGACTACACGTAAACCTCGCTTTGGTGAAATAAATGGTAAAGACTATTTTTTTGTTACCGAAGAAATATTTCACAAATTATGCAAAACCGGTCAAATGCTTGAGTATGCTAAAGTTTTTGAGAATTTTTATGGCATACCAAGAAATTTTATAGAACAGAACTTAAGCAATGGAACGAGCGTCTTACTGAGTATAGATTGGCAAGGAGCATTTCATTTATTTAAGTTTATGAGAAAAAAAATTGTAAGTGTTTTTATACTTCCTCCTTCAATAGAAGAACTTAGATTGCGTCTGCAAAAACGTAATACTGATAGTACAAGTGAAATAGAATACAGATTAGCTGAAGCTCAAAAAGAGATAAACAAAAGCAATAAATATGATTATGTAATAATCAATGATGATATTGATAAAAGTGTAGAAGAGATAAGCTTTATATTAAACAAAGAAAAGCTTAAAAGATCACAGGAAAAGTAAGTCTATTGATTGACAATATCCACATTGTACTAACATTTATTTTACTAAGATAATTCACACAACAAATGATGTCATGGAAATAGCTCTTCTTCTTGTAATCACTACATTAAATAAGGAAAGAGGAGTTAAGATTAGATAAAAAATTTGAAATGATTGAGTAATTATGATGAATTTTTAGGCAAATAAAATCCAAGAGATTTAGAAAAATAATAATTGTAGACTATTTTGGATAAAAGATGTAAAATCTAATTTCTTAGCTTTAGTGATAATAATCATAGGAAGAGTGACGCTGGAACGATACCCTTGTTGATTGGCAAAAGGGTATCTTTAATTTATCCTATTATCATTCGGATTTAGTATTAATTTCCTTTGTTGATCTTTTTTATCATACTGTCAATCATATGTTTTATCCCTTGATATACAGAGTACGTACATTCATCGCTACGCATATAAGCAGAGCAGGAAAATATATTATGTTCTTCGTCTTCTATTGACAATTCTGTATCGCACTTTATATGCTCACCACCAAGCTTTTCTATCAATTTTTCTTTGTCATCTCCTATAGTCACCTTAATTTTATTATCTCTTTTGCTTATTTTATTACTTAGAATAAAAACAATTACTGCTGGAGATATACATATCGTCCCTATTAGCTTTTTTGCAGCAAAAAATTCTGAAACTAATCTTTCAAATTCGGGTATTACCGTTACCATATCTTTATCTTCAGTTAGATTAGATAAATTTTTCACAACTCCATATCCTCCAGGTATAATTAGCATGTTAAAATCATTAGCTTTAGCTTCCTTTAATTCATATATTTCACCTCTTGCAATTCTTGCTGATTCTATAAGAATATTCCTTTTCTCTTTTACCGTCTCTTTTGTTTTATGATTGATAACTTGTTTAATATTGATATTAGGTGCAAAGCATTTGACTTCTACTTCCTGCTGATCAAGTACAAGCAAGCTTAAAATAGCTTCTCTTACCTCTGTACCGTCGAGATGACCACATCCTGATAAAATTACAGCAGCTTTTATTTTTTTTTCACTCATAGAGTACCTTTTTTATATAATTTAGGTATTGTAGTACAAATTCTATGTTTGAAAAGGGGTAATTGTATTAATTATTTTATATTAATTCTACTATAGTTAGTAATTATTATGTATAATTAGGAATGTTTATAACTGATAGGATTTGAATATGATAGAAGGTCATGCAACTAATTCAGATGATTTGGATCAATTCATTGAAAATATAATAAATAAGATATATTAGAGAAAAGCTAGATTTGGTAAGCAAATTGGAGGATTTTTAAAAAAATGGGGATTTTAAAAATTTTAAATAAGGAATTTAATAAATTAGGTGTTGAAGATGATATTTAATTATTAAAGAGTAATGAAAGTTTGTTGAATACTGTAACTGGAATATCTTACAGAGAACAAGAAAGATTTAGAAATGCTTTTTTAGCAAAAAAAAATAAAATATGGGATATAAAGGGAAAGCTCAAAAGCTTTAAGAGAGTGGAGTAATTCCAAAAGTTGATTAACTCTTAAGAAGTTATAGATGGAATAGTTATTGTAACATCAATTAAGTGCATTGGAAGGTACATTATCAATAGGAGAAATAGCTGTGTGGAATATGGGCATTAAAAATTTTCGAATAAGAGGGATTCGGGGATGGATAGCGCGTTAGCTAGAACTTTTGTGTTCAGCAACTCTAGTGGCCATAGTTGCTCTTGATTATGGCTATATATTAAAGTAAGGGTTAGATAAAAGAAGGTGTCTGAATCTTTTTTTAAAAAAAGCAATTAAAAGTTTTATGAGGGATTTGATCGATAAATTGCCTGTAGTTCAAGTAAGAGAGAATAGTTTTGCATGATTGAAGAACGATCTATTGAAACAATATCTCAAAGAGTACCGTAGAAGAACAAACAACGCTTAATAATAAAATAGAAATAACAAAAATTCTTCAAAGTGAAGGTCAACGTTTTGCTATAAAAGAATTAATAAAGAACGTGATCATTCAAAATTTTTCAAAAGATGAGATGGGAAGGATTATAGAGAAAGGTGATAGTATTTATGTGGGAGGATATAGGGAAATTGAAAGGTTTTATAGACGATTTTTTATCTAAAGTTGATGAAATAGTGGATAAAGTTAACGAAAAAGTAAATGAAATTAACTTATCTTCTGTAATAGATAATCTAAGTTTTGAGTCATTAAAAACCTAGAAAAAATCTAAAGCCCATAGCTTTCTAAATTTTAGTGTTAAAGCTTCAGTTACCCGTTTCGTAGTATTTTTCAATCAATTTATTAAGCAATCTTATACCAAAACCAACAGCTCCTTTTGGAGAAATATCAGTGCCTTTTTCATGCCAAGCAGTACCTGCAATGTCCAAGTGTGCCCAGTAAGTTTCATTTACAAAACGCTGTAAAAATTGCGCAGCTATTATACTATCTCCACCATAACCTATAGGAGCGATGTTTTGAACATCAGCGATCGGTGAATCTATAATTTTATCGTAAGTCTCATTCATAGGAAAACGCCACAACTTCTCGTTTACTTCATTTCCTGCATCGATAAGACGATTTGCTAATTCATCATTATTAGAAAAAAGACCAGCATACTCGTTATTTCCAAGCGCAACCACTATGGCACCAGTTAAAGTTGCAAGATCAATCATAAACATAGGTGAGAATCTGTCCTGTGTATACCACAAAGCATCTGCAAGTATGAGCCTTCCTTCTGCATCTGTGTTTAATACTTCTATTGTTTGACCAGACATCGAAGTTACTATATCACTTGGTCTTTGAGCATTACCGTCTACTGCATTTTCTGCAAGTGCAACTACACCAACTGCATTTACTTTTGCTTTTCGTCCAGCTAGAGTACGCATCACACCAACCACAGTAGCAGAACCTGCCATATCAAATTTCATTGACTCCATGCCACGCGAAGGCTTGAGTGACACTCCACCAGTATCAAACGTTATACCCTTACCCACAAAAGCTACAGGCTTTTGTTCTTTAGAAGCTCCATTCCATTTGATCACTACTAATTTTGGCTCTTTACTACTTCCTTGTGCTACTCCAAGCAATGCTCCCATTTTTTTCTCTTCCATCTGTTTCTTATCAAGTACTTCAATTTCAAGAGCAAGCTTACTAAGCTTGGTTTTTATCTGATCAGCATAGGATTCTGGATATAAAACATTGGGTGGTTCAGTGATAAAAGCACGTGCAAGAAATATGCCTTCACCTTCTTGTCTTAAATATTCAAATAATTTTTCAGCACTACTGAATTGTTCATCTTTCGATAGCATTATAATCTCTTCTACTTCTGTAAATTTTTCATCCTTTTTGGTTTTATACTTATCAAATTTAAAACTGCGTAAAAATGCACCGTATACAACATTTGCTGCATTACCTTCGATTGAAATTACTGCTTGCTTGATTTTTAATCTGCTTAATTCGCAATATATTTTTCCACCAATATTTAATTCCTTCTTTTCATCCCATTCATCTTTCTTGCCAAGTCCGACAACTATAATATTCTTTCTCTCTGATGAAATAATGGAAAAAAATTCACCAAAATCTCCATTGAAATCACTAAATCTTTTGATGTGATTTGTAATTTGTTTATCTTGCAAAATCTTACTGTTACTTATAAATTCATCGTTTTCAAACAAACCTACTACTAGCGTTTTAAAATCAGGTAAAGCCTTAGAAATTGTTATTTTCATCGTTGACATCTCCATTGCAAATAATTGTAATCTGCATATAAAACATAATAAAAAAAATTAGTAAGATATTTTCATATACATTTTAAGTATAACAGTGCTTAAGATTACTATGAACTTCTCTAATATACAAGGATTTTATCTTTCATTATAAAATTTATTATATCCACATAAGATGATATTAAATGTATAGGTCTTAATGACTCGATCATTATAAGTAAATAATGCTATCGGAAGGCTTGCAAATCCATTATCAATAAAATCACTAAGAACAGAATCAGTATAGTTGTTGCAATTATGGTTGGCAGAGAGCATTTGTGTTGTGAATTTTAAAGAATCTGGATGTTGTTGAATTAAAAAATTAATGTATGGAGTCTTATCATCAATTTTATCTGGTTATTTTTTAAAAAAATTACAATAGTAAGATTATTCATTATAAACCTTTCTAATTAGGGCAAAGTTTGAATCAAGCTTATCATTCTCTATATTTTCATAATAATGGATTTATGTTGCGTGAATTAGCGTGCCATTATAAAAACTACAGAATTTTGTATTGAAAAACAATTTACATCAATAATTCTACTTACTATTCTTATCAATTCTTTTGTTGTCCTACTAGGAGAATCAGATTTTCTTCTAAATCATTTGAAGAATTAAAGTTTTTTGGTTTTGTATCAAGATCATAAATTTCTGGAGCTTTAATACAATTGAGTAAAATAGAATTTGCCGCAAGTTATGCAATCAAAAACATTGTCTGTATTAAAAGTGCTTAATTAAGATATTTTTCACTTTTATCTTGTTTTTATAATGCATACACTTGGATTATAGCGGTTTTTTCATTTAAAGATGTTTGCTATTCCATATTGAGAACAAGCATTAGCTAATTATGGCTTACATAAATCCAGAGCATTTTTTGCTTATTCATCAAACAGATCCAAATCTAAGCTTTTACATATAAGACAAACACTTTATTATTCAACTTTTTCTTTCAAAAGATATATTCTTTTGCAAATTTTTTTTGTACTCTATTTCTTTTTTTTTAAAGTCCATTAATTCCTGATGAGATACGTTTATTCGCAATTGTATTGATATTAAAATATAATGTAAGAGAAGAAATGAGCAAAGCTATAGCTAAACATAGTAACTTCTTCTTATTTTTAGATACAAAGCCATACTTTTACATATATGAAACTAAAAACGTACAACATGAAAAAGTGAATAAAAAAATAAATATTTTAGTTAAAGCTTAGAATTTTTTTTTATCGCAAGTCAAAACCAACTTCTTTTTTCTTGGGGATATATAGTTGAAACTGCATTCTGACCACTGTAACTCTCTTTTGTTTCAAGGCAATTGATGAATTTATTACATAATCAACTTATGGCTGATACTCAAGAACCCTGACGTGCTTTACATCTTGGCTTTACTTTATTTATAATATAAATTATACCACTTCTTCTAACAACTTTACAATTTTTATCTCTGCTGCGATGAGACTTTAGTGAGCCTTTAACTTTCATAGCTATAGCGAAAACAAATCATTTCATAATATTATTACTTATAAAGAGTTAGTCAATTGATAAATTGATCACATTCTATTAAAATATTGTATAATCATTGATGACACTTCTTCGATCGATTTTTGTGTTACATCTATAATTGGCCAATTGTTTTGTTTACAGAGTTCCTCTGCTTTTTTAATTTCCTTTTCTACTTTTTTAGGGTTAGCGTATAAATTATTATTTTCGTTGTTAATTGAAGTAAGTCTATTTTTACGTATTTCTACTAGTCTACTTGCATCTATTGTTAGTCCTATTGTCAGCTTGTTTTCTAACTTTGTTGAATCAATATAAAAGGGTATCTCACTAACAAATGGAATATTTGCAACCTTATAACCTCGATAGGCTAAATACATACTGGTTGGAGATTTTGATGTACGTGAAACTCCAATCAAGATTATATCTGCTTTATTAATATCTTTAATATTTTGTCCATCATCATGATTAATAGTGTAGTTGATTGTTTCAATGCGCTGAAAATACTCATTATTTATCTCAGCATGCAAGTCAAGCTTTTCATCTTTTTCAATTTCAAGATAGGAAGAAATTTCTCTAATAATATGTGATAATATTGCTCGATAAGGAATTTCCAATTTTATACAATTATCTTTTAAATATTTTCTTAATTCATCATCAGTAATAGTGCATATCACAAAGTGATGCTCATCATTTTTTTTATTGATCGCCTCTAAAATTCTATCAATTTGTTCTTCTTTTTTCACAAAAGACCAAACATATTCAATTGTTTCTACAGAACGAAAGTGTTTCAGAGCTGATTTTGCAACTGATATAACAGTTTCACCACTTGAATCTGATATTAAATGTAGATTGAGCTTTTTAAATGTCATATTTTATATAGTATTATACTATATAAAAGTACGAACTCAAGCAACCTGCTAATGAAATTGCACAAATATTGTGATTTTAGGATCAGTGATATATTATCCAAATAGAACAAAACAATAAATTTGTTTAAATCTTCAGTTGTAGGCAAAAAGTATTCTTTATTAATTTATCTCATTATTAATGAGATTTGATATAAGATAGAAAATTAGATAGATTTTTGCAATGCGATATAAAATAATGATAGAGTATAATGGTAGTAGTTTTTCTGGTTGGCAGAAACAACAATATTCTACTAATTCAATTCAGGAGAGCATAGAAAATGCTATATTTAATTTTAGTGGTGAGAAAGTTACTTTATATTGCGGTGGCAGGACTGATGCTGGAGTTCATGCTTTAGAACAAGTTGCTCATTTTAATATGGAGAGGGAATTTGAGCTTTACAAAATAAGGAACGCAATAAATTATCACTTAAAATCGATTCCTGTGGTAGTACTAAATGTAGAAGTTGTAGATGATGAATTTCATGCAAGATTCTCAGCAAAAAAAAGATACTATGAATATAGAATAATTAATCGCTATACTCCTACAGCTTTGGAAGTCGGTTATGCATGGCAAATATTTAATCCACTTGATGTAAATATCATGCGTGAAGCGGCTAAATATCTGCTTGGAAAGCATAACTTTTCAAGTTTCTGCTCAAAAGCTTGTCAAGCTGCAAATCCTATAAGAACGATTGATGATATTGAGATAGTACAAAATGGGAGTAATATATACATAAAAACATCTGCTATTTCTTTTTTACATAATCAAGTAAGGATTATTGTTGGTACATTGGTTGAGTTTGGAAAAAATAAAACTAATCCACAAGAAATGCTAAATATATTAAATAAGTGCAATAGAAATGCTGCTGGAGTTACTGCATCACCTTGCGGTTTATATTTGGTAAAGATAGATTATTAGCCTAAATCCTCATTGGCATTACTATATATAGTGCATTTGGATTATCTTCATCAGTGATAATTGTAGCACCATTGTTATCTGATAAACTAAACTTACATTTATTTTTTATGCAAGATAAAGCATCAAGCAAATAGCGTGAATTAAATCCTATTTCCATTGGAGTTTCGTTATAATCTATTTCTATGGATTCAGTTGCGTTACTGCACTCTTGAGAATTTGAGTTTAGTGTTAGTAATTTTTCTTGTAATAAAAATCTAATGGATTTTATTTTATCAGACACAACAACAGAAACACGATCTATAACGCTAGCTAGCCTACCACTCTCAACAATTATTTGTTTATCTTGAGATGCAGGAATAACAGACTTATAATCTGGAAAAATTCCATCTATTAATTTTGATATTAGAATATACTCACCACATGTGAATTTGATTTTTCTATCTGAGAGCTTTATATTAATTTCATTACAATCATCTAATACCTTCAACAATTCCATGACAGTTTTACGTGGAATTATCACACCAAATTTGCCGTTGATATTTTTAGGTTTAGGCATCTTTATACGTGATAAACGATGACCATCAGTTGCAACGCAATACAGAAATTGCTCATCTGTATGCAGATATATCCCATTTAAATTGTATCTTGTATCATCTAATGATACAGCAAACTTCGTTTTAGTTAATAAGTCTATTAAATCTGCATTCAGCAGAGTAAAATTGTATTTATAATCCCATTCTTCAAGGATAGGGAAGTTATTTGAAATTATATTTGGTAAAGAAAAGTTTGCATTTCCACAAGATATCAATAATTTCCCCTGATCGTTTAATTCGAAATTAATATCTAAATCAATTGGCAATTTTTTCACTATGTCATGTAAAGTATGTGCTGAGATTTTTACTTCTCCTTCTGTTGATACATTTGCAGCAAGTGAGGCAAATATTGAAATATCAAGATCAGTAGCCTTTAGTTTTATGTTACCATGTTGTGCTTTGATATTTATACATGCTAAAACATCTATTGCGTTACGCTTTTCAACCACTCCACTCACTCTTGATAATGTATTTAAAAGACTTGCGCGGCTAACGCTAAAACACATTTGTTCACACACAGTTTGCTCTTTGATTTTTACATCTGCAACCTCTGACATACTAATTTTCAAAAATATATTTCAAATAATATCCAAATTTTACGTAAAGTAAAGTGTTATTTTATTTCAATTCTGCTGCCTGTTCGATATTTAAGTATAGGCCCAACTGTCTTATGTACATGTGGTGATTAAAAGATCGAACAATAGAATCACAACTCCGAATGTTATTCAGAGTTTGAACTACTATGATTTCTTATTGGATGCATTATTTCTTACAAATTTTGCAAATTCCTATACTACTAATGTAGAAATATATCTTTATTGCAACATTTTCAAAATCTACAAAGTTAATCAGAGTTATTCCTTCATCTTCAAGTTTTTCTTTAAAATTATCATTTTGAACTTTAAAAAAGTTTTTTATAGTAGCAAATATCATAGTTTTGAAATCACATTTATAATGTGTTGATAAAGCAACAATTAACGGTTCTTGATTATGCAAGAGAATTTCTTTATTTTACTTTATTAATTTTATTAGTTAAATTATGAACATAGTTCAGATATTTGTTCTGTTAACTTTCTTGTTACCAAACTTGCTGTGTATACTTTTATCTCATCTTATACTTTTATCGATTAACAAATGTTGTTTTCCTTCAAAAAATCATACAGCGGCTTATTTTTTCAAATTTCTCAACTTTTTTCTCACAATTTGAACGATGCTGCAAAAATTGTTAAGTATTTTGCCATAATAGTCTATAAAATCATTTACTAGCATCAAATTGCGTTTAGTTATATAAAATCAAAAGCTTCTAATCTTACTATTTTATTTACTATTAATTTAGTCTTAATTACTTTATTAGGATATTGACTTCATCAATAAAATTTAAAAGAGTTAATCTTTTTTTTATTTACTACATTAATATTTGCTTTTTAAGCTAAAGCTCTATAATATCTTTTTGTATCCTTCACAAGTAACTTCATATAGAAAAATGGATGAATACTTATCCAAGTATCTATTAATTTTTTAGCATCTTTTATATTTCTTTGATTAACAGAATGAAAAAAAACTACTCATCCAATTAACTTTATTGTGTTTTATTCATAATTTATCTTAAATATGTTAATATTAAAAGTAAAATTTTTAAATTAAATTCATGATTACTAGGTAATGGAGACAGATCAAATGTATCTCTTTTTTCATTGAGAATCATAAAACTTGCCTTTTTTACATATTTTCATGGCTTTTGTCTCTTTATTATGAGAATATTTCTATTGCATTTTTGTCGTATGACAAACATAGATCTTCATCTAATCTTAATATTAGCTAAGAATTTAGGTAACGGAGCGATGTTTTCTAGTGTTGGTAAAACTGTCCTGACTTCCAAAGAGAAAGAGACGTGCTTCGATCAAATTGCTATATATATTGTAACCTGATATGCCAAGCAACTGAAGGTTTGTCGGAAAAAAAACATTAAAAGTCAGTGCAATATCGAAAGGCTAAGCTATGTTTTAAATTCAATGAAATCCATATCTCTATGGCGAGATAGACTCATATTTTTCCATTCAAAAAGCCTCTTTTAAGTAATATTGGCCTTCTAGCTTTGACAGAATATGAGAGTGATCGCTTATCTGTTCTTCTTTTAAGCGTGTGTTGATACTGCTCTCTTGGCTTAAATTTCCACTGTTCCTAATTTTTGCTGATTTTAACAACTATTATTCCACTTGGTCTTGCGCCAAATTTTGTAGCATTGCTTGATTTCAAGTGTCAGTTTGATTATACTGATCTATACTATATGCTGTTGCTTCAATTTAGTGACAGTCCATATCAACCATTCAAAGAAGTGATGATTTTGAGATATAGCGCTACTGAATATTCAGTTAGCTTATTGATCTTAGATCTTAAAGTCATAACTGTTATTGTTTATAGTATAGCATATATATAAGGAACTATTATCCTTTCTAGGAATAATTTTAACTCTTATCGAGATGTAGAAGATAGAGCTTTGTTTGCGGGATTTTTTATTGTTTTTGTCTTAATTATCAATATATAAGTATTGCCAATGATTGACGGTGAGTTACAATTCTCTTAAATAATTCAGATTTTTATGTTATTGGACTGAGAGAATAAATTAACTTTAGTAACGGATGGAATTTTAGTTGTGGATTTTCTTGATTAGTAAGTTGATGGAGAATAAAAGGTACTGAAGATGCAACATTTGTAATTATGTTTATTGCTTGAAAGGTAATAACATTTTTTTATGTAGCTTTTTTTTCATTAAAACTCGCAACTACACTCACTCAAATTTGATTTTATTATGAACTCTCAAGAAGATTATTTATGTGCTTTTTTTTCTTTGAAAGATATTGGGATTCATATTTGCTTTCTGAAAAATTTGTTAAAAATTTGAAATTGCAGCAGAATTAATGCGAGATGTTAATGATTCAGAATAGATAATAATTGATTAATTGATTCTTTTGTGACGATGTTATGTTAACACTTAATACTTACATTCAGAAATTTTATTAAATTGATGAGTATAAAAGTTATATAAAATACGATGTTTTTATGATTATGAAAAAGGCTGGATCTCAGTGTAGTAGTACTGGAATGACATTGTTTATTACGTAAATTACCTGCTAATTGCAATATTTGTACAATTGTGTGTTTGAGACTGAGATTCAGCTTTTCATATAATCTAATCAAAGACGTTCGTTTTAGCATAAAACAGCTATGCATATCAGTTCAGTGCGCTATCCTACAATCAAATTTCTGGATTCTCAGTTTAGCTATTTGTATGACATTTTATTGATGAATTAAGCTAAAAATATTTGTACAAATAGATGTGATATGAGGATATATCAATAAATTTAAAGAGTATAGAAATAGAACATGGTAAAGTGGCTAATATCTAATCAACTTATTAATTATAAGCATGCTGTAAAATTCATGGAAGCAAAAATTCAAAGAATTTATGATAATTCATCTGATGAATTAGTATGGTTGCTTCAACACCCTTCACTTTACACAGCAGGGATCAATACAGCAGATGATGAAATAATTGAAAAATTATTTCCTGTATATAAAACAGGCAGAGGTGGTAAATACACATATCATGGTCCGGGGCAGCGGATTATATATTTAATGTTGGATCTCAGAAAAAGAAATAAATGCGATATAAGACTATATATTAGAGATCTAGGTAATTGGATCATAAATGTTTTAAAGCATTTTAATATCATCGGAGAATTTAAAGAGGATAGAATAGGTATTTGGATAAATAACAACGGAGTAGAAGAAAAAATAGCAGCTTTTGGCATTCGTATAAGAAAATGGATAACTTACCATGGCATAGCACTTAACGTCTCTCCAAATCTTTTTCATTACAGAGGCATTATTCCTTGCGGGCTGAAAGATTATGGTGTTACATCAATGAAAGAAATAGGAGTTGAAGTTTTACTTTCTGAATTGGACTACATACTAAAAAAAGAGTTTTATAAGATATTTTAATGTGTTCCGTTATTATTTATATTTTACACTTCATCCTTGTTTTATGTATTAATACGAGTGTTTATGCAATTGATCAAGTTGATATTATTTCTCCTTCTTCGAAGGGAAAAGAATTAGATCTAACTATTATAAAAGAATATGTGAAAGCCTTGGGTTTTTATCCCAATATTGCAGAGAAAATATACAGTAATGATAATCCATTTTACTCTAACTCTGATGAATTCCGAGCAAATGATTTAATTAATGCCTTAATCGATGATAGTAAAATAATTTGGTGTATTAGAGGAGGAACTGGAGCTTCTCGATTAATTCCTTATCTAGAAAGATTGCCCAATGATAAAAAAGAAAGAATTGCCCAAAATAAAAAAATTCTTATAGGATATAGCGATATCACTGCCTTGCACATCTATCTGCAAGCCAAATATGGTTGGCAAACTCTTCACGGTACCATGTTGGAAATGATAGTAAATAACTCAGTTTCTGAAAGCTCTGTTGAAAAATTAAAAGAGTTAATTCTGAACAAACGTAACTATATTAGATTCGATAATTTAAAAATAATTAACAATAGCATTAAACTAAAAAATGTCAGATTAGAATCTAAAATTGTTGGTGGTAATATGACTTTAGTTGAGAATAGTATAGGAACTACTTGGCAAATAAATGCAAAAGGTAAAATTTTATTTTTGGAAGACATAAGAGTTTATCCATACGCAATGGAACGAAGTTTAGATCACTTAAAACAAGCTCATATTTTTGATGAAGTACAAGCTGTGATTTTTGGTAGCTTTATTGATTCCGGTGACAATAATTTTATTGAAATTGTAAAAGAGAGGTTTGCAAGAAGTATCAATTTTCCAGTATTCACTATTCAAAGAATAGGCCATGGATATATAAATGATCCCTTACCTCTTAACACTCACACTATCATCGGTATTCAAGATGAGAAAGAAGGTCTGTTTTTTATGGATGTACAGAATTTATAAATTGATTTATCTGTATTCCAGTAGAATGGATGCACAATAATTAGTGTCATCAGAATAATCTTATGCGTTACACTATTTATTGTCTCATTGACTAAAAACATTAGGAAATTTACTAAATGGAAAAAGCAAAAGAAGCTCTGTTGGCATCTTACTTTAAAATATATTGGTAGCTAGGCAGTTAATTCGTTATTTCTTCTTTGAGTTGTGTAATCTTAGTTTTAAGAAGGCCAATAGTTTGTTCTATGATAGCAATAGAAATTTCTGCTTTAAGTAGAATTTAGCAATTTCAATTTCTATTTCTTTTTTATTTTTTTATCTTTTCAGTGAAATTATTAAGTTTTGAGTGAAAATAAAAGCCTTCTCATCACGGAATAAGTTTTATTTCTTGTTTATATTCTATAATTCCTTTTCTGATTAATTAAATCTATTTAGCTTCTCATATGCTTTTTTGATTATTACGTCACTTTCTATTATTTTTCTAATTCCTTTTCATTAATTTCTTTCGCATACTTTAAAAAAGTAGATTCATTTCTCAATTATATTCTCTAAATTGATCTTTTTTGTTTTGAGAAATTTTGGCAATTTAATAAAAATGAAATAAAAATCTTTTAAGTCATGATCATTAGTATCTTCATCTATAATAGTGTGCTCTGATTTATACTTCAGACTTCTCAGAAAATAAGATACAATTAGCATATAGAGATAAAGATAATTTATTTGAAATTCTCTTTGATGTTGATAATTTTTGTTAGCTTGTCTTGAATACGCTTTAGCAGCATGATATTGAGCATGTTTTTCAAAGCTTTTAGTTTTAGCGACCTAAATTTAGATTATTATTTTATATACTCCGTTTTTCATCTCTACAGAAAATATCAATAATTCTTTCCTTTTGGAAGCAATTTTCAGTATCAATTATAGTTCAATTATAGTATTGAAGAATTCTATTTTTCTTTATTTCATTTCTTGCTAGTAAAGCTTTAAATATTTTTAAAAAAAATGAATGAGAATGTCTTTACTTTTTTTTAGTATCAAAGATACAACAAAACGCTACATCGTTTTTAAGATTGAGAAATTTTGAGAAAGTTACAATTATAGTACTTAAAAACATTAATAATTATACACAATTTTGTAGAAATATTCAATTTTTTATTTTGGATGTATTGTTCTACGAACTCAAGCCTCATTATGAATTACAATTATATTAAAAAATTTACTTAGAAAAAAAATCAAAAAAACACTCTGAGGCAGTTAGTATTCAAATACTTCCTTATCTATTTGACGTTCTATACTGTCTAAATGACTTATAGGAGTGTTTAATCTTGAAAATTAGAAGTTTAAAAAAAATGTGAGATGCACATAGTATAAGAATTTAAATATGAAATGCCAAATATACTGAGTTTTTTATCATTTAATCTGCACAGACTAATGATAAATAATAGCTTCAATGTTATTACTGAATGGTGATAGCAAAAATTGCCAAGTAGTTTTTGTTCCTATATACTATAAATAGTGCGCTGCCAAAAATTGATTTTATATGTGAAAGACACTTAACTTTTTGATAAGAATTTTAGAATAAGCTACTTGTAAAAAGTTTATCTATAACAAATTGCAGGATTTCAGTTTTTTAATAATTGTGTGCTACCAATTACATATAATTCACCATTATTAAGATAATAGAAGATGATTTTTAAAAATCTATAAGTAAATTAAAATAGAGCATTGCTGATTGCTTCCAACTTTAATCTTTAATATACAAAAGTAGAACACTTATTGCTAATACTAACTAAAGTTTTGGATATAATTACGTTTTATCAAGATTGTAACATCAGAGTTAATGAAATCATAAATATAGAGTATCTTATCAAGATGTAGTGCTAATGGTTATAAAAAAGATTTTTTTTTGAGAAAATAATTTCGAATTAATTATCAGTGAAGTTAAGTCTAATTCACTGTTTCAATACATAATACATAAATTTATAATCATAATATGAGATCCTAGCTTAGGAAAAAGAAATAGATGGAACAAATATTCTAGTAGAAATTTTGTCTGAACAGAATTTCTATATTGAAAGCCTACTTATAAAAGAAAAATGCTAAAGATTTTAATTTAATCTATTTTATATCTAATATAAAATATTATGATGATAAAGATGAATGCGCTACTAACCATAAAGTATGGTTTATTAAAAATAATAATATCTCTACTACAGTAAATAATGATGAATTACTAAAAGACAAAGAAGTTCTAGTAAGTTACTGTAGAACTTGAATGATTATGCAAGAAGTAAAAAAAATAGATTGTGTTATTGGTTACGATTATGAATTAAATCTCATCATAGAGATATTATTGAGACGTAGAGAAAACAATCCTTTATATATATAAAGATTCAGATATTGTCAAAACAATAATAGTTAAGAGTTTGTTATTAAAAATAAATCAAAGGTAGCATCTCAATGTGTTCAGGTCTAACACAATTTGTGCTTTAGCTTTAGAAGCACTCTTCACAATAACATGTTATAGAGGCAATTTCGAAGAAAGAATGAAATTCAACAATGAAAGCAATTAATGAAAACA
Source organism: Wolbachia sp. (assembly GCA_051710485.1). Classification (GTDB taxonomy): domain Bacteria; phylum Pseudomonadota; class Alphaproteobacteria; order Rickettsiales; family Anaplasmataceae; genus Wolbachia. Next base: position 282,529 of record JBPESU010000001.1, on the reverse strand, counting down.
ATTTAGGTAAAGTCAGGTGCTATTCTTTTTATTGACGAATACACATTATCATTGGAATTGGTTTAACAAGTAGTAGCTTTCTCGATGCTGATAATATATTTAAGCTTATACTTGTAAAAGGTACATTTCGTTGCATAGATGCAACTACCATACAAAGAATATAGCAATAGCTTTTAAAAAAGCTAAATCATTGACAAGAAGATTTCAAAAGACTAATATGAAAGATCCTTCTGTCAATAGAATGATAAAAGTGATAAATGGAATAAAGCTTTATTATGAATAATATCACAAGGTATATTAACTCAAGACGAACCATTAAGGCTATGTTAAAATTCTACGTAAGTGCATTTCTGAATAGAAATTATCTGGTAAAGACATTAATATTTTAGATACAATAGGAATATATTGTAGATTGTTAAAAAATGTACTTAAAATTGTAAATAATATAGATATTAAGAATATTATAATTAGAATTATAGGTCTACTTTATAGATCTGAATTTGATGGTATATTAAAGAGTGCAACTTTTAAAAGACAATCAAAAAGGTCATTCTTGATCAAGAATAAACAATAGAATTTTTCGTTGTAGAAAGTGTGTTATTAAAATTGCTAAATTTAAATGAGAAATTACAATAAACTCCTAGTAAATTATCTTTTCGCAAGATCAACTGATATTAGTAAAACTGAATTTGCAAAACAGTTGTAAAAATATTGGTATGAATCTCATATGCTTTAATATGTTTAAATATATGTAACCTAATACAATATCAAGTAATTGACTACTCTCACTGAGTATATAGATTATAATCAAAGTGGATTGTTCACAGAAGACGTTTCTAATAATCAGTATAGTATTGTGCTTCTTGATGAAATTGAAAAATCTCACAGTGATTATTTATAATATATTGCTGAAATTATGCATTATAAGTACATTACAGACACTTACGGATGTAAAGTTAACTTTTCCCAGAGGGGGTTATTTCTAGTCATAACAATCAATATAAGAGCATTTGAAAGCAATAGAACTGGTTTTTAGCTCTAAATTTCATAATCGCTTTGATGTAGTTATTTTCTTTCTGATTTAAATATGGATATAATTTGTATATTGTAGATAAGTTCATTCAGGAGATGAGGAAACAACTCACACAGAAAGGCATAAGCTGTTTATGTAGAAGAATGAAGTAAAATCTTATTTTACAAACACAGGTTACTACAAGGAAATGGAGTTGTACGTCTAATGGATAGACTGATTGAGAAGGAAATAAAAAGTTACTTAGCTAAAGAAATATTGAATTGTTGACTAATTAAAAGAAAGGAGCACAGAATTTATATGTATAAAAAAGCAAATTAAATTGCTTTTAATAGAATTTAAAATTCTTGTATTGAGTTTCATTTTTGTTATAATTCATGAATTAAATTTAAGTTTAGTTATGGTGATAATAAGTGATAAAGTAAAACAAATCCTAAGCTACTACGAAAGTGAAAATCCTGGGGTAAAAACAAGCCTCACTCGTATTCTCATGCATGGAAAACTTGGTGGCACTGGCAAATTGGTCATTCTTCCAGTAGATCAAGGATTTGAACACGGACCGATAAAAAGTTTCGAAGTTAATCCTGATGCTTATGATCCATATTATCATTTTCAACTTGCGCTTGATTCAGGAGTAAGTGCGTATGCTGCTCCACTTGGTATGATTGAAGCTGGCGCTTCAGCTTACGCTGGAATGCTGCCGCTCATTTTAAAACTTAATAGTTCTAATTCTTTGCATTCAAAAAATCTAACTTCTGATCAAGCAATAACAGCTTCTGTGAAAGATGCGTTGCGTTTGGGTTGTACAGCTGTTGGATTTACTATATATCCTGGTTCTGCTAAGTGTTTTGATATGATAGAAGAAGTTCGTGAAATCATTGCTGAGGCTAAGTCCTTTGGGCTTGCAATAGTGCTATGGTCTTATCCTCAAAGTGAGGGAATTTCCAAAGAAGGTGGAACGGCAGTTGATGTTATTGCTTATGCTGCGCACATAGCAGCTTTACTTGGTGCTAATATAATAAAAGTAAAACTCCCTACTAATAAATTGGAAAAAGAAAAAATAGAAGTGGAGAATATTGATTCGTTATCTAAAAGAATTGAATATGTCAAGAAATCTTGCTTTGCAGGAAAAAGAATAGTAGTTTTTTCTGGAGGTGAGTTAAAATCGATGAATGATATATGCAATGAAGCAAAAGAAATTAAGCAAGGAGGTGGTAATGGTTCAATTATTGGACGCAACACTTTTCAACGAAAAAGAGAAGAAGCTTTATCTATGCTAAAATATATCATGAATATCTACATGTAAAAATGGCTGGGTGGCAGAATGGGTTTATGCGGAGGACTGCAAATCCTTTTATATCGGTTCAATTCCGATCCCGGCCTCTCTTCTTATAAAAGTTATAATTTCATTCAATAGAGATTAAACTACTTAATAATTTTCATTAATCCATCATTTTATAATGATATTGAAGCTATTTGTTTAACTTTCCAAGTTGTGTAAGTTAAAATGACAAAAAACTTGTGTTTTGCGTATTATTTTCGCACAATGTGCATTGTATTTCTCTTAAAATTTTTGGTTTTCAAGCTATAATATATTTATAAGTCGTTTAAGGCATCATTCAATGATGAATTTAAAATAGAGAGTGAAATAACTAATTACCTCTGGGTTTTATTGTTTTTTTCTGGTAAATTTTTTAAACATAGAAGTTATTGAATACAATTTCTACAAGAAAGGATTTCATAAAATAGTAGATACTAGTTATTTTTAATCGCAAGTTATCTGTAATCATAATATAATATGTTGTACTTCTTGCATAGAAGAGTGATGCAATCTTATGTTAATGATATCTATTATTATAATTATAGTATATGTTAGTTTAACAATAAATTAACTAATAGATATTATTATATTGATAATTATAAATTTATTGAGAAATTATTATGAATAAAAAGAAATATATTTTTAGATAGATCACAGTAAAATCATTGAAAAATTTGGAAGAAATTTTGAGATTCGTAATAGAGAGAAAATCTCTAGCAGCAACTTTAAAGTAATATGCGTTAATTGTTTATATTATAAAGAAATTTAAGTTGATGTAAATTACTACTCGTACATTCCGATGCTCTTTATTCTCAATTTATATTTATTATAATAAAAAATGAAAGCGTAATTGATATAGTAAAAGATGAAGATGATTCAGTTAAGATGATAAGAAGTAATGAATATAAAGATGAAAATGTAATTGCTTATTTTTCAAATAAAGATGGAAATATGATTCATAATCCTTAATCTCTTGAAAAGACGATAATTTATATTACAAAAGACTTTAAAAACTCATAGTATGCAATACTAAATTGTGGTATTCTCTTTATGCTTGAGAATTTGACAGATACTTACTCTAAAATATAATAGAGTACCAATAGAAAATCAATTTTAAGCTCTAGTAGAGCAGTTAAGCAATGATCAAACTCCAAGCTTTGATAGATCAAATTTAATTAATTACTAGTTCAAAGTTTTCGCTCAAGAGTTAAATGAGATAAAATTGAAAGTTATCGTTCTTATTTAGATGAGAATCAGCTTAAAACTTTAATGAAAGAGTCTAAAATCAGAACAATCAGAAAATGTTTACCATATTTAAAAATGGATCAGTATTTAAAAATGGATCAGTTTAAAGTATTAATTAACAGTATAGATGACTCTCAATTTATTAATTTAACAAGAAATTTATCTGGCCACTACTTAATCATTTTTTCTAAGGAAACTATATCATGACTGGCTTCAGTTTTTAGTACACACTTTAGAAGGAGATGAATTAAAGAATTTAATCAATAAGCTAGATCACAAGAAGCTTGAAGTAATAACTTAAAATTTAATCGATCTTGGCAGAATTAAACTTATAATTGATTCTCTAATTGACTCTAAAAAACTTCGAATTTTCACCAATAATATGTCTGAACATCTATTTGCAGACTTTTTGAATGATCTCGATATATAAAGAGCTTAAAGATATTATTCACAAGCTGCATTGTGAGCAAGTCATAACTGTGATTTATCAATTAATTAATAAACATCAACTTGATTTTATTGTTAGAGTATTGGAAGAGAAGTTTGGAGATCAATTCAAATAAAACAATGTTGTTATTGAGATATTCAAGTGAATCAAAGAGGATATGCAATACTTTGCACATTGATGTGAAAATTTCACAGCAAAAGATGGCGATACATGTGCTTATGATTTGTCAATATTTGTTATAATTGAAATTTTTACTTTTCTATCTTCAATAGAAGGTTGTATGACTTAAGAAATGCAATAACTTCAAAAACCTACATTTAGTAAATCTGTGTTTGCAAAGTAGATAATTACTCTGCTTTTTTTTGATAAAAAGGCGAATAAAGAAATTGATATCACCAATGATATTAACTCTGAAGAGATCGATGAAAAATAATGGTAAATGTTGTTAGATTTAAAGTTTTTTATGACAGTTTAAAAAATAACACTAACGAATACAACAATAGTATAAGTTCTACTATTGAAAATAATATAATAAATCCACTATCAGCAATTATAGATAGTATAATATGAAAAAACAAAGGAAATTTTTGGATAAAATCAAAGAAATTGAGGAAAATATGCTATACTACTCATTAACAAACAAGTAGGAGAGATATGTATAAATATAGAGATGCAATCTCAAGGTAATTTTTGATAATATATATCAAACGAAGAAACAACAGCCTGATATCAGGCTGTTGTATTCTTTAATACGCTATTTGAGGTTAAATTTCAAAATTTTAATTTTGCAGGAATTAATGTGAGTAATTTCAATGAACAGAAAAGTAAAAACAATTTTAAAAAAAATAAACAGAATAGAAGTTAAATATAGATCTATATCTTTTGAATATATTTCGAATAAAAGAAAGGAAATAATGCACAAGATACTCTCTTAATTGTTTTAACCCAAGTTAACATCTTGACTTTATCTGAATTAATACTTTAAATTGTAGAAAACAGAAAGTTCTATGATAACAAGTCTATTACAAGGTAAAAAAGGATTAGTAACTGGAATAACAAACAAGAGATCGATAGCATATGGTATAGCAAAAACTCTTTCAGAGCACGGAGCAGAACTTGCAATAACTTATCAAAATGAAATGATAAGAGAGAGATTATTGCTGGTAGCAGATGAACTCAATGTGGAGTTAGTACTAAATTGTGATGTTGCAAATGAAGAGATCATAGATGAAGTTTTTAAGATAATAGAAAAAAAATGGGGTACTCTTGATTTTTTGGTACATGCAATTGCATTCTCTGACAAGAATGAACTCATTGGTAAATATGTTAATATATCACTAAACAATTTCCTCAACGCAATGCATATATCATGCTATTCTTTTACTGCTCTAGCGCAAAGAGCTGAAAAGATAATGCCAAACGGTGGTAATTTACTCACTTTATCCTACTATGGCGCTGAAAAAGTTATGCCAAATTATAATGTTATGGGCTTATGTAAAGCAGCACTCGAAGCAAGTGTAAAATATATAGCATGCGATTTTGGACCACAACATATCAGAGTGAATGCTATTTCTGCTGGTCCAATTAGAACTTTAGCATCTTCTGGAATAAGCAATTTTCACTTTATATCAGAATGGAACAGAAATAATTCTCCACTAAGGCGCAATACTACAATAGAAGACATTGGAAAAGCAGCGCTGTATTTGTTGAGTGATTTAAGTAGCGGTACCACTGGGGAAGTTTTACATGTTGATTCAGGATATAATGTGATAGGAATGAAAGTAATTGATTAGTTCAAAATTGAGTATGAAAAAAAGCCTTTCTAAAACTGATAATATGATTTATAGTTGGTAGTACAAATTTTTAAATGCTTTATGCTCAAGAAATTGGCTTGGTGTTGGTCTTTTGTAGAATTAATTAAAGGGTTTATTATTACGCTTAGATATGCATTTAAACCAAAAGTGACGCTTAGATACCCTATGGAGAAGGGGCCTCTAAGTTCAAGATTTCGCGGTGAGCATGCATTGCGTAGATATTCAAACGGTGAAGAACGATGCATAGCTTGTAAATTATGTGAAGTTATTTGCCCTGCTCAGGCGATAGTTATCGAAGCAGAGAAAAGAGAAGATGGCAGCCGTCGAACTACGCGTTATGATATTGACATGACGAAGTGTATATATTGTGGGCTTTGTCAGGAAGCATGTCCAGTCGATGCAATTGTCGAGGGTCCTAATTTTGAGTTTGCAACAGAAACAAGAGAGGAATTAATGTATAACAAAGAAAAGTTATTGCACAATGGTGATGTTTGGGAGGAAGCAATTGCACTTAAATTGAAAAAGAATAGACCGTATTACTAATGTTAAAAGTTTAAACTTCTGTCATTCTAAAAATGACCTTTTGTGTCATTCAAATAGCTCTACTTCTTGTATATTCTAGTCCTTGATATTGGAATTCAAGATACTACTTTAGTAAAAAATACCTAAGAAATTTTTTAGATTGTAATTTTAGAATGATTTCTATTCTTAATAGAAATATTCTAAAAGTTGTATAACAATTAATTAATATATAATGTATTTCAAATATCAAAAGTATACATATTCAATAAAATATTGACATGAAAAGCTTGCTTATAGAGAAGAATTAGGATAACAACATTGTTGTTTATAGTGATTTATTTTGGTTTATATATCTATATAAAAATGCCAAGGGAAAGCAATTTCAGATATATAAATTCCTGTAATAAGATTTTTGTTGATGATAGTGAGAAATTATTAGCTATTTCTGAGATAGAGAATGAACTGAAATCCATATAAGTAGTTAAAGAGCTAAAGGCCATAGCGACTAATGATCTTGTTCATATAATATTTAAATTCGATACATAGTATAATAATAAAGAAGTACTCGATAATGTCCGTTCAAAACTTTCAAATATAAAATCGAAGTTGTTTGCTGAAGCAAAGTATATGAAATCAGTGAAATAAATTTAAGCTTATTTCTTATATTAAATGCGAATTGATTGATCATTTATCAGAAAGAGCTATAATAGACATAGCGCGTAAGTTAAAAAAAAGGAATAGAATTTGTTCAGTGTCTTTAAGTTTGAAGTGACTGAAGAGCGTACGCAAGAAAACAATAGAAGTGATAATTGAGCCCTACGATACTTATGAAATGCAATATTCAACATGTGAAATATTTCATGCTATATCGAGTAATAACAGATTAGTAAGAGCTGGATCGTTTGACGATTACACAGAAAAATACTCAATTAAAGTGTTATAATTATTAATTAAAAGATATAGAAGATATTATTAACATTTTTGTTAAGTCTCAAGGCGATGCAGTTTTGAGAATAAAAGATGTGACAAAGACGTATCTTAGATTTGAAAAATCTGAAGGATTTATTGTATCAATGGACTGTTTAGTGTTGTGTTAGAAATTTCAAGACGTAACGGAAAGAGCATAATAGATACAGTAAATCAGATGAAATACCTAATAGATGACAAAAGACTAATTTACCTGAAATTTAAAGTGTTGTACTTAAATGATCAGTCAAAAATGTTCGCAATGTGCTTGATGAACTAGAGAACGGTAACAATATTTATTGTTGTTTGTTGAGGGGGGGTATTAATATTAATTATAATAATATTCTCTTTGAGTATAAAGACGGCTATTCTTGTGGCATTTTCGATATTTGATTTCCTTTTTATTGGAAGATAGTTCTTTACTTTATGAGTATAACTTTAAATATTGTTGTGTTTTTCAGTTTAATTATGGCAATTGGAATATTGATTGATAATGCAATCGTAGTTAGTCAACATGATGATAGAAAGATGATTTGTGAAATGGATAAAATAAAAGTCTTTCACACTTCAGTTCGTAATATGTTTTCTCTAATTCTATCATTAACATTAACTAAATTGGCAGTGTTTTCCCTTTATTATTTTGTTCTGATATAATTGATAAGTTTATGCAATATATACCAATCACAATGATTTTAACTTTAACTGGTTTGTTCATTATTGATTTGATTTTATATCAATATTCGATGCTATGTTTAATAGGTTCTTGATATCTTCGAAATGAAGAAGTTAAAAAAAATGAACGCGATAGAAAGTGATGAGATAATGAATATTTGATTTATGATAAGAGCTTACGTACATCTAAGTTTTTAGACATCATAAAAAATTTATGTACGCTACTACATTAGTTTTGCTCTTACTTTAGTATATTAATATTTCATCTTTGACTTTGGAGTAAAGTTTTTTCTGAAAGTGGATTCAAATAATATTCTAATTAGTGTTAAAGCAAAGAAAAATTTATCAGCCAAAGAAATAGATCTGATTCTAAAAGAAGTGAAAGAGCGCATTTCTGGCATCAAAATTAGTGCTTCTTATGCTAAGTCAGGAACATTTTTAGATAACGTTATTGCTGAAATTCAATTAGAAGTTATAGATTGGTGTTTTAGATACAAGTTTAGGTTTATATTAAATGATATAAGAAGTAGTATACAAGATATAAAAGGAGCGATAATCGATATTCAAGAAGAAAATTAAGAACTGTCAATCAACAAATCAATATAAATTAATCTCAGCTGAGATGAATCTAGTTTAGATTTAACAGCAGAGTAAATTTTAAAAATTATAGATCAATCTTCATCGTGATTTATTAATATTCAAGATAGCAGATCAATATTTAAAATAGAGTGGAATATGAATATTGATAAAAGTAAGGATGAAAAGCTTTGGAGTAAGTGTTGCAACCATTGGCGATTTTATAAAAATGATCATAAATAGAGTATTAATCGGAAAATACAAATAAAATAATCTTGATCAAGAATTAGATATTATAACTCTGTTTCCTCGAGCGAGATCGTAACATAAAGACTATAGAGAATCTTTTTTTTTTATTAATACAGTTAATAGTCTGTGTCTTATGAGTAATATAGTAAAATATATTTCTCGAAAAATAAAGATAAACAAGTTAAGTAGGATTAACGAATCATGAACAGTAATAATCTCAGCTGATGTTGATCTTGAGTATCTGATTAACGAAGAGTTAAATTTATTCAAGATTCAATTGTTCAAGATTTGATACAAGAGAGTATAAATTGATTTTAAAAGCGATAAAGAAGATCAATAAAAATCAAAAGCATTTCCTTGCTGAAGATTTTTATCTTGGCAATTACATTAATGATCTTGGTATTAGTGACACTATTCAATAGTATATTACACATTCATTGTAATGATGGTAGTGTTTTTATCTATCAAATTTATATTTTGTTTTTTTGTTTGTAAAGTTTTGTAATTGTTATGTGCAGAATAGGAATAATTGCTTTAGCATGAATTATAGTAAGTAATAATATATTATTGCTTGATGCTTTTCATCACTAAATTGAAGTATATAAAGATGATATTATACGATGTGTAATAAATGCTTTAATTTCTCGCATTATGCTAATATTGCTTATTATTGCAACCACAGTTCTTGACTTAATATCGATGATTACTAAATTAAATATCAATTTTTTACGTTATAAATCATGTATGATGCTCCATCAAGTCAGTAGTGAGTTGATATTTCAATTATCATAGTATGTGAAATGTTAGCTGTGATTGGTTCTAATCTTGTTTTTACTCTGGAGTTCTTTATGATGCAAAGATATGAAAAAACTTGACTTAAATTAGTAATTATTTACTATTTAAAATAGTGTTCTTTATCCATTGAAGATATAATTATAACTAATTGTATAGGATTTATTTGTATGGTTGCTAACCGAAAAAGCAGTGTTAAACAGAAAAGTGACAAAAATAATTTAGTTGGAAGTATTGACATAATAAAAACAGCAGGAGAGCTTTCACTTCAAAAAGGTCTAGATTTTGAAGTAGTAATGAAAGCATTAGAAAGTGCCATAGAAGCAGTGGCTCATCAAAAATATGGTAGTAAAAGTAAGATTACAGTCAAAATAGATAGAAACACAGGCAAAATTACTGCATATAGAGAATTAAGGGTTATTAATGATGAACAAAATGAAGAAGAGAATTTTGGATATGAATCAATTACTCTTATACAAGCTAGGTTAATAAGAGAAGATGCAAAAATTGGAGATACTGTCAATGAATTACTTTCTCTCAGCACTGATCTTGCTTCAGCAAGAATTGCCCAACAAAGAATTGTTCAGGTGATTAAATATGAAGAATCAAAAAAGCAATATGAGGAATTTAAAGATAAAGTTGGAGAAATAAAATATGGTATTGTTAAACAAGTGGAATATTCAGACCTAATCATAGATATAAATGGCACTAGGGCATATCTTCCATTGCGAAATTTAATCGGTGGTGAATCATTTCGTGAGGGCGATAAGATTAAAGCATACATACAAACTGTTAAGCGTTCTGATGATGGGCGTCAAATTATTCTTTCTAGGGCTCATGAAGGCTTTTTGAAGGCACTATTAAATCAAGAAATACCAGAAATTGCTGACGGATTAGTAATAATTAAAGGTATAGCTAGAGATGCTGGTTCAAGATCTAAAGTTGCTGTTTTCTCTCCTGATAAAAACATCGACCCAGTAGGTGCTTGTGTTGGAGTTAAGGGGGATAGGATAAAAACCATCATACATGAATTAAATGGAGAAAAAATTGATGTTATACATTATTTTTCAGATCTGGGCCAATTTGTTATCAAAGTAATTACTCCTGCAGAAGTATCGAAGGTTATTATTGATGAAAATGAAAATTGTGTAGAATTAATAGTTGCTGAAGATCAATTAAGTTTAGCTATAGGAAAAAAAGGTCAAAATGTAAGATTAGCCTCAGAGCTTATTGGATGGAAAATTGAGATACTAAGTACTCAGCAAGAATCAGAAAGGCGGAATAGAGAACTTAGTCAGTGTTCAGCTTTATTTGCTGAAGCTCTAAATTTGGAGGAGATTATGGGGCAATTATTAGTTACAGAGGGTTTTTCAAGCGTAGAGGACATATCAAATGCTTCAATTAAAGAGCTATCTTCGATAGAAGGCTTTAACGAAGATATTGCGAATGAATTGCATAGCAGAGCAAATAAATATCTAAAAGCAGAAAATGACAAAAAAATAAAAGAGTTAAGAAGTTTAGGTATGGAAGACGATATAATCAATTTACCTTTATCAATAGATGATAAAATTACTCTTAGTAAACATGGTATTAAAACTCTAATAGATGTGGCAGATTTGTCAAACTATGAGTTTTATGGTATACTCTCTTCTTCAGTAAATGGTAAAGAGGATTTAAAAGATAGAATAGATTCGATAATTATGGAAGCTCGTAAGAAGCTTGGGTTAATATAGCAAAAATGTATGAATAACGAAGATATCAGTAGTAAAAAACTAACGCTTCAAGGTTTTAATAAACTCAAGTTAGATCTTGATTTAAACTATTCAGTTAATACAAGTACGGGAGCTACAATAATAAAAAAGAGGAGAAAAAAAACTCATGAGCAAGAAGAACAAGATGGAAGTAAATTAGGTTCTTTGACAGAAAAAGAGCAAATCTTCCGTATTAATGCCGTACAGAATGCTACTTTATTAAAAGAAAAGAATCTAAAAAAAGAAAAAGAAATAGTAGTAAAAAAAGATAATGATGAAAAAATTGATGATAAAGATGGTACTTTAGATGCTTCATTTAAAGAAATCGAAGAAAAATCTTCAAGTGATGTTATTTCAGTTAAGTCAACAGAGAATGGAATTGACGATGAAGATGATGATAAAAAACCTTTAAAGATTAATAAAGATATATATTCTAAGCATTCCAAGCTGGTAATCGCGCAATCGATAGATGATAAAATTGAACAATCTCCTGTGTTTAAGCAAAGATTTGGTATAAGAAATAGAAAATCTAAATTTATCAAAGGTAAAAACGTATCAAGAGAAGTTATTATACCAGATGAAATTACAATCAAAGAATTATCTGTTCGTATGGCAGAGGACAGTAAACATGTATTAAGAATATTGAAAGAAGAAGTTGATGAGAGTTACAGAGTAGATGATTTGGTGGATCCGGATATAGCATGTGAAATAGTGGAAAAATTTAATCATATAGCTAAACGAATGAGCGATGCTAATAAAGAAAAGGATTTATTTTTCATAAAGGACAGAGAAAGCTTGCCTAAAAAACCTAAGCCGCCAATTGTTACTTTTATGGGACATGTTGATCATGGTAAAACCTCATTGCTCGATGCGTTTCGTGAATCTAATATTGCAGAAAGAGAGTCAGGTGGAATAACTCAACATATAGGTGCTTATCAGGTAATTACAAAGAATAAGCAAAGAATTACTTTCATTGATACACCAGGACATGAGGCATTCACTGCAATGCGTGCATGTGGTGCAAACATCACTAATATAGTTGTAATAGTAATTGCTGCCGACGATGGAGTGATGAAACAAACGATTGAGGCAATAAATCATGCAAAAGCAGCAAATGTTTCTATTATAGTTGCTATCAATAAAATTGATAAATTGCAGTTTAATGATATAGAAAGAGTAATTAGTAATTTACCTAAATGTGACTTAATTCCTGAACAACTTGGTGGTGATGTCATGGTTGTGTCAGTATCAGCTAAAAAGAAAATTAATCTAGATAAATTAGAAGAGGCGATTTTGTTAGTTGCTGATTTAATGAAGCTTGAAGCAATAGAGGATTGTCGAGCATTTGGGTGGGTAATAGAATCTAAAATAGATAAAGCTAAGGGAATATCAGCTACGTTAATAATTGAAGAAGGAACGCTGAAAATTGGTGATATATTGGTGGTTGGTACGATATATGGAAAAGTACGTAGTATGATTAATCATCTTGGTCAAAGGGAAAATATGGCTCCACCTTCTACTCCAATTGAGATTACTGGTCTAAACGGTGTGCCAGATGTTGGAGATAAATTTGTTGTTGTAAATTCTGAAAAGCAGGCACGTGAAATCATTGAATACAGATTAGAGCTGATCAAGAGAAAAGAAGAGGATTCAAGTAATAGTGATTTATACATGTTCAGTCGTAATGACAGTGAAATAGAAGAGTTATCTGTAGTTTTGAAGTGTGATGTAACTGGTTCTATCGAAGCAATATCAAGTTCAATTGATAAACTTGGTAAAGATAAAGTTAAATTAAATATACTACACAAGGCTGTGGGGGGGGTAACAGACTCAGATGTACTGCTTGCAGAAGCGTCGAGAGCAGTAATTTTGACGTTCAATGTAAAAGTGGATTCAAAAATAAGGGATTTGGCAAAACAAAAAGGTGTAGAAATACGTGCTTATAACATAATATACGAACTTATTGATAGTATGAAAATGTGCTTAACTAAAATGTTAAAGCCTGTAATACGAGAAGTGCGTATTGGTTCTGTATCTGTGAGACAGGTATTTAATGTATCTAAAATTGGCAATATTATTGGATGTTATGTAAGTGATGGAGTTGTAAAAAAAGATTCTTTAATTAAGATAATACGTAACAGTAAATTAATATATGAAGGAAAATTGAAAGCTTTGCGTAGATTTAAGGATGATGTTAAGGAAGTAGGTACAAATTTTGAATGTGGAATATCTTTAGATGATGATATTAATATTAAAATTGGAGATATTTTGGAAGTTTATCAATTAGTGCAGGAAGAAAGGATATTATAATTATGAAAAAAGAAATTAGGAGTTTAAAAATAGCATCTGTACTACATAGAGCAATATCTAGAGTCTTAATGGAAGGTAAGGCATTCAATAAAAATATAGTGATATCTGAAGTAAAACTAAATAAAGACTTTAAAAAAGCAGATGTATATGTAGTGCTATCTTCGTTAAATGAAAAAGATTGTGATATTAGCACTATTATTGATGAAATCAATCAATTTGCATGGTTGATACGCAAATCCATATTGTGTTATGTTGATTTACGATTTGTACCCAAGTTAATTTTTAAAACCGATTTAGCATTCGATAATTTTGTTAATGTAAGCAAAATGTTAAGTAATCATACTTAATGATGCATCTCAATGATTACTTTTCATTGATGAGATTATATAGTTTAACAGGTTTGTGGCTTGTATTATTCCCTAGTTTAAGTGGTATTATTCTAGCCTCAGTTCTATCTTGGAAGGCTTTTTTTCTCCTTATTTTATTTACTATAGGCGCATTCTTGATGAGATCTGCTGGTTGTATAATAAATGATATTTTCGATAAAGAAATGGATGCGCATCTTGAACGAACAAAATATAGGCCACTTGCAAGTGGTACATTAAATGTAAAGCAAGCTTTGATTTTACTTTCTTTATTACTATCCATTGCATTAGCAATTTTATTGCTCACAAATAAAACTACATTTATACTTGGGGTAATCTCAATGTGTATGGTAATTATTTACCCTTTACTAAAGCGTTACATTTGGTGGCCACAATTGTTTTTAGGGTTTACTTTTAATATAGGATCGCTTCTAGGTTGGGCGGCAGTAAAAAATCAGATTAGTATAGAACCTATGCTCTTTTATGTAGGATGTATCTTTTGGACACTGAGTTATGATACTATATACGCTCATCAAGATAAAAGAGATGATGAAAAACTAGGAATGAAATCAACAGCACTGTATTTTGGTGATACAACAAAATCTTGGCTCAAAAAGTTTCATTTGATATCTCTTATGATGTGGCTATATGCTGGTATCTTATCATCATTGAGTAATATTTTCTATATCGCTTTACTTGCTGTAGGAGTTATGTTATATTATCAATATAAAAATCTCAATCTCGACGACTCCAGTCAATGCATGTCCGTATTTAAAAATAACTCTTATGTAGGATTATTGCTTTTTCTCGGTATTCTTTTAGATAGAATTGTAAACTACAAATACTACTAATTAAGAAATGTTGTTATGAAGTAGTTTAAAAACACCGGAGAAGACTTTATTAGAGCTATTTATAGAGAAAAAAAATTCTATAGTTTATATCAATGATAATAAGATAAATTAAATTGCTAATTAACATATGTTGTTATTCCAACATTCTATCCTTCTATCATCTAAGTATCTGATATTTGCATTTAAGATACTATTTTAGTAATTAATATTTGGGAAATTTACTAAATAAAAAAAAGCAAAGAATAGCTCATATTAGCTAATTATTTATTATCTATCCTATAATATTAGCATTCGTTTATATTTTAAACGACTTATAAGTAGATTTATGAGCTTGAAACCAAAAGTTTTAATGATATAAGATATGAATAGTGCAAAAATTTAAACATAAGACGCCAAATATGCTAAGTTTTTTGTCATTTAATTTGTATAGATTGAAGTTAAATAATAGCTTCAATCTGAAGATATTGGATTTGGTGGAAAAGCTGTCAAGCAGTTTTTTGTTTTTGTGATCTCAAAATGAACCTTCTCGCAAATAAAATCGAGAGCTTAGCCTTAAGTCTTTTGCAGATGTTATAGAGCTAAATAGCAATCCTACGCATATTAAGCTTGCAGCAGTTGTACTTCCTCCATAGGATAGAAATGGTAACGGATCACCTATTATTGGTAAAAGACCAATTGTCATTCCGATGTTTATCGCGAAATGAACGCTAAAAAAGGCAAAAATCCCGATAGATACCAATTTAGAAAAATAATTTCTTGATCTATAAGCAATATAGAATATTGTAGCAAACAGTGTAATATAGAGAAAAATCAAAACCATACTACCTAAAAACCCCCATTCCTCACCAAGTACTGCAAAAGCAAAATCTGTGCGTTTTTCTGGTAAAAATCCAAGCTGAGTTTGACTTCCATTAACAAAGCCTTTACCAAGCAAACCTCCAGAACCTATAGCTATCTGTGATTGCTGCGCATTATAGCCTATTCCAAGAGGATCAATTGATGAATCTAAAAATGATAGTATTCTTTGTTTGTGATAAGAGCGTAAAAAAGTCCAGATAGTTGGTATTACAAGAATATTAATCGTTCCAAAAATTATCAAATGAGATTTTTTAATTATTGCTGTGAATATAATCGATGCTCCTATAAATAACATTATCACGGCGGTGCCTAAATTAGGCTGCTTTAATACTAAGAATACAGGTATAAAAATAATTATAAATGCCTTAAATAACCTTTGAAATTCCATCATTTTATACACACTTTGTTTATTAAAATAACGAGCAAGTGCAAGTATTAAGCCTACTTTTGCAAATTCTGAAGGTTGTAAGCTAATTGATCCAATTTTTATCCATCTTGTTGCACCCATTATATGTGAACCAAAAAAAATTACTAATAGAAGTAAAGTTACTGCTGCTATATAAAAAAGGTAGGCGTATTTCAAATAAAAATTTATCTCTATGAATGACATAGCTATAGCCAATAAAAAAAAGAAAGAGAATACAACTAGTTGATGAATTGTAAATGGTATCCACTTTCCTCCAGTAGAAGAATATTGAATAACAATGCCAACGCAAAACAGCGCTATTATGTTAATGATCAACAATAAGTAAATCTTCTTTGGGCTATCCATAGTAAGAACTTTATACTCTTAAAGTATAATAAAAAATGAAAATCAAAAAGCCAATTTTTCAATTACTAACCGAATTGGAGTACTATATACTCCTGTCACTACTGTTAAAGCTGCTATGAGTAATAGACAGAAAAGCATAGGTAGCGGTACTCTATCAATAGATCCAAATATTATTTCAGTGTGTGATACTACATCATTTCCAAAATACATTTTCTCTACCATCTTCCACATATATATTAACGCAAGGAAAGAACTAGCAGCAAAAACTATAAGAGAAATCCAAGCGTGAGATTCGATAATTGCTTTCATCATATACCATTTACTTACAAAGCCGCTTGTTAAAGGCACACCGATCAATGCTAAGCTAAGTAGAGTAAATGCAAATGTTGTATAAGGCATAGATTTCTTGAGTCCTGACAAATGCTCTACTTTTGTAGAATCAAATCTGTAAGAAACACATCCTACAGCCATGAATAAAGATGTTTTTATTATGCTGTGATTTATTATGTGAAAGATTGCTGCAAATAACCCTGCTTTTGAGTTTAGACTCAGCATTAAAACTATATAACCAATCTGGCTGGTGCTAGAGTTAGCAAGTAACCTTTTCATGTCTTTTGCGGTTATTGGAAATATTGATCCAAATATAATAGCACAAAGTGCAAGGATAATTATAACATTATTCAATGGTGATTTAAATAAAAAAAAATTTTGATGAAAAATAGTATAGAAAATTCTGATAAAAACATATACCATCACTTTGGTTACTGTGCCTGAAAAGAATATACTAATGAAATTTGGTGCTTCACTATATGAATTAACTAGCCATCTACTTAATGGAAACAGTGCTATTTTGATTGAGAGGCCAACAAAAATGAACAACGTGCCAAGTTTTACAATGTTATTATCATACAGCGGTACTATCCTCTCGGCCATGTCAGACATATTTAGTGTTCCTGTCATAGAATATAAAAGCCCTATACCAAACAAATAAAACGTTGCGCCTATTGTTCCACTAATCAGATATTCAAATGCTGCAACTAGAGCTTTTTTATCTCTTCCCATTGAAACTAATATGTAAGAAGAAAGAGATGAAATTTCCAAAAAAACATAAAGATTGAATATGTCGTTTGTTATTAAAATCCCAAGTAGCCCGCTTAAGCACAACAAGAACAAAGAATAAAAACCGGTAATTTTATTTTTACTAATCTCTTTTTCATTAATATAAAAGCTATAAAGCACACTTATCAATGCTATAAAATTCACTAGAGTTAAAATCAAGGAGTTTAATATATCAATTTTTAACTCTATTCCGTACGGAGGAACCCAATCTCCAAGGTAATAAGTTATAATTTCACCATTATATGTTTTTATGAGTAGTATTGATGAAATAAAAAAAGTAGCTGTTGTTGTGGCAAAAGAAATAGACCAAGAAACTTTATGTTTTCTAGTAATAAAACAAAACATCGATGCAATTATTGGTATAATAACTTGTAAAATTGGTAATTGCATTAAATTAATGTGAATGGACTTTTAAAGTATTAGTATATATAATACTTTTTATTTTAATACCCTTATGTTATCTAAAATCTGTAAAGTGATAAAATATCTATTACGAAGAAAAGATAAATTTATAGGAAGAGATGAAAATGAAAATTCTTATTATGAATCAAATAAAGGAAAAAGATGGGTCATGTATAGCAATATCTCTGAACCTACAACAATATCTCCAAAGTGGCACATATGGCTTCATTATACTGATGGTACAGTTCCGGTTAATAATAAAAAGAGAAAAATAATAAATACTTCTAATTTGACAGGTACGAAAGATGCGTATTATCCAAATCAAAAAGTGAAAAATTATTATAAAAGCTGGAATCCTAATAACTAAAGATGCAAAGATCAAATATACTTGAAATAACTGCTGGATTATTTGTGTTGGCTTTTACTATTTTTCTGGTTTGTTTTGCTGTTGATAAGCTATCTGACATAAAAAAAGCTATAAGGATTGCTATAAAATATATGGTCTTTTTGCTAACGCAAATGGCATAGTAATTGGTGATAGCGTTAAGGTTTTCCTGAGTAGATATTGGAAGCATAACTGGCGTATCACTTGATAAAGCTACTTATGTAGCACGAATCGATATGTGTATAAGTAAAGACATAAAATTGCCAATTGATAGTTCAGCTCTAATAACTAGTAGTGGAGTTGTTGGTAGTAAATTTATTAACATATCACCATGATCATGTACTAAACTAATTTTGAAAGGTGGTAAAATAGATTATACTCAAGCTGAAGCAAATGTTGGTGGAATAGTAGACAAAATTCTTGGTATGTTCACAAAATAAGACTTTTTCTCCGTTATTTATAACTCTTTCTAATAATAATCCAAAAGAGGTAAATAAGGATTATAGTAGTAAAGGATTTGTTGCGTAATTATCTATGAAAACAATGATGAAAGGAATTTATATCAAATTCTAATAATAATAGGATAAATTAAATTGTCAATCACAATAGTATCATTTCAGCGCCTCTTTTTATTATCACAATGCTCCCCTCTTATTTCATTTTAATACTATGCAACACTGAGATCTAGTCTTTCTATAATCATTAAAATATCGTATTTTAACATAATTTTTATACTCACTAACTTTATAAAATTTTTGGATGCTAGTGTTAAGTACTGGAATAATATTCTCTAATAATACAATATTCGTACAGTTGTGCGTCAAGTACTGGAATGGCATTCAAAGAGACTATCTGCATCACGCACCTTGTATCGGAAAGCGAGGGGGGCTTTTTGCTAAGTAGTTGAGGAATAGCTTGCAACTAATGCAATTCGCTGATTGCTCAGTATCTACGAATGCCATGCAACATTAACACATATGGATTTCATTGAGCGCAGTGACATATTGAATATTATTCGCCTTTATTTTGCTAATATTTGCTGCTTCAAGTCTATCTGCTATGACTTTTACATATTGATAGTTGTTATATTCACACCACGGCATCATCTTTTAAAGCATAATTCAATGAATTTTAGAAGTTTATGTTTTTCATATTATCTTTCTGTTATCTAAGTATCGAACACTGGAATTTAGAATGCTATTCAAATAATAAATATTTGAGAAATTTATCAAATGAGAAAAAAAAGGCAAAAGAAATCTAGGGCAGCTAAAATTCAATTCTCTCTTGTTTATTTGGATGTTCTTTACTTTCTTAAACGCTTTTTATAAGCACGTTTCAACTTTGAAATCAGAAGTTTTAGAAGATATGAGATACATAATAGTGTAAAAATAAAACATTTGATATCAAATATAAAATTTCCTTTGTTGTTTTAATTTGCAGATTGCAAAGTTTAATGAATAGTTTTATTATCAAAAGGGTAACAGTGAAGGTTGTTAGGTAGTTTTTTCGCCTATGCCTAAACTAATTTGCTGTGCGAGAAGTTTTATTTTGGTGTGCATTATCTTGAAAGATCGTAATGCAATACTTAAATTATACAGGCAATAGGCTATTATTGGAGCTCAAAATGTATAACGTAAAAGGAATCGAAAATTTAAAATTTGATGCTGAAGTAGGGAAAGTGCTGAATATAGTAATTCATTCTCTTTATACTAATAAGGATATTTTTCTGCGTGAGTTAATATCAAATGCATCAGATGCATGCGATAAATTGCGCTACGAATCTCAATTAAATCCTAATTTACTAGATTCAGATGATAAATTAAAAATCACCATTAGTTCAAGTAAAGATAAGAATGAACTGTATATTACTGATAATGGCATCGGAATGAATAGGCAGGATTTAATAGATAATCTTGGTACAGTTGCTAGTTCTGGTACACAAAGATTTTTGGAGGCAATTAAAACTATCAAAGATTCAAGCCAAACTTTAGAATTGATTGGAAAGTTTGGTGTAGGTTTTTATTCGAGCTTCATGGTTGCTTCAGAAGTTATAGTTGAATCTCGAAAAGCAGGAGAAGAGGAATCTTGGGTTTGGAGATCAAAAGGAGATGGGGAATATTCAATTGGCAAATTAGATGATCAAATCTCTCGTGGGACTAAGATTACCATGATTACATGTCCTGAAGAAAATAAGTTTTTAGATAAGTTTTACATTGAAAATATCGTTACTACTTATTCAGATCACATAAATTTTTCTATTGAATTTGTAGATGAAGAAGGAAAAAGTGAGAAATTAAACAGCAAGGCTGCAATTTGGACTAAGTCGAAAAATGATGTTACTCAAGAAGAGCACAATGATTTTTTTCGTGATATTGCCCATATTGGAGGGGAACCTTGGATGATATTGCACAATAAAAACGAAGGTGCAATAGAGTATACAAATTTGCTTTATGTGCCTTCTATTAAGCCTTTTGACTTATTTCATCCAGATAGACGTTGCTCCGTGAAATTGTATGTAAATAAAGTGTTTATCACTGAGGATAATGTGCAAATCATGCCGCAGTACTTACGATTCTTAAAGGGTGTGGTCGACTCACCAGATTTGCCTCTTAATATCAGCAGAGAAACACTACAGAACAATCGTGTTGTTGAGCAAATTAGAAAATCTCTCACTAAGCGTGTGATATCAGAACTTGATAAAAAGGCAAAAGAGAATTTAGAGGAATACACAAAGTTTTGGACCAATTTTGGTGCAGTATTGAAAGAGGGTCTTTGTGAAGCTATGTCAACTGATGAAAGAGAAGCTTTACTCTCAATTTGCAGATTCCACAGCATTGGTGATGATAAATTGATCAGCATTGATGATTATATAAGTAGAATGAAGCCTGAGCAGGAGCATATCTATTACCTAACAGGGAATAGCTTAGATTCGATAAAAAACAGTCCACAACTTGAAGGATTTATCAGCAAAGGATTGGAGATTCTTCTACTTGTTGATCCAGTGGATGATTTCTGGACTAGCGTAATTCATGAATATAGAGATCAGAAGATTAAATCTGTAACTCGTGCTGATGTTGATTTGGAAAAATTCTCTTTGGAGAAAAAAGATAAAGAAAATAAATCAGATGAAGAAAAGAGTGAAGAAAATAATGATTCTATATTAGAGTATTTTACTAAAATTCTTGGCAATTCAGTGAAAAGCGTAAAAATTTCCAAAAAATTGACTGATAGTCCTGTATGTTTGGTAGTTGATGAGGGTGCGATGGATCTTAGAATGGAGCGTTTTTTACGTGAGCAAAAACAGCTGAATTACCGAACACCGAAGGTACTCGAAATAAACAATAAACATCCTATAATAAAAAGTATAATGAAATCTTACGCTAAAGATGGTGAAAACTCAACATTGGAAGATATGATCCATTTATTATTCTATCAAGCTTGTATTGTAGAGGGCGAGGAGATGGATGATCCGAGCTTGTTTGCTAAAATGTTGAATAACTTGCTTGGCAAGGTTGTGATTTAGTGTTATACTAGATTAAACTCATTTATAATGAGTGATAAATATGGCTAATTGAATTGATCTTTCAGATTTAAGATTGATTGATTTGAACATAGAAGAAGATTAAAAAATAACTGAAATTAAAGACCATTGCCATTTTAGAGATTTAGGTATTGAAAGAGAAGAAGGTCTTGAAATTTTATGCGGTAAAAGTCAAGAAATATCAGCTGTTCCTAAAGATGAATTTTGAGATTTTTAATTTAATAGTTTTGAGAGCGATATCTATGAAGATATCGAATATGATCTAAAAAAATACAAATTATAGGATATTATAGACAAGAATTATTAGAAATGTGTAATTTATATAAAATAAACTATGATAATAACAATGAAAAATTTGATAGTAAAGTAAATATATAATTGAAGTTGAATTCATTAATGAAGATTATAGTAATATTTTATTTTATTAGAATTAGAGAAACAAAAGTGTGTAGATTTTGTTTTTACATTAAAGATAAAGAAATAATTATAGCTTATCGCGATATTAAAGACTTTAATAATGTGATGAATGATGTAAGCACAGCATTTATTTCAGATTTTTACTTGAAGGTGGAAAAATGTATGATTGTTTTAATAATGTATTTTATGATTTGTTGCTTAGTCTTGATAAAATATTAGACAGTTATGCTGAAGAGCAAAGATCAGAAATCAAAGATTTTAGAATTAATTGTACTGGCCATAGTATGGGAGTCGCTTTTGCTACCATAATTACTTTATATCTTAAGAAAGTAAAAGATGCTAAAATAAGTTTGTGTTGCAATTTTTGGTTTTCCGAGAGTTTTCGATTTTTGTGATGCTAAAATTTATAAAAAACTTCTTGAAGAAAATATCATTAGAGTATCTAATTTGTTAGATTCAATATCGATTTTCCATCTTGCTCTATTGGAGAGAAGCACGTAAGTAAATCATTAAAAATAAAAACAGGTAATTTCGTAATAAATTGCTTTGGAATGAGCTTTTGTATAGTGAGAGATTATTATCATAAAAGGGATACTTATTATAAGTGCATTCAAGATATAAAATCAGAAGATTTTCAATAAAATAATAATGTATCTAGATACTATTATCTTTCTTATACAGTTGTAATGAATTAATAAATAATTATTACAGCTTTAACTGTACTTTATTTATCTTTTTTTTTGAAAATATTATTCAAACACGAAACAACTCCTTTTGAAAGGAAAATGAAGTTTAGTGGTGATTGAAGATTAATGAATCTTAAGGATAATAAAAATTAGATTGTAATCTATGCACTTGGTAATGCTCTAATTAGTTTAGAAAATCTTTTAATGATATCTAATATAGAGTGTAACATTAATGGAAGGGGCAAAAGGTTAATGTTTTAATATTTATGATATTGCTTTTTTTATTAACAGTAATTATTTAATAAATAGAAACAATATTAGATTAAAATAGTTGTGTAAAATTGAAGACATGCCTGGTTAAAGAAGTGCCTAATTTAATTGATGTTAAAAAGTATGTTCTTGATAGCTAATACTATTAGTGATTTAGTAAATAAATCTGCAGCTTTAAGCTGAGCAGTGAATGAAGCAGATAGTAAATAATTACAAAATCTAAAATCCAAAAATACCAACATTCACAAAAAAAATACTGTGAACAAAGGAAAATATTATGAAAAATGAAGATGCTTTAACGAAGCATCTTGTAAACAATAATTGTAAAAGAAATGAAATGGATAATGGTAATAAAAATAAAAGTATAAAAGAAAAATTGTCTTGATGAATATTATCAAGAGTATCGATTACGATACGATAGAACGTTTACTGAACTAAGAAAGGCATTAATATAACTAAGTCTATTTTAAAAAGAAGCTTTAGATTAAGCTAGAGAAAGAATTGACGATTCGAAGGAGAGCGGTAAAAAAAAAGATCAAGGAAATATATAGACTCACAAAAATTATAGAACTTGGGGTGAAGTAAAGTTCAAGAGTATTGTCAAGAGTATTGTGTTGTGCAAGCATCATAAGTAGATGGTAGTGCTACTTTATGAGTAATCAAGTAATTCTTTGCGATAGATTTCTCTTAAAGAAAGTAAAAAGTATAATCCACAACCAGATTCATCATTACTTTTCATAACAGAATTCTGTAAGTGGTCATAGTAATGGTTCTTCAAACTTTATTAATGCATCTATAAGTGATGAAGGTGGTATTGAAATCAGTAATAGCGAGTATTCTCAAACTCTTGATTCTAATAATGACTCTTTATTATTTAAAAAGATAGATGAAGAAGAGCTCTCAATAACTCTAGCAAATAGTAAGGATGAAAAATTTCAACAGTTATCTTTATCACTGTTAATCTTCTCTTTGCCACTTGCAAGTGATAATGAGATTAGTAAAAGTTAGCGATATAATTGATGAAGAAGATATTGACAATCATGATCTATTATTATCTTCTCTTTAGAGAAAAGGGATCAAATTTCACATTCAAAAAATCTAGAATTGTAACCAACGCTTTCATCAATTAGCAAAAAAAATCTGAACAAGTGAATAATATTACTCCATCAAGTATAAAAAGTAGCAACCTATATATTATAAATGCTTTCGCTTTAGTAGTAGTTGTGATTATATTAGAAGTGGCTATTGCTGGTCCACTTAGGGATGTTAGCAGAGGAATATTAGTTAGAGCTTTATTGTTTATTTGATTGCTGTAGCAGTTATGTATCACTATGAATTGCTTAGTAGTTTTATTGAAACCGATAAGATAGAAAAGGTTGTATCCAATGAGAAAAAAGAATTTATAACTATATCTCTTCATAATAAATATATTAGTCTACTATTGAATAATTTAGTATAATTTTACTAGTTATTAATAGATAAAAATTTGGTAGATTACGAAGAAATATTCTTAAATAAAATCAAAGATATAAAAGAAGAAGGGCGCTATCGAGAATTCACGCATTTTGCATCATTACCTGGCAGGCTTCCATATATTATGGATTACGAAAAAAATATGGAAGTAATCGTTTGGTGCAGTAATAACTATTTAGGAATGTCACAAAATGAGAGTGTTATCTCCGCTATTCACAATTCATCTGTTGGTGCAGGGGGAACGAGAAATATTTCCGGTACAACAAAAGAGGTTGTTGAACTTGAGAAATCACTGGCTTGTTTGCATAATAAGGAGGCTGCTTTAACTTTCGCATGTGGCTACCTTGCAAATCAGACTACACTTAGCACTTTATTGTCTGTTATTCCTGACGTGGTAATTTTTTCAGATGAAAAAAACCACTCTTCGATGATAGAAGGCATAAAGTCAGGAAAAAGACCTAAATATATATTCAAGCACAATGATATTGCTCATTTAGAGCAGTTATTAAAGTCTGTGAGTAGAAAAACGCCAAAAATAATAGCGTTTGAATCAATATATTCAATGGATGGTGATATAGTGCCGCTGAGAGAAATATGCGATTTGGCAGATCAATATAATGCAATTACCTATTTGGATGAAGTACACGCAGTTGGCATGTATGGTCCGCATGGTGGCGGAATTGCAGAAAAAGAGGGTCTGA
The DNA here is from genome assembly GCA_051710485.1 of Wolbachia sp. Lineage (GTDB taxonomy): Bacteria > Pseudomonadota > Alphaproteobacteria > Rickettsiales > Anaplasmataceae > Wolbachia. The sequence continues at coordinate 256,993 of JBPESU010000001.1, read as the reverse complement.
TGGATAGAGTGACTGTTGTTCAAGGTACATTATCGAAAGCTTTTGGAGTGATGGGAGGGTATATAGCATCTTCAAAAAGCTTAGTAGATGTAATAAGAAGTTCAGCTCCAGGATTTATTTTCACCACTGCTATGTCTCCTGTCCTAGCGGCAGCAGCAAAAGCAAGCGTTGAATATTTAAAATTAAGTGACATTGAAAGAGAGAAGCAAAAACAAGTTGTTAAAAAGGTAAAAAACTCACTAAGAAATGCTGGAATTAATCTTATTGTAACAAAAACTCATATAATTCCGATAATAATTGGTGATCCAGAGTTATCTAAAATAGCATCAAAGTTATTATTTGATGAGCATAGAATATATGTTCAACATATAAATTACCCAACAGTTCCTAAAGGAACTGAGCGTTTTCGTATTACTCCAACACCATATCATACTGACGAAATGATAAAACATTTAACAGAGTCTCTTGTAAAAGTTTTTGAGAAATTATCTATCTCTATGACTTGTTTATATTAGTTTTATATCTCCAGCAATGATTAATCCATTGTTTTCTCTTAATCTTCCACTACTCTCTTGTAGAAAAAGTTTGCCAAGTAAAGCTTTATATTTGTTAACTCCAGAATAAATTATTCCACTATATCTTCCTGCGGCAAGGTATGCAAAACCTAAAACTGTTGAACCGATCGAACGTACATTGCTATTGTTAGGCAGTAACTTATTTAATAAATTATCACTTACATCTATTAAGCCACTTTCACGGCTTTTCATTCGCATTTTTATATGACGAGATCTAAAATCTTCAAGAAAAGCTCCCTTTTTCTCTTCTGCCCAAAAAGTTTCTCTAAGGGCTGGAGCATTAATTACGGCTGTTATAACTTTGTTTTTATGAATTAGACAGATTGACACTGCAAAATAAACTATACAATTGGAAAAATTCTCTCTGCTTTCTATAGGCATAATGAACCAGGTATAAGTATCAGCTTTTATTTCTTGATCAATATTGTCTTCAAAGATAAAATCGTAGTTTTGCTTGTAATCATGTAAGTGATTGTATATATTTTGTTTACATCTTAAGTAAGTTTTATTGATAAAATCTGCTGACTTGATATTGGAAATTTGCAATTCATTGAAATCACGCATAAGCTGTTTAGAAGCACTGCGTACAGAATCAAGCATCACATTGATCCTTGGTGATGAAATGGACATTCTTTCTTTTACTCTTTTACCCTTTCGTAATAGTTGTCATTGGGAGTATATATTACAATTTTATCCTCTTCAATTATAAATTGAGGCACGTTAAGGCGCATTCCGTTTTCTAAAATTGCAGATTTATAAGAAGAAGTAACAGTTTGCCCTTTAATAACAGACTCTGTTTCTTTTACAGTCAATGTAACGTAATCAGAAACATGCGCAGAGATTATTTTATCCTGATAAGTTACTACTTTTACCTTTACATTATTATGTAAATAAATCTTTTTCCTTCCTAATAAATCCAAATTTATAGCGATCTGCTCGTAATTACTAAGATTCATAAGATTTACAATATTTCCTTCAGTAAAGAGATAAACATACTCCTCTTCATCTAAAATTGCTCTTCTTATTGTTGCATTAGAACTGAATCTTTCATAATGTTTTGTTCCGATTTTAATATTCTTCATTTCTACTTTTATGTATGCACCACCCTTGCCGGGCTGAGTATGCATAATACTTACAATCAAAAATAAATCGCTATTGTGTTCTAAAACTTGACCTGGTCTAATATCGTTAGCTTTTTCTACCATAATTAAACTTTCAGCTTGATCTCATAATTATAAATACTTTTTGATAAATATCAAAATCTTTGTTAATCAGAAAATTCTGGCATATTGAGTGCTATATACCTTTCCTTTATATTTATATGCGGAAATATCTCTTTAGTAAAAGATAGCATAATATTCTTTTTTGTGCCGATGACTGAAATTTCTAATATATCTTCTGAATTGAAATTGTGTATAGATTCTACATAGGCATATAATTCATTATTTTCTAGTCTTACTTCCATCTTTATAAGATCACTTTGATAAAATTCATTCTCATTATTTAACTGTGGGAGCTTGTATCTTTTTATGTATAGTTTCTTATTTCTTAAAAGTTCTGCTTCCTTGCGAGAATTTACTCTGTTTATCGTAGCTATTACTAAATTGTCACCTATGACAGATATTGAGTCTATCTTATAACTCTCATCACCATTTATCAGTTCACCATATAGAGAAATATTTTCTGGTTTTTCAGTGAAAGTTTTTATTTTAACGTTTCCTTTAATTCCGTGAGGACACGTAATAATTCCGAGGTATACTAAATTGTTGTTCATGTTAATATAATAATCAAAACTTGTTTTTTGTCTACGGTGTTGGAAGCAATAGATAACAATAAAAAAGCTATATTATCATTCAATAGAAATAAAAAAAAACTACTTAACAATTTTCGCTGTTATCCTCATAAATAATACTTAGGCTATTTATCTTTGCAATCTGTGCAGGTTAATGATAAAAAACTTATGATATTTGTCGTCTTATGTGTAAATTTTTATACTATGTGTACTTCGCATCTTTTTAAAACTTTTGGTTTTGTATCTATACAAGCTCAAACGTTCTTATATCTCATTTAAGAATATCATTCAACACCAGATTTCAAAATAAGACGGTTGAATAATTAACTACCTTGGGGTTTTATTGTACTTTTCTTTGTTTGGTAAATTTCTTAAACATATATGTTATATTAATTTTTGTTATCAAACAAAATATATAATAAACTAGCTAAACCTCTAAGTCTTAGAGAAAATTTTTAATTTGTCTCTAAGATTTGATATTAGTATCAGTAAATTACTTATAAAAGTAAATTTTATGGAAAGTAGGACTAAAGCTTGGTTCGTTTGGCTAATCAGTAACTTGATTGTTATATTCAGCAACATGCAGATAATTTATACTTTTATAAGTGTATATCTTGAAAAAGAACTTGGACTCACGATCGCGCAAGTTGCACTGGCTAACTCGACGTATAATTGGACTTTTGCCATCTCACAGTTTATTAGTGGAGTAATGTTTAATATTTTTTCCAATAAAAGAATTTACTTTTTCTCATTATCAACTATAATCCTTGGGTTTCTTGTTCTCATTAATAGTGAAAATTTCTCCGATTTGATTTTATCTCAAGTGTTAATTGCAATTGGAGCGTCATTTGGTTTTATTGGAGCTGCTCATATAAGTAGCACCTGTTTTCCCATTGCTCAATTTGGACTGATGTTTTCATTAGTGCAGACAATTTCAAGCTTTTCTGCACTGATAATTCAAATATTGTTCTCTAGCTTTCTTGCTGAAGGTATATATTGGAAAAATTTGATCATGTGCATAATACTATTTGGTGTGTTAATATTTGTGCTTATCTTCTTTTATCCAAAAACTCTCTTAGAGAGAAATTTAGAAAAACACACAATAAAAAGCTCTATAAAAACGGTAATATGCTCTATATTTACAATGCTAAAATTAAAAGATATCTGGATAACTTCAATAGTGGGTGCTATTACTTTTGGAACATTTTTAGCGCTTAACACCTTATGGGCACCGAGATTGTTGAGTAACTCAGAACTTGATGCAATTGGATCAGGTATAGCAACTGCAGTGTTATGGCTTGGTCTTGCAATTGGTGCGCCGATTGCAGATCGAATCTCAAATTTATTTAAAAATAGAAAGCATGTGATCTCCACTTTTGCTCTACTACAAGGCATTTTGGTTATTATTTTACTATGCAGCCATTTGACGGTTTATATTACATATTCTTATATGTTAATGTTTGGATTTTTTGCGGGAGGACATATGCTTAATTTTACTGTTGGCAGTGAAATTGTAGAGCAAAAACGCATTAGCGCATCATTATCTATTATCAATGGATTTATGTTTATTGTAAGTGGAATCATAATATTAACGCTAGCACTTTTTACGGATCATCAAATGGCGCTTTTTACAATATTTGCAGCATTGGCAACTGCCAGTATTTTAAATTATGCTACAAAAGAGACATATCCTAAAAAAAATAAAGTAGCTGAATCTTGAGTCAATCGTTATATTATATTCACATATTATAATAAATAATGGATTACATTACAACAAAAGATATGACAATAACTAAAGCAACAATAGCTGAAGATATAAGTCGAGAAATTGATTTATCAAAAAAAAAAGATTCTGCTGAATAATAGTCGATATATTGAATGAGATAAAGATAAGCTTAATGAAGGATGGAATAGTTAAAATATTATCCTTTAGAACATTTTTGATTAAAAAAAAAGAAAAAGCTAAGAAATATATCAATATATCAAAAAGTAGTACTTCAAGTAAGAAATTCAGTTTCTTTTGGATCTTCAAAAGTGATAAAAATTAATTAATGAATAAGGAAAAATTACTCTACAAGATAGGAGAAGTAGCTGAAGAGAGCTACATGTGGAATCGGTATGTTTTAAAATTTTGGAAAAGTTAATTTCGTAAAATTAACACCATAAAACGTAAGGAAAGAAGACTATATTATCATAAGTATATAGAAGCTATAAAGAAAATAAAGTATATGTTATATGATAAATAATATACAATAAAAGGAGTGCAGAAAGAATTTAATAATGATGTAAAAATCAATCGTGATTCAAAGGATTTATTGCAAGAACTTACCAATCTATGGGAGTATTTAATTATTAAAATAAATAATGAAGAAAATAATAAATGGCTGTAGTGTAATGTAGATGTATTTCATATAGCTGTAAGATTAATTAAGAAAGTGTGAGCTCACATTAAAGAATGGTTAAAAAGTTACTCGTGTAAATCCCAAATATTATGGATATTCTTTTAATGTATAATTTGCGATTAAGAAAAAAATAATACATTCACAGTAGATTCAACTTATATCTATGTTTTGTGTGAATATTAGAATGGAAATTTATGCAAATAAAGAAAGAAGAATAGTGGATATAGTGATTCAACATTGAAGTGAAATAAAAGGATCAGAAATAGAGACTGGTTAGAAAGGCATGAGATAGATATTGCCAAAATAATGAAATCTTGATCAGCATTATTTTATTATTGAAGTCAATGACCGAGGTTTACATTATTAAAAATGTGAGAGACAAAGGCTGTTGAGTTCTATAGTTCTTAAAAGAATATATGCGTATTGATAGTAAATGTTCAATTGATGCATCATTTTGCAGCTATATAAAGTAGACATAGTTATTGATAAATTTGATATTATAGTAGATAGTAAGTGCTCAGTCAACGAAGAAGAAAGTGAGAGTAAAAATGAAGGCAAGTATTATTGCTGCTTAGAGATAGAGAAAATAAAATATTATATTTGGTATTGAATGAATTACATTTAAATTTCTTTAATATGTAATTATAACTTGTATTGTAGCTTCAGATTATATAATATAATAATATTATAGCTTGTAGGTTACTATACTATTTTAGTATAGTATTTAAAAAATATTTATGTTATTAACTAATTTCTACTAAAGAATTCGATGATAGTGTTTGTGAATTTATATGAAGAGAATGAAATTGAAGACCAAATCTTCCGTTAAAAAACGCTTTAATCTTACAGCGAAAGGCAAGGTTATTTCTACTCAATCAGGCAAAAGGCATGGTATGATAAAGAGGAGTAAGTCCAACATTCGTGACCAGCGTGGTACAACAATTCTTGGTAAATCTGACTCGCGTATAGTTAAGCTTTACATGCCTTATGGTGTTTAATAAAATGGAGGTAAAATAGAATGGCTCGAGTAAAACGTGGAGTTACTACTCATGCTCGTCACAAGAAAATATTAAAGTTAGCAAAGGCCTATAGGGGACGTGCAAAAAGTTGTTACAGAATTGCTTTACAAAGAGTTGAAAAAGCATTACAATATGCTTATAGAGATAGAAGAAATCGCAAACGTGATTTTCGTAGCTTGTGGATAATACGTATCAATGCAGCAGTAAGAGAGTATGGTCTTACTTATGGTAAATTTATGTATGGGCTCAAACTTGCTGAAATTAGTTTGAATAGAAAGCTCCTTGCTGAAATGGCTGTTAATTATAAAGATGTTTTTGCAGAATTAGTAGAAACTGTAAATTGTAAATTAGCAGAAAATTCTTGATTACTTTAAGTAAAATAGCATGAGAGTTGTTTTCATGGGATCAGCGGAGTTTGCTGTTGATGTGCTGAGTTCGTTATTGAAGTCAGAGAATAAGATAATAGCAGTATATACTAAGGCCAATAAACTTTCTGGGCGTGGACAGAAGTTGACGAAGTCTCCAATACATGTTATTATTGAAGAAAATGATATAGAGATGTGCATTCCTATTTCTCTAAAATCTTTGATAGAACAAGAACGGTTTAGAAATTTCAAACCAGATGTTGCAGTTGTTGCTGCGTATGGATTGATACTTCCAAAAGAAATTTTGAATATTCCAAAATATGGTTGTATTAATGTTCATCCTTCGCTGCTGCCTAGATGGCGTGGTGCTGCCCCCATACAGCACGCAATTTTGGTTGGAGATCAGGAGATTGGGGTTAGTATTATACGATTGAACGAAGGATTAGATTCCGGACCTGTTTTAAAACAGAAAAAAATTCTGATTGAAAAAAATGACAATTACAAGACATTGCATGATAAATTGTCTGTGCTGGGTAGCAATTTATTAATGGAAGTGTTAAATGAAATTGAAAAACAGATTCCTTTAGAACAAGACGATGATAATGCTTGCTATGCTAATAAAGTAGAAGACTATAAAATTTATTTGAGTGATACTTGTGAAGTTGCTTATAGGAAAGTTAAAGCATTTTACCCAAAAGCGTTTGTCAAGATAGAGAATAAACGTTTCAAGATATTAGATGCTGACTTTGAATTAAATGCTTCTTTAATTTTAATGCGAGGTGAGATTATTAATGATAATATGCATATAAATTTGAGCGGCGGCACTTTAATTCCTAAAGTTGTACAAATGGAAGGAAGAAACCCTTGCAGCATTGAAAATTTTGTCCGTGGATTAAAATTTAGCATAGTAAAAAAAAATATAGAATAAACTGTAGGTGAGCTACATCTGGTGGTTTTGTTGTGGAATAAGCTTTTTAACGTGACTAGTAATAAGATTGATTATATAGTCAGTTGTTTCATCGAATTTGTTGTTTATATATTTTTCTATTTCTTTATTTTGCAGATGATCATGCAAAATAAGAGCAGTTACAGTTGCACATGCTATTGCAATCAAACCAATTTTTACTACTATAAACGCTGATAGTAATAGTGCAAATATAGATGTTAATCCAATAGCAACTTTACTTTGTGTTGTTTGTTGTGTTATTTGATTTTGGTTTGTTTTTTTCTCTTCAGAAATGTTTGATATTGTTTTCAGAAGAGTTTTTATTGAGATTGTTACAATTGCAATTGTAACTGCAATTGTAATCAGCCATATAGTTATTTTTGTTAAAAGAGAGAACGATGGTAGCATCATTGCATACAATAGCAAAGCAGCTCCTATAACCAACCACTTCTCATTTATTTTTTTAGATTGTTCTCCTCTATCAAGCATTATAATTCTCCATTTTATTTAATGGTTTATTTATATCTAACATGAAGTGCGAAATTGATCAAGATATATTTTATGTGAAAGAATGTATTGAAAGGTTTTTTTTATGTTATCCTTTGTTAACTTTTAATCAAATTTAAAATTTTATAGTGAGTTACGTATTGTTTAGAATCTTTATATAATATTTTGAATCAATTTAGAGAGAGTTAAGTGCAAGATACGATTTTAGTTTTACAAGATGGTAAGTCTTTTTTAGGAAAATCAGTAGGTAAGAAAAGTAAGTGCATAGGTGAGGTCTGTTTTACTACTGGTGTTACTGGTTATCAGCATATTATAACTGATCCCTCTTTTGCCGATCAAATTATAGTGTTCACTTTCCCTCATATTGGCAACATTGGGATAAACAACAAAGATAATGAAGGAGGAAAGAAAATTTTTGCGAGTGGTGTGATTATGCGTGAACTTTCTTCTGCATCTCATCCTTCATCGTGTATCAGTTTAAATGATTGGTTAGAGAGAAATAATGTAGTTGGAATATCAGAAGTTGATACTAGAACCTTGACAAGATATTTGCAAAAACATCGGCCTCAAAGTGGCATTATATGCCCATTGACTCGCTTTCCGATGTATGACACTAGAATCCATGATGATCAAACTACTCTTGTAATAGAGATTCTGCTGGATGAATTGAAGAAATATAAACCTTTAAATGGAATAGAGATAATCAATAAAGTCAGTTTAAATAATAGCTTTAAAAACGATCTTAATGCAAAATACAAAGTTGTAGTGGTTGATTTCGGTGTAAAAGCTAGTATAGTTTCACGCTTAATAGAACTTGATTGTGCAATTGAACTGATTAAGCCAGATAAAGGTTTTGCTCAGAAAATATTGAGTATCGATCCAGATGGTATAGTGCTTTCAAATGGTCCTGGTGATCCACAAAAAATAGGAGAAGATATGATTTTAGAGATAGATGTTATTATAAAATCTAAAATACCAATTTTTGGTATATGCATGGGTCATCAATTGCTTGCAATTACTTTAGGAGCAAAGACCTTCAAGATGAATGTTGGTCATCGAGGAAGTAATCATCCAGTTTATAATGTAAGTGGCGAGAAAGTTGAAATCACAAGCCAAAATCATGGATTTGTTGTTGATCCATCTTCTTTACCAAATGATGTTGAAGTTACTCATATTTCTCTGTTTGATAATAGCATAGAAGGAATAATGATGAAGGATTATCCGGTTTTTTCTGTACAATACCATCCAGAAGAAGCTCCAGGTACGCATGATTCACATTATCTATTTAGACACTTTATTAAAAATATTGAATTGCATAAAATGAAGTTTAAATGATTTTAATTTGGTAATATTTTATTGCTTGATTTTTTGATTTTAGATATTTAACATTAAATATAATAAAAGATTAAGTTAAGAATAATGGGCTAGTACTCTCTTAACAAATTTTGTGGAGGAGTAACCGAGTGGTTAAAGGTAGCAGACTGTAAATCTGCCCGCGAAAGCGTACATAGGTTCGAATCCTATCTCCTCCATTGTGCGCGGGTATAGCTTAATTGGTAGAGTTCTAGCCTTCCAAGCTAGTGGAGTGGGTTCGAATCCCACTATCCGCTCTTTTTTTTTGTTGTATTTTGATAAAATCAACATATTATTTATTTATGTATTTGTATTTTAGGTAGAAAAGTTTAAGTAATGACACAAGTAGTAGAAGCATTTGGTAAGCTTCATGTGAATGTGGGGACGATAGGACATGTGGATCATGGGAAGACGACATTGACAGCGGCGATAACAAAGTATTATGGGAATTTTGTAGCATATGATCAAATAGATAAAGCACCAGAAGAGAGGAAAAGGGGGATAACAATTGCAACGGCGCATGTTGAATATCAGACTAAAAAGAGACATTATGCACATGTTGATTGTCCTGGGCATGCTGACTATGTAAAAAATATGATAGTAGGTGCAGCACAGATGGATGCGGCAATATTGGTAGTGTCAGGAGTTGATGGTCCGATGCCACAAACAAGAGAACACATATTACTAGCAAAGCAAGTTGGTGTTAAGCATATTGTAGTATACATAAATAAAGCTGATGTTTCTGATTACGATATGATTGATTTGGTTGAGATGGAAATCAGAGAATTGTTAACAAAGTATGGCTTTCCTGGAGATGAGTTACCAGTTATTGTGGGTTCAGCATTGAAAGTATTAGAAGGTGATGAAAATAGTGAGTATGGAAAAAAATCAATGGATAAATTGATGAAAGCATTAGATGAGTATGTGCCTGATCAGCCTAGGCCTGTGGATTTACCATTTTTAATGCCAATAGAAGATGTATTTTTGATATCAGGGCGTGGAACTGTAGTAACAGGAAGAATAGAAAAGGGGGAAGTAAAAATTGGTGAAGAGATAGAAATAATAGGTCTGAAAGCAACACAAAAGACGATATGTACAGGTGTTGAGATGTTTAAGAAGTTACTAGACAAAGGATGTGCAGGACTTAATGTGGGGATATTACTGAGGGGAACAAAGAGAGAAGAAGTGGAGAGAGGTCAGGTATTAGCAAAGCCAGGGACAATAATGCCGCATAAGAGGTTTAAGGCGGAGGTGTATATATTGAAGAAAGAAGAAGGAGGGAGGCATACGCCATTTTTTGCAAATTATCAGCCACAATTTTATATAAGGACGACAGATGTAACGGGAAGTATAAAATTGCTAGAAGGGAAAGAGATGGTAATGCCAGGGGATAATATAAGTATAGAAGTGGAATTGCAAGTATCAATAGCGATGGATAATGGGTTGCGTTTTGCAATAAGAGAAGGTGGTAGAACTGTTGGTTCTGGTGTTATTTCTGAAATTTTGGAGTAGAAAGTTTTAGTCATAGGAGTGTAGCTCAATTGGTAGAGTACTGGTCTCCAAAACCAGAGGTTGTAGGTTCGATTCCTATCGCTCCTGCATTGATTTTGTGGTAAAAATGTTAAAAGATTTAAGTGTCTTTTTGTATAATATCAAGCAGGAAATAAGAAAAATTGCCTGGGTAAAAAAGCAAGAAGTGTTATCGTCTTTATTTGTTGTAGCAGTTGTTATATTGTGCTTTTCAGTTTTTTTTCATTTGATAGATTTTACGTCTCTTTACACAATTAAAGCTTTATTTGGAATTGTTTATGGAATATAAATGGTACATTATTAAAGTTGATTACGAGTATGAGAGGCACATACGTAGGCTGGTAAACAGCAGTTCTTATTTTAAGGAGGTATTTATCCCTTATCAAACGATAAGTGATTCAAAATTTGACATAGAGGAGTTGTGTGAAGTTTATGTGTTTATGCATCTATGCGATGAGAGTAAGAATATTCTGAATCAAATACCTGGATTTTTCAGTGAAGAGTCTGCTACTTTTGAAGTAGTTTCAAATGATGAAATGAGTTTAAAGCGTAGAGAATTCGACAAATACAAATGGTATATTTTGAGAGTTGCTTCCAATTACGAAGAAAAGGTGTGTCAACACATGTTAGAAAATTCTATGAGATTAGGGGTTAGCAATTATTTTAAGGAAGTTTTTATCCCATATGAAGAGTTAAGTGAGGCGGAATTAAGATTTAAAAAAACTGTTACACGAAGAAAATGCTTTCCTGGTTATGTTTTTTTATATGTAAATTTATGTGATGAAGTATTAAATTTTGTTAATAATATACCAAAATCTCTTAAAGTTTATGGATTTTTAAAAAATGGTAATGTTCCCAAGGTGATTTTGAATGATGAGATTCATTCAATGTGTAATGCACTTTATAATGCTCAAGAGACGAAAAAGTTGAATCACGGTTATGAAAAGGGAGAAAAAGTGAAAATTAATGATGGTCTTTTTCAAAATTTTACTGGTAAAGTAGATATGATTAATGATGAAAAAAAAATTATTAATGTAGAAGTATCAATTCTAGGTAAGCCAACAATAATAGAATTAGATTTAGCTCAAGTAGAGAAAATAGAGGATTAATTATGAGTGTTGTGATTGCTAAGATTAACTTATTAATAGAAGCAGGGAAGGCAGTACCTGGGCCAAAAATTTCTTCAGTGCTTGGTCCTCGTGGTATACTCATTCCTAAGTTTTGCGAAACTTTTAATAAAATGACTAGCATGGCTAACGCTAACTATAAGATAGGTGATTTAATAACAGTACGAATCTCTATAAAAGATGATTGTTCTCACAATTTTACTGTCAGTGGTCCACCTGTTGCTTATTTGCTTAAGCAGGAAGCTAAATTGACCAAAAGCTCTAATAATCCAGGTAAAGAATTAGTGGCGAAGTTGCCTATGTCTGTTATAATTAAGGTAGCAAGATGTAAAATGGTTGATATGAAAGTGGATAATGAAGGTTCAGCAGTGAAAATGGTTATAGGTACTGCCAAATCTATGGGTATAGAAGTTATAGAAGGTTAGATGCATGAGTATATATCACGATAATCCCAAGCAATGTTTAGAAAAGATTATTGAGTCTTCTTCGGCGAAGTTTAATGAATCAATTGATATTGCAATTAATTTAGGTGTGGATTCACGTAAATCTGAAGAACAGGTGCGCGGTATAGTAATTTTGCCTAATGGTATTGGAAAAGATATTAAAGTAGCTGTTTTTGCAAAAGATAAGCATTTATCAGAAGCTAAAAAAGCTGATGCTGATCTTGTAGGAGGGGAGGATTTAGTTGAAGAAATAAAAAAGGGTAGAAAATTAAATGTCGATTGGTGTATTACCACTCCTGATTTTATGGTAAAAATTACCCCTATTGCAAAAGTATTGGGTGCTAAGGGATTGATGCCTAATCCTAAATTTGGTACAGTAACTTCTAAAGTTGCAGAAGCTGTTAGAACCATTAAATCTGGTCAAATAAAATTTAGAACAGACAAAAATGGTATTATCCACGGTAAATTAGGAAATATCAAGTTCAGTGTTGATGATTTGCTAGAAAATTTGAAAGCTTTTCTTAAAGTTATTAAAAATAGTAAACCTTTTTCTGTTAAAGGAGTATATTTTAAGAGTGTCTTTTTAAATTCAACTATGGGCAAAGTTTATAAAATAAACAAAGTAGAAGATATAATTTAAGGGAATAATACTGTGAAGCGTGAAAATAAGGATGATTTTATACAAAACATAATGAATGTATTTGTAAATAATGATTTTTTAATATTGGTAAATTTTAAATCTATAAATGCTAGTGACTCATCAGTTCTTAGGAATGGTCTGAAGGCTGTAGCAGGTGGAATGTTAGTAGTTAAAAACACTCTAGCACGTTTAGCTTTGGAAAGAACTAATAAATTTCTCTATTTATCAGATAGATTTTCTGGTTCTGTTGCTATTATATACTCTAATGATATAGTAGAAGCTACAAAGCTGATAGTTGATTTCATTGATTATAATAAAAAAAAGATGTCTGTAATTTGTGCAGCTCACTTAAATCAATTGCTTACAGTAGAAGATGTTAATAAACTTGCTAAATTGCCTTCTCTGAGTGAGTTGCGTATTAAAATTATGCATTTAATATCTTATAATATTCCTGCTCGATTGGTGTTATCTATTAAATCACCTTCTATGAGGATTATAAGAGTGTTAAATTATTATAATTTTAAAAAATAAATTTTATTGTTAAGTAAGGTAGTAATATGAGTAATGTAACAAACGATTTGGTTGATAAGATATTATCTTTAAATCTATTAGAGGCTTCTGAATTTGTAAAAATTCTAGAGGAGAAGATAGGTTTACCCAATGGTTCTTTTGTTGGTGAAGTTGTTGGTGATAGTGTATCTACTAGTGATAATGCTTCTAATTCTGCTTCTCAAGAAAAAACTGAATGTAAAGTTGTAATTAAAGAAATTGATGTAAGCAAAAAAATGGAAATCATTAGAATGGTTAGAAAGATTAATTCTACATTAGGCTTAAAAGAAGCAAAAGAGTTAGTTGAATCTTTGCCTAGGGATTTGACTGCTAGTATTCCTAGAGATGAAGCAGAGAAAATAAAGCAACAACTTATTGAAGCAGGAGCAACTGAAGTGAAAATTGAATAAGATACTTAATATTTAATATATTAATTTTATATTGATGCAGCGCTTTTAATTAATTTGAGGTATTTCAATGGTTGATTCTTCTTATATGTGTGTTTTTGATGCTTTTGTTCCTAGAATTTCTTATTCCAGATCAATTGATTTAAAAGATTCTTTGTTAGACTTAGTTAAAGTTCAAAAAGAATCATACAAATCATTTACTCCTGGAAATCATGATAATGAAAGACTTGAATCTATTTTTCATTCAATCTTTCCAATAAATGATCCTTTACAAAGAGCTACTATTGAGTTCATAAACTGCAGAATAGATGATCCAAAGTATGATGAATCTGAGTGTATAAAGCGCGGTATAACTTTTTCTGCTCGAGTTATTGCTTCTATACGTCTTGTTGTTGTACAAGATGGTATTTCTCTTGATGAATATAGATCGATTAAAGAGAGTAGTGATAGCTCCAAACTTGCGACTATTATAAAATTTATAGAAGAGCAGGAAGTTCAATTTTGTGAGTTGCCGATGATGACTGATAAAGGTACTTTCATCATTAATGGGGTGGAAAAAGTTATTGTTTCACAGATGCATAGATCCCCTGGTGTATTTTTTGATAGCGATAAGGGAAAAACTTATAATTCCGGTAAGTTAATTTATTCTGCTAGAATTATTCCTTATAGAGGTTCTTGGCTTGATATTGAATTTGATGTTAAAGATCATTTGTATTTTCGTATCGATAGGAAAAGAAAATTACCAATCTCAGTTTTATTAAAAGCGTTGGGCCTGTCAAATAATGACATATTCGATAAGTTTTATGAAAAGATAAAGTATATAAAATATAAGAATGGTTGGAAAGTACCTTTCATTCCTGACAAATTTAAGGGAGTTATGTTACCTTTTGACTTAATGGACATTGAAGGTAATATGCTACTTAAAGCTAATATTCGTGTTACTTCAAGGCTAGCTAAAAAATTATATGACGATGGGTTAAAAGAGTATCTAGTGCCTTTTGATTCTATATGTGGTTTATTTCTTGCAGAAGATTTAGTAGATGATATTAGCTCTACGAAAATTTTATCTGCTTATGAGTCTATAAAAGTGGAAGACGTAAAAAAGCTTGAATTACTATCTGTAGATGAAATATTAGTCTTAAATATCGATAATCTATATGTTGGGCCTTATATATTAAATACGCTTTTTTTAGATGAAAATATGTCTTATCATGATGCGTTGTATGAAATATATAGAGTCTTGCGTCCTGGCGAAGTTCCAGTTTTAGAGATAGTAGAAGAGTTTTTTCATAATCTTTTCTTTAATTTTGAGTATTATGACCTATCTAATATTGGTAGATTGAAACTCAATTCTTATCTTGGATTAAATCGTGACGAAGATTTAACTATTTTAACACATGAAGATATTATTGAAATAATAAGAAAAATAATACTGTTACGTGATGGTCAAGGATCTGTGGATGATATTGATCATTTGGGAAATAGAAGAGTAAGATCAGTTGGAGAGTTTATAGAGAATCAGTTTAGAGCTGGGTTAATAAAATTGGAACGTGTAATAATTGATTCTATGTCTACTTCTAGTTTAGATAAAGTTTCTCCATCTGATTTTATTAATCCAAAAGTATTAACTAATGTTTTGAGAGATTTCTTTAATTCTTCTCAACTGTCTCAGTTTATGGATCAAACTAATCCATTGTCTGAAATAACGCATAAAAGAAGGTTATCAGCATTAGGTCCTGGAGGTTTAACGAGAGATCGTGCAGGGTTTGAAGTACGTGACGTTCATCCAACTCATTATGGAAGAATTTGCCCTATTGAAACCCCTGAAGGGCAAAATATAGGGCTAATCAACAGTTTGGCTATATACGCTCGTGTTAATAAATATGGCTTTATTGAAAGCCCTTACAGGAAAGTGATAAATAGAATTGTCACTGATCAAATTGAGTATCTATCTGCAATAGATGAAGGTTTGTATTATATAGCTGATACCAGTGCAAGGCTTGATGAAAATAATAGTTTTATTGATGATATGTTATACTGTAGGTATGCTGGTAGTTTTGCCATGGTAAGTAGCGATCAAGTAAGTTACATTGACGTATCACCTAAACAGGTGATATCAGTTGCAGCTTCTTTAATCCCATTTTTAGAAAATGATGATGCTAATAGAGCATTAATGGGTTCAAATATGCAACGCCAAGCTGTACCTTTATTAAAGCCTACTGCTCCTTTGGTTGCAACTGGTATGGAATCTTTTGTTGCTTCTGGTTCTGGTGCTGTAGTTTTGGCAAAACGTGGTGGCATAGTTGATAGCTCTGATAGTAATTCCATAGTTATACGTGTTTTTGATGAAGAAAGAATTAACTATTTGGATGTAGATATTTATCATTTAAAGAAATTTCAACGTTCCAATCATAATACTTGCATTAATCAAAGGCCACTAGTACGTATTGGTGATTATATTAAAGAGGGTGATGTAATAGCTGATGGTCCTGCAATTAGTAATGGTGAGCTAGCACTTGGTAAAAATTTGCTGGTTGCTTTTATGTCTTGGCAAGGTTATAATTTTGAAGACTCTATTATCATCTCCAGTGAAGTTGTTAAAAAGGATCTATTTACTTCTATTCATATAGAAGAATTTGAATGTGTTGTACATGATACTCCTTTAGGTTCAGAGAAAATAACTCGTGCTATACCTGGTGTTAATGAAGAAAATCTATATCATTTAGATGATAGTGGTATAGTAAAAATTGGTACAAGAGTGAGTTCAGGCTATATTTTAGTAGGTAAAGTTACACCTAAACATTCTCTTTCATTACCTCCTGAAACAAAATTGTTGATGACGATTTTTGGTGAAAAATCATTCGATTGTGCAGATTCTTCTTTGTACACATCTCCAGATGTTGAAGGAACAGTAATTGATGTAAGAGTTTTTACACGCAGGGGAGTTGAAGAGAACGAAAGAGCATTGCTTATTAAACAAAAAGAAATGAATGATCTAGAGAAAGAATTGGATTATGTAATCAATGTAGCTAGTGAGTATTTCTATGATGAATTAAAAAAACTTCTCATGCATTCTTCTTTTCAAGATCAAAAGAAACTTAACGCTACTGAACGTGAACAATGGTGGAGTATAGGATTAAAAAACAAATTTATTTCTGAACAAGTTAGGAGTTTAAAAAAAGACTTTGATGAAAAAGTATCAAATGCAATAACACAATTTAAGCAAAAAGTAGAAAAATTAGATGAAGGCTATGATTTACCTCAGGGTGTGTCAATGTTAGTAAAAGTTTTTATTGCTGTAAAGCACAGTCTGCAGCCAGGAGATAAAATGGCCGGTAGGCATGGAAATAAAGGGGTGA
The DNA here is from genome assembly GCA_051710485.1 of Wolbachia sp. Taxonomy (GTDB): domain Bacteria; phylum Pseudomonadota; class Alphaproteobacteria; order Rickettsiales; family Anaplasmataceae; genus Wolbachia. The sequence goes on along the minus strand of JBPESU010000001.1, from coordinate 239,979 downwards.
TTTCTCGAGTTGTACCAGTGGAGGATATGCCTTATTTAGAAGATGGTACTCCTATTGACATTATTCTTAATCCTCTAGGTGTGCCATCAAGAATGAATGTTGGACAAATATTAGAAACTCATGTAGGTTGGGCTTGTAAAAAATTAGGAGAAAAAGTAGGTGATATTCTTGATGAAATCAACAAGATTAAAAATACTTTCTGTAAGAAAATTAGATCTCTTGACAATGATAACTCTGTAAAATTTGCAGCGGCATATCTTGATAACAAAAAAATTGAAGAAGTTAATAATGAAGAAATAGCGGCTTCTATTTTTAATAGATATAATGAAAATGCACTAAATAACAAGCTAAACACATTAATGGAAAATTATTTAAACTCTTGTAAAAGCGCACATGATAATTTACGTAACTTCCTTATTGAGGTATATAATTGCGGTAGTGATGTATCCATCTGTAATAGTATTCGTGAAATTGGCGATAGTAATCTGATCGAGATTGCACATAAATTACGCGATGGTGTTCCTGTTGCTGCGCCTGTCTTTGAAGGTCCAAAAGATGAAAAAATAACAAAATTATTTAAACTCGCTGATTTGGATAATTCTGGACAAACTATATTGTACAATGGTTGCACTGGTGAAAAATTCGATCGTAAAGTTACGGTTGGTTATATGTACATGCTTAAGTTGCATCATCTAGTTGATGATAAAATTCATGCACGTTCAGTAGGGCCTTATAGCTTGGTTACTCAGCAACCTCTTGGAGGAAAATCTCATTTTGGTGGTCAGCGTTTTGGTGAAATGGAATGTTGGGCTTTGCAAGCCTATGGTGCTGCATATACTTTACAGGAAATGTTAACCATGAAGTCTGATGATATTAATGGTAGGATTAAGATTTATGAATCAATAATAAAAGGTGATAGTAATTTTGAGTGTGGTACTCCTGAATCTTTTAATGTGATGATAAAAGAATTACGCTCTTTATGTTTAAATGTGGCTTTAAAGCAAAATGAGATAGTTATTGAAGACATATCTCATACTAATATAGCACAGCCTTTTGACAAGATTAATATATCTATTGCTAGTCCTGAAAATATTAAATCTATGTCTTATGGTGAGATAAAAGATGTCTCAACTGCAAACTATCGTACATTTAAAGTTGAAAAGGGTGGATTGTTCTGTCCTAAGATTTTCGGTCCTGTCAATGATGACGAATGTTTATGTGGAAAATACAAAAAAAGAAGGCACAGAGGTCGTATATGTGAAAAGTGCGGAGTAGAGGTTACATCTTCTAAAGTGAGAAGAGAAAGAATGGGTCATATAGAGCTTGCGTCTCCTGTTGCTCATATATGGTTTTTGAAATCGCTTCCTTCGAGGATTGGAGCATTATTAGATATGTCTTTAAGAGATATTGAGAATATTTTATATAGCGATAATTACATTGTAATAGATCCTCTTGTTTCTCCTTTTGAAAAGGGTGAGATTATTAGTGAAAAAGCCTACAATGAAGCTAAGGATAATTATGGAACTGATAGCTTTGTAGCTATGCAAGGCGTTGAAGCTATAAGAGAGTTGCTGACTCGTCTTGATTTACATGAAATTAGAATGAATTTAAGATTGGAGTTAGAATCTGTTACTTCTGAAATAAGAAGAAAGAAAATTATAAAGAGATTACGTATTATTGAAAATTTTATCAAATCAGGAAATAGACCTGAGTGGATGATACTTACAACTATACCTATTTTGCCACCTGATTTACGCCCTTTAGTATCTCTTGAAAGTGGTCGTCCTGCAGTTTCTGATCTTAATCATCATTATAGGACTATAATTAACAGAAATAATAGATTAAGAAAGCTATTAAGTTTAAATCCTCCTGAAATTATGATTCGTAATGAAAAGAGGATGTTACAAGAGGCAGTTGATTCTCTTTTTGACAATAGCCGTCGTAATACTCTTACAAGTAAAGCTGGTGCTATTGGATATAAAAAATCTATTAGCGATATGTTAAAAGGAAAACAAGGTCGTTTCCGTCAGAATCTTTTAGGAAAAAGAGTGGACTATTCTGGACGTTCTGTAATAGTTGTTGGTCCAACTTTAAAGTTAAATCAGTGCGGATTGCCAAAAAGAATGGCTCTTGAATTATTCAAGCCTTTTGTTTATTCAAAGCTCAAGATGTATGGTATGGCTCCAACTATTAAATTTGCTAGTAAGCTAATAAGAGCAGAGAAGCCAGAAGTTTGGGACATGCTTGAGGAGGTAATAAAAGAACATCCTGTGTTGTTAAATAGAGCACCTACTTTGCATAGGCTTGGTATTCAGGCTTTTGAACCGATTCTTATTGAAGGCAAAGCAATACAATTGCATCCTCTTGTTTGTACAGCATTTAATGCTGATTTTGATGGTGATCAAATGGCAGTGCACGTGCCGATTTCATTAGAAGCTCAGCTTGAAGCTAGAGTATTGATGATGTCGACTAATAATGTTTTAAGCCCTTCTAACGGTAGACCAATCATAGTTCCTAGTAAAGATATAATACTTGGTATACACTACTTAACTTTGCAAGAACAAACCAATGAGGAAGATGGTGATTTACCATTTTCGAGTACTTTTGGTGAAATTGAACACTCTTTGAGTAACGGTACTTTACATATTCATTCTAGAATAAAGTATAGGATGGAATATACGAGTAGTGACGGCGAAATTTGCTATAAAACTGTTCGTACAACTCCTGGTCGCCTAATATTATGGCAAATCTTTCCTAAACATGAGAATTTGAGCTTTGACTTTGTAAATCAGATCTTAACAATTAAGGAAGTAACTAATATAATTGATTTAGTATATCGTAATTGTGGTCAAAGTGCTACAGTAGAATTTTCTGATAAATTAATGGTACTTGGTTTTGAGCATGCTACATTTTCTGGTACTTCTTTTAGTCGTTGTGATCTTGTTATACCCGAAACTAAAACCACACATGTTGATCACGCTAGGGATGAAATTAAAAAATTTTCTATGCAGTATCAAGATGGATTAATCACCAGAAGTGAAAGATATAACAAGGTTATAGATGAATGGTCTAAGTGTACAGATATGATAGCCAGTGATATGCTAAAAGTAATATCTATATACGATAGAAATAGTAAATATAATTCAATATATATGATGGTTAACTCTGGTGCAAGGGGTTCTACTTCACAAATGAAACAGCTAGCTGGAATGCGAGGACTTATGACTAAGCCTTCTGGTGAGATTATAGAAACACCTATAATCTCCAATTTCCGCGAAGGATTAAATGTATTTGAGTACTTCAATTCTACTCATGGTGCACGCAAAGGTCTTGCTGATACTGCACTTAAAACTGCAAATTCTGGGTACTTAACTCGTCGCTTAGTTGATGTTTCTCAAAATTGCGTAGTTACAAAACATGACTGTAAAACCAAAAATGGTCTCGTTGTAAGAGCAACAGTTGAAGGAGGTACAGTAGTTACATCTTTAGAGAGTGTTGTACTTGGCAGAACAGCTGCAAATGATATATATAATTCAGTGATAAAAGAATTATTGGTAAAGGCAGGAGAATTGATTGATGAAAATAAGGTAAAGAAAATTAACATTGCAAGTCTTGACGCTGTGAAAATTAGATCACCTTTAACCTGTGAACTAAGTCCAGGTGTATGTGCTCTGTGTTATGGAAGAGATCTTGCAACTGGTAGAGTTGTTTCAATAGGTGAGGCAGTTGGTGTGATAGCTGCTCAATCCGTTGGAGAGCCAGGTACTCAGTTAACAATGCGTACTTTCCACATAGGTGGAGTAATGACTAGAGGTGTTGAATCTTCAAATATTATAGCTTCTATTAATGCTCAAATAAAATTGAGCAATAGTAATGTAATTATAGACAAAAATGGAGATAAAATTGTAATAAGTCGTTCTTGTGAAGTTATATTGATTGATAGTCTAGGTAGTGAAAAGTTGAGACATAGTGTACCTTATGGTGCCAAACTTTATGTAGATGAAATTCATTCAGTAAAAATTGGTGACAGAGTTGCAGAATGGGATCCTTATACATTACCTATTATCACGGAAAAGACTGGTATAGTATCTTATCAAGATCTAAAAGATGGAGTATCAATCACTGAGGTTATGGATGAATCTACAGGAATATCAAGTAAAGTAGTGAAAGATTGGAAATTACATTCTGGTGGAGCTAATTTGCGTCCTCGTATAGTATTGCTTGACGATAACGGTGAAATAATGACACTCGCAAGTGGTGTTGAAGCATGTTATTTTATACCAATTGGTGCAGTATTAAATGTACAAGATGGTCAAAAAGTTCATGCAGGTGATATCATTACAAGAATGCCAAGAGAGTCAGTCAAAACTCGTGATATTACTGGTGGTTTACCGAGAGTTATAGAATTGTTTGAAGCACGACGTCCTAGGGAGCATGCAATTGTTAGTGAAATAGATGGTCATGTAGCATTTTCTGAGAAAGATCGAAGAGGAAAACGTAGTATATTAATTAAACCTGTAGATGAGCAGATTTCTCCAGTTGAATATCTAGTATCAAGGAGCAAACATGTAATAGTAAATGAGGGTGATTTTGTACGTAAAGGTGATCTATTGATGGATGGTGATCCTGATCTTCATGATATTTTGCGTGTACTTGGACTTGAAGCTTTAGCACACTATATGATTTCTGAGATACAGCAAGTCTATAGATTGCAAGGTGTTCGTATAGATAACAAACATTTAGAAGTAATATTAAAACAAATGTTGCAAAAAGTAGAAATTACTGATCCTGGTGATACTATGTACTTGATTGGCGAAAGCATTGATAAGCTGGAAATTGATAGAGAAAATAATGCTATGAACAATTCTGACAAGCGACCTGCTAGTTATCTTCCTATCTTACAGGGAATTACTAGAGCTAGCCTTGAAACTAATTCCTTTATTTCTGCTGCATCTTTCCAAGAGACAACGAAAGTGTTAACGGAAGCAGCATTCTGTGGAAAGGAAGATTCTTTAAGCGGATTAAAAGAAAATGTCATAGTAGGAAGATTAATTCCTGCTGGTACAGGTTTGATTATGAGCAAAATTAGAGCACTTTCACTTTGTGATAATATAGATAAATATGAAAAATATTTTGATATTGAAATTTATGACGAAAAGCTGTTAGGAAATAATGGTTGTCATTCTCATTTTGAGAAGAAAAAAAATGTAATAGCGACAAATTATGATCAGTCAAATTGAATGAGCTAGCAAAGAGTGGCCAATTTATACTATCTCATCCAGCGTAGAATAAGAATCTATACTAACCAAAGCAAAATGCTAACTCTGAATTAGAAAGAGAATAGAAGTAAGAAAGTTATTCGTTTCATGGAAAATGATTTAAGAAATGATAGATAAGAAGTTATGGAAAAGGATTCAATTTCTTTTATATGTTAAGTATAACGAAATTTTTTATTCAAAAGAAACGTATTTCCTCAATCCGATTGTGTAAAATATGAGTTTTTGCGATAAATTGTTGTATCTGCAGTTCAGCATGGTAGTGATTAGATCATCCAAAAATTTCCATATCATTCTTTTAAGACTTTAAAATATTTTTGCACTTTATGAAGTTCTCATGTAATGTCAAATTCTGTATCTAGAATTTAGTTTTCCATAAAACTAGTACATTTTAATATAATTTTTATATTCATCAACTTAATAAAATTTCTAGCTGCTAGTATCAGCTGCTTGCATGACACTCTAGTGGTAGGTTCAAATCACAATATTCATATAATTGCGTGTCAAGCACTGTAATGACACATCAAAGGAAGGATCTTATCTGGCATCACGCCTTCTTGTATCGAAAGTAAGGTCTTTTCACTCATTTGCTTAGAATAGCTTGCAAATTTATGCAGTTTAATTGATTGTTCAGTATCCACTAGCCTACATAATGCTCATACACATGGATTTTATCGAATACAGGCCGACATATTGAATATTATTTTTGCCTCCATTTTGCCAACATTTGCTGCTTCAAGAGCCTGTCTACTACAACTTTTATATACTGATAATTTGTTATACTCACGTCTCGACATCATCTTTAAGATGTAATTCAATGAATTTTAGAAAGTTTATATTTTTCATATTAGCCTCCAGCTATCCAAATAATAACACTGGAATCCAAGAAAAATTTCTTGTTCACAAGTAAAATAATTCTGTGATCACGAAAAGTAGCTAATCTTATGCTAAAAACATTCTTGATGAGATTGTGCATAGGAAGCTGAATTTCAACCGTAACTCTAGAATGATATCATCTATTATAAAATAAATATTTGTTTATAAATTGTTTTAATATTTACCAAATAGGTAAAAAATTAAAAAAGCTATGGTCAATATCTATTTTAGTAACTTAACATTAAAGCCTTATATATTCGACAAGTAGCTGACTTTGGTATTACATATATTCGTAACTTTACAATGAGGAAAACGTCAAAACTTGTTAAGTATTTTTTTTGTAAAAAAAATGAGATTAGTTATTTTTTTTTACAAAAAAAAGATAAAAGAAACCTAGCAATATAAGTTGTTTATTTTTCTCTGAAAAGTTGATGTCCGGTTCTCTCTTATATCGCTTAATAAGCGAGATCCAATTAATATAGACAAAAAATTATAATGAAATGCAATGTCTATACTGTAAAATAAAACATAATACACTTTGTTTTATAATGTGCTTTTGTCACTTAATATAAGATTAAAGATAAATTTTAGACTTAAAAATTAGTAATTTTATTGTTGAGAGATTTGTACAGGTTATCAAGTAGTTCTTAATTTTATTTCTAGATCAGTGCTGAATGATGAGAAATAAAAATCTACAATACTTATGACAATCTCTTATCTCCATTGAAATAATTTTTCAATATTATTTAGTTTCACTTCAATAGAAGTGAGCTTCTCATAGTTATATTGTATTGAATATGATGTTTTTTCCATTTGCTTCAATAATTCATTCATTTCTTTCAATTTCATTTTTTTTTCAACTTTAATTGATCCATAATAAGCGATAGTGGCTAATATTTTATTCACTTTGTCTTTTATTGGCAGTATATCTTCTATTTCCGTTAATATATCAATTATATTTATCAACATTTCTTTTATGTCTATTGTAGCTAAAATTGCAGGTATTTTTTTTACTACGATCTTATTTTTGATTTATATTTCAATATGGAAATTCATTTTAAAAAGCTTATTTTTATAAGTTTCAACCATCTTTATTTCAGCTTGTTTTCTGATTCAACCGCTTCAGGAAGTAATAATTTTTGTTTTTTATACTTGATTTTATTTTAAATATTTGTAAACTAGGTTTTTATGGGCTGCATGCTAATCAGCTGTAATCAATTTGCCTCTAGCCTCAGCAAAATAATATAAGTATTGTAGATCTGGTAGCGTGCAAACCCGAGCTTGGATGGGAGAGGCGATATACATTCTCTATCAAATCAATTTTATTTACTTTTTAGAATTATAATCTTTATCCTGTGGCAGGGGATTTTTGTATAACAGTGTAATCAAGCGGTTTTGAATGTTCCGACAAGCTTATCACTAAATTTTCTAAAGGATTTGATTTTTTTTGTAAAATTCTTTTCTATTTTCCACTTCTTTGTTTTTTTTTTCATTATCAATGAACTCATCATTCTCTTTGGTAAGCATCAAAAAAGATGAAACTTCTTTATAAGTTTCTCTTTTATTTCAGCATAATTTGTTGTAAAGCTGCCTATTGTTGTTGATAATGCTTTAATTATCCTCTTTAATTACTTCATGTATTAGTCTCTTATATTAAAATTTTATTTCTGATTTATTGGATGCACATTCATATTTATTTGATTATATTGCACATTCAAATGCAACGCTACAAAGGGATATCTGCCTATTTGGAACAAAATCATGATATGCATATCAAATTGTACCAACAAGTAGATTATTTTTATTGACATTTCATTCGCAAATGTATAAATCATGTTTACATATTTTATTAAACAACGAGATTTGCTCAGTATATTTCAAGAGCTTTTTATCATTTGAAGTGAAGATAAACTGTATATGATAATTAATCATTGCTAAGTTATTTACAATGTCAACAATGCTTTTAGTTCTTGCTCTTTCGGTTTTTAGAAATTCCAATTTATTTGGAGTAGCAAAAAACAAACTCGTACTTTAATATATGTTGCCTTGTGATAAAGAGTAAGGCGTAATTTCTCCTACCTTTTCTCTATCATCCTACCTTAATAGGAGATTAGCTTCATTTGTTCCTTTTGCTTTAGATGATAACTTTATTCTACTTACTTGATGCTGTCGAAGGCAGAGTTTCTCTTTTAAAGCAATGAATGCTTGGTTTTATTAATTCACTATTGCTTTACTTTTGAAGTAGCATGACGTATAAATACAAGTTCTAGATTTATTCTTTTCTACTCCATTTCCATTATTCTATCACAGTGATGAGATTTCGCCCACTACTTTCTATTTTGATCTCTATTTTTAAACTTCCAGCATTTTATTGCGTTTTCGACTAATTCCTTTACTACGCTTGCTGATTTCTCGATTAATTATTTCTCCTGTTGCTATACAGTTTATAGTTTTTGTATTTAAAAGAATTATTGCCATAAATTTATCATGAATCAGGTTTTTCTTTTACTCCTTTGGTTTGTTTCTCTCTCCATTTTTTTAATCTATCTGCAGTTTCATTATTGGAAATTGACAATATAGATGCAGCAGTAATAGCAGCATTATATGCTCCACTTTCTCCTATGGACATTGTTAAAACCGATATACCTTTTGGCATTTGTACTATAGATAATAGACTATCTAGACCGTTTAGTTGTATACTATGTACAGGAACACCGATAACAGGTAAATAAGTAAGTGATGCAATCATACCAGGTAAATGAGCCGCTCCACCTGCACCAGCTATAATAACTCTAAAACCTTTTTCTTGTGCAGATTTAGCAAAATTGAATAGCCTTTCTGGCGTTCTATGTGCAGATATTATAAATATATCATATAAAATTTCCAGCTCTTTTAACATATCAATAGTGTGAGTCATAGTGCTATAATCTGATTCACTTCCCATAATTACAGCAACATCTTTTCTTATTCTTTCCATATTCAACATAATTTTATTTACTAACTAAATAGTATTGCAAATAAAAAGCAACAAATATTTAAGTTACATTATGAATGTAATGTACAGCATTTTTGTAAAATAGATATTTGAATAAATATCTATTTTACGATATAGAGATATAAATTTCTTATGTAATATAAATTTACAAAATGACTATTTTAGTCTTGCAATTGTCATTCCTCTTATTATAAATAATTTATTAGATAGTAATAATTAAGATTAAATTAAATTTAATAAAAATATTAACATGCGATTAATTTAAAGTTTTATATATTAATATCTATAATTATTTAGTACAAATTATATGATATTAATACTTTGAGATATCAAATTTATGTTGTAATGTCTTACAAAGTTTTTGATAGTGAGTGTAAAAAGATTATGGAAATAATAATATCATTAGACAATGATTTGTGCTTTGTAGAAATAAAAAAAGAGTTACTTAGCATAATTAGCAGATTTATAGAAAAAAAAGGTTGGACTCAAGCCAAGGCAGCAGAAATATTAGGTGTTGACCAACCAAAGATATCACAAATTAAAAATGGCAAAACAGATGGTTTCTCTTTAGAGAGATTGTTAGGATTTCTCAAAAAATTAAGCTTTGGAATAACAATTGCCATAACAGAGAACCAAACAATAAAGTTTAAAGAAGAAAAGGTAAAACATGATGCTGAGTCTCAATAGAAAAGTTGACATTTTGTTTTTTATAATATAATATAAAATTATTAAGGTAGTATTTTATGGCTGAATCTATTATAGAAAAATGTACAGAGCGGGTGAATAATCTTTTTAAATTAGCTCTATTGGCAAGTCAGAGGACACATAACTTGAATACAGGGGCAAGTAATCCAATTGAAGCAGCTAAGTTTAAAGGTCATAAGAATACCATCGTTTCTTTATATGAAATAGCAGAAAGACAGGTAGATACTTATGAATTATTTAGTCTTTTGGTCAGTAGATGCAAAGAGTATATGAAAGGAAATATGAATAATACTTATAGCGATAATACGAGTAAGCTAGAAAAACTACTAAATTTATCTGATGATCAGTTTAATATAGATTCAGATGTGGATCAAGAAAGTGTTGGTATTCAAAATGACGAGATAAAATCTGAAATAAATGACCAAGACAGTGAGGAAATAGATGATAAAGAGTAGATCGAGCAGAGTAATACTGAATAATTTATAGATGATCTACGTTACTGTTTATATTCTACTACTTTGTATTAGTGTAATGCTATGCCGTATAATATCCAAGATGAATGATATTTACGACAAAGTACTAGTATTTAATAATTTTTCGACACAAATAATTTTACTCATAACAGCAATGTCGATTATTCTGAATAATTTCTTTTTGCTTGATATAGCACTTTTGTACGCTAGTATTAGTTTTGTATCAGCTATAGCACTAATGAGGTTAATGTTGTTTTGATAATTTATGATAGGATCTATTTTCATATTTTTAGGTACTTGTTTAGTAATCATTTCAACCATAGGAACAATCAGATTCCCTGATTTTTATACTAGGTTACATGCAGTAAGTATACTGGATTCCAGTGGTGCGATGTTATCGTTAATTGGTTTTGCTCTGCAGAATGAATTTTCAATTAATACTATTAAAATAGTGTTATTGATCATTATAGTATGGATAGCTAATTCAACTAACAGTTATATTTTAGCTTGTACTTTTTATAAAAGTAAGAATAAAATTATTAAAGAAGATTAAGATGCTAGAAATATTAAATGTAACATTACTTTTGCTATTACTTACGGTTACGGTTTTTATAGTTCTTTCAGGACATTTAGTTGTAAGTGGCATTTTAATGTGTGCATTTAGTTCGCTTATTGCACTTATGTATTTAATTATGAATGCACCTGATGTTGCAATTACTGAAGCTTCAGTTGGTGCAGGACTTAGTACAGTTTTTATGTTTGCTGCACTTTCTTTGATAAAAGATCATAAAGTAAATTTATCTCACAATCTTATAATACTTTTTTTTATCTTATTTTTGATTGTATTTTTATCACACTTTATGATTCAATTGCCGGATTTTGGCAGCTATGACGCTCCGATCCATTTACATGTTGCTCCTTATTATATAGAAAATACTGAAAAAATTATTGGTATTTCTAATATAGTGACGGCTATTTTAGCAAGTTTTCGTGGTTATGATACATTTGGGGAAACTATAGTAGTTTTTACTGCTACACTTTGTATAACATTAACATTAAAAGAAGAAAATGATTAAAGATCCAATATTAAATATAATATCATTTTTAATGATACCTTTTATTATCTTATTTGCCTTATATATCCAATTTCATGGAGATTACACCCAAGGTGGTGGGTTCCAAGCCGGGATAATTATTGCTTCTGGAATAATATTATATTCAATGTTATTTGGTATATCCGTAACATTAAAAGCAATACCATATTCTATAATCAAATTTACCAATATGTTAGGTATTTTAATCTATGGGGGAACAGGTATTGTAACAGTTTTATTTGGCAAAAGTTTTTTATCTTATAATATATTGTTAATCAACAACGTTGCCAGTCAAAAATTTGGTATTTTCTTGGTAGAATTGAGTGTAGCACTTACTGTTTTCTCCTCAATGTTGATTATATATATAAGCTTTACTCGTATAAAAAAACAATGACTTTATATAATTATATAATTATCATTATATTAATGATGCTGGGTTTATATACTATCATAAATGATAAAAATCTAATCAAAAAAATGATAGGAGTAAATATTTTTCAATCATCTATTCTGCTATTTTATATATCTTTAGGATATATAAAAAACTCTTTGTCTCCTATATTAGTTTCAAATTTTTATTTATATAGCAATCCTATACCGCATGTTTTAATGCTTACTGCCATAGTAGTTGGAATTGCAACATTTTCAGTTGGATTGTCTATAGTAGTAAAAATAGAAGAAAAATATGGAATAATTAATCAAGATCAACATATGTGAGTTAACAGTATCTTAAATTATATGAAGTAATAGATAGTTAAAGGCTAGAAATTAAACTATGAACTTACTTGTTGTAAGTTTATTTACTCATAAGAGATATTATTTTAAGTATAAAGGTAATGATGTCAAGTATTAATAATGCAGAAGGTAAGAAAAAAATCATTAGAGATTTAGTAACCAAAAGTATAAGAAGGGGTGGTTTTATTACCCTTGATGATATAAATGATAAACTGTCAGACGAAAATTTCTCATCTGACTTCATAGATGATACTATATCTATATTACAAGATTCTGGAATTAATGTACTTGAGAGCAGCGAAGATGAAGAAAATACTTCTGCCAACAATGATGATAATAGCAAACTCGATGACGATGATACGTTGTCAAGTTCTGCCATAACTTTAATACAAAACGACGATCCGGTAAGAGTTTATCTACAATACATGAGCTCTGTAAAACTTCTATCAAGAGCAGATGAAATTGAGATAGCAAAAAAAATTGAGTCTGAAAAGCATAACATGTTGCGTGCAACAATTGAAACATCAGTAACACTAAAAATGATAAAAGCATGGCGTGATGATTTAAGTAGTGGAGCTCTCTTATTGAGAGAAATTATAGATTTAGATGCAATTTATAATTCTGATTTTAACACAATATCTAAAGAAGATAGCGAAGAAAATTCTGAAGATTTTGAGGATTCTGAAGATATTAAAGATGATGAACATTGCGAAGATGATGAAATAGTTAATAAAAAGGGTGATGATGAGCAAGAAAGTGGTAATGAAGATATAAGCTCAGCAAATTTAAATGTTTCTATTCTTGAAATGGAAAGTGACTTATTGCCAAAAGTCATAGTTGCATTAGATGAGATAATTACTTTGGCAAATGAAGCATTGAAATTAAAGAAAAATTTCCATAGCGAATCAAGATATGAAGATTTATATAATCAAATGTGGTTCATAGCATTGCAAATTAAATTAAGTGACACTGCTATCACTAAAATTATACAAAAACTTTGTAATATAAACAAGTCTATAATGCTTGAAGAAGCTAATCTTATTTCTGAGGCTAGAAAATATGATATTGATAGGGAAAGTTTCTACAAAGTTTATAATGAAGTATTTTTAAAATATGAGTTAAAAGGGACAAGTCTTTTAAAGATTAATAAAAACGAATCTTTTCTTACAGATGAATTAAAAATCAAATGTACAAGGTTTATAGAAGGTAACCCTGAGTGTATAGCTCGCTCTGTAAATAATATTAAGCAATATATACAAGAAGATAACGTACAGAAGTTTAAGGAATTAATCAAAAGAATACAAAAACATGAGCAAGAAGTCTCTGAAGCAAAGCAGGAAATGATTAAAGCTAATTTAAGGTTAGTAGTCTCCATTGCTAAAAAATATTCAAATAGAGGTCTTGCTTTGCTTGATTTGATACAAGAAGGCAATATTGGTCTTATGAAGGCCGTAGATAAGTTTGATTATAAACGCGGATATAAATTCTCAACTTACGGAACTTGGTGGGTAAGGCAGTCAATCACTAGAGCAATACCTGAGCAGTCTAAAGTAGTTAGAATACCGGTTCATATGGTAGAAATTATTAGTAAAATCAATAGGACACTAAGAAAATTAACTCATGAGATGGAAAGAGAGCCTACATTAGAAGAATTGAGTACAGAACTTGGAATGCCTTTGGAAAGGATACGCAAAGTTATGAAAATAGCAAGAGATCCTGTAAGTCTTGAAGCTCCAACGGGAAAAGATGATAGTAGTACTTTTGGTGATTGTATAGAAGATAAACGAGTTTCAAAGCCAGAAGATGCTGCAATACTTGCTGATTTACGTGGTATTACAACTAATGTTCTTGCAACTTTAACACCAAAGGAAGAAAGAATTCTCAGAATGCGCTTTGGTCTTGGTAAAGATGGAAAAGAACATACCTTAGAAGAAGTAGGAAGAATCTTTAACGTAACACGTGAGAGAATTAGACAAATAGAAGCAAAAGCACTACGTAAATTAAAACATCCAAGCCGTGCTAGAAAACTCAGAGGGTTCTTTTGAGAAAATGTGTCAAATTAATACTAATTTACGTTATTGAAAGGTTAAATAGAATAGAGTAATAATTGGTTTAAGTTTATAATTATAAGCAAGAAGCGTTAGACTTCATAACAAACTTTTGACAGAGCATTGATATTTAATGGAAGCAAAAAAATACTTGACAAATTTCAATGATTTACTCACTATACCAGTGAGGGTATTTTTAACTCACTCAAAAACTTGTTTTTGATTTGTAAATTCAATGATAGAATTCAGTAAAAAAAACTCAGATTGTTTCTTGGCGTATTGTATTAAAATCGTAGATGTTGTATGTCTTTTTCATTTTTCTACATTCAGCTAGATCATGCTTGAACTAAGTGTCAGCAAATTATTATAACATCAATTTAAAATATTATAGAATCAAATTTACCACTCGGGATTTCTTTATTTTTTTTACTTGATAAATTTCTATTTTTTTAAACTAAAGTAGTATTTTGAGTCCAAATGTTAAGCACTGGCATTCAGAATTTTATTAAATTGATAAGTATAAAAGTTATGTTAAAATGCATTTTTTTTATGAGGAATTATATCCTAGATATAAGATTTGTTATTACATGAGAGCTTCTTAAATTGTAAAAATATTTGTAAGTTTAAAAGAATGATGTGGAAATTTTTAGATGATTTGGCTGCTACCATGCTGAACTACAGATACGGCATTTATTGCAAAACTAATATTTTATATAATCGGATCGAGGAAATAAATTTCTTGAGCGAATAATTTCGTTTTTCTTAACATAGAAAAGGAGCTGAAATCCTTTTTCACAGCTTCTTATTCATCATTTCTTAAAATCATATTTCCATGTATACTTGTAATACCATCAATATTTAAGCTAGAGCTTGCCTTATTCTCATCAGTTAATTTATCAGAGTTAATGATACTCAAGATTTTCTATTTTATCTATTAGATTCTGTTTACTACAATTCAAGTTAAACAGTCTCTTTATTAAAGAGATCTTAATCTCTTGAATAAAAAGTAATTGTTTGGTTATTGTTGTTATCTGACTTGTTTCAAGTATCAAGGATTTTTTTTAGCTCTTTCTTAATAAATTTAAATATCTCATTTTCTGCATGCATTTCAATTCTATCTTCTATAAGATATTTCAATCTAATACAAATGTATTCCTTTTAATAATTTTAGCATTGTATTAATAATTCCGATAAAATAAGCTTCAGAAATAACTATTCTTTTAGTATAATTCATGTCATATATAAAAGATCTTATTCAATTCTTAACTTTTTTGTTGCAATAGATTCATAATCTCGATTATTACAGATTTTTAGAATCAAATATAAAATTGTTCTCCTATGAATTTAGAAAAATGGACTTATTTTATCATCATTGCATCTTTTTTTTCTAGAAAACTAATCAATTTTCTTATTATTGTTTTTAAACTCTTTTTTCTTCTATTTACTTGATAAACTCAATAAATTCATTATTATATATAATAATTAATGGATTCTAGTATTTTTTATTATATATAACTTTTAGTGTATATTGATGTTATCAACAATACTATCGTTTGCCATATGAGAGATCATATGTTCTTTTATAGCACTCATCATATGATTTGTACTGAATTAGATTCTCATGAAATACTATTAAAAAATAGCTTTAATAAATCTTTTGAGTAAGGCTATGGGATTATGCTTTATTGGTTTTGTTTTAGGTTGTAATGAAATTGTTTCAATTGCTAATAATGTCAATGCTAATAACTATGTTAATATTAAACATCTTAAAAAAAATAATAAATTGTTAGTCTCATAATACATCAAACTAAGATTGATTTGATCATGTTACCTTGATTAAATATTTTCCAATATTCTTTTTACTTATCTTCTATTATTTACTTTTTATTTTTTTTATATCCAAGAAATGTTTTGATTTCTGTGCCATATATGACAGATATCAAGCTGACTGCTATCGAAGCAGGGAATAGTGCTTTTTATAGTTAATGCATAATAAAAAGATAAATAGAGAGTAGTCCTAACTTTACTGAAATCATTGTGAAGAGATTTTATTTGATAATATACCTATTATAATCTACTCTTTCATGTTACTAAATTTTCATAAAAATATACATAATGGTTTTAAATATCAATGTTTAAGTATTTTATCATCTGCACACTCATTACATTCAATTTCAACTGTAGAGTGCGCTATTTTAAATTTATCCAGCAATATTTTTTTTATTCCATATAAAATATCAGTGTGTTGTATGCTTTGTTTAATTTTAGCATGCATAGTTATTATGAAATAATTATCAGATAGTGACCATGCGTGTATATGGTGTACATCTATCACTTCAGGTAGCTTAGATAGAAGCTCATTTTTTATTTCTTCAGCAGAGATACCTTCAGGCGTACCTTCAAGAAGTATATGACAGGAATTCTTGAGAATTTTATAGCCGCTATTTAGAATAGTCACACTAACAAATACTGATAATATTGGATCTATTATTTGCCATCCAGTAAGCATGATAATTATGGATGCAAGTATAGCAGCTACGGAACCTAAAATATCTCCTATAACGTGCAGTACTGCACTTTTTATGTTTATATTATTTTCGCATTTACTATGTAATATAAAAAAGACTACAATGTTAGCAATTAGTCCAAGTATAGCAATAATTAACATTATTTGCCATTCAACATTTACTGGAAAAATAAATCTCTTTATTGACTCAATTATGATAATTGCTGCTATAAGAAATAGAGTTAAACCATTGACAAATGCTGCGATTATCTGTAATCGATGATATCCGTATGATCTTTGCAAATCAGATTTCTTAGTTGAAAATCTATGTGCTACCCAACTTAAGATTAAGGCAAAGAGATCAGTGAGCATATGTCCTGCATCTGATAGTAGAGCAAGTGAATGTGAAATTACTCCTCCCACTATCTCCATGAGTATTGTTATTGCAACTATTATTATAGAATAGATTAAGCGTTTGGACTCTGCTGTTGAGTGTTTACCGTTGTGTACCACTGTCATATAAAATCTTTTTATGAATAAAAATGGGTAACACTGGACTTGAACCAGCGACCGCTTGCATGTCAAGCAAGTGCTCTACCAACTGAGCTAATTACCCATCATGATTTTAGTATAGTGCTTCAGCAGGATGAAAGTCAATTTGCTTTTAAGCTATTGATCTTTCGCATAGCTTTTAGAAGTGTACTAGGCGTATTATCCAAGAACAAAAAATATTTTACAAGTTTTTTCAAACTCATCATCATAACAATGAGATTATTAATTTAATCTTGTTTTTGATCTACAAGCTGAATAATAGAATTCAGTAAAAAATTCAGGATATTTTTTGGTAAGTTGTATCAAATTATAGCAACCGCATGTTTTTTTTCATTTTTTTTACATTCAGCTAAATCGCACTTAAGTTAAGTGTCAGTAAATTATTATAGCACTAATTTAAAGTATTAAAAAGTCAAACTCGCCATTCGGGGTTTCTTTTACTTTTATTCTTGCTTGGTGAATTTTTTTAATTTAATTGCAATTCAAAATGAAGCTTGAGCTTGTAGATCAATATATCTGAAATAAAAAGATTAAATATTTGCAAGAAATAGTGCATTAATTTTAATTCTTTTTAAGATTTTTCTTATGTTTTTTTTTAAAATTTCTTGACGCGCGCAATGATTATCTTTAAAAGAATAAAGATATTCTTATTCATTTCTTAAATGATATTTAAGTCTTTAACAACTTAGTTGCAATTTAGGATGTTGAATTAGCTACCATTTTTAATCCTGAAATTACTGCTAAAAAGAAGAGTATTATTGATGTTCTTTGTAAGAACTCTCAAAAGTTTAAGAGATATATTATAGAAATGAAATTCACTAAGATCAGAGGCTTTGAAAGCGTGCTTAATATTAAGCAGCTAAAGCCTATTTAAGTCAAGCTGATTAAAGGCGATGAGTATCGTAAATCTCAAGGAAATTATCTTTATCGCCATTGCCGATTATATCTTATTCTTGATAAGTCCTAGCATAAATCAAAGCATACTATTTGAGATGAAGATACTAATGATCATGACTCAAAAGATTTTTATTTCACATTTATTAAATTGCCAAAATTTCTCAAGACGAAAGAAGATAAATTAGAGAGTGTAGTCGAGAAATGAGTCTACTTCTTTAAATAAATAGATGAAATCAATGAAAAGGAATTGAAAAAAATAATAGGAAGTGACGTAATAATTAAAAAAGCATATGAGAAGCTAAATAGATTCAATTGGTAAGAAAAGGAATTTATAGCATATGAAAAAGAAATAAAAAGCTTATTCTCATCATTAGAAGACTTTTGTTCTCGCTCAAAAACTTGATGATACCACTGAAAAAATAAAAAAGAAGGCAGAAAAGAAAGAGAAATTGAAATTGATAAATTCTATTAAAGAAGAAGTTTTTATTGATATCATAACCCAAATCACCGATCTTCCTAGAGTTAAAATTGCACAATTCAAAGAAGAAGTAACAAATTAACCGCTTAGGCTCTACCAATATATTTTGAAGTTAGCTGCCCACAGAGCTTCTTTTGCTTTTTTTTAGCTTGCGATAATTTTGAATGTTTAGATTAGTGCAATTTAAGAGCAACAGAGTTAAAAAACATCAATACTTAATTGAAGTTATCTTAATGACTATGTCAAATTCTCTGTGCTATGATATTTTGGAGTATACTATATAATACCCCAGTTCGTTAATTTAAATAGATAGATGATTTCATCTATAAAAATATTTTTTACCTCGTTTATTTTTGGATTTATTCTTTCTCCTTTTTTTGTAAAACTTCTCAAAAAAATAAACAAAAATGGACAGCCAATCAGATTATGTGGACCGGAAAATCATTTAATAATAAAGAGAAATACCCCTACCATGGGAGGGATAGTAATATTGATTTCTTCTTTATTACCAGTTTTATTTTGGGTTCAATTAATACCAGAAATTCTGTTGTTGGTATTTATAACTTTGTTTTTTGCTCTGATTGGATTTATTGACGATTATCTAAAATTAAAAGCAAATAACCATCGAGGTTTAAGCGCAAAAACTAAAATACTTATCCAATTTGTTGTCACTCTGATTGTTATGTCTATATTTAAGCTTTATTTTACTGAGGATTTTGCAATAACGTTCTTAGTTAAAGGAATGATGATCAACTTTGGCTGTTTATATGTTCCGTTTGCTACATTTGTTATTGTTGGATCTTCTAATGCTGTAAATATTACAGATGGTCTAGATGGACTTGCTGCAACTCAAATTATCACTTCTTTTGTTTCTTTAGGACTAATTGCATACATAACTCAAGTAAACTTGAACGTTATTTTATTTTGTATTGCATTCGTAGGAGCAATTTTAAGTTTCTTATGGTTTAATACACATCCTGCGAAAATGTTTATGGGTGATGTTGGCAGTTTATCAATTGGTGCAGCTTTAGGACTAATCAGTGTTCTCATTAAAAGAGAAGTGCTTTTTTCTGTTATTGGAATAATTTTTGTAATAGAAACACTATCTGTAATTATCCAGATATTATCTTTTAAGTATACAAAGTTTAAATATGGAAAGGGAAGAAGGATTTTTCTTATGGCACCAATACATCACCATTTTGAAAAGAAAGGGTGGTCAGAAAATGAAATAGTTATGAAATTTTGGATAATTGCTATTACTTGTTCAATTTTTACTGTGGCTTTTTTGTTATAAAAACTTATGATATATCAAGATTTCATATTAGAAAATAAATTATCAGGAGTGGTAGTAGGAGTGGATGAAGTTGGAAGTGGTCTGATAGCTGATCCTGTAATGTTTGTGGCAGTATTATTTATCGATAAAATATAATCATTGAAGGAATTAATGACTCAAAAAAAATCAACTGCTAAAAACAGGAAAGTTCTATATGAAAAAATAATATCTGTTGCAAAATTTGATATAGGAATAGGAAGTGTTGAAGAAATAAATTTATATAACATTTCACAAGCAACAAAACTTTCAATGTAACGTGTATTAACAAATTTAGGTTTAGAATTAGATTTTGTGATGATTGATGATAATCAACTACCTAAAGTAAAATGGAAGATGAGATCTGTAGTAAACGGTGATAATTTGAATATATCAATTGCAGCTACTTTAATTATTGTAAAAGTGACAAGAGATAAGCTGATGCAAGAGTTGCATGATCAACATCCAGAATATAATTGGTATAAAATAAAGGATATGTAACAAAAGAACACATAGATGCTATAAACCTAAATGGCATTATAGAACATCATAGAAGAAACTTTACATCATCTCCCTTCTTCCCAACCTCTCACACTTTGTTGAACGAATATCTTGAGCGCTTAAGCCAGGCAAAAAAATGATATTTATCAAGCTCAAAACAGATGAAGCAAGCCTATAGCTTATTTTATATGTTTTTTAATCTCAGCTATGATCTTATCAGATTGACTTTCATCTGAATTTAGATCAACCACAAAGTGTGTAATATATTTTCCTCCAGGACCAATAAAATATATTATTGAAGAATGATTAATTTCTTCTTCTCCATCAACTTTACTGGCATATACTTTATAACTTGCAATTACTTCGTCTATTTTTTTTTTCTCACCGGTCAGCATTTGTATTCTATGATCAAATTGTTGCTGAAATTCTTTGAGTTTTTTTATATTGTCGCGTTCAGGATCAACTGTTATAAAAAACGTTTGTAGATTGTTATTAATTCTCTCATCTTGCTTTGCAAGTGTTTCTGAAATTATTCCAAGATTTATAGGACAAATCTTTTTACATGAAGAAAATCCAAAGAAAATCATCATATACTTATCTTTAAAATCACTACTAAGTATGGTCTGTCCATCTTGATTAATCAAAGAAAAATCTCCTCCTATCTTGACTTCTACATTGTGAACTACTTCTGGAAGAAATATGCCTTTTTTAGTGAAATAACAATAACCAAGAAAAATAGCTGCTAATGTTATTACTACACTAGATAATAACCTTACAAACTTTAGCATTAGGATATTTTGAATAAAATAAGATTATATCTTTGTTAGTTGACTTATTCAATATTTTCTTTCCAAAGTGGATTGTTAATTGTATCTAACAATTTTTTATGTTCATTAATTTCTTCATTACTTGGTGAGTGTTCTCTACGAGCTAAGTTATGTACTTTATGCTTAATGGATGTGGAGTTATTATCTTGTTCACATTGATTATTAAACAAGAAAATTTGTAACCCTCCTGTAAGTTCAACATATACTTTTGCAAGTAACTTAGCGTCAATCAGTGCTCCGTGTAATTCTCTATCTTCCAGCGATATATCAAAACGCTTACATAATGCATTTAAAGATACAGGTGAACCTGCAAACTTTTTTCTTGCAAGTGGTAATGTATCTAGCACTCTCTCTAAAGAGATTAATCCAGCACTCAATTTGCCTAACTCCATATTAAGGAATTTAACATCAAATTCAGCATTGTGAATTATTAAAATATCATTAGATATAAAATCAAGAAATTCAAGAGCAACATCTGAAAACAATGGTTTATCTTCTAAAAATTCCTCACTAATGCCATGAATCTTAAATGAGTGATAAGGCACACTTCTTTCTGGATTGAGATATTGATGGAATACTCTACCTGTCGGGATGCGATTAATTAGTTCCACACACCCTATTTCAATAATCCGATGATCAGATTCAATATCTAAACCAGTAGTTTCAGTATCAAGTACTATTTCGCGTAATTTATTTTCCATGTTAAATAGAATTATTTATACTTTATATTCGCTTTATCATCATCTGTTTTTTTATAATTTATGGAGATAAGCAACCAGCTTGGGTTTGATGAAGTAATATTTTTTTTGAATTGCCAAACATCCTCGACTTTATTAATAGTAGATGTGCTACCTGATATAATATTTCCCTTTTCGTTTTTAACAAAGTTAATTTGCTCTGAAAGGAAATATACTACAATAAACACTATATTTTTTACTAGTTTTATTTCTAAAATCTTTTGTGAAACAATAGAAACAATTACAGATTCTTGTATTTTTTTACGGTATTTGATCTTCTCTGCAAAATTGTTGTATAAATCTTTATCCAAAAGAGGTTTTAATTGAGATAGATTTCCTTGATTGAAATATTTTATTATTAATTCGAAAGCTATACATGAACCTTCCATAAAATGAGAAACAGAGAAATCTTTACTTTTTTGTAATATTTGTTCATAGGTAGCTTTTATTAAATTTTTATTGTTGCTATCGATGTAATTTTCAATGTTTTCTACTACATTTTCTTTACTTTGGCTTATATCAAGTGCGTTAGTCAGTCTTTTTAGATTGAGGTTTGTTGATTTTCCTAAAGAGTTGTACAATCGTGAAAAAACGAATGCCGCTAATAAAGCATATATTACGAGCTCTATCATAGTGACTCAACTCCATAGCATATAAAGTACCTGAACATTATTAATGAAAATGACTTATCCTACACCAATCTGTAATTTAGATTTGCTATTCATCCATAAATGATTATATTATACAAGAAAATATTAAATACTTCAACTTAATTATAAGAAGACGTAAAAAAAATGTTTCAACATAAAATGAAAATTCATGGTCAGTATATTAAAGATCTATCATTTGAAAATCCGAATTCGCCATTCTTTTCTGCAAAAGCAGCTTACGGTATTAATGTAATGGTTAATATTAATTCAATAAGATTGGGAAAAGTTGAAAATAAAGAAGTAGACAATGAAGAAAAATCTTTTCATGAAATTACTTTGCACATAGAAGCAAAAGCAATCATAAAAAATGAGAACATGAAAGGTGACATTGCTTTTATTTGTGAAATTAAATATTGTGGTATTTTTTCAATAGAAAACTTTACAGAGCTAAATGCAGAAGAGATAAGAAAAGCTTTATTTATTGGTGGGGCTACTTTTCTTTTTCCTTTTGCGAGAGAAATAATTGCAAGAGTGACAAATAGTGGTGGATTTTCTCCACTTATGTTAAATCCTATAGATTTTGAAGCTATGTATAAGCAGCAGAATTAACAAAAAAAATACTATGAGTAATGAAAATTTTAACTGATATGATGTGACTTTGTCATTTCACTGTGTTAAATGTTTTTTTTTGCATAGTAAATTAAAAGACTTCAATACTTTTAATAGTTAAATCTTTTTTAAAGATATTCCATTTATATTATGGCTAAGTTTATAAAATAATTGACAATGTTAATTTTCTAATTTATAAGTAAATTTTTGAGATAATTACCAGAGGAGGTATAAAGTTTGATTGAAGTATCAGTTCATTATGGTGATGTAGATAGAGCTTTTCCGGTGTTAAAAAAAACAATTCAAAAAGAAGGAAGAGGGATAAAAATGAAAAAACAATATCATGAAAAAAAATCAGAAAAGAGAGTTAAAAAGAAAGCTGAAGCTAAAAAAAAGAGGCGTCAACAAGAGAGTAGAAGGCAGCGTTATGGTTGGTAGTTTTTAATAGTTTATCATTGGTTGTTTTATGAAAATTCATGAATATCAAGCAAAAGAGATTTTGCGCAAATTTAATGTTTCAGTACCAAAAGGTTTTGTTACTACATCTGCAGAAGAAATAGAGACTCAAATGAGTCAATTGAAGTCTGATGTGCTTGTAGTTAAAGCTCAAATTCACTCAGGTGGGAGAGGTAAAGCTGGTGGTGTAAAACTGGCAAAATCCACTGAAGAAGCTAAGCAGTTTATAAAGGACATGCTTGGCATGACTTTAATTACTCATCAAACAGGATCAAAGGGACAGCAAGTAAGAAGAGTATACATTGAGGAAGGCTCAAGCATTATGAAAGAGTATTATTTAAGCTTAGTAGTTGACCCAAAGCTTGGTAGACTAACATTCATATTTTCTTCAGAAGGTGGAATGGATATTGAAGAAGTTGCAAAAAATTCTCCTACAAAAATTATAAAATTTAATATTAATTATATTACAGGTTTTACAGATTTTGATAGTAGCAAATTAAGTAATGATTTTAATCTGAATTCAAAACAAATAAAAAAAATAATAAATGTTACAAAAAATATATATAACGCATTTATTGCAACAGATGCAAGTCAAATAGAAATTAATCCGCTAGTTGAAACAAATTCTGGAGATTTTATCGCGCTTGATGCAAAAATTAATTTTGATGATAACGCTTTATATCGTCACCCGGAAATTGTTGAACTCCGCGATTATAATGAAGAAGTGAAAGAAGAAATAGAAGCTTCAAAACTCGGGCTCAGTTATATTAAAATGGATGGTAGTATTGGTTGTATGGTAAACGGTGCGGGTCTTGCTATGGCAACAATGGATATAATAAAATATTATGGAGCAGAGCCTGCCAACTTTTTGGATGTTGGTGGTGGAGCAAGTAAAGAGACTGTCACTGAAGCATTCAAAATTATATTGTCTGATAGTAATGTAAAGGGGATTTTGGTTAATATATTTGGTGGTATAATGTGCTGCGATATCATTGCAATTGGTATAGTTGAAGCTGCAAAAGAAATAAGTATAAAAGTTCCTTTGGTGGTTAGATTATTAGGTACTAATTTTGAAGAAGGAAAGAGAATCTTAGAAGAATCAGGATTAAATATTATTGCTGTAGATGAACTTGATGAAGCTGCACAGAAAATAGTAAAAGAGGTAAAATAAATTATGTCTATTCTAATAAACAAAGATACAAGATTAATATGCCAAGGTTTTACTGGTGTACAAGGTACATTCCACTCAGAGCAGGCAATTAGCTATGGAACAAAAATGGTTGGTGGTGTAACTCCCGGCAAGGGTGGGAAAATTCACCTTAACTTGCCGGTTTTTGATGATGTAGCAGATGCTAAAGAAAAAACTAATGCAAATGCTACAGTGATATATGTACCTGCTAAATTTGCTGCTGATGCAATACTCGAAGCCATAGATGCAAAAATAGAGCTGATAGTTTGTATTACAGAGGGTATTCCTATACTTGACATGATAAAAGTTAAACATGCACTTTTTAGCTCAAAAAGTCGATTGATTGGTCCAAATTGTCCTGGGATTATTACACCTGAAGAGTGTAAAATAGGAATTATGCCAGGGTATATTCACAAGTGTGGTCATATAGGGATTATGTCTCGTTCTGGAACTTTAACTTATGAAGCGGTAGCACAAACAACTGCTGTTGGCCTTGGTCAGTCAACATGTATAGGAATTGGAGGAGATCCTGTTCATGGTATGACATTTGTTGATTGTATGGAATTGTTTTTAAAAGATGATAATACTTATGGTATTGTAGTCATTGGTGAGATAGGTGGAAACGAAGAAGAGGATGTGTCAAATTTTGTGAAGATAGAGAAAATTAAAAAACCAATTGTTGGATTTGTAGCTGGTCAAACAGCACTTCCAGGAAGACGTATGGGACATGCTGGAGCGATTATTTCTTCTAGTGGAGGGAATGCTGCTGGTACAAAGCTGGAGATTATGAGGAGTGCTGGTATTGCAATTGCAGAAACTCCTGCAGTAATTGGTAAAAAAGTTTTGGAAGTAATGAATAAAGTTTAGAATTTGCTATAGAAATCCTAGGTTACCAGTTATAAATACATCGTCTACCCATTCAATTAATAAGTTTCCTCCTAATGAATTTACAGAAGTTTGCTTAGCAGTCAGATATTTACGAAGTACTGATGCAACAAGTGTTGCACAGGCTGCACTACCGCATGAGGCAGTAATACCTGTACCTCTTTCCCAAACTCTTAAGTTTATTTCTCCAGATTTTTCAATTTGTGCAATGCTGATATTTACTTTCTTAGGAAAGAATATGTGATTTTCCAATTTTGGTCCTAAATTTTGCAACGGTATTTCATTTATGTTATTAACAAAAAAGATCATATGAGGATTGCCAATATTTACTGCAACTGGATCTTTTAGCATTTCAATCTCTATAGGTAAATGAAGTGTGTTACATTCAATGGAAAGAGGGATTTCATACCATCTAAACAGTGGTTTTCCCATATTGACCTTTATGAATCTACTATTCATCTTGAAGCATTCTAAAATGCGTTTGTTTATTAATTCAATGGTTGTGTACTCAGTGCTTTTTTCTGACATTATCAAATATCCAACACAACGTGCTGCGTTTCCGCACATTTCAACTTCATTACCATCAGCATTATAAATACGCATAAAACAATCAGCTGTTTCAGAGTTAGTTATAACTATTACTTGATCACAGCTATTTTGATTAGCAATTTCTTTATAATTCCAATTTAAGCTATTTGTTGAACGTGAATCTATGATAACAAAATTGTTACCAGTACCATGCATTTTTTTATAACTTTGTCCATTTTTCATAAAAATATCTCTTCTATTGATTTTCATATCTTTTCTTTAACTTCAGGATCACTTTCTTTGTAATTAATAGTTACAACTGATCTTATATCAAAGTCACATCAGATATATTGAATTTCTCTATGATTTTATCATTATCGAAGTCACACACCTGATAAGTCATTAAGCTTATAGATATAGCCTGTAGCATAAGCGCATAACTTGCTGAATCAGTATCGTAGCCGCTCTTTTCCCACTCAAAGATTTACTTCTTTTGTGTGATCACGCTAAAATTTTTAGCGCTTAATACTATGATTAATACTTTAGTGCTTTTCGCTCATCTTTGATTAATCTCAATAAGACAATTCAATAACTTCTTCTATACATTTTGATTGTTTTGTTTATTGCATATTACATATCTCAAAGACTCTCGTCATCATAAGATGTGGTAGATATGGAGCTGTGCAGGGTTTTTCTATCGGTATATTTATGTCCTTTTGATATACTATACTCTTATTTTGATAATGTGAATATCCACTGTGTCTTATTTTTATTAATTCCATTAAATTTTCTTTATTAATCATTTTTAATCTTCTAAAAAACTCAATATATATAGTATAACGGAATATTTTTAAAAAAAAGTTTAACTTTTTTGCTCCACATAAGAAATATAATTATGGATATTAAGTTTAAATTACGATACTTATAAAATTTAAGTTAATATTAGTATATTCTATTTGGAAGAATATATTGACAGCACAATATAGCATAGCAGCTAATCAACATTAGTCGAATTTTCTTTTGTGTATTATTCTTATTTTTAGTAATTCAAATAAGAATGTTGTAATTTGTGTCTATCTCCTACTACAGAGTTTAGGAGTGATGCTTATTAGATTTAAATCTAACCGCAAAACTGCATTATATTCCATGCTTACATATTTATCACTTGATGCAGTAAGTTATCTATTTTGGGGGATTTTTCCAGGTGGTTATCATACTTTTCTTGAATCTTAATAATTGGAATATTTAATGGCTTTTTAGCTGATGTTATGACAATGAATGAAGTAAATGAGATACTAAAAGACTTCAAATATGAACCACTTATACATAATTCTCTAAATTGTCTAATTGGTACAATTGTGATCTTTATCTATGTATTAGTTGATTCGCTATTCACGTTGGTCTGAAACAGGCAATAATGATTGGTATTTTGCCATTTATTCTGCTCGGTTTAGTAATGATTTTTCTACTAGTAGCGATTTTACAATATCTGAAAAATAATAAGATTCTTCCTTTATCATTTTATGTGCACTTTTGCATTTCGAGAGTACGAGTATATTCTGGGTTTTGTAAAAAATTATAGAAAATAGTAAATAAGATAATTACTGATCTCAATATCCAAATTAAGATAGTTAGTAATTTTGATAATATTTGTAGTGTTCGTACACATCAGATTAAGCAAGATGACTTGGCTACATAAATTAAAGTCTTAGAGCTGGATAGAAGACATATGGAAGTTTTAGAGATAAAAATTGGAGAGATTTTAATTTGCAACGAAGCAATAAAAAGAATTAGAGAGAAAGTATCTTTAGAGAAATTTGATTACTCATATGAGAAGTGTAGCTGGAAATTATACGGAATATGCAAAAATACCCTTTTGAATTGCTATTTTCACATAATGTGTTAATGAAGATATTGAAATGAAAAAATCAACTTTTAAGAAAACGCCTCTGCTGCGTAGGAAAAATAATTCATTCTTTTCTTTAGTAATACATATAGAAACTTCTTCAATATCTGGATATTATCACGAAGATTTTTAAGATTTTCTTGCAACTACTTGAGATTATTCATTAATTCTTAGTAATTTTCATCAACCTTTACAATCCAGCTTATCAAGCCTATTTTCTCCTCTACTAGAGCACTACTTATGTCAATTACCTTACAACAAGGAATAAGTAGATAACAGTGAAAAAAAAGCTTGTAATATCATCAATAGAAATAAAAAAATACTTGATAATCTTTACCATTCATTTTCTAATAATAATTAGGCTATTTATTTATCTTCATAATCTGTGCAGATTAATGACATAAAAATTTATGATATTTAGTATCTCATATTTAAATTTTATATTACACATATTTTATGTCTTTATTGATTGAATCAAGACTTCAAGGTGGTTTTGATTTTATCTATACAAGCTGAAATGCGCTTATAAGTTGTTTAAGACAATATAGAATATCAAATAGATAAATGAGAATTTAAATATTAACTTTTCTAAAGTTTTTTGTTTTTTTTGCTTAGTAAATTTCTTAACATTAGTAATTTTGATTACTTCCATATAAAAGTAGCTGAATCATAATGCTGGGATGAAAACTCTGACATTTGAGGTACATATAAATAATTAGCCATTTACCGAGGCTTCTTTTGCTTTTTTATTTGTTCATTTCATATGTAGTTATATAACTAAAATAGTGTTTTAGATTTCAGTGTACGCTATTTGAATGACAGGAGAGGGAGTCATTTCAACTAGCACATTAATTCCATAGCGAACTTATCTTTATTGATTGCTTCTTTACTGTTTTACTATTTAAATAAAATTCTGAATTATCATTAGTAATCTCTAGTAACAGATTTTTCTTTTTTGTATCATTTAATATGTCAATAACTCTCACGTATCCTTGTCCTCTAGCAAGATCTGAAAGTATCAGATCATTATTATCTTTAGTGTAAATATTAGCTCTTTATATCAATTAGAAATCTGTAAATTTTAATTGATTTTTTAAAATCAGTAATGTAGTGTAGCAATGTCTAATCATCTCTTTCAGCATTGTTAACGTCTATTCTTATCTTATATCTATAAAAATTCTGAAATGTTTTTCATCCATTTGTAATAACATGATGTATAGATTTATAATTGAAATTACTTTTAGCATATATATTAACCTCTTTGCCAATAAGCGATCCTATACTCTCTAAGTGATTATACATAGCAGAAACGTATAGAGATATATAATAACAGCTATAATCACTAATATAATTATTTTTATTTACAGAATATTTTATTGATTTTAAACTGCCATCTCTAGCAGCTTTTATGTAAGGGAGTATAAAACTCCTTATTAATTATCTTTAATATTGATATTATCTTCATGAGACTTATAAACTATACGAAACTTGTCTTGTTCTACAATATTAAATAACTTAAGAGAATTTTTCTCATAAACTCTTTAATGATATTAGTTTTTCTTCAAATTATATATTATTACTGAATTATGTAGATTCCAACGTCTAGAATATAGATATTTCCTGTATTTAACAACTTTTTTTTTGAAATTGTGAGTTCGATTGATGATATTTTTGTGTTGTTATATTCTGAATTAATCAGTAACTGTTGTATTTTTGTTATTGTTTTTTACTTTATATAAATATCTGTCAGCGTGTACTGTAAATTTTTTGATGTTATCACAAGATCAGATTTTGCATTACTACAATTCCAACGTTTACAGTTACACTATGAGTTGTTGTTCTCGCTTGATAGAATAAAAGATTCTGTGGCGACAATTTACGTATTTTCTCTGTAATAGTTTATATATCTGAATTGATATCTGGCATTACTATAATAAATTCATCACCACCAAACCTAGATAGCAAATTCATTACTCTGATATTTTTGAAATTCTCTTCTGCATTTGCTATAAAAGCTCATTTCCACCGTACTATGCTCAAAATCTTCATTTACTATTTTAAAATAATCTATATAAAATATCGTAAGAGATAATCTTCTGTCCTTTTCTACAGAATCCTTAATAATGTTTTTCAAGTGCGCATCAGAATTCTTCTGTTATAACAGTTAGTTAGTGGATTCTTTATAGACATTTCTGCATTATTGAACAAGTTTATTTTCAAAACATCTTGATATCTCTTATGTTTCACTTGTAAATTAACTTTTGTCATTAACTCATCATTGTTCAATGGTACTATTAAGTGATCATTAACACTAATGTTAAGCGCTTTTACTAAATTATTTTATCATAATTTTCAAAGAGAATCAAAATTGGCGTGTAATGTATTTCTATTTTACTGTAAAACACAGAATACAAACATAGTACATCAGTTTGTGAAAATTTTGTATTGAAAATATTCAGGTTATAATTAGTATTAATACTAATCTTCAATGCCTCAGTTGAATTATTCAGCACTTTAATTTAACTAAAACTCTGATTCATTATATTATGTATCTGCTCAGCCTTGAAAGACATTTTCATCTACAACAAGTATGTTAGTATCAAAAAATAGGTTAGAATAATCTATAATACTATATCTTTCTACCTCACAGACCTTAGCGCTAGTTTTCTCTTCTCAAACGCAACTTCTCATCTATTATCATCTTCAAGTGCGTGAGAGGGACTTTGATTCCCACAGAAAGAGCGGTTTTATCTATTGATTTAATTAGAAAGTACATCTTGCATTAGTATTAATGCCCTATATTCTATTATGAGTATTATGCAACATAGTTCAATAATTATATTAGTATGAGTTGTTAAGGGATCATTTTTTAGACTCTTACAAACTTTTCAAAGCCGTTTATTTTCAGTATGACGATATCGAGTAATATAACATCTGGCTGCTACTTTGTTATCAAATCTAAAGCTTAACATTAGATAGCACGTCATATTCTATCAGAATCTTTGCTTTCATTGCCTTTAGACGTAATATCTATATTATAACTAGGATAAAACTTACCATCTTTACCAACTATATAATTTACCTTCTCGACACTATACCCTTTATACAAATCTTCAATTCCTGCATCTTTTAACAATTTTCTAACTCTCGATTTTGCAATCATAAAATACTTATATATATTCCTAATAAGGTTAATAAACACAGGTATCTTCTTCTTATCAAGAAGAACTATACTCACTAGTGCTACAACTAGAATTTCTGAAAGACCTATGTCGAACATTTTTCTTACGAGGCAAGTACTTTAATTCTTCTTATTATAAAGAATAATTTACTTAAATCAAGCTTAGAAGCAATCATTTCATCTAAAAAACTATTATAACGTTCTATGCAATCTCTATCATTACAAGCCCAGGTTTGAACTTTATCTTCACGATTATCAATGGATTTTATAATTTTGACAGCTAGTTTATAATGATAATTGCTTAAATCATCTAATAAATCATTAATTAAGCTGCGATCCCAATAAGAAGAATTACTTTTCATTTTGATAGCAATTGTTCTAATTAGATCAAATCTAAGTAGCGACTTTAACTCAAAGTATATTTTACCAGTGTCAAGAATAGATAAAGATGTCTGCTCAGCAATGGATATAACGTCCAATGCATAGGCCAAAATACACAGATCAGCAACTTTTTTTGCTAGATCTTTATTTATATTAAGCTTCACTAAAGAAGCAGATCTATGGTGATAGACCTTCAATAAATGCTCATCTAAAACATCGGTTAAGTTCTGACCTAAAGTTTCAATTGCATCTTTAAATTTTGTGACATCATCCAGTTCTATAGAGCCGAGTTTGGTGAGATTTTTTACTAACCAAAATGATACTCTGCCAATAAATTTTTGCACATTTCTTACTATTTGTAAATATGAATTAACATCAATCTTTTCATCCAATTCATCAATTTTCTGCCATAGTTTATTTAAACTATATAGACGATTAACAACAATATAAACATTAACTGCTTCATGTACTTTGATTCCAGTATTTTTAACTAGATTATTAATAAATATACATCCCATCCTATTAACTATATCATTTGCAATGCAAGTGGAGATAATCTCTCTACGAAGTAGATGTTTTAATATGTAATTCTTGAATTCTGTTACCATTTTTTGTGGAAAGTAGTTTAGTAAATAATCATGACATAAAGAATCTTTTTCAGGCAAGCTGGAAAATATAATTTCATTTTCTATTGCTGTTCTAGTGTAAGACATCAGGACAGAAAGCTGAGGAGAACTAAAGCCATCTGCTCCAGTTAACATTCTTGCTATTTCCTCATCAGCTGGAAGAAATTCTACACTTCGGTTTAACAACCCAGATCTCTCCAAACTTAGTAATAATCTGTGATGTTGCTCTAATCTTTCCTTAGCTTGCAAGCACTCAAGAAGTAATGCTTTTGTTTCAATTTTATTATGATCTTCAAGTACTTTAGATGCAACTTCATCTACCATACTGGCAAGTATTTCGTTCCTTTCTTCTAAAGAAATACTCCCTTCTTTCATAATTAAAACAAATGCAATTTTAATATTAACTTCTAAATCAGAACATATTACTCCTGCAGAATTATCAATAAAATCTGCATTGATATATCCACCCTTCTCTGCATATTCTATTCTTCCAAGCTGCGTGTAACCGAGATTACCACCCTCTATGGACATAGAAGCTCTAATATCCTCACCATTCACTCTTAACTCATCATTTGCCTTATCACCGACCATATCATGATTTTCACTTCTCGCTTTAACAAACGTGCCAATTCCTCCATTCCATATAAAATCTACTTTTGCTTTTAATAGATAGCGGATCAAGTCATTTGGAGATAATATATCCTCTGTTATGTCAAAGCATTTTTTTATTTCTTGAGAAATATTTACTTGCTTGCTACTGCGCTCAAATATCCCACCACCCTCAGAAATCAAATCTTTGTTATAATCCATCCAAGTTGAAAATGGCAATTCAAAGAGACGTTTACGCTCTGCAAAACTCTTTTCTCTATCAGGATTTGGGTCAATAAAAATATGCATATGATTAAATGCACCGATTAAATGTATATTTTTTGAAAGTAGCATGCCATTCCCAAACAGATCGCCAGCCATATCTCCAATTCCAATAACTGTTACATCTTGATAAATATTCCTATTCATTCTCCAAAAATGTCTTTGTGCTGCAATCCACGCACCTCTTGCTGTAATACCTATCTTTTTGTGATCATAACCTGACGATCCACCAGATGCAAATGCATCGCCAAGCCAAAAATTATACTCAGAGGCTATTTGATTTGCATAATCAGAAAATGAAGAAGTGCCCTTATCTGCCGCAACTACTAAATATGGATCATCTTCATCATACCTAATTACATTTTTAGGTGGAATTATTTTACCATCAATTACATTATCAGTAATATCAAGCATTCCTCTGATATAATTCTTATAACACTCAATACCTTTCTCTCTTAAAATATTTTTATCTCTATAAACTTTTTTTATTATAAATCCACCCTTTGCACCAACAGGGACTATAACAGCGTTTTTCGTCATCTGAGCTTTCATGAGTCCTAAAACTTCAGTACGGAAATCTTCCGTCCTATCTGACCATCTTAAACCACCACGAGCTAGCTTTCCTCCTCTTAAGTGTATTCCCTCAAAAAGATTCGAATACACATACAACTCACGATATGGACGCGGATCAGGTAAGCCATTTATTTTACTTGAATCAAATTTTGTAGATAAATATGGTTTATCCTCTTGATAATAACTAGTTCTTAAAATGGCCATTATCAAGTTAAATATCGAACGTATAACGTAATCATGTGAAACATTACTGATCTCTTTTAGAAGCTCCTCAATTTTCTCTCTAAAAATGTTTGTAGTTTCTACTCTATCAATATCTATACTAAGATCAAATCTTACATGAAATAATTGTATCAGATACTTCACTATCTTTGGATACTCTGAAACTACTTTTTGAACGTATTCTGAATTATATTTAAATGACGTTTGTTTTAAATAAGAACTTAGCGTCCTAATCAGAAGCACCTCTTTCCACTCTAGTCCAGCAATAATGATTAAACTGTTGAAATAGTCATTTTTAATTTCTCCTCTAAACACTTTTGCAAGCGTTATCTCGAATTGTTCTTTTAGAGTAATATTGTCTATTAATTTATCAACCTTCGACATCACAAAATGATGTATCCATATTCCACCGTTTATTTCTATGTAATAACCATTATGAGATAAGATCTTCGCCCCTAAATTCTTAGTAATCCTCAGTATCTTTGATAATTCAAGGCCGCCATTACTTGGAGTATAAACTTTTAATTGATAATTGAGATTGTCATGAGTAAGTCTTAAATCGACCTCACTTACTTTCTTTTTCCTTACTATCTCCAATTTCTTCATATCGTAATATGCGTCATTGGGTTCAAAACTCTCTTGATAACTTATTGGAAATGCCTTGCAATAACGAATGAATGCATCCTCGATAGTATCGAAGGTATTATATAGATTATCTATAAAACGATCTTCCCATTTTTCTGTAATATTTCTCAATTTATTTTCAATATACAAAATTTCATTATCAAGAACGCTAGCACCTTCAGTCTTTAAAATTACATGCAATTTCATCAAATCATATTCGTTTATAATATGATGGTTATAAATATCTGCGCTTTTTGCATTTATCTCATCCTTCAATATGTCACGTATCTTGAACATTAACATAGCACTAGCATAACGCATCGGTATTAATACTATGCAACTAATAAAATCCTCCATCTTTCTTAAAAAGAATTTGACTCTTGGCTTAATTGCAAGAGACATGATCGAAGTACAAATTTTAAATAACTCATCTTCATTCGACTGAAATAATTCGTCACAAGAAAATGTTTGTAAGATAGAAATTAAAGCTTTATTGTTGTGGCCACCTGTTATGAATCTTGCTCTTTTCTCTATTATTTCAATTTTATCCTTTATTACTGGGATAGTTTTAATATTTTGAACTTCAGCTATAGAAGTAAACAATCCAAAAAAAAGCCGTTCCTTTATTACATTACCCTGATCATTAAATTCTTTCACTCCTATACAATTCATGTACGTACGCCGATGAACTATTGAAATCAGATTTGACCTTAATATGTATAAACAATCAATTCCCACACAAGGAACCAATATATTTTGATACTCTTCATTTGCTCTCATTAAACCGAGATTTTCCTTACTACTTGGAATAAATTTCCCATTTTTATCAGAAATGTATTCTTGATAACCTAAAAATACAAAGTTATTATTTTTCAACCAAGCTAAGAAATCTTTTTTTTGGATCTTTGTATCAAATATTGGGATAATAGAAAGATTTGCCTCATCAAGCTTTTGCAGCATCAGGTGCCAATCTTTCACAACGAAATTAACTGCTTTCAGTGTTTTGTGTAGAGATTCTTTTAGAATATCAACAAAACTGTCACTTATGCATTTAATAACCACATATATCATCGATTCCTTGACACCATTATCATCCTCTGAATTGCAAATCTCATTAATAAGGCAGTTTTTTCTTTGGATGTTAATTATGCTGTTGCTGTAATAGCATATAATTAAATTATGCGACTTAATAGTAGCAATAATAGAATCAACTAGAAAAGGCATGTCATCATTTGCTACTTTAATTATAGTAAAATTTCCTTCTATACCTGGTACATCATTTACATTACTTATCATTAACTTACTTTCTTTTTTCTCCTTTTTAAGGATGAAATTGTATGCGTCTTCTGCAATGTACAAAAGAAATTTATCATTAATTTTTAGGTCACTATTGTAGACAAAATTATAAAAGTACTTAATAAACTCTTTAATTTTCTCCTTTTCTTTTTGATTTTCTTGATTAATCAATTTAAATAAAGAATCAGTTTCAACATTATTCTCTACACACATTTTTGCAACCAAAATACATAATGAATTTAAACTTTTTTGATTAAGATATTATGACTGAAAGCAAACATTATTAGCTCATCATCTTTTATTGCATTACTTAACATATCACAAGCGTTTTTGACGAAAGTATGTAAATTCTCCTTACAATAGTACTAAAGTGACATATAATATTCAGCTTAGATCCTATAGATTCTATGGTTATCGCCATATATGATGAATTTTTTTTTTTGATCAGGCATGAACTTTCTTCTTCAAATTATTATAATTCTTTGTTATTGCATAATTTTACAACCAATGTCAATTATATAACAGAGATTCCGATTGACTTTTAATGTATTTTAGTCTACATTATTTAATGTTTTAAGTTATTAAATATGCCAGATCTAAAAACGATGATGTTGAATTTTGGACCTCAACATCCATCGGCACATGGAGTGTTGCGTCTTGTATTGGAAATGGATGGTGAAGTGATAGAAAGAGCAGATCCCCATATTGGTCTTTTGCATCGTGGAACTGAAAAATTAATAGAGCATAAAACTTATCTTCAAGCTTTGCCGTATTTTGATCGTCTTGACTATGTATCACCAATGTCACAAGAGCATGCATATTCATTATGTGTAGAAAAATTGTTGAAATGCGAAGTTCCGATCAGAGCAAAATATTTGCGTGTTTTATTTTGTGAGTTGACCAGAATATTAAATCATTTGCTTAATATTTCTTCTCAAGCACTTGATGTTGGAGCAATGACTCCTCTTCTATGGCTATTTGAAGAAAGAGAAAAAATATTGGCATTTTACGAAAGAGCTTCAGGTGCAAGGTTTCATGCAGCCTATATTAGGCCAGGTGGAGTGACAGCAGATGTTCCAGAAGGTTTAATTGAGGATATTGCAAAGTTCATGGAGCAATTTCCACAGTATATAGACGATGTCGATGAACTTTTGACAAGAAATATGATATGGAAACAACGTACTGTAGGAATTAGTGAAATATCGATTAAACAGGCGCTTGACTTGGGTTTTAGTGGACCAATGCTGCGTGCTGCTGGGCTTGCTTGGGATTTACGAAAAAGCCAGCCATATGAGATATATGATCAATTGGATTTTGATATACCAATCGGCCAAAATGGTGACTGTTATGATCGTTATTTAATTAGACTGGCAGAGATTAGGCAATCTATTAGCTTGGTAAAGCAGTGCATAGAAAAAATGCCCGAAGGACCAGTAAAAACTGAAGATAGGAAGATTTCTCCACCACCAAGAGTAGAGATGAAAACATCCATGGAGGCTCTTATTCATCATTTTAAACTTTATTCGGAAGGGTATAATGTACCAAAAGGTGAGACTTATGCAGCTGTTGAAGCACCAAAAGGTGAGTTTGGGGTATATATAGTTTCAGATGGCACTAATATGCCTTATAGGTGTAGAATAAGAGCACCAGGCTTTGCGCATTTGCAAGCCTTAGACTTCATGTCAAGAGGGCATATGCTTGCTGATATAGCAGCAATTATTGGTTCGCTCGATATAGTTTTTGGTGAGATCGATAGGTAAGTTATTGTTCGTTTAGTAAAAATCAGAAATTAATAGATCTATTGCATAATAAATCAGCTTTTGATATATACGAAAAACCATTTAACAATTTTCATGGTTATTCTTATAATAATACTGAAGTTATTTGTTTAACTTCCCAATCTGTACAAATTAAAATGATAAGAAAACTTATATTTGGCTTCTTATATTTAATTTTTGCACTATATGCATCTTACGTCTTTATTAAAACTTCTAATTTTCAATTTTAAATGCGCTTATAAGTCGTTTAAGAAAGTATAGAATGTCAATAGAATAAGAGAATATTTAATTCTAGCTGCTTTGAGTTTCTTTTACTTTATTTCTGTTTAGTAAATTTCTTAAATATTTATAGTTAAAGCAATTTAAAAACCTGTGGATGATGTCATTCCAGCGCGTAATGATGGAATTTAGGAATTTTATTAAGTTGATGAATATAAAAGTTATGTTAAAATACGATGTTTTGATAATTATGGAAAGGCTTGACCTAAGTGTCAAACACTAAGATGGAAAAGCAAAAGAGACACTTATATGATAGCACTTTTGCTTCGGTATTTACATTAATTACGTTCTTAAATAGATATCAGAGTTTTAGAATAGATTTTATCTACTTACAATCTAAATTCGCATCTAAAAAGGTGCGAAATAGGAGGTATTATGTCTAATAGCCACATATTATTCGGCTAATAAAAGATTTACAAACATTTTTCAATTAATTATGGAAAAAATTTATCTGCGTGAGAATTTTTCATGGTATTCAGTGTTTCATAATCTGTAAAATCTAATTTTATTGGTGTGATAGTGATAAATCCTTCTTTGATTTTATCTACACTACCACTACCTGAATGCTCTCGAGACCAATTTAAATTTAGAGATCCATCTGAATTTTCAGTAAAGGTTAAATCTCCATTAATGTTATATTCACCTTGTTCAACAAACTCTATTCCTTTTACCTTTTCCACAGCAGGAAGATTTATACTCATCGCTATATTTTTAGGCCAGCCAATTTCAATTAATTTAGCAATAATTTTTGGTGCAAAAACCTTTGTATTGTGCCAGTTTATCTCATTATGATATACTTGGCTTAGCGCAATAGAAGATATAGATCTTGCAGCACCTTCCATAACAGCACCAATTGTTCCTGAATAACAAACATCGTCTCCAACATTTGACCCAATATTTACTCCAGATAATATTAAATCTGGTTTTTTATCCATGATCTTATTCAGTGCAATAATAACACAATCTGCAGGAGTACCAGACACACTGAATTCCTTTTTATTATGTTGCTTTATTCTAATAGATTGATTTATTTGATAGTCAAGAGATCTTGCTGCTCCACTTCTGTCAGTATCTGGTGCCACTACCCATATTTCTGATGCGAAATTTTGTGCAACTTTTTTGAGTAATTTTATTCCTTCACTTTCAAAACCATCATCATTTGTTATTAATATTTTCATATGAAATTTATATAGCTCAAAAGTTATGATAAATAATTCTGGTCACTATTTGCAAATAAATATATTGCTCTTACTTTCAGTCATTTGCAGCTTTTGTTGATTTTTTAGTACTTTACCTCTATTTTAGATTAAATTCATGAAATTCATAGCTTGATGGAAAAATCAATCTGACCGCATAATTTGTGCGCTAGTTCCAATGCTGGGAGATAATTGTATATGATTAATTTGAAAAATTTGAGACGAGAGCTT
The DNA here is from genome assembly GCA_051710485.1 of Wolbachia sp. GTDB lineage: Bacteria > Pseudomonadota > Alphaproteobacteria > Rickettsiales > Anaplasmataceae > Wolbachia. Next base: position 200,490 of record JBPESU010000001.1, on the reverse strand, counting down.
GTTAAATTGCAAATGCAGATAGATTATCATGATGTTTTATATCATCAAAAAAACAAGCCGGAAATCACTGATGCTAAATATGATGAGCTAAAGCGAAAATTAATTAAGATAAAAGAAAAATTTCCAGAAATTTATGTAACACAGGATAGTGTTGGTGCTGCACCCGATGAGAGATTTTCCAAAGTGAAGCATCAAAAACCTATGCTTTCTCTTGAAAATGCTTATGATGAAGAAAGCGTGGAGAGGTTTTTATCTAAAATAAAGAGGTTTTTAATTGAGAATGAAATAGAAATATTATGTGAACTAAAAATTGATGGACTATCGTTTTCTGCAATTTATGAGGATGGAAAGTTTGTTAAAGCTGCAACTCGAGGTAATGGTTTTATAGGAGAAGATGTTACTTATAATATATCAACAATAAAAGACTTCCCTAAATTTTTGCAAGGTGTGCAAGGAAGGCTAGAAGTAAGGGGAGAAATATATATTAGCAATAGCGACTTTTTAAAGTTAAATAAAAACAATGAATTTGCCAATCCTAGAAATGCGGCTGCTGGTTCTTTGAAGCAGTTGGATATGAATGTTACGACAAGTAGACTACTTAGATATTTTGCTTATTCTTTAATTGATGGAATGGAAAAAAGCCAAAGTGAAGTACTAGAGAGACTTGAGGAACTTGGATTTTGCGTAAATAAGCATCGCTTCATAACAAGTAGTTTAAATGGAATGTTGAAGTTTTATAACAAGATTTATGATGTTCGCTATAACTTGGATTATGATATTGATGGAATAGTATACAAAGTCAATGATTTGGTGTTGCAAAATCGTCTAGGAGACACTCATAAAGCACCACGCTCAGCACTTGCGTACAAATTTTCTGCGGTTTATGCAAAAACAAAGCTAAACAATATATTTATACAAGTAGGTAGGACAGGGGTTTTAACTCCTGTTGCAGATTTAGTGCCAGTCAATATTGGTGGAGTGTTAGTTAGCAGAGCAAGCCTGCATAACCAAGATGAGATAAAACGTAAAGATATAAGAGAAGGAGATATTGTAATAATCAAAAGGGCAGGAGATGTAATTCCTCAGATTGTTAGAGTAGATAAAGACTCTCGTCATAAAGATGCATCTAAATTTGTATTTCCTGAAGTATGCCCTGAATGCGGTAGTGAAGTACAGATTGAGGGAGCGGCAATAAGATGCTTTGAGGAATTTACCTGCAGAGCTCAAATAATAGAAAAACTGAAGCATTTTGTATCGAAAGATGCATTTGACATTGTTGGTCTTGGTGAAAAGCAGATAAAGTTTTTTTATAATCTTGATTTGGTAAAGCAAATCCAAGATATTTTTACTTTAGAAGAAAAATTAAATGAATTTAATCTAGAAGAACAATCTGGCTGGGGCAAGAAATCAATAACTAATTTATTAAATGCTATACAAAGCAGAAAGGTAATCACTCTAGAGAGGTTTATATTTTCTTTGAGTATTAGATTTATTGGACAGGTTGTAGCAAAATTGCTTGCAAATTATTATATCTCTTATGATAATTGGTATAACTCGATGATCAAACTATTATCAGATAATGTTGAGATAGATATAGATAATGGAGAGAAGAAAGTAACCAAATCTTTTATTAATGAGCTAATAGGTATAGATGGCATAGGAGAAAAAGTGGCTAAATCTTTGGAATCATTTTTTTCTAAGGAATACAATATCAAAATGTTGAAGGATCTTACTAGTTATCTTCAAATTTTATTTGTCAGCTCCAATTCTAGCGATTCTATTTTAAATAATAAAATTATAGTGTTTACCGGAAAATTACGTACTCTGAGTAGAGGAGAAGCAAAAGTGAGAGCCAAAGCATTAGGAGCAAAAATTACCTCAAATCTTTCTACTAAAACTGATTACCTAGTTGTAGGAGAAGATCCAGGATCTAAATATAAAAAGGCAGTAAAATTAGGTATAGAAATTTTAGATGAAGAGCATTGGCAAAAAATGATAAATTAAAAAGTGTAATAAGTGAATGTACCTTGAGATGTCTTTTTAGGATGCTTTGTTTATTTCATTCTATCATTTTACTGCACAAAACTTCTCATAAAACATGAATCTTTCATATGAGCATGATAAAATTGCTATAGCAAAAGCATCAGCATTATAGTGACATTTTATATATAAATTTTTAATTATCTATTTGTCATAAATATAACTTGATCTTTGTTAATATCTCCATTTCCAGTAATGCTTTTCTTTATATAGTTTGCACTGTATTTATTTATAGTTAATTATACTATTGTCAATGACAAAATTATGAGATCAATCTAGCATATCCTAAAGTTAGCGAAGATTTAGAATTTTTATTAATGAATACTTTTTTTCATCGCAGTTTCATTTGGAGAATATAAAGAAATTATTTTTTTTGACTATATGAAAATGATGTGCAGATGTTCATCTATGCTGAACTTACTGTCAATTGATATGGTATAAATTTTCCAGAAATTTAATATTACTTTCCTACTTAGATTGATAATAGAATATCAGGTTTTACCTATTTTAGGATCGAGACTTATTGTTTTAATCATTTAAAAACACTCAGCCAATAAATAAATACAAATAAAAATATCCAGATTGCATCTATAAAATGCCAATACCAAGAAGCAAATTCAAAGCATAAATGATTTTGAGGTGTAAATTGATCTTTCCTAGCTCTGAACAAACATACTGATAAAAATATTATACCTATAATAACGTGTGCGCAATGAAACCCAGTAATAATATAAAAATTGGACGCATAAATCAGTTTTTTTCCTGTTTCTTGTAGTGAAAAACTTACCTCATGATACTCTATAGCTTGTATCATTATAAAAAATACTCCAAGCAATATAGTTGTTGATAGCATTTTAATCATGCTCTTTTTATCATTTTCAAGTAGAGAATGATGTGCTAAGTTAATAGTTGTACCAGAAAGCAATAATATTATCGTATTCATAAATGGCAATGACCATGGATCAGGTGGCAAAATTCCCTCAGGAGGCCATTTAACTATTTTTGTAGGAGAAAATGTTTCAAATAAAAAAAATTGATCAAGCCAAGTTTTAAAGAATGAACAAAAAAACGTTATAAAAAATATAACTTCTGAAAGGATAAATAAGTACATTGCAATCTTAAGTCCATTTTTTACAATTGCAGTATGGCATTTATCATAAATGGCTTCTTTTATTACATCTCTCCACCAATAAAATAACACTCCTGATACTGCAGAGATTCCTAAAATTAAACTAAGTATTCCAAAAACTTTTTTATGAAAAGTGCCAATTAATCCAAGCGCAAGAATAAGAATTGCCGATGATATAACAATTGGCCAAGGACTTGGATCCACTAAATGAAAATCATGTTCTTTATTTTTCATTCTATTTTCAAAAATACGTATTAAGTATACAAATTAGCTCAAAATTATCAATTTACCTTAGGTATTTGATTGAATTTTGAAATATTATATATATTGTCCAAAAAGACTAATTTAAATTGTGCATTGATTTTAAATAATTCAAGCATTCTGCTTCATTCATTTATCATTATTTTTTGATAATATTCATCAACAATACTTTCTAAAGCGATGCATCCATACTCTATTAAACTATTGCTGTAAAAATCAAATCAATTTTTATACTTGTTATTTTTTTTTGAATCTATCATTGATACTATCAATGATAGTCTTATATATAAATATATGAGAATACAAAACTGTTACAGCTTTATAGATATTGCTATATGAGATGAATAAAAGAAAATTAGTAAAATTGAAACATGTAAGAGATTTTTTTATATTTTGTATCATATACAACAAAATAGGAATCATACAAGAATTTATTAACAGATATTGACTCTTGTGCTGTTTTAGCAAGTGGGATTATGTTTTACTATCTTTTATTTTAGATGTTATAATTAATATGGTAAGAACATAGTTATCCAAAAATAATACAATCCTGTTGAATATAGAATTTAAAACTTTCTATATATTTAGAGTACTGTTCATTAATTCAACATTAAAAGGATGATCAATCATATCTCTTAAAAGATTTGATCTATAACAGTTTTTCATTATATTGCTAAACATATAAAATAAAAAAATTAAGTTTTTGAGTTTTTGATATGAATAGTTCACTGCTAATATCTTTTCTCTCATGAGAGATTGAAATAGTATATCTCATTTCAGAATAGTAGTTCAAGTTCTAATCTACTATGAAAGAATTTTAACATATTATTTTGTTTATCATTGCTGTGTTTTTCATATAGCTTATTCATGATTTTGCTCACAACATTAATCATGTTATTTACTATTTCAGTGTTAAAAAAATCTATCTACTTCTGATATTTCTTGTTAAGAGTGATGCGACTTTTCACAATGTGACGAGTAATTATTTGATATCTACAAAAACATGAATAAGATGCTACTAAACCTTCAGTAATTAGGATTATGATATGCAACATGCGCATGAAAAAATCAGTAAAAGCAAAATAAGACTTTGACTTCTTGTCACTATCAGATAAATCGCAATCTGTAAAATGTTTTCTATAGTAATCTATGTAGCGAAAATGCCAAAAGCTACACTAATTAATTTATTCATTATTTTAATATCATTAGTTTTAGCTGCAATGATCAATAAAATATTAGTACAATTTATTAAATAAAAACAATCCTACTGAAGGTAAAATTTAAATTTTTCATAATACAGCGTATTATTCATTAACTCAATATTGAAAGGATATTTTCTTTATTTTTTTTGATAAGATCAGATGATTATTTTGATAGATCTATCATAGAATTTTTCTTTTATTTTATTATATACTTTATAAGTATCATAAATATAAAATTATTACTAATATAGTATAATTACTATGAAAAGTTAATTGTACTTTAACTATAGGTTAGTATATCAGTACTAAGCTATAAATCAAAAACTTTAGCAATCTAAAAAAAAATTTATTATTCCTAATATTAAACTTCTCACAAAAACATCAGATAAATCTATGTGGGGTTTTTTTTTGAAAAAAACACAACTTTCTTCTGATTTCCTACTAAAATGTCTATAACAGGTTATACTTTTATATATAGGACGATTAAGCGATAAACGTTTTATTGATATCTTTAGTTAATAAATCTATGTTATTTTCAATAAGCTTTTAATCCTCTTTTTATCTATTGTACTTACATCAAATGTATTAATGTAAAATAAAGTAGATTTCAACACATCAATTGCATAAGAAAGCTATACAAGACAGCGTTCGACTAAATCTGCAAAGACAATATTTTTAGCAAAGATATCTTGCCATATAATCTACAGATCTATCAACCTTTGTTGTGTCTTTTCTAGAAAATGTTCTCCATCGTGTGAAATATATCTTTCATAAGTATCAACCATGATTTTTATCGAAAAAGTAATCCACAATCATCAACTGATCTATCAACAGCAAATTTACCAGTTCGATTGATTAAGAGATTTTTCTCAGAATATATCTATCTCTTAGATAAAAAATGAAACTATGCAAAGGTAAATTATTTCTTTATTTTCAATTGATCCAGATCTTCAAGATTGTTATATTGAAACGATAATACTTTCAGCACGTACTAGCAGATTATTCTCATACGCTAAGTTGATTTGCGATTTTATATCTGGCCAAATTTTGCTTCTTTAATTACACTTATAATATTTTTAAAATCAAGTATGTATAAAAAATAGTGTTGCCAGCATGAGATTTTCTGTTTCTTTCGTTATATAGTAATACATAATATCCTGTCTCGCATCTTAATCCACCTCTATTGCAATGTTATCTAATTGATTCATGCAGTAATATATTTATTTTCACTCTTATCCAGTGAAAATCATGGCATTTATAACCAATATCTTTTATTGCACTATGTGCAACATTTTCAATTTTGCTATTTGAGATGTTAGATCTAAATATTCTTCTTACTATAATAACGTTATCTTTAGTAATTAAAGTTTCATTACGATTTTTAAGGAAGGATTAGTAAAAAAAATGTACTTATCAAATATTGCATCTGAAATTTGATCCATTATTTTGTCTGAGTGAATAGCTGCAACTGATTCATTGATAATTTTATTTTTATATAAATTCATGTTTTAGGCTTCTGTTCATAGAATTTCAAAGTTGTTATAGAAAATCCAGCTAGTGATTACTAAATGATGGGTCTGGGAAGAGTTGAACCTCCGACCTCACGCTTATCAGGCGTGCGCTCTAACCACCTGAGCTACAGACCCCCTAAGCTGAAACTTGTATATTATCCGAAGGCAAGATATCAATAAAAGTCTTTTTGTTTACTGACTTTCTGAATTTTACCCAACCTTCTATCTTGGCAAAAATTGTATGATCTTTACCAATACCAACATTCCTTCCAGGATGGAATTTTGTTCCTCTTTGACGGACAATTATGTTACCAGGAATAACTTTTCCGTTTTTTTTTATCCCTAATCTACGACCTGCGGAGTCTCTACCATTACAGGAACTACCACCAGATTTTTTGGTTGCCATATCCTACCCCTTACTTTTGAAGATTAATTTCATTGATACGAAGAACAGTTATATATTGTCTATGTCCAGTTTTCCTACGATAATTCTTTCTTCTCTTTTTTTTAAAAATTATAACTTTCTCTCCTCTGCGTTGTTCAAGTACTTCAGCTTTAACAGTAGCATTTGGTGAATAAGATAAACCATTGTCTGAAAGAAAAACTACCTTGTCAATCTCTATCTCCTTTCCTTCTTCAACTTCTAGTTTTTCTATTTTTATTATACTGCCTTTTTTTACTAAATACTGCTTTCCACCTGTTTCAATCACCGCAAACATAATAAATATATACTTTCACTGTTAACTTTAATTGTAAAGGATGTCATATATGCTGTCAAGACAAATAATTTTTCTCCTCTCAAGCTACATAAAAACTTTTCAGCAGACACAGGAATGAGCTAAAAAGAAATTCTACAAGCTTCCGATAAATTATATTCGGTAGAATAATATAATGCTGTTCTCTCTTCATTGTTTTTTTTCATTGACATCTGTATTGTATTTTAATAGTATCTTAATTGCATCAATCTTTCGATTCATAGTGTTGAGATGAAACGGAGTGTTGCTTTTTAAGCATCAATATTAGTATATTATTGATTAGATATTTTATCAGATCTAGATCTGCATTATAGTAGCAACGTGTAATAGAGTTTTGTCATATTCAACTTTAGCATTAATATTAATATATTCAATAATCAAATATTTTACTATATTCAATTTTTCAGTGTAAGCAACTGAATGTAATGGAGTATTATCATATTTATCTTTAGTATTAGTGCTAGTATCTCTATTGACTAGACGTATATTATATAAATTTCTCCTTTTAGGAGTAATATACAACAAAGTATAGCGTAATTGTCCTCAATTTTAACAATTCTTATTAATTTACTTGAGTGATATTTTTATATACGTTACTATTGCACTAATTGTTTTACAATCACTATTGTCAGCAAGAAAGTGTGAACGGATTATTTCTCTTAATAAACAACCCATCTTCTAACATATATAAAATGCACTAAAGTAAAAATCATCAATTAACCTACTATGCTTATTTGAATATTCACAAATAGATGCAACATGAATAAGATTATTTATTAATAAATTATCGTTATTTATCAATTTTATAGTTTTTCTTAAAGAATCTTCTTCTCTATCTTTCTCTTACAATTTTAATCTTGTTACTTCTTGTATTAATTTATGGATGTTTATTATTCCTTCCTTTAATTTAATTATTGATATCTATTAAGCAATTCAGCAGCATTTTAAAGCTTTTTCTTATCATCTGCTATTAATGTAAAAATTTCTTTTACATTTGAAATATCATCAAGAGAGATAGGAATGTCTTATGAATGCTTAACACTTCAAAACCATATTCTTTGCGTATACATATTGTCGTAATGTTCTAAATTGTTAAAACTGTTTTAATATAACAAACCCTTTATTTTCATAAACTCTTTTCTTCTTAAGCAATTCCCCTTCATTTTGTTGATACTCTTTATAAGTAATTATTTATTTTAAACCTTTTACTACTTCTTAATCTTAATTCCTTATTTCGATTAAGGATATATACAACTGCTGTTCCAAAAACTAATAGAAAGTATTGTAATTCTCTTGTTAACTTTTCTATCTTATTATCTTGTGAATTGTCTCTTATGTTTAAAGTTTTTTAACAAATTTTAAAGCTTCTATTTTATCAAATTCATCTAATCGAATTCTTCTATATTTTCTTCTTCCTTTACATTTCACTTACAGTCACGAGAAATAATTAAAGTATAAGGTTTTATGTTTAAAGTGTAAAGATGAAGGTGAAAACTTTTTAATGTCTTTATATTCCTCAGCATTATCAAAAATAAATAGGCTCTTCTTTCATTTTTTTTTGCAAAGAAAGCATATATTATTTCAATAATAGCTTCTATCGTCTTGTTTTTTTTGTGCTTATTATTGGCAGAAATACCTACTCTCTTGTTTTCAGCTAATTTCAAGAAATAATTTTTCATATACTCAAAGTTTTCAGTATTTATCAATATAACATTGCCATCATAATATTTTTATATTTATAAGTATATTTCCTAGATAATTTACTTTTTCCCACTCCTCCAAGATCATTAATAGTAGCAATTTGTAATATCACTACTTGTTTATCTACGTTCTTTCATAATACATTATATAAAATTTTAATTCATTATTTCTGTCAGTAAAAGATACTACTGGCTGTAATATTTCAAATAAATTTTTTTAAAATTTTGCTCTATATTTTTAAGCATGGCTTTTGCTTCCACGTATGATAGAAAGTCCTCTTTTTCTTCTTTTTTCATCAAAATCGGCACTTCTTCTAGAAGGTGACTATAGAAGTATCTTTTATCAACATTACTTAGTTTTTTGTTCAACTCATTCTTAATGATTCTACTCAGTTTAGCTTTATTGAGTGAATTAACTGCAAATACTAATTTATTTTAAAAATTCTTTCTTTCTTCATCTATGGCTTCTCTATCTACTTCATGTTTTATGAAATCCTTGTTTTTCTACAGATATGAAATAATACTACTATCAAATTTTATATTTTGTACCATTACCTACATCTAAAAATTCATCTTGCGTATCTACTTTTATAATTAAAATTTCCTTTCTTTTATTCTTTTCATTCGACATTATTCTTAATTTTCGTACTGAACATAATGTCGAATTAATCGAATTAAAATCAGCATTTGTAACAATGATAAAATTTTTTATTTAATCATCAAACTTTCTACTACTTTTGTTTTTAAAATAAGTAATGAGATATTTTATTAAGCTAAACGTATCATCCTTTCTCTCGTGTTAATAATTTATCTATTTAGATCTTTATTGTTTTTATTTTTTTTGTGCTTCATTTATATGAATCTATCTATTATTTTCTTTCTTGTTCATAACAAAAGAACGATATCATCGAAAATCTTTGTCTGATTCTTTTTTTTTTGTGAATAGGCAAGAAAAGATACTCTCTATCAATTGTACGTTTTGAAAACAGTATTAGCTAATCGCTTGATACAATAATATCATGAAGGTGTGTTTAATTGTCAAGCAGGATAATCTTTTAGACATACTCAATCTTATATAATTTTAAAAAAAGTATCAGTGAATATTTAAAAAGTAATAAACATTGATATACGGCTATCTTAGCGTGAACTTGAAAATACTGCAAAGTGTGCTGCAAAGATAAAATTCATAAGCTATATTAAATGCTTTGGATAGAAGAGATTATTCATAAATATCAAATTGATCCTCTTATCCAGAAGAAGATACATACATTTTTTACAAAAATGGACTAATAAGTCGGATTTAAGTTATATAAAACAATATACGGACGGAATGGGATTCGAACCCATGGTACATTCATTACGTACGTCAGTTTTCAAGACTGGTGCCTTAAGCCACTCAGCCATCCGTCCATTTCTTTTTTATCACAATATTTGATTTCAAGCAATCCATAAAATTTCACTTGCCTACACAGAAATTATTGAATATATCATTCAATATTTCTTCAACACTAATAACTCCGGTTACTGCGCCAAGTTCAATTGCTGCAAACCTTAAGTCTTCGGATATTAATTCAATCGGATTGTCTATATTAAAACGTCGTAAATGTTCTATAGCTCTCTGCATACAATTTCTATGTCTTTGCCGAGTAATTAAAGGAGTGTTTCTATCGCAGCCAAATTTTTTCTCTACTTTTTCTTTAATTACAGAGATTAACTTCTCTGTGCCTATTCCATTTAAAATAGAAATAGATAAAAAATCTATGTTGTGAATTTTTATATTATGATTATCGTTGACGTCATCAGCTTTGCTTAGTACATAAATGGTGTCAATGTTTGTAACATTGCAATCGATATTGTGACGTTGTTTAAAAGGAAATAATTCTATTCTCAAATCAGCTTCACAAGATTTTTTTCTCGCTCTACTTATACCTTCTGATTCTATCGGATCTGAGCTCTCACGAATTCCAGCAGTATCAGAAAGAATGATCGGATATCCACAGATTTCGATATGAGCTTCAAGTACGTCTCTTGTTGTGCCTGCGTATTCAGAAACAATAGCAATATCACGTTTGGCAAGGAAATTAAATAGTGTTGATTTACCAACATTTGGATTACCAGTTATCACAATATGTAAACCTTCACGCAATATTTCACCACGTCTGTTATCATCTAGATGATATTGTATTGATTGTATAAGAGCTTGCACTTCGTTATTGGTCTTTTCCAGCTCATTTCTTTCTGTTCCAATATCCTCTGGAAAATCTATATATGCTTCAATTCTAGATTGCATTGCTATCAACCTCTGTCTCCAACTACTATATAACTTCTCTAATTCTCCTGACATTTGCTTGATTGCTTGTTTAGCTTGCATTTTTGTTTCTGCATCAATCAAGTCAGCAATTCCTTCTATTTGCGTTAAGTCAAATTTGCCATTTAGAAAGGCTCTAAGCGAGAATTCTCCAGGATTAGCTATAACAAAAACTTTTGATAATTCTTCTAAGATAATCTTTATAATTGCTTTGCTTCCATGTACTTGTAACTCTATAACATCTTCACCAGTGAAGCTATTTGGAGCAGGAAAATAAATGATTATTCCATTATCAATCAATTGACCTAAATCATCATATAGATCAACGAAAGTAGCAAACCTAGGTTTGACGTCTTTTGTAATATGAAAATGACTTAAAGTCTTGAGTGCATTACTACCTGAAATTCTTATTATTGCAACTCCTGACTTATCAAATACTGTTGATAAAGCGTAAATAGTTTTACTTGTGTTTGTCATATATAAAACAATTTATTCTTTAGCAATGCTACACTTAAGAAAGTGAAATACCTAATTTTAAAGCACTTAAAATTTTTATTAATTTGTATTAATGTAGCACTATTATGCTAATAAATTAAAGATATCTATGGATAGATTACACAAAAAAAAGTCACTTATTGGCTAGTATTAACTTTTTATTTATTATAAAATTGATTGTTAACTATTGCTTATGTGTAAAATATTAATTTTGTTATTGATAATATTGCCAATTAAATTGCTTGCTATTGAGATTGAAATTATTGCAGATGTAAATGGTGAACCAATTTCAAATTTAGATATTGAAAAACACGTTAATCTGATAAATTCTCTGTTTCGCATTCAGAATGAAAGGGAATTAAGGTTTCAAATTCTGAGGCAGCTAATAGACGAAATTATCATTGTCAATGAGGCACAAAGATTAAATATAAAATTGAGTGATGAAGAGTTAAATGATGCTGTTGTATTATTTCTAACTCAAAGCTTTAAAATTAAGGATGATGAAATTGATCAATATATAAAAGAACATGATATAGACCTTAACATCTTTAAAAAACAAATAAAATGTCAACTTTTGTGGGGCAAAATTATTGAAACAAGAATCGTACCATTTATCAATATAAGAGATAAAGAAATAGATGATACAAAAGAACAAATAGAAAAGCCAGATTATCTTATCAAGTTTCAAGAGTTTGTAATTCCTGATCAAAAAGATAAGAGTATAGCTGAAGATTTAGTGAAAAAATTACGCAATAGTAATAATGATTTTATTCCAGAATCTACAATAAGGATGCGTAAAGCAACAGTTAATTTAAATCAATTGAAAGGTAATCTTAAGAGAGCTTTAGAAGGACTAGATACTGGTGACATAGTAGGTCCAATTAGTCTTAGCGAAGGTTACTCTATTGTAAAAATAATAGATAAAATACAACTCGATCATGCACTACTGGAAAGTACTTTAAAATTAAAACAAGTTGTGGTTAAAAGTTCTGAAAGTTCATTAGATAATCTCAAAGAGCAGAGAGTTAATTGTTTGAATTTTGATAAATTGATAGATAATCTTAAGTTGCCAAATGCAAAAGAATTTGAAATAAAGATGCGAGATTTAAATCCTGATTTACAGGCTTTATTTAGTAAAGCATTGATAAGTGAAATAGTAGAATTCAGAGAAAATGACACTGCAAGATTAATGATGTTGTGTGATATCAAAAGCAATACGACAGATACAGAATTTATTAAGCAGCGGATATACCAACAAAAGATTATGATACAAAGCAACTTGCTACTGGATGATATTCGTAAAAATGCAGCTGTCAGTTATCGATATAATTAACAGAAACTAGAACTTTCGTGCGGGCATATTATTAGATCTTTGCATAACTAATTTATGGTGAGGAATTTTTAGGAGAAATATAATCGCATAATACTTAAAGTATTCGAGGAGTTGTAAGCGAATTTTACGCAGAAATTACCATCAAAAAGCATGTTATGTAAGAGATTTATGTAAGTACACAGTTTTGCCGGACACAATCGTGCGTACTACGTGTCCTTTTACCTTACGCCCATCAAAAGGAGAATTTTTTGATTTACTAGCAAAATTGTCAATTTTAATTTCCCATTCGTAATTTAGATCAACTAAAATTAAGTCTGCAGTAAGGTTTTTTTGTATACGACCGCGTGGAATATGTATTATATCCGCAGGTTTGTATGTCAATTTTGCAAGTACATCAAATAGGCTCATTTGTCCACTGTGGTAAAGTTCAAGTGAAAGAGATAGCATTGTTTCAAGACCTACGATACCAAATGCAGCATTTTCAAGTGACAGATCTTTTGAACTACGATCATGTGGCGCGTGATCAGTTGCAATGCAATCAATCACACCTGTTTTTAAACCTTCAATCATAGCCAATCGATTTTCTTCAGTGCGAAGTGGTGGATTCATTTTTGCAATTGCTCCATAGTGCTTCACTATCTCTTCAGTTAAAGTGAAGTGATGAGGCGTTACTTCGCATGTAACATTCAGTCCTAAGTCTTTTGCATTCTTAATAGCATCGAGTGAGTCTTTTGTAGAAACGTGTAAAATGTGATAATGCACGTTTTCCATATCTTTCATGAGTAGTATATCGCGACTTACCATGATCGATTCTGATGCACTTAAAATTCCCTTTACTCCCAATTCTTCAGAGATTTTGCCTTCATTGATTACACCTCCTGCTGATAAATTTAAATCTTCTGCATGCTGAGCGATTGGAACATCTAGCATACTTGAATAAAGTAGCGCCTGTCTCATAATCATTGGATTCATAATTGGCATACCATCGTCAGTAAACCCAACTGCACCTGCTTCCTTTAAAAGTGCCATTTCAGTCAATCTTTCTTCTGAAATAGTGATTTTAGCGTAAAACTCAACGTTTACATGTGAAGTTTCAAATGCTCTATATTTCAAATATCGAGCCAAAATAACACTATCAATTGCTGGAGTAGTGTTAGGCTGGCAAACCACAGTTGTAACACCTCCTGCAGCAGCAGATTTGCTACCTGTGTGTATAGTTTCCTTATGCTCCTGACCTGGTTCACGGAAATGTACATGAATGTCAATAAGGCCTGGCATGAGGATGAATCCTTCACAGTCTATTGTCTCGTCAATCCCATTTGGAACTCCATTTGAAAATAATGACTTACCAAAATCAATAATTTTATTTCCCTCAGTTAACAGTGAACCATTTATATCGAGTTTAGTTTCTGGATCGATAATACGAACGTTTGTATATGCTATTTTATAGCCTTCTTTTTGTCCTGTTTGCAATAAATTCCAAGTTTTAGTCATCAAATGCAGTTTTGATTATGAAGTAAATCTAAAGTTTTTTGTAATAAAATACAATCAAATTAAAATGCGAATTGTGTAGCTAAAGATCTTGGATTATCTTAATTCGGATTATGAGGTATTATAAGTTATGTAACACTTTGCAATGAAGAATATTTTATAAGTTTAGCATCATTTATGTATTTTCGATAGTTTTTGGCATTCTAATATCTAGATAAAGTTTATGTATCTATTAATTACTTGACTTATCAAGTTCTATGTTTGATATATCTAAACAAGAACCCTTTTGCTTCTCTTTTTCATTCTTAATTCTCTAGTAGATACGGAAGACAATAAAACTAATTGTCGCTATAGCAATAACACTTTCTACGATAAAATAAGTCAGCATTATTTTTTTGTTCTACTATTTTATCTGTAAGTGTTTCCATTTTTTTTCTACATTTGTAAGTCTTTCTTGCAAATTGTTTAAGTGCTCTTGCATATTTTGAATCTCTTCAGTTTTAAAAAACTGACCTTTTTGCAATTCCTCTAATCTGCTAGATACGATTTGAATCTGCTCAGAATCAATCTTTTGAAGTTTTTCTAGTGCTTTTATTGCCGATCTATTAGAATCGAAAAAAATCATGAAATCAATTTATTGATATTTTACTCTCTAGCTAATTAATGTATTATATCAGAATTTTATTTTTCTAAAGGTTAATTATTTATTAAATATTATGCTCTTTACTTGATTATCTTATTTATTAATATATTTTTATAATTAAATAATATTTTTATATGTAATACGTGTATCTTGTAATTCTTTTACACGTACTGTGAGTAATGAGGTTTGAAATAAACATTTTTATGTTATATACTAAATTATATTTAAAAGATTAGTTAAGTAGGAGTAATCGATGGCACACCAAGAAATGGTAACTATTAATGCAGAATTACGTAATGTAACAAAAACAAAAGCGATGTATCCTTTGAGAGAGAAAGGATATATACCTGCAGTTATATATGGTAAAGGACATGATAATGTAAATTTAATATTATCTTCAAAGGAATTCACTAAACAATATAAATCAGGTTCTCTTTCTGCGCATGTGATAAAATTGAACATTTCAGGTAAAAAAGAATATGCTCTTGTTCGCGATATTCAATGGCATGTGATAAAGGATACTGTGCAACATATTGATTTTCAATTTGTTGATAAAGGCGGTGAAATTAAAATAGATATTCCTTTATCATTTATAAACGAAAGTAAATCTCCAGGAATCAATCTAGGTGGAGTGCTTAATGTTTTATGTCGTTCTATTGCTGTCAAATGCTCTCCTAATAAAATACCTCAGGCTATAGAAGTAGATTTATCTGGTAAAATGATTGGCCAGTCTATACACATAAATGATGTAAAATTACCAGAAGGAATTAAACTTGCAGCACACGAAGAAGAAAATTTCACTGTTGTTACAATTTCTGCTGCCGATAGTAATATTGAAGAATTTCAAACAGAGATGGAGGCGTAGTGTATTTGATAATTGGACTTGGTAATCCAGGTAGCCAATGTGAGCTAACTTATCATAATATTGGCTTCATCATTATTGATGAAATTTATAAGTGTTGGAATTTTCAGCCATTCTCTAAAAAAGCTGAATACCTAATAACCTCTGGCATAATCAATAAAAGTAAAATTATTTTGCTAAAGCCTTATTCGTTTATGAATAATTCAGGTATTTCTGTTGCAGAAATAAGAAACTTTTACAAATTATCGCTAGATAATATCATTATTATACATGATGATGCTGATTTAGAATTTGGAAGAATAAAAATCAAGAAGGGTGGTAGCTCTGCTGGACATAATGGACTTAAATCTATAGACAGTTTTATTGGTAATGATTATTGGCGCTTGAGATTTGGAATAGGAAGGCCTAATGATCAAAGAGATCTAGCATATTACGTATTATCCAAATTTACAAATTTCGATAACGCCTTTCATATAATAGAAAAAATAGCAAAAAATATACATTTAATGCTACAAAAAGATAATACAGCTTTTATTAAATCTCTTACGTTAAGATGAGGAATTTTTAGGAAAATGCAACCACAGATACTTGAAGTATCTCAATCACTAACACGTAGCGGAATGAAGGTTTTTTGGATCTTTATGATATCAACTAAGTAGTTGACACTGAGATTTATGATACTACTTTAATAGTAAATATTAAGAAATTTACTAAACAAGAAAAAAAAAGACAAAAAAACTTTAGAACAGAGAATTTAAAATTCTCTCTTGTCTATTTGATATTCTTTACTGTCTTAAATAGTTTATAAGTGAATTTGAGTTTAAAAATTAGAAATTTTTAAAAAATGCAATGCACATAGTGCAAAAATTTAAACATGATACGCTAAATACCATAAGTTTTTGATCATTAATTTGAATAGATTGTGAAGATAAATAGCTTCATTATCATGAAGATGATAACGGTGAAGATTATCAAGTTTTTTTTAAAAAGTGTCAGTATTTTTCGTTATTAAAAAACTCTTTGGAGGTTGTTCATGTTCCACTATTAATTAGAATTAATATAAATCATTAAATGATCTATAATAAGCAATCTAGGAAAGAAGTAATGATAAGTAAAAAGTGTTAGATAACTCAAATAAGCAAAATTGAAAAAATATTAGATAAAGGCGATTTAATGAAGCTAAAGCAGAATCTTGTGAAAAAGATAAATACACACATATTCACATAGTCTCAATTGTGCTTGATTAAGAACTCTAGGTGTTGGGCGATTATCAAAAGGATGTATATATTGAGATATTTGATTTTAAGAGTTTTAGAAAATTATTCTTGCTTTGTATATAATTATTGAAGCTCAGAAGAAATTGGGAGATCATGTGCATTTATCGATACAGAGCATGCATTATATTTTATATATTCTCGTAAGCTTGAAATGTAAATATTGATGATTTGATAATTTTACAATTAAATACTGAAGAATTAGCGTTACATATCGTTGAGTATTTAGTATATTTTAGTGCAGTTGATGTGATAGTTGTTGACTCTTTTACATGCAGTATTAACTCCAAAAGCTGAAATTGAAAGAGATGTGAGTGATCAGCATATGAATGTAAGTTAAACTTCTAAATCCTGAATTCAGGAAGCTAATTTCCGTAGTTTCAAAAGCGAATTGTATCTGATATTTATTAATCAAATCTGTATGAAAATAGAAGTAGTGTATGGAAATCTTGAAACTACCATCAATGGGAATGCGTTTAATTTTACACTTCTATAAGACTAGATATAAGAAAAATTGATGCAATAATAAAGAGAATATCACGAGCAATGAAACGAGAGTTAAAGTTGTAAAATAAGATTGCTCCTCCATTTAGAGGAGTAAAGTTTGATATAATGTACAATGAAGAGATATATCAAGACTCAGAGAGATGATAGATGTAGGAGCAAAATTTGGTGTGTTTAAAAAAATAGGTGCTTATTATTCATACAATAACACAAGTATTGAGTAAAAGAAGAGAGAATGTATAAAATTATCCCTCAAAAAAAACAAAGAAATTGCCAATGAAATAGAACTAAAATCAGAGATTCATTTGGAAGTTACTGTCACTTTATTGTGATGAAAGAAGAAAGTAAGTAGCTTTTAGGTGAATCATTTTTCTGATTTAGCTGAAGTTTAGAAACAATCATCATACCATCGCAGTATCTTTGTATAGATTCTACTAATAAAGAGTAAGATATCAAATCGTCGATGAATTCAAATTATTTTTGCTATAATGTAACAATTTACAATATTACTTTCATATTAAAAAGCTTTTTGAAGTAATTAAAAAAAACTTCCCATAAGGAGTGATAAATGATAAATTCTTAATAAGAATTATTGTTATTAAGGTTATGTGTTTGAGTTTATCAAAGATAAACAAGGAAGGTTATTTGTTTATAGTGGTTTCTTTTATAGTAACATGTATAGCATTCTCTATATCTTGGGGCTTTGGCGTTACATGCTTATTTCCAACATTATTGTGCACTTATTTCTTTCGTGATCCAGCAAGAGTTGTTCCAAGCAATAAAGATTTTGTATTAAGTCCTGCAGATGGTGTGATTTCGAAAATTGAAGAAGTGAGTTACTGTTTATCAACAGAAGATGAAGATAAGAAGAAATTCACGCTTATTAGCATATTCTTGAGTGTTTTAGATGTGCATATGAATCGTATACCAATATCTGGTACAGTAAAGGAAATGTATTATAGAAAAGGCAAGTTTGTGTCTGCAATGAACAATAGATCTAGTAACGAAAATGAAAAGCAAGTTATTGTGATTGAGTATGAGAAGGGGAAAGAAATTATCGTAGAGCAAATAGCTGGGTTAATTGCACGTCGCATCATTTGTAATTTAAGAGTTTCTCAAAATGTAAAAGCAGGTGAAAGGTTTGGAATTATAAGATTTGGCAGTAGGGTAAATATTTACATTCCTTCTGATATAGAAATAAGAGTCTCAGAAGGACAAACTGTTGTTGGTGGTGAAACAATTATAGCAAATTTGAATAAGGAAAGTGCTAAAGTAAAGCTTACTTTTAATGTCATATGAGCAGTAATGGTAGTAATAGTAGGTCTTTACCTGTTGCCAAGTTGTTCCCAAGTTTTATAACTTTATTGGGTTTATGCTCTGGTCTTACTTCACTTAAATTTACATTTAATGAACAGTGGGAGTTTGCAGTAATTTTTATTATCATTGCAGCAATTATAGATGGAATGGATGGCAGAATAGCCAGAATTCTAAAATCAACTAGTGATTTTGGAGCGCAGCTTGATTCTTTTGCAGATTTTTTAAATTTTGGTGCAGCACCTGCATTTCTTTTATATTTTTGGAAGTTAAAGGAAATTAAAGTTATAGGTTGGATATTAGTAATGATATATGTCATTTGCATTTCGATAAGGCTTGCAAGGTTTAATATATCATTGAATACAGAACAACTTGACTGGATGAAATTTTTCTTTTCTGGTGTTCCAGCACCGATATGTGCTTTACTTTCTTTATTGCCAATAATTATTACCTTTCAATCTCATGAAAGTGAATACTTACTTTTTATGGAGCAATTTTTTAACATAAAAAATACAGCTTGTTATTTTTTAGCTATTTCATTTTTTTCGGTTAGCCATATTCCAACTTTCTCTGCAAAGTATATTTATATTCCCAGGAGCTTATCTTATATATTTGTGTCACTTTTTGGAGTATTTATCGTATTCTTTGTCAGTAAACCTTGGATTACTCTGCCAATTCTAAGTGTAATATATACACTGACTATTCCAGTAAGCATCGGACTCTATATATATTACACGTATAAAGCTCGTTAGCTAAAAATCTTAATGAAAAGTAGTGAATAGCATAGTTATAAAAATAAGTGAATCATTAAATTCATTTCTATACGTAAAGATATTTAATATTCTATTTATAATTATTTGAATGATTACAACTGGAGTTTTTGTACGATTCAGTTTAAGTTCACTAACTTTAGGTTATTTAAATATGAATATAAAGACTTATTTAACCTAAAATGTAATCATAACGACGGTGTAATCACTAATATTCAAGTGTTTTTGCAACAGTAATTCAGGTAACGGTTGTGTGTTCTTGAGAGAGAATATCAAGAGTTGTTATAGCTATCACAATAGGAGGACAATGTGCAATTTTTTGGATGATAATTACTGAAATACTTGGCATGTTGATAAAATTTTTGCCGAAAAAGTAATGCTTGAATTCGATTATTGCTCTGAAAACTCAATTGGCTGGGTTTTTATTATATTAAGTGCGGATTTGCTAAGATTAGATTTGTGAAGACTGATAAATTTATTGTATTTACTCATGCAATTATGTTATTTATTGCGATGATTTTTGGTGATATATAATTTTATTAAGTAAATCAAATTACAGCATTGTTAAATAACCTCTTTGAATATAACGCATCTATTGTTAAATTGCTATTTATCTTAATTGTAATGCTGAGAGGAATAAAACGAACTGCTTCCCCGTTTCAACGAATTTGGTATCAATTATGATAATGTTGTATATAAGTATATGTATATATTTATTCTGTGTAAACGGAAATAATTTGCTAAATGCTCTATCTTTAATATTTAAAGATATCTTTAATGAATTAATCATAGAAGATGAGATGCTGAGTGGATTAATAGCCAAGATTGATATTTGCTAACAAAAGTAGATACTGAAAAAGCAGTCTATAGCACATTAGTTGTGAAATAGAAAGATTCAATTAAGATTAAAAGTGTTGCAATGATTGTATCATTTATAGATACAGTATTAGTCTCATTTTTAACTGGAATTGTAATAATTATCACTTGTATGTATAGTACTGATAACGTTGGTATATTACATTTAGTTAGCTCGGCATTTTCAACAGCATTGACTCTTTATTTAGCAAATTAGTTTTTCCGCTGATAATGTTTCCTTTGAATTTTTTACAAAAATAGCTTATTGTTACTACTGTGAAATTGTCTCCCTGTACTTAATTTGATAGCAAAAAAAAATACTTATATTGTTTCAAATGCTTATAGTGAGTTCGGTGTATATTAGTTACATGTCAAAAAATATAGAATATATATCTTATTTAGGCGATGATTTGTTTATTCGTCTTATGATTTTAAATTCTGTTGCAATATATCTACTGAGAAGAGAAATTTTGAATACAATAGATTATTACTTTAATTCTAAAAGGTATTAAATATGATTTATAAATTGCTTTATGCGTTATTATTTTGCCTATTATTTAGTAATACTTATGCTGCTTCTGATTTTTACGAAAGCTATGGTGCTATGTTAAATGGAATAAACAATTTCATGAATGAGGTGTTGTTTTTCAAGATCTTCTGTGTGCCATTTATAATTCTTTTGCTATCGTTCGGTTACGTATTTCTGACATTACGTTTTAAATTTCTCAACGTAAGGATGTTTAAGCATGCATTTGCTATTTTGTGTGGAAAATATAATGCAAATTATCACGATGGTCACATTACTCATTTTCAGGCATTTGTAACAGCACTTTCAAGTACAGTCGGCCTTGGAACTATTGCTGGTGTTGCAATTGCAGTTTCAATTGGAGGACCAGGAGCGGTGCCTTGGATGATGATTACAGGCTTTTTTGGTATGTCAGCGAAATTCGCTGAAGTGACTTTAGCATTTAGACACAGAACAGAAGGTCATGAGCAATTATTTAGTGGTCCCTTTCGATACATAAGAAATGGACTGGAAGAATTTGGATTTAAGAAACTTGGTATTGTGTTAGCTGCAGTATATTCAGTGTTTTTTATATTATCAGGTCTTGGTGGAAGTGTGGCATTTCAAACTAACCAAATGGTTTCAATATTATCTGGTTATTCAAATTGGGTGGACAGTCATCCTTGGTTTCTTTCTTCTATAATTTCTGCATTACTTGCTCTGGTAATTATAGGTGGAATTAAGAGAATAGCTAGAGTGTCTTCTGCGTTGGTGCCTATTATGTCACTCATGTATATTTTTAGTTGTATCATTATAATCGCATTTAATATTCATAATTTTAACAATGCATTTAAAATGTTATTTTCCAATATGATAGATTTCAATGCCGTTGGTGGAGGAGTGATTGGAGCATTTGTTGCTGGGATTCAAAGAGCAATTTTTGCCAGCGAAGCGGGTGTTGGTTCTGCTTCAATTACACACGCAGTAGCTAAAGATGAAGAACCAGTTAGGACTGGATTAGTTGCAATGATAGAGCCATGCTTTGATACAATGTTAATTTGTTGTTTGACAGGGATAACAATAGTTATGACAGATGCGTATCAGATTGGTGTTGGCGAAGGGATATTGATTACTAAAAAGGCATTTGAAACAGTTTCTTCTTGGTTTCCTATACTATTGGTAATAGCTGCACCTTTGTTTGCGTTTTCTTCAGTAATTTCGTTTGTTTATTGTTGTGAGATGGGATGGCTATATTTGTTTGGTGTAAAGAGTATAGTTATATATCGCATAGCGGTAATAATTGTGGCGTTTTTTTCTGGCCTTTCTAAAGATATAATGACTATTGCTAATATCGGTGGAACTTTATTCTCTTGTTTGGCTCTCATCAACATGACAGCGCTGATATTATTTAGTAGTAAGATTAATAATGAGATTCAATGCTATCTGAGAAGAATGAGAAATAATAAAATTAGCTAGGTTTTTATTACGATGGAGAAGTGTATAATTCTTATATTATCCTACGTGTTGGGTTCAATACCGTTTAGCTTAATCATTACAAGGATAAAAGGAATAAATTTAAGAAAGATAGGTTCTGGAAACATCGGTGCTACAAATGTTGCAAGAACAGGGAATAAAGGATTTGCTGTTCTAGCTCTGTTTTTGGATTCCTTGAAAGGATTCATTGCGGTTCATATAACGCAGCAATTTTTTAGTAGTGGTAGTTTTTACATATGTGCATCTGCAATATTAGTAGTTCTAGGGCATATATTTTCTATATGGTTAAAATTTAATGGAGGGAAAGGAGTTGCAACAACTTTAGGGATTTTGATAGCACTTAGTATTTATATGGGATTAGTGTTTATATTTGTTTGGTTAGCAGTATTTTCTATCTTTCGATACTCATCTCTTGCCTCTTTAGCAGCTACTGCATCAGCTGTTACGATATCTCTTTTTTTTCAAAAAGGCTTATTTTTTACTCTATTGATTGGGGCAATGTTAGTTTTTTTTAAGCATTACAAAAATATTGCAAATCTTCTGAAAGGCAAAGAGTATAAATTTCATAAATAGTTTTATCAAATATCGTCAACTTAACAGTTTTCATGTATACTCTCCTAAAGATAGAGGTGGCGTTTAGACTTATCCGTATTATTCAATAGAAACCAAAAAAAATATTTGACAAATTCCTTCAATTTCGTCTTCAATGAGACTGAAGCTATTATTTAGCTTCAGTCTGTGTGGATAAAACGATAAAGAACTAAATGTGCTTGGCATTTATGTTTGATTTTTATACTATGTGTATTTCATATTTTTATAAACTTTTAAGAGTTTTTATCTAGTAAAAGCTAAAACGCGCTTGTTAAAGCGTTTAAAATAATAAAAATTCCAATTTATAAAGTTAATACAAATAATTAGCTACCGAACCTAGCTTCTTTTACTTTTTCTCTATTTAGTAAATTTTTTAAGCATAAAGGTTATGCCAATTTTTGTTATGGAGAGAGAATTGAACAAGATACATAATAAATTCATTAAATCTCTGATTGTGGGGAAACTTTTTAATTTACTATTGAGATTTAATGTACAGCATCTGCTTCAAATTTCATATATCTGGCTATGATTATAGTATAGCTGTACTAATATTGTAATTAGTAAATAATTTGCGTAACAGACGATATTATTCAAATGCTTGATATTTGGATCAAATCTTTCCATAATCATTAAAAACTTTATATTTTAACATAACTTTTATATTTATTAACTTAGTAAAATTTCTAGATGCAAGTGTTCAGCTACTTGCATGACATTCTAGTGATAGGTTCAAATCACAATATTTACATAATTGTGTGATTAGAGTTATGATAAAGAGAAAAATTTTCTTTAAAGTTTGTAAAATCTCTAAAATTCTGAGAATTATTGAGTAGCTATGAGATCAGTATTATTAATTCAATTGATTTCAGCATTGCTAAGCGTTGTATTTGCTTTATATAAACTGTAACATCCTTTTGTAAAAAAAAATAGAGTAGCTATACTAAATATAATGCATATCTTTAGATAAAGCATGTTAGACTTGTTATAACAGTAAATGTTTTATCTATCATAAAGGCAACAGAAGCATAGTTACTTTATTTTTTATCCTGAGCATTTATCTCTGAAAATTTTTTGCTTTTTTTATTTAAATCTTAATTTTGAGCTCAATGTTGGACATTTACTTCAATAAACTGAGTTACTTCGCTCAGCTTCTGTTTTTTATCATTTAGCTCTTGATCCTTTGTTGTGAATTGAGCGTTAAGATTATTTATAATTGATTTATAATTTTTAATTTCTTTTTATAGGATATCAAAATTTTGTGTAAGCTTTTTAACATTAACTTTTAATTCATTCAGTTATTGTACTTTATTTTGAAACTTCTTATCATTCTCGTTTGCAATATTAATAAGAAACTTAAAAGTTTTTTCTAATTCTTTGATTTCTTCACCCTTTTTTCATTTTTTTTGAAATCTGAATTCTAACCATTAGTAGTTTGAGGATTTTTAACAAATGATTTTGTTCTAATTACAGAGAACTTAACTTGCTGCTGCTACTATATTCAAGATCAGAGTTAGCTTTTGAGATTGTTTTATTTTTATACCATGTTCTTAAACAGTTCCATACAATTTGAATTGCCAATAAAAGCTGATCTAATATTTTAACTAATTTTTCTACATGTTTGTTGTTTAGAGAGATAGATTGATTAGGTAATTTACGATTTACATTATTCTTGCAGATAGCTAGTGTCGTTGTGAAGTGTACTGGTTTAATATAGCGGAATGGAAATTTTCATCTTTTTTCCATCGTAGTTAACATTGCCTTTTGTTATACAAGCACTCTTGAGTTTTTAGATTCATTATCTAATAGCAGACTGCTAAGATCAACTTTTTCACTATCTTGTATTTGACACTTAGATAAATTTTCTTTTATTAATTAATAATTATTATATAGTATTTTTGTTATTTCAGATGCTATAAGACCATATGAATGTCATCTTTTTGAATTTTAGTATTTGAAACATAAAGATTATAATCTTGTTGATCGAAGAAAGATTTGATGTTTTTTTTAAATGTGTTTTGTTGACTTATATTTGTATTTTGAGTGTTTATGAAGAATAGCTTATTTTTCCATTTTATCTGCAAAAAAAAAGAAAACAATCAAGTGATTTTCACGTTATCCTAATTCTGCAAGATATCTTCTAATGTAAATTACATCTCTCTTGTTTTGATTTATCAATTGAGATATTTCTTGTAAATCTTCAATGAAGATTGTGTTTTGATTAATGTCTTAAATCTTAATTATAGATTTATTTCATTGTTTTCACCATTATGTAAATATAAATTAAATAACGAAGAGAGTATCAATATATCATTGTAGTGACTTTTTTTTTGATTTGCTACTCCTACCAATCATTTCTTAATCGTTTTGATTTTACTAGCGTCAGATTTTATACAAAAAACAGATTGTAACACCTCCTTTTGAGGAGTGTTATTTATAACTTATTATAAATAATAAATAATCCAGTTTATCACTAAATGATAATTTTATCAAGCGAATTATTTTGTTTTTGAGTAAATTCCTAATATCTTTATTTTTGCGATGTAAGTTTATATAATTATGTAATAAAAATAAACTATTTGATTATGTTCATCTTGTCTAACGTTCGTTGTAAGATAATACATGAAGCAATTTTGTCATCTATTTTTTTTGATTTTGTGATTGATATTCCAGTAATCTTTAATGTATGAGCTGCAATAGACGTTGATAAGCTTTCATCTTGTAAATATATATTTACTTTATATTTTTTTATCATTTTGTTTGCGAATTGGATTATGGTCTCACACCACTCACTTTTTTGTTTCTTTATTTCCAGTGGTAGCCCTATTACTATTGACCCTGCTTCATTTTCTTTGAACGTCCTGTTTAAATAACCTAAATCTTTACTTATGTTTTTTCTGTGGTATATACTGTGAGCTGTGGCTATGAGCTGCGTTTTATCACTGAATGCTATACCTATTAGCTTTTTTCCCATATCAAGACACATTATGCACTTGTTTTTTGGAATAGATTTTAGAAATTCATAAGGATCTCTATGTAGCATCTACTGACATGACAAACATTCATCATAATCGATATCTGTTTTTTGCTGCAATATTTCATTTTTTTTAAAAATGTTATGCGAAACTTTGTCGGCCCTTTGCATTGATTGTGATCTACAGTAATATAAACTTTTTAGACCTTTTTTCCAAGCAAGCATATGTATTTTGTGTAAGTAACGTTTATGTACGTTAGCAGGTAGAAATAAGTTTACTGATTGAGATTGGCAAATATAAGGTGTTCTATCGCTTGCGTGTTCTATAATCCATCTTTGATCAAGCTCATACGCTGTTTTGAATGTTAATTTTTCATGTTCATTGAGGAAATCTAAGTGTTGCACAGAACCTTCATTTGTTGAAATTGAGGACCATATTTTATGATGGTCTTGATTTTTTTCTGCCAATACTTTTTGTAAGAATTTGTTTCGTACTATAAATGAACCTGTTAGTGTCTTTTGTGTGAATACGTTTGCTGCATATGGTTCTATTCCAGGGGAAGTATTTCCTGCAATAATAGAAATTGAGGCAGTTGGAGCAATAGCAAGCTTATGTGTAAATCTTTCCATTAGATTGATTTCTTTAGCGTCAAGGCATGCTCCCTTTTCTTCTGCTAATTTTTTAGAAACCATATCCGTCTGCTCATTTAAATACTTAAATATTTTTTTATTCCACTGTTGTGCTGTTACTGATTCAAAAGGAATCATTTTACTTTGTAAAAATGAGTGAAAGCCCATAACACCAAGACCGATACTACGCTCTCTTGTTGCAGAATATTTTGCTCGCTGTATTTCATCTGGTGCTTTATTTATGAAATCCTCTAATACATTGTCAAGAAAACGCATTATATCTTCTATAAAAAGTTCATTATCTTTCCATACTTCATAGTATTCAAGATTCACTGATGATAGACAACACACAGCGGTGCGCGATTTGTTTAGATGATCGTAACCAGTAGTTAAAGTGATTTCACTGCACAGATTTGACATTTTGATGTTTAGATTGAGTCTTTTATAAGACTCTGGCTTATTATTATTCGTTGCATCAAGAAAGATAATGTAAGGTTCTCCAGTTTCAATTCTTGTTGTTAATATTTTGATCCATATGTCACGTGCTTTGACGATTGAGATAACTTTGTTATTATGAGGACTAATCAAATCCCATTCTTGATCATTCTCAACAGCTTGCATAAATTTATCATTTACTATCACGGCGTGATGTATATTTAATGCTTTACGATTTGGATCACCTCCTGTTGGCTTGCGTATATCGAGAAACTCTTCTATCTCTGGATGTGATACAGAAAGATAAACTGCTGAACTTCCTCTTCTTAAAGACCCTTGACTAATTGCGAGTGTTAGAGCATTTTGTACTACAATAAATGGCACAATTCCAGATGTTTTACCGCTACCCTTTACACTTTCACCAATTGAACGTAGATTTCCCCAATAACTACCTATACCTCCTCCACGTGCAGCAAGCCAAATATTTTCATTCCATAAATCAACTATTCCCTGTAAACTATCTTCAGTTTCATTGAGAAAACAAGAGATAGGCAATCCTCTTTTTGTACCACCATTGCTAAGTATTGGTGTCGAAGGCATGAACCATAAATTACTCATATAGTCGTAAAGACGCTGTGCATGTTCTTTATTGTCAGAATAATAGCTGGCAATGCGTATGAAAAGATCTTGATAACTTTCATTTTCTATCAGATATCTATCCGATAGAACTGCCTTTCCAAAATTGGTTAATTTACCGTTTTTTTTATGATTAATAGTGATACTTTTCATAAATTCCTCTTTATTTCATTGTATATAGATACAGTTTTGAGTAATAGTGATCTTTAAGCTGAGCTCTTCGGTTTTTTTTGTGGATGCTGTAGCGCAAACAAGATACCATTAACCTGATTTCCATATATTTTACAGTAACTCTTATAACTTATTTGCATATTTATTTCTTTTGCAACGCGTTGGATATAATTTTCTGAGTGGCAAAAATAATCTCCTTTATTTACAAAGTCAATACCTTCACCTTCTTTTCTTCTTATTAAGCATATGATTGCTCCTTTTTTATTTATAGATCTTTTTGCTAATTCCAATTCTACTCGGAAATTATGTAGATAATGTAATACTTCGATAAAAATAATTACATCATACGAGTAGTTTCTTTCTTTTTTAAGAAAATCTGTCATTTCCATGTGTATTAATTCATTATAAACAGGTTTACCATTTATAAAGCATCCTCTGGCAATGTTTAGCATTCTGTTTGAAATATCAACTCCTGTTATGCAATTTTCAGTATTGTGTATTTTTAAGAAATGACCACATATTCCAGTTCCACAACCAAGATCGAGTATGTTGAGTGCAGAATTGGAGTTATTAATGATTTCTGTAATTACCGTATGTGTAAGTTTATGTCCTCTGTATTGTTTAGCGATTAACCAGTGCTCAACAAAATACTTGCCAGTGTAATCAAAATACTGTTTTATGAGATTTTTGGGCAATTTTTTGATCGATGCTTGGTTTGTCATTTTATTTATGTAATAAGAAGCTTCTTCATAATTACTGTCTAGTTTTAGTGTCTTCATAAAATAGATATGAGCTTTGTTAATGTTTCCAATTGCAAAATGACACCTTCCAATGTTGTACCAAATTACTGGTAAATTGGAGTAGAATATGCTGATTAACCAAAATCTTAGTTTTGCATCTGATATGTGACCATTATAGAAATGATATAAACCTATTTCAATGTTGGTATTTAACAGTTTTTTGGACTTTTCGAAAAGTATTATTGTTTTTCTATAGAGATTATTGTATTGATTTATAGAGAATTGTTTGGTCTTTTTAATATTAAACATACCGATTAATTTGCGAATAAAACTTAGAATAACTTTTTTAAAGGATAAATTGCCTTGCATATTTTAGATAACCTTGGTGCTTACTATCATTTTTAGTAGACTTGATTTTAAATCATTTTATATTATGGAATATTTTTATTGATCTTTATTTAATTGTATATAATTCTGCTTAATATTCATTTAAATTACAAATTTAATCTACTCAGGATTACAAGTATATTATTATTATTGCTAATGTAATTAAATATTTTGTGTAAAAAAGCGTTGACATATTATTTATTACTTCTTAAGATGTAAGAGTTAATTTCATTTTTAGATGTTTGACAAGTTTTATGGTAGAGATTAATTTAATCTCAATTCAATTTCAATAATATTTAACTCTGCATATTCTGCATATAGTTGGGTAGATAAATTATTAAGAGCACTTGATGGATGCCTTGGCGTTAAGAGGCGATGAAGGACGTGGCAGGCTGCGATAAGCTGCGGGGAATTGTCAACAAGTTTTGATCCGCAGATTTCCGAATGGGGAAACCTAATTAGTTAAGCTAATTGTTGTATATTAAATCAATATGCAAAGCAAACTTGGTGAATTGAAATATCTAAGTAACCAAAGGAAAAGAAATCAATAGAGATTCTGTTAGTAGTGACGAGCGAAAGCAGAAAAGGCTAGTGACTTAAGAATAAGAATTAGAATACTCTGGAAAGAGTAACCATAGAAGGTGATAGTCCTGTATAAGTAGAAAGTTTTTAAATCCTCGAGTAGAGCGGGACACGTGAAATCCTGTTTGAATATGGGGGGACCATCCTCCAAGCCTAAATACTCCTTAGCGACCGATAGTGAACAAGTACCGTGAGGGAAAGGTGAAAAGAACCCCGAGAGGGGAGTGAAATAGAATCTGAAATCGAGTGCTTACAAACAGTTGGAGCTCTATGTTTTTACTACAGAAGCAATTTTGTAGCTAATTTACATTAGAGTGACAGCGTACCTTTTGCATAATGGGTCAGCGAGTTAATCTATAGAGCAAGCTTAAGCCGTTAGGTGTAGGCATAGCGAAAGCGAGTCTGAATAGGGCGTTTAGTTTTATGGATTAGACCCGAAACCAAGTGATCTAGTCATGACCAGATTGAAGGTGTGGTAAAACACACTGGAGGATCGAACCAGTTAATGTTGCAACATTATTGGATGAGTTGTGATTAGGGGTGAAAGGCCAATCAAACTTGGAAATAGCTGGTTCTCCGCGAAATCTATTTAGGTAGAGCGTTGTATGTATGTTGCTGGAGGTAGAGCACTGGATAGACTAGGGGGACTCACCGTCTTACCAAATTTAACTAAACTCCGAATACCAGTAATTAATTATACAACAGACACACTGCGGGTGCTAAGTCCGTGGTGAAGAGGGAAACAGCCCAGATCACTATCTAAGGTCCCAAAATTACAGCTAAGTGGGAAAGGAAGTAGAAAAACCATTACAGCTAGGAGGTTGGCTTGGAAGCAGCCATCCTTTAAAGAAAGCGTAACAGCTCACTTGTCTAAATAAGTTTTTCTGCGCTGAAAATGTACCGGGGCTAAAGCTGTATACCGAAGATGTGAGTGCTTGTTGATTTCGATCGATAGGTGCGGTAGCGGAGCGTTCTGTAAGTCTGTGAAGGTAGTTTGTGAAAACTGCTGGAGATATCAGAAGTGAGAATGCTGACATAAGTAGCGTAAAAGAGTGTGAAAAACACTCTCACCAAAAATCTAAGGATTCCTACGTTAAGTTAATCTGCGTAGGGTTAGTCGGTTCCTAAGGCGAGTCCGTAAAGGAGTAGTCGATGGCAATCAGGTTAATATTCCTGAACCTCTTAAGTGTGACGGGTTTTGTATTTGTATAGGTCTGATTGGATTGATCTATGCTTAAAAGAAGCTCCAGGAAATAGCACTTATATTTATGAGGCCGTACCGTAAACCGACACTGGTAGATGAGTAGAGTATACTAAGGTGTTGAAAGAATGATGTTGAAGGAACTCGGCAAATTGTACCTGTAACTTCGGAAGAAGGGTAACCTCCTTTTAGGTAACTATTAGTAGGTGGCACAGAATAGGGAGTAGCGACTGTTTACTAAAAACACAGGACTCTGCAAACACGTAAGTGGAAGTATAGGGTCTGACGCCTGCCCGGTGCTGGAAGGTTAATAAGAGGGGTGTAAGCTCCAAATTGAAGCCCCAGTAAACGGCGGCCGTAACACTGACGGTCCTAAGGTAGCGAAATTCCTTGTCGGGTAAGTTCCGACCTGCACGAATGGCGTAACGATTTCTCCACTGTCTCCAACATCAATTCAGCGAAATTGAATTCCCCGTGCAGATGCGGGGTACCCGCGGTTAGACGAAGAGACCCCGTGCACCTTTACTATAGCTTTACATTGTTGTTAAAAATATAATGTGCAGGATAGGTGGGAGACTTTGAAGTTATGGCGCTAGCTATAATGGAGTCAATCTTGAGATACCACCCTTTGCATTTTTGATACCTAACTATGTTTCATTATCTGAAACTAGGACATTGTATGGTGGGTAGTTTGACTGGGGCGGTCGCCTCCTAAAAAGTAACGGAGGCGTGCGAAGGTAAGCTAGAGCTGGTAGGAAATCAGCTTGATAGTACAATGGCATAAGCTTGCCTGACTGCGAGGCTGACAGGCCAAGCAGAGACGAAAGTCGGTCATAGTGATCCGGTGATTCTGTATGGAAGGGTCATCGCTCAACGGATAAAAGGTACGCCGGGGATAACAGGCTGATGGTGTTCAAGAGTTCATATCGACGACACCGTTTGGCACCTCGATGTCGACTCATCACATCCTGGGGCTGGAGAAGGTCCCAAGGGTTCGGCTGTTCGCCGATTAAAGTGATACGTGAGTTGGGTTTAGAACGTCGTGAGACAGTTCGGTTTCTATCTGCCGTGGGTGAAGGAAATTTGAGAAGATCTGACTCTAGTACGAGAGGACCGAGATGGATATACCTCTGGTGTACCAGCTGTTATGCCAATAGCATTGTTGGGTAGCTATGTATAGATGGGATAATTGCTGAAAGCATATAAGCAAGAAACCCTCTTCAAAAAGATTTCCCAATTAAGGCCGTGGAAGACTACCACGTTGATAGGCTAGGTGTGGAAGCATGGTAACATGTGAAGCTAACTAGTACTAATAGCTTGATTGATTTATTTGCTTTCTATGTGTGTATATGCAGTGTTAAATATTAAATTGAATTTATTGAATAAGGGATTTTATTAACTTGGTGGCTATAGCAAAAATGAAACACCCGATCCCATCTCGAACTCGGAAGTGAAACTTTTTAGCGCTGATGGTACTTAAAAAGGGAGAGTAGGTCGCTGCCAAGTTTATAAAAACTCTTTATCGATTAAGTATTGTTTTTTAAATTTTTACTTTAGCAAAGTTACCTTTTTCCTTGTATTTCCATCATCCTTTATATCATTTAACACCATTCCTACTTCTTTTAGTTGAATTTCCCTTCTAAAGAGGAAGGTACTGGTCTTTAATAATATTACATTATTCTTCATACTCTTTAATAATACTTTTTGTTGAAGAAATGTTGATTTTTAATCTATCCGTGTTCTCCTTTTTCTCTAGGGAGAAATAAACGCTCATACATCTTATCAAAACTTATATTTCTTACCTCATTTATGTGTTCTATTATTCGCTATATTCATTAATTTTTTTTTATAAATTTTACTTATATTATCATAAATAATATAATTGTAAATACCTTAATTGAGATTTTTTTTATTTTATTTTTTTTAGGCAAATAGTTAGATCTTTCTGTAGGTTTTTATAACTTGCTTTCATAACATTTCTATGAGTCACTATTATGTAATAGTGTCCTATATTATTTATATTTAGAATAATAAATCTGGAAAGTTCTCGTAATCGTCTTTTGATTTTGTTTCTTTTTACTGCTTTTCCAGTTTTTTTACTGATAACTAGACCTATTCTAATAGTGTAAATATACTTTTCAGGCTCCTTTTCTTTTATGGTATATAACGATATGTAGAGTCCACGATAAAAGAGATTACCAGGTGCTAGCTTTTTTTTAAAAGCAAGTAAAAACTCTTTTTTTTTATGCTTGATAACTTAATTATGCACATAGTTTTTTGCATCCTAATGAGCGACGCCTATTGAGAATTTTCCTTCCAGCTCTTGTTGCCATACGTGAGCGGAAGCTGTGTCTACGCTTTCTTATCAAATTTTTCGGTTGAAATGTTCTCTTCATTGTTTTTATAAATATAATTAGTTATTTTAATTTATTTTATTTTATTGTCAAATGATGGTTGCATTATATTTAGATAATCTTAAAGTTGTATTTTCTTAAAATAAGATTCGATAGATGAATTCGTTGGTAATAATAATCCTTTCTATATCTACGCTACTAATTCTTTTATTTTGTTTTAAGAAAGTGGATAAGGTTAAATCTTATTTATATCTCAGTTGTATATGGATGTTAATTTGGTTATTAATACTTTGTAACAATTGTTTTGTAACTTCTATTTCTATAGCATTACTTTTTTTTGTGTTTGCTTTTATATTTAAAAGTAAGAGAAATAAGATAATCAAATTATCACTATTTGTAGCTCTAGCCATATCATTTTTTATCACTTTATTTATAATGTTATCTATTCTTACCCAATCTGTTAATTTTTTTAAAGAAGTAGCTATTTCAGAATTCTTGTTTTGCTTGAAATGGAGCCATAATGTGGTAATTCTCAATGGAGAAAAAATAGGATGTTTCGGTATAATCCCGCTTTTAGTTGGCACGTTAGTTATAACTATTGTAGCAATGCTAGTTGCTATTCCGTTTGGTTTGTTTTCTGCAATATATATTAGTGAATATGCGAATGGGAAAGTGCGTTACATTGTTAATACAATTTTGCAGATTTTATCTGCTATTCCCACAGTTGTGTATGGATATTTCTCAGTTGTATTTTTATCCTCTTTTGTGAAACAAATAGCAAGTTCTTTTGGTTTGAATATACACTCAGAGAGTGCCTTAGTTGCTGGTTTATCGATAGGGATAATGATTCTTCCTTTTATTATTTCTTTATTAGAAGATGCAATCAGATCTGTTCCAAAGAGTTTACGTTACGGCTTTATGGCATTGGGGGCTACTCCAGCAGAAACTGTATGGCACATAACAATACCTTATGCAATGCCGACAATTTTAAGTGCAATTCTGTTGTCAATTTCGAGAGTGATAGGAGAAACAATGATCGTATTGATGGCTGTGGGAATCAATTCAAACTTGACTTTTAATCCTCTCAATTCAGTTACTACTATTACTGTACAAATTGCTACATTGCTTACTGGGGATCAGGATTTCAATAGTGTGCAGACACTTGCTGCTTATGCACTTAGTTTAGTGTTATTTATTATTACTTGGATCTTAAATGCATTTGCACTATTCATAATAAAGCGTAATTAGCAAATGTTGTTGCAAAATTTTTATTAATAATATAAGATTTATTTTCTTGAAAAGTTCTTTGGGAATTTTTTATAAAATTATAGTGTTAGGTGATAAAAGTAAAGAGATGAATATAGGTAGAACGGTTAAGGTAACTCAAGCAGTTGTTGATTTAAAATTTGAAGGTAAGCTACCTAAAATATTTAATGCTTTAAAAAGCAAATTAAAATATAAAGACAAAGAGCTGATTTTAGAAGTTTTACAGCATATAGGTGACAATATAGTACGTTGTATTGCTATGGATAGCACAGATGGTGTATCAAGAGATGATGAATTTGTTGATACAGGTGCACCAATATTAGTTCCGGTTGGATGTTCAATTTTAGGGAGAATCTTTAATGTTGTAGGAGAGCTTATAGATGGGTGTGGTCAATTAAAAGGAAAGTATGATTTAGAATCTATACACAGAGCGCCTCCAAGTTTTACTGAACAGAAAATACAGGAAGAAGTTTTAATTACAGGAATAAAAGTTATAGATCTTCTTGCACCTTATCTTAAAGGAGGAAAAATTGGTTTATTTGGTGGAGCTGGTGTTGGTAAAACAGTTTTGATAATGGAATTAATTAACAATATAGCAAAAGCTCATAAAGGATTTTCCGTGTTTGCTGGAGTAGGAGAGAGAACGCGTGAAGGTAATGATCTTTATCACGAAATGATCGCTTCAAATGTGATAGATATAAATGAGTATGAAAAATCTCAAGCTGTTTTGGTTTATGGTCAAATGAATGAACCTCCTGGGGCAAGGGCTAGGGTTGCTTTAACAGCTTTAACTATGGCAGAGTATTTTCGCGATCGTGAAAATCAAGATGTTTTATTTTTTGTGGATAATATTTTCCGTTTTACACAAGCTGGTTCTGAGATTTCTGCTTTACTTGGAAGAATACCTTCAGCTGTTGGTTATCAGCCAACTCTTGCAACCGATATGGGTGCAATGCAAGAGAGAATAGCTTCAACTATTTCAGGTTCTATTACTTCTGTGCAAGCTATATATGTTCCTGCAGATGATTTGACTGATCCAGCTCCTGCAACTACGTTTTCTCATCTTGATGCAACCACAGTATTATCAAGACAAATAGCTGAAATGGGGATATATCCTGCTGTTGATCCACTTGATTCAACTTCTCAGTCTTTGTCTGCTGAAATCATTGGTGAAGAGCATTATAAAGTAGCTTCTGAGGTGAAGCGTATATTGCAAACTTATAAATCACTGCAAAATATTATTGCTATACTTGGTATGGATGAATTATCTGATGAGGATAAAATTATTGTTGATAGGGCTCGTAAAATTCAGAAGTTTCTTTCTCAACCTTTTCACGTTGCAGAGATATTTACTGGTATGCCTGGTAAATTTGTTTCACTTTCCGATACTATTTCTAGCTTTAAAGGGATTGTTGAAGGCAAGTATGATCATTTTTCAGAGGCTGTCTTTTATATGGTAGGAAATATAGATGAAGTAATACAAAAAGCTGAATTAATAGATTCTGAAACTAAAATTGAAACTAAAAATTAAAGATTATGAATACTTTCAAAGTGCAATTTTTTTCTCCTGATAATCAAATTTCATTCAATGAAGTGACTTCTCTTTCAATAAATGGGTTTAAAGGAGAATTTATGGTTTTGGCTCATCATTCTCCTTATTTGATTTATTTATTGCCTGGTATTATTATCGTTAAAATGAATAATAAAAGAAAAGAAAAAATTGTAATTGATAATGGTGTGTTGGAAGTTGCAGATAATAATTGTAGCATTGTGACAAATCAAATTCAGATTTTTAGTCATATAATCTATGATGAAGAATCATTGAAGAGAAAAAGAATTAGTATATGTTTAAATTCTTTTAATGAGAAATATCTTTCTTAGCTACTTTAGACAAAAAATCAATCATCATTTAAATGAATGTAAGATTGTTGTTCAAAATACTCTTTTTTCGTTATCTCAAAAATTCCAAGATGTTATCTTAATTGTTCTGCGAAATTTGGATCTATTTTACAACTCAATGAGTTTCTCGCATTACCTTTTATCATTCCAGTGTATGACATTGAAACATATTTTCTTTTTTTTTTTGGATTTCAATGTCAAATACACAACTGTACGAGCATTGTGATTTGAGATTATCAGAAAGGTATTATTCAAATAGCGAAGCACTGGAATCCAGAAAAATTGATCGTAAACAACTCCACTACATAACATTTTCGATGAAATTAATAAAAAATTGTATTTTAGTGTTATGTATTGGAATGATAATATTTATCTACACAAATTACTTACAAGTTATAATATTCGTACAGTTGTACACATGTGCTGGAATGATATTAAAGAATGAGCTACTGCTTTTTTATATAAACAATGATATGCAAGGAATTTAATGGCAAGATTTTGTAAAGATATTTTTTATGAGAGGTTAGTATGGAAATTTTTCTTGATAGTGTTGATTTAAATGAAATTAAAGAACTAAAAGGATTTATTGATGGCATAACAACTAATCCTTCTTTGATAGCAAAATCTGGGTGTAAAGATAAGTATGAAGATTTAATAACTGAGATATGTTCTATTATAGAAGGACCTGTTAGTGTGGAAGTTGTTGCGGATAATCATGAAGATATGATTAAAGAAGGTCTTAAATTAGCGAAAATCGCTAGCAATATCGTAATTAAACTTCCCCTTACACATGAAGGATTAATTTCTTGTAAAAAGTTGTGGACAAAATATAAAATATCTGTTAACATTACACTATGTTTTTCTCCTGGACAAGCACTGCTTGCTGCTAAGGCCGGTGCTTGTTTTATTTCTCCTTTTGTTGGTCGCCTTGATGATATAAGCTATAATGGCTTGTCACTAATAGAAAATATATGCACTATATATTCTAATTACGGCTTTGATACTAAAGTTCTTGTTGCATCGGTAAGAAGTCCAACGCATATAATAGAAGCTGCAAGACTTGGTGCTGATTCAATTACTGTGCCAGCAAAAATACTTAGACAATTATTTAATCATCCACTTACCGATCAGGGGCTTATAGTATTTGAACAAGATTGGAATGCGAAACAATAAACGTTTACAAAAACGGGAAAATTTCAGGAGCGAAAGCAAGTTTTTACGTTAAATCAGAAAGCAGATTGCTTAAGAGATCTATTGATCTATTTTTCTTTTTTTATTATTAATAAATTTATAATGCAATTTAATTTAGATATTCAGTATGAAAAGCTTTGCATTTACTTTACTATTATTTTTGTTTCCACTTTCTACATCATTTACAAGTACTGAGAGGGGAATCAAAGAAAATTGTGATAGCGCGAATATTACACTAAATTGGATCATAGCTCTGCAGATGAGCTGTGCACTATAAAGAGAAATTATTACAAATACGATGAGAGATTAAAAATGTTAACAAACGAGAGAATAAAAGAGATAAAGAAAACTACTTTAAATATTGATTATAAAACTAATGATTTATAAATTTACCATTTCTTCTGGTTTTACTATTCTTTCAAACTCTTTTTCAGTGAGAAGTTCAAGCTTCACTGCAGCTTCTTTTAAGGTAATATTTTCTATGTAAGCAAATTTAGCTATTTTTGCTGCATTATCATATCCTATATGCGTATTTAATATAGTGACCAACATTAATGATTGATCTAGCAGATCTTTTATTCTCTTTTCATTTGCCTTAATACCAATCACGCATTTTTTTGCAAAATTTAAACTTGCGTCAGCTAAAAGTCTTATAGATTGCAAAACATTGTAAATTATTACTGGCTTAAACACGTTTAATTCAAAATGGCCGTTTGAACCACTGATGGTTACAGTAACATGATTTCCCATAATTTGAGCACATACCATAGTTACTGCCTCACATTGAGTTGGATTTACTTTACCTGGCATAATTGAAGAACCTGGCTCATTTTCTGGCAAGATTATTTCTCCAATTCCGCATCTTGGACCAGAACCAAGCAATCTTATATCATTTGCAATTTTCATTAAACTGACCGCTACTGTATTGAGTGCTCCACTTAATTCAACCAGAGCATCATTTGCTGCTAATGCTTCAAATTTATTTTTTGCTGAAATAAATGGAAGATTGGTGATTTCTGCCACTTCTTTAGCAAAATCTTCAGCAAAGCCTTTTTTAGTATTTAGTCCTGTACCAACCGCGGTACCACCTTGTGCAAGTTCATAAACATTATTAAGAGTTGATTTTACTCTTTCTATTCCCTTTTCAATTTGAATTGCATGGCCAGAAAATTCCTGTCCCATTGTTAGAGGTGTTGCATCTTGCAAATGAGTACGTCCTATTTTTATTATATTTCTAAATTCTTGAATTTTATCATTTAGTGCTTTATATAGCACTTTAAGGTTTGGAATGAGAGAGCAATTTATCTGCTTTACTGCTGCTATGTGCATTGCTGTTGGGAAAGTGTCATTTGATGACTGGCCATAGTTTACATGATCGTTTGGGTGTATTGGAGACTTGTTGCCCAAACTGCCACTTAAAATCTCTATTGCACGATTACTGATCACTTCGTTCATATTCATGTTGGTTTGAGTTCCAGATCCAGTTTGCCACACGACAAGTGGAAATTCGTCGTTAAATTTACCGTTTATTATCTCTTGTGCAGTTGTGCAGATCGCATTCCCTACTTTTTTATCTATAGCATTGTACTTCATATTTACACGCGCTGCTGCAAGTTTTATTATTGCTAATGCTTCAATTATAGGCTCTGGCATCTTTTCTGTGCCAATTTTAAAATTTTCCAAAGAACGCTGTGTTTGCGCTCCCCAATAACGTTCGATTGGTACTTTTATTTTCCCAAAACTGTCTGATTCTGTTCTGGTTTTTTTATTCATATCTTCCTCCTTGATGTCATACAAATAACTGAAACTGTAATTCAGCTTCGCTATATAAATTTTTCATATTAATATCTCAAATTTCTGATTAATTAGATCATACTATATTTTATCTTAAATTGCAATTAATCTTTAATTATAAATATTTAAGAAATTTTCTAAGCAGAAAAACAAGCAAAGAAATTTCAAGTAACTAGTTGTTGACTAACTATCTTATAGTATTGACATTTTTAATGTCTTAAATGATTTATAAGTGTTATTTCAGCTTGTATGGTAAACCTATTCTTTGAAGTTTTGAAAAGATATGCAGTGCATATAGTGCAAAAATTAAATATGAGATGTCAAGATATTGAATTTCTTGTCGTTTTATTTGCACAGACTGAAGATAAATAATAGCATTCTCGTAAAGAAATTGAAGGAACATTTTGTCAAGTAGTTTTTATTTTATTAAATGTGTTATTAAAAATTATGCAAATGGAGATTTTAATTATCGATAAACTTCAATTACTTTGATTATAATTATACAGTAGGTAAAAATTCTCTAATAGTTTGAAATAAAATTTTCAATGAATGACTGTCAGTCATGTTATGTTCCGCTGATTTTGTCAAATGGACCTCAATATCGGTCGATTTGATTCTTTCAGCTAAATTTAATGAAGTTTGGTAAGAAATATCTTTATCGTTAATGCTATGTAATAAGCGTACAGGAGAGTTTATGTCTATTGTCTCTTTATTTAAAAGAAGGTTTTTTCTGCCGTCTTCTATTAAATTTTTGGTTATTTTGTACGCACAACTCTCTGAAGTAAATTCTACTATTCCTTTAGAATCTAGTTCTTTTTTTTGCTTATCTGATAATTGCTTGAATATTAAATTTTCAGTGAAGTCAGAAGCAGATGATACACCAATCAATGCTGCAATTCTTTCTGGAAATTGAAGAGCGGTGAGCAACATCAACCACCCTCCCATACTTGAGCCTATAATTATCTGTTTGCTGTTAGTTAATTCATTGATGACTCTAGTACAATTTTTTTGCCAATCACTTATCGTGTAATCAGTGAAATCACCGCTTGAATTGCCATGGCCAAAGTAATCAAATAGCACAAGCGCTACATCATTTTCTTGGCAAAATTTGTAAATAGCAGTTGCTTTAATTCCATTCATATTTGATGCGAATCCACCAAAAAAGACTATAGAAGATCTCTTTCCTTGTAGCTTTCGATATGCTATATACTTACCATTTTCATCGAATAGTTTACAATAATCCATATTACTTTGATAAATTAACAGAACTATCGCTTAATTGATTCATATAGCTGATTAAATCTGCAATTTCTTGCGGATTGGAAATACCTGCAAATGCCATACGTGTACCTTTTATATAAACTTTTGGATTTTTCAAAAAGGCAAATAGCTCTTCATATTCCCACTTTCCCCCCTTTTCAAGTATTGCTTTTGAATAATTAAATGAATTGCCAAGATGTGCTTTTTTGTTTCCAACTATATTCCATAAGTTTGGCCCTACTTTATTCACTCCATTTTTCTCAAAACTATGGCAAGCTATACATTTCTTCGCTACTGACTTTCCTTTCTCAAAACTAGCATTTTGCATGAGTGCTCCAATATCAAGTGCTACTTGCTCAATTTTTTGCTGAGGTCTGCCATCGCTAGCAGCTACTATCGTTTGATGTTCAATCTTATATTTCTCTGGACTGTAGAGCATATTAATCATATTACTTACTGTCACAATAATCAGTCCTGAAAGTAAAATTGATGCTGCGATCTTATTAAGCTCCATGATTTTTATCAATTGATATTGCTTAAATTATACGAATATTTTTGCAAACAGTAAACAATTACCTTTGAAACTTGCCAAATATTTAAAATGTCTTCATTTTCGTTTTATCTAAGCATTTCGTGATCCAATCACATACTTATCTGAGACAATAGATTTATATATATTACCTACGAACATTGACGAAATAGTTACATAAGTAACTATTTCTATAGATAATGCAAGAGTTCCTATTCCTACATTTGCTGTTATTGCTTATTAGATTACAAAGAGAATAACATCAAGAAGAATAACATTTACGCTTGCAGCAAGATCAATTTTAATTGCTAAATTTGCAATTTTTGCAAGAAAAAAAATACGGTATAAACCCTACTATTACATTTTTCTATAATATTTTTCCTTTTTAAATTTGTTGATCTTATTATCACGATAGAAAAAGCACAATCTTATAACTAAGAACGCTAGCAGAGTTGGAGATATATAGCACTAATAATTTCCCCAAATTTGCAACTAAAAGTGGTGACAAGGCTGTAAATCTGAGTTTCTAATCCTGCAAAACGCTACAATTACAGCATTCAACTCTTAACTACAGTTTCTGTAACTATTTTTGTGTAACGCTTGAAATTCATATAAATTATTTATTTGTTTGTTAAAACTTGAACTATATTTTTTTCTTTCTTACCAATATAACCTTCTAATACTCATTGAAATGTACTTAATAGCGCTTTCTATATCGAATCTGCAGAAGAGATATTTGCAGAGGAATTGCACTACAGTTTCGAAAAAAAATGGTAAATTCAATTGTAGAATAAATTTAAAAGTTTTGATAAAGTAGTTTTATTTTACTTAATAAAGTATGCTACTTGATATTGAAAAGCGCAGTATAAAAAATGCATTATGGAAGTTACAAGAAGCAGATCAGAGGGAAATTTTAACCCTTACTCAAAAATTTGAATTACCAGAAATACTAGCTAGGGCACTTGTTGTTCGCGGTGTTAATGTAGAAAGTGCAGGCAATTTTTTATATCCACTAATCAGATCGCTGTTACCAGATCCTTTCCATCTTCTTGATATGGATAAAGCTGTTTGCCGTATAATAAGAGCGATAAATAATGATGAAAATATAGCAATATTCGGTGATTACGACGTTGATGGTGCAACGTCATCAGCATTAATTAACAGATATCTAAGAACGATTAATATATCATCTATAATTTATATTCCAGATCGTGTTAATGAGGGCTATGGATTAAATGCAGACGCTTTATTGCAACTTAAAAAGAAAGGTATTGATCTATGTATTTCAGTTGATTGCGGCACACTTGCATATCAACCAATAGAAGATGCTAAGAACTTCGGTCTTGACATTATAGTTATCGATCACCACCTTGGTACAGAAAAACTACCAAGTGCTGTGGCAGTTGTTAATCCAAATCGTCTCGATGAGAGCTCCCCTTATACTAATCTTGCAGCAGTTGGAGTGTCATTTCTGCTAATTGTTGCTCTTAATAAAAATCTGCGTGAACAAGGATTTTTTACCACTAGA
Organism: Wolbachia sp.; assembly: GCA_051710485.1. Lineage (GTDB taxonomy): Bacteria > Pseudomonadota > Alphaproteobacteria > Rickettsiales > Anaplasmataceae > Wolbachia. The sequence continues at coordinate 157,879 of JBPESU010000001.1, read as the reverse complement.
AAGGAATCAGATTTATTTGATCTGTTGGATTTGGTTGCCCTTGGCACTGTTTGCGATGTTATGCAGATCACTGGTCTCAATAGAGCATTTGTTTCACAAGGATTAAAAGTGATGTCAAAAAGAAAAAAAATCGGCTTGCGCGTTTTATTTGATGCTTTAGGAATTCTTGAAAAACCAAGCGTTTCTCGGCTGAGTTTTAATATTGGGCCATGCATAAATGCTGGAGGAAGAATAGGAGAAGCATCTCTTGGTGCAAAGCTACTTTCTACAGACAATGAAGAGGAGGCATATTCCATCGCGCTAAAATTAATAGACTTGAATAATGCAAGGAAAATGATGGAAAATGAGGCTATTTTAGAAGCAACAACACAAGTGGAAAAGTCTATGAAATCAGATGCGAATTTTATAATGGTAAGCGGTAATTGGCATCATGGAATTATTGGTATAATTGCATCAAGGATGAAAGAGCGATTTCACTTGCCGGCAATAGTTATATCATTTAATAATGAAATAGGAAAAGCAAGCTGCAGATCAATTCCTGAGATTGATATCGGAGCTGCAGTTCTTTCTGCAAAATTTATAAATCTGATTATTGAAGGTGGCGGCCATAGTATGGCAGCAGGATTTTCAATTAAGAAAGACAAAATAAAAGATTTATATGACTTTTTTACTGAGAGATTTGCACACTTTACATATAATAAGGCTTTAAAAGCCGATGGTGTAGTAACTGCTAAGGCAATAAACTTATCACTTTGGAATCAACTGCGACGTTTGGAGCCATTTGGTGTTGGCAATCCTGAGCCGAGATTTATTATTCAAGGAGCAAAGATTAAAAAGCCTAAAGTTATAGGAGTTGATCATATAAAATGCTTTATTGCTGATGATAATACTATGATTAGAGCCATTGCATTTCGTTCTGCAAATACTCATCTTAGTTCTGCTATCATGAAGGGTAATGTTGAGGCTATTTTGGGCAAAATCTCTATGAATTATTGGAATGGCAATGAATTTGTACAGTTTTTAATAGAAGATGTATTGACTATTAACTGATTTGTTTACTAATTTCAGTGTTGGCAAAAAATTACTTGACAATCTACACCGACATACTCATCATCATAGTGAGTATATTGATATAAAAAATAATATCATATGAATTCAATAGGGTAATTCTTAAAGAATTGCTCATCTACAAAAAGTCAAAACGTGCTAATGAAGCTTAAATAAGTCGATGTAAAAGGTAATTTGGTTTACAAGAGAAATATTTCAAGCAGAAAGGTACTTTATGATTGAAAGAGAGTATCAAATTTGTGTAGTAGGCAATTGAACAGTTTGTTATTTCTAACTACTTAATGAGTATCTAAATTTAAGTAACAGGAGCCTTAAAATTTCCAGTCAATTCAGTAAGATTCAAGAATTCGAATGATACACATATTGGAAAATTTTATATTTAATAATAAATCCACGTATACTACAGATATTGGATTATATATTGTGAAGACTTGCTTGATTTATTACTACAATTATCTGATAATAGATTAGTTATTGTAATAACTAGTACATTGTTTGTTTTACAAAAAAAATATGAAAATGAATTGAAAAAGGAATATATTTCATAATTTAACTAATTTTAAAATTAATACGCAGCAAACTAAAAGATACAAGTAGCTTTATGTTTGATTTAGATAGTGTTTATAAAAAAAAATGTGCGCCATCAAGCAATTTAAATAATTTAAAAGTGTTTATGCATTTTGTGATGATATAGGTTCTTCTTTACAGAAGATTTCTATTGGTATGATCTTTTAAATTACTAAGTCCGATTAAATGAGTTAGTGATAGAAAATCAGAGTGAAAGGTTCTGTTAATACTGGTAGGAGTTCAGAGAGATTGAGTGGCCTAAAGCGCAGATGTTACAAAGATGTTAATGTAATACAGTGATTGCATGAAAAAACTTATAGAGAGAATTCAAAGATTTATTATATTCCAAAGGAACGTTCATCATAGCACAATATTGGTAGTAGATTTGATAAACATAATGTAGGAGCTATTCCTGAGATATTGTTTTAGATATTTTTACTGGATTTTAACACAACAGGTTTTGTATGTGAGCAAGAAGATCTTTGTTAGCTAGCATTTAAAAAAAAATAGAAAATACCTTGCTACATCTGCTTTAAGATTTTTAAAAAAAACTTAAAATGAAGAGTTAGAAACTATTTATCAACATATTGTTCATAGTGAAGAGCAAATATTAAAGGCTAAGCAATTTATATTAGATCTTGAATCACTTAGTAGTTATTGATAGTTTAGGATCAATCTTAATTTTATAAAAAAAAACATCTCAAACAGCGAGATATTTTTAATTGAAGGAGAGCACGAAACTAGATAATTGAATCGATTTGCTTTTTCAATTAAATCAATACCCCTTATAAAGGAGAAATATCATGAAAGCGCTAAAAAATAGTAAAAGCTATTGCAAAAAGTTCAAAAGAGTTGAATGCATTCCTTAATAAGGACTTTTTAGAAAAGATAGAAAAATCTTTAAAAAAAGTATTCTTAATATAGAAAAAACAATAAAACAGCAAATTCTATCTTCAACTGTTGCAATAGCTGAATCATGCAATAATAGCAATATAACAATAATAGAGATCTAACTACTTCTGTAGTTGAATTATAGTTGAGAAAAACTTCTATGCAAGAACCTAAATGCACATAAGAGCCTCTCTTTAGCTGAAATGAAGCCATATGTGATGCTGTAGAGGGAAAATTACATTTTAATAAAAATTTAGCTCAGCAGAGACCACAAGCAATTCTGGCTAGTGTTGCATTGTACATTCTGGAAATGCACGTTATAACGTTAGTTGGCAAGATTGTTGGATTAATTGTGTAGATTTAATGTTGTATATTATTTTAATACTAAATATGAAGTTTGAGAAATTAGAAGCTATAGAATAGCTTCTTTTCCTTCTCAATAGAAATGCTTAAACTTTGAGGTTAAAAATAATAAGTTAGCTCTGCTTTCAATTTATGTATGCCAAATCTATTTATAATAATTGCTGTACTTGATTTAGTTCGTGCACGATGATCGAAAGGATTTACCTGTAGATTTTTTATCTTGCTCATCAGACATTATTTTTAATGTTGGCGCTATGTTTTCAAATCGATTATCAAGAATATCAAAGTAATGTAAGTCAGTAAATTCTTGAACCTGTATTGCAAATTAGTAATTGATGTTGAGTTTTATTTGATAAGCAAAAGCATACCTAATTCTTTTTAAAAACTTAACTTTAGTTAATTCATCATCAATTCTAACATACGTAATCAATGATTTTTCACCAAAATCATAATATACATTAACTAATTTAGCTAAATTATCAAAGACTTCATTCCTTATTTTAAATAGAATTCTAAATTCTAGATCCACATATATATATCATGTATATTTAAACATTAACTTCTCTATTTTTCTATGGTGAGTTATATTCTATTTCAGCAGAAGCATCTTTATTACGGCGAAGCTCTACGTTTTTTTCTTTATCTTTGTTAGAATAATCCTCACTGTATAAGTTGATTTGGGAGTACAAATTTTTAAGCTCAATTCTGACATACTCTGATAGAGTATTATACTATCGCAATACCGTTAGCAAATCCTGAGAAACGTATTTAAGAATTGTAATTCAGAGCTCCAATCTCTCAATTTTATTAAAGCTAAACTCCTTCTGTTGTACTATTATCTACATCTTTTTTATCTTCTAATGACTCAATTGTATTGATAACCTCATCAAGATAGCTAGCTTTAACGTAAAAACCATCTAAGTTGCCTACTAAAACATTTCAATTAAGTAAAATGTAAGAAGAATTATTAATGTATATCATTTGTTTATCACAGTAATATTTTAAGCTTGTACTTTTATTTTACTAGAAAATTTTGTATCAATCAGTTTTTATAAATGATTTGTTATTTTAATCAGATTTTCGAGAAATAATTTTCTTAATTATTATTAATTAATGGAGATTTATGAATAACGATAATCGTAGAGAATCAAGCGCTAATATATTAGCACTGCTACTATTATAAACTCCTAGTAAGTGAAGATATATTGTGATTTACTTGACAAATAAGAAAAGTAAGCTTTTTTTTATGCAAAAAGGTGTTGAAAGAAATGTTGTATGAACGTAATAGATGTTAAACACGTGAATAGGTTAGATGAAATAACTGTTGTTATAGAAGGTTGTTATAAAGATATGGAAAAGTTAGTTTATTAATTAATATATATAAAATATTAATAAAATTAGAAGCACCCATCATACAAAGAGAATTAGTAGCAAGCTTAATAATTTATAAGACTGTTTTAATTAATAAAAAGGTAATATTTGTACCTATAGACTGGAATCATTCTTAATGAGATTATTATGATACATAACTATATGTTAAAACAAAAAATATTACTAAAGTAATTTCTTACTAAGGCATAAATATAGCACAATATTCGAATGATAAATCCATAGGCGATAAAGATAACAGTATTGTAGACAAAATCTCTTTATATTCAGCTGTTGAAATAGATGACTTATCTCTGATTATAAATCTTTTAAGTAAAGGAGTTGATTTAAATGCTATAGATCAGTATAATTGAACTTCTCTGCCATTATATTGGCCATTCATGAAATGTTGATTTAGTAAGATTTTTTTTAAGACATAATTGTGTTGATTATGATATCAATGATTTTGAAGATCCATTGTCTGATGCATTTCAATATGATTCTATTAAATTAATCCAATATTTTATAACGGAGAAGATATTGATTATATGACAGTCGATGAACTTGTTCTTACTTGATTTAATCAAGTTGTTGTAGAAGTAATCTTGGTACTATAGAGTACCTGGATAAATTGAAAAAGTAGCATTTACAATTCTAATAATCTGTTGAAAACAGCAATATTTTATGTGTGTGGCCATTTGGATATTGTTGAATATTGGATATGTAAGAAAGAAGTTGATTATAAATTGTGCTGGAGAAAACAACTGGACATCTTTACTTTACGCTGTTAGCGAGACGAGATTGATATAGTGTGATGTTTAAATAGAAGTAAGAGCCAATGTGAATTGCTACAACTAAAGATGATATCACTGCACTATATATAGCTACTAAAGGTTGTGTAATTTTTAAATTATCGAATTTTTTATGGAAAATGGAGCAATATAAATGCTAAAGATAAGGAAGATAAGACACTGCTGAATTTAGTTATTACAGATTAAGACGTAGCGAAATATCTGTAATGCGCACATTTAGAAAAAGGTAGACTATTGAATTGAAGATGGAATATGATAATTAATAGAAAGGCATACAAGTAATTTACATAGATGCAGGATATAAACACAGTTATAGAAAACATCTATGATTATAAGTGTGTAAAAATTGTACAAAGTATTATGTACAAATATTGAAGAAAGAAGTAATAACTTCGATAAAAGTTATCCGTTATTTTACTGTATTGAAATCTTCAAAGGAAGATTTGGAAGTTGCTAAGGACTTTATCTTAATGCTATCAAATATAGGAGTAGAGCTAAAAGCTTATATCATAAATACGAAAAGTGGACATGTCAATCTTATTGAGCAAGATTTAATAAAAACTCATGGTTATTTGAGGTTATTATTATTAGGAGATATAAAATGAGTGTGCCAAGCAAAGTGCATAAAATTTAGTTAGTGAAAATCGAATCTAAGAAAAGTCTAACCAATAGCTTAAAACATACTATTATGCTGTATAAAGTAACGAGCGTAATAAGGCTAATGAAATGGATGACATAGAATACAACGAAAGTGGAGGTGTTGAGTCTCGAAATTACCAATATCATTGAGACTAACACTTTCCATATTATGGAAAATAGTATGAAGGATAACACAGTAAGGTAAGTTATTATTTACTCTATCTGAATCTGAGATCGTGTCATGTATTAAGATGGAGTTTATGTAAACTTGAGAGATCATTTATATTCGTATTAAAGTACGTCAAAATAAGTGAAAGCAAGAACTTACGAAAAATACAAAGAAAAGAAAGTAGAACTGGTTGATAGTACTCAGAATGTAGGAAAACCATATACAAATGAAAGTGATCAATGGTATAAGTAACTTGTCTTAGGAATTATTACACCAATATAACAGAGGTTGGAATATGATGCAAGAAAAATTAAATCAGATAGTAGTAGTCAAAGATGTTGTGAATGCAGCAATGAAGAGCAGTACACGGGAAATTTGCAATTATTGTTCTGTTGAAGAGATAATAGTAGTTAAATCTAATAGGAGGATTTGAAATCATGATCTTTACTAAACAATACAAAAATATTTTGATATACAATTATCAATTATTCAAGATTCGAAAAAGTTAGTTCAATGTTTGATTGAACAATCAAATGAAGAACATTTAAGAGTATTTTATATATATAAGAAGCATTATTTATTGGCAGAAAGAGTATATGAAATTTTTAAAATAAATGAAACAACAATATATACAAGAAAGCTTATGGAGCAAATACTATGATAGTAGCATATTATTGCCAGGAAAGGGAAGAGTCTTCACTGAATAATAGGAGATATCGATTGTGAGAAAGCTAGTGATAGTATGTTCTCAAGCGTAGGAATAAGATCGGTCTATTGAATTACAAAATAGTGATAGAGTATGTGGATGTTTTAGCTTCAGTAAGTATTGCTTGATACAGGAAAACTGTAAAATTATCTTGAAAGATGAAGTAGTATTGAAAGATGATAAAGAGTATCAAATGCAATTAGAGAAGATAACTACGAAATTGACAGCTACACTGATAAACAAATTTTAGAAGTGGTTTTAATAGAATCTTAAATTAAAAAGTATATTTTTTGTCTCGAAATATTTTTAAAGAGACATAATGATTAATACAAGATTTGCAGATTATGAAGTAGTGGAAAAATTAAAACATGAGAGTGAAGGACAAAGGTGTATTCAGGCAGATTTAGGAAGTAGAGTTAAAATATCAAGGTATTAAATGTCAAAATACGAATAAGAGATAAATTTAATTTCAATTGTCGTTTATGGCGAGTTAACAAAGAAATTACAGACTGATATTGGAAATTTTTACCTAAATCAACAGCCTAAGAAGAAGCTGAAAGTGAAATAGTAAAAACATTAAATTTAGCTAAGGAATGTAAAAAATTTAAGAATTAGGAATTATATAAAATGGCCTTTGCATTAAATAAATCTATCTAGATGAGAGAAGAAGATAGAGAAGTAGGAAAAATTAAAGTGGCAAAAGAGAATTTACTTAAAAATGATATTTATGTTGATATCATCTCCCAAGCAAAGTGCTTATCTACAGATAAACTTAAGAAGTATGATAAAATAGAGGTAGTTAATTTTATAGCCTATAAAACAAAGGAAAACTAAAAGAATGAGAGAAGATTTAGATGTAGTAATGAAGCATTAATATCAAATATTAAAGCTCTATCATCAAAAAATAATGAACTAATGGAAAAAGGCAATATTGAAGTTGAATGAAGTGATGAGGATAAAGAAAGAGAAAATGAATTATTAGATTCAGTAAGAGAGTACAACAAAATTGAGGATGAAAAAATACGTGATAAATTTTATTTGTTGATTATATCAGTATCTAAAAAAAATACAGATCGATAAAGAAAGGAGTAAGAAATAGTGGAAACAGAATTGACAAAGAATTTCTTGAGTAGATATCTTCAATTGATGTAATACAACAAACAACTGGTTTATAAGAGCTTAAAGCTATTTGAAAAGTCATAAATGCCAAGCTAATTTCCTAATTGTTAAATCAGTATCAACTTAAAATTCTAAGTATCAAGAAAGATCTCCATTCGTTAAGAGTTTAATAAATTATCAAAAACAACAAGAATAAGTGTACAAAGTATTATATAAATGACCATTATAACCTTCTCTCTTTCTAATCTAATACTTCTCTAGATTTATTTTTGACCTTGTTGATTATCTTCTGATAATATATGATCATATTTCAACCTATTTATTCTATTATACTAGAACTAGAAAAGCGATCAATCCATATTAAAATAATCAATGATTAATTTCTATCTATATCAATTTTAATTGATGCTTTTATAAACTTTGCTGCTTTGATATATCTATTTTTGAATTTGCTTTATAATTCCATTTTTTAGCAATTTATTCTTAATAGAATTATTCTTACGAATTTTAGTTTTGAATGCTGAAAATGATTAAGTTATTTAAATTTCTAGTAATATATACTACTAAATTAATACTGATTTTTTAAGAAAAATGAAGAAGAATTAAGTCAAATTTATAGAAAAAATATAACTTGAGACGAATATTATCTTTAGCATCGTAAGTCTTAAATATTCTTTTTAATTATTTTTTTATGGACTTCTTTAATCCTACTCTTTCTTTATTAAAATTTTACAATTTTGATCAGTATCATGCTTTTATAAAAAATGATGCCATCATTAACTTGATGGAGATGAGATAGTTATGAATAAAAAAATTTATAAATTCAATTCCAGAAGATGATTTAGTTCATGCTATAAAGCGCTTTCAGATTAAAGAATGATATAAGCGTCGTTTGGGAAAAGAATTTTAATAAATGTTTTTCCTATGTTGCTAAAAAGCTAAATAATTTCTCAGATGTTAAATATTGGATGCACAGGCAATTTAGTGATTCTATTCTCAATAGAACTTCTATTATAAATGAATTATTTGGCATAAAGAAAATAGACGATGATGATCTGTTAAATGAATATAAGAGTTTACAAAATTAAATATTGACTTTACTCATGGACAGTGTACATAAAAGTTTTCCATCTCTAAAACAATATCAATTAGAAGGAAAGTTTGTTACAGATAAAAATATTTAGTAGATATTCTATGCTGATTGAGTTCTAATCACATTATTTTTATATAATGGAAAATATTGATCTTATTTTAAGTCAAAATGAGGGAAATCCTAAATAACTCCAAGGAATTAATAGCAAAATATAATAAAAACTATCATAAAAACTTAGATTATAATATCCAAGTTGATTTATGAAAATATGAATTTGAATATGCAAAAAAAGAAGCTTGTATAGAAGCTCTTGGATTCTTTTTAGATAAATTAGAAGGAAAAATAACACAAGATATGAATATGATGGAATTTTAATTGATATAGTACTATATGCTATTTTGTCTGATAATTTTATAATCTCAGGTATAGCAATGCTAATATCATAGATTTTTGTTTTGCTAATCTAAGTGTTGATAAATATAAGAGGCTTCTGCAAAAGATTTTGAGATTCGTGGGAATCACTCTCTATTAGAAGAGTTAGAAGATAGGCATTTATTTGAGTATGTAAAAGAATTAATTAGTTGTTTGGAGTCTGAGGATATCTCATTTAAAAAAAAATCTATAACAAAATCCCGCTCATAAATAAAAATGGGATTGTGTGTGCAATTTATATAAGGAATTTAGAATAAAAAGAATCCATGAGAAAAATTCTGGAATTAATATCAGATTATGAGTTCTCTAATTATTGTAGAGAAAAGAATAAATGAATTTGTACAAGATAATCAGGCTGGTGATGTACATCATCATTAAGCGATCTGAAATCTATTGTTTTTATTCAGAAAAAATATCTAAATACTTGAAAAGTATATTAGATGATAAAAAAGTTAATACAACATCTTTTTTATGTAAACAGTAATAATAAAAAATTTCATAGAGTGATTTAGTCATTTTTGGTCAAATATTAAAAATCAAGTAGAGCTTCTGTTGCATCAGAAAAAGAAGGATTCTTTAGAATCTTTTTCTAAGCGTATTTGCTAGTTTGAAAAGGATAAAATTTGCTGTAAAATTTGGATTACAAAATTTGTATTTCGAGAAATTCAGATAATTAGTAAAGATTTACATTTTATTACAGAATTTGAAAAAGATAAGAAAAAAAATATTTTTTTGTTTTTTAAAAAAGCAAAGGCAAAAAGCCTAGTGTAATTTAAGAAAGAAGTAAAGAATATAGTGATAATATAGGTAAAAATGTAGAAATTAATGTTCTAATAGATGGAGAAATACTTAAAGGAGAAAAAAAAGAAAAAAGAGAATTAGAGATGGAAGTTTCTAATCTTGTTAGAACTAAAACAAGTAAGATTTTTGAAGTTAAAGATTTTTAAAAGTAGATTGTAAAGTAGATGAAAATTTAGAAGGCGGTATAGCTAAGTTAGCTATAGGTGATTTTTAAGATAATATAGATGTTATTGAAAAGATAATTCAAGAAGCTAAAGAATTTTACTTTGATTTCAAAGGAAAAAATCTCATACAAAATAATACAAAGAAGCAGCAAAACATGACTTTGTTAGTAGTATTTTAATAAACTTTCGTTATCCTATAACTTATAGTTATACTTAGAGTTATTAATAGAAATGGGATATAGCGATATTATGTTGCTTGTAAGAGAAAAGGAGTGATCTTGGTTAGCTATCTCATTAGTAAAATGGAATTAAAAGTAGATGGGTAATATAGAAATGCATTATCATAGGCAGAAAAAGTTACGCTAAAGAGGATTGCGTCATGATAAAATGCGTTTATTAACAAGTGCTAATAAAGTTATTTTTGTAAATATTAATTTTAATAGATAGAAAGATCGATATAAAATTTCTAAAATAGCATCTAAAATAAAAAAAAATGAAGAGCTTATTATGTAATCTTTGTTTAATGCGATTTCTAATAATGAAGATATTAAAAAATAGAATGGAAAATCTATTAAGCTAAGTATACTATATTTTTCTTTTAGAATAATATAAAAAGATTACTCAAATCGTTTTTATTTGAACAGCTGCTTTTAATAAAAAAGACTGAAGAAGTAAAAAGATATGAAAGTATGCTTATTTAATTATTCAGAAGCAAATATAAATGAATATTTTACTACATACATGATTGTTGTTAGGAACAATAAAATAAAAATAAGATATTTATTTTGATCTATAGGAAGTGGGTAGTAAAAAATTTAAGTATAATAAATATTCATTTACTGAAGTAAGATTAAATAAAATTGACCTTAAACAAGGAAAAAGTAAAAAAATTACTCAGATATATATAACGGGTTATGAAAAATCAAACCTAGTCAACCAGCACTTTTATCTGGTATTTTTTATCAAAAAAAAAGACTTAGTAAAGATTGAAAATAAAGATTCAAAGGAGATATTTTGAAGGAATTTTTTCTTCTCAAGAGAGATAAACAAGATCTATTACATCTAAGAATAGATTCAAAGAAAAGGTGCAACTAATCAATCCTGCATCTAAATTAATTGATAAATTTAGAGAAGCAATAGATTATCATTAAAAATGATAATGGAAGAAATTTAAGGAAAAGAGAAAGAATTATGAAGAAATGACAATAAATTTGAATTAGATGCATATAAAAACTTATTTGATACAGTTAAAGAGTTAATGTGTGATAAAAATGAGAAATTAAAGCAAAGTCTTATATCAGTAATTAGTAGTGAAAATAGATTTAAAGCTTTTTTAGATGGGTTATTAATTGAATTAAGTGGATTTTGGATAATGATAGAGTAATTTCTATTCTTACAGAATTTTAAGTTGTAGAAGGAGATAGAGTTGATCTTATGGTATAAGTTGTAGATAACGAAAATATCTCGATGAAAAGAAAAAGATAAGAGAGCTAAAAGAATATGTATCTGTGAAATTTAAATTGAAGTATTTTAAAAGAACAAAAGATGTATCTAGTGATAAGTTAAAAGAAATAAATAATCAGATATAGTGATATATAAGATTTCAAAATATCAAATTAATAACAGAAGATGACAAGGTAGTATTTATTGGAATTGTTTTCAACTGCAATGCTGATAAAAAAGATAATTTGATATTAATAAGAGAAAAATTTTTTGTAGCTGAGATTTTTTTCCATATAGTTCGATAGAGATTATCGAGTGGTCAGTTATCTATATCAATATCGGAAATAACGTTAGAGATAACTAATCTAGATTTTAATGAGTCAAGTACATCTATAGAAATAAGTTAATTATCATTAACTATAGTCATAGCTCTTAAAAGAATTGATTAAAGGAGAAGTAATTTATAACTGACAATTTTAATACTGTTATTCTATTAGCGCTATTCGATTAAAGAATCAATTACCAAGAGCTACTTGCGGGATAGATGATAAACCTGAATCTTGTTTAAGTGATGTAACAGTGAATAACCAACTAAAGAGATTATTAGTTTTAAAATCATTTTTTCTGAAGTTATTTTATTTCATCGCCCGAAAGGGCAGAAATTCGAGTGTAACATCTATAGAGAAACTGACCTTCTCACACTAATTATCTTGTATTATGCTGGAAATGATTGCATTGTTTAGACTTTTAATGTTATAGCTGATAATACTTTATTTGAAATAAAGATTAATTCAAATAGTAACAAAAGTATTTTTGATTTGCTTATATTTTTTACATTAAGTCAACTTTAGAATGATATAAAGAGTTTTATTATCCTATTTTGCAAGAAAAAACTCGCTATTTGCATCTGTTATCTTAAATTCTTAATTAATTTCAGAAGTATTATAAATACGACCCTCCATTCTTTTGTGGTAATTGTAATACTTACAATTGATCATTTTCCTATCTTTCTCACTATTTTTTAATTCGAATAAATCAGCTTGATAATAATCTGGAGAGTCTGATTCAGTAGGGGTCCTTTCTGTAATAAAAACGATTGTCGATGGCTAAGTAACTCACTGGGATTGAGGTTATATTCTTTTTTCGCACAATTTAAATTTATGAACTTATATTCATCTGAAATATTTGAATACCGCAGATCTTATTTTTTTTATTCAAAAACTCATTGCCAAGTACATTATAAAAAGTAAATTGATAATTATCATTATTAAATTTAATAACTTTTAAAAAATGAAAATTATTGAGAATAACTATTTTCTCTTTCTTAACATGATTAAGTATAATCAATGCTACATTGGATATGTAGTAATCTATCTTGGTAAAGTAGCTATAGGCTTATCACTTAAGATAATATTTGCTTCATAGATACTATCCGATAGTTTTTCTTTTTTACAGAATAAAATTCTGCTTTGTATTTTTAGTTTAAATTGAATTTATTGTTTTTAATTTTGTCATATTTAATTTGTATTTATACTAATAGTCATTGTATGCTGAAAGAACTCTTCCATTTTATTTGATATATAGACAGTCCTAGAACAATCTGCATTAATATCTTCTTTTATTGTAAAACAAAGAATCCATCTATTTCTTTTGTTTTAAGCATATTCAAAATATAATCATTGCTGTTACTTATAACAGCTTTTTGTTCTATAGTAAAGAATCTTTTCATCTTTACTATCTTTTATTTTTAGATGTAAATTTCCTTAATTTAAAACTATCTTTTTGTTTCTCTCGTTTTATTTTAGTTTTATGATACGAAAATTTTCTATTTTCACTGTGCTAAAGCGTGAATCGATAGTGTATCCATTACTACTATTATTTTTTATTAATCTATACTATACAGTAGGAAGTATAATCAGTTTCTTATAGAGTGAGTTTTTATTATCTATTATAAGTGTATATTTTCTATACTATATCTATCTTTTCAAGATAGATTCCATTGTGAACAAATATTCTTAAACCAAAAATTTAATATATATAATACTTTTAAAAAAGCTAATTCACCTTAATTAATTAGCAGTGTACAGAATTTCTTGTGTAATTGAGGAAAAATATCGCAAATCTTGTTTAACTTTGAATGTGTTGATGGAAATTTCTTCCGTAAATGACATTAGAATGGTATTGTATATCGGATTTAATAACCATAAAAAGCTTAAAAAATGTCTCTTTTTTTGTAAGAGGTTAACCTCTTAATGAAAATATGAGCAAAATTTAACTACAATTTTATCTAATATTGATAAGACAGGTTTATTAATCTTTTACACATTACATAATAGAAAATTCCAAGTTCAATATCAACATATTTCAATGGAAAATTTATGTTAAATTTATATTCTGATCAATATAAAAAAAAGGGTTGTAATATATACAAATAGCGAGAAATCTTCTTCTATGGCGACTGGGTAACAGTGCTGATATATGAAAATAAAAAAAATATCTTTATCAAAAACGTGTCTCAAGAGATGAAGAAAATACAATAAATAACAAAAAGCTTATAATTAACAAGCTAAAAAAAATCTTTTGTAAGATTATCTGACAGTCATTATGCAAAACAGAGCATGAATCCAATAAATGGAAGATAAATGATTGGAAGAAGTCGAATAAAAAAAATAGCAAAAAACATGGAATTATGGAGGAAATTAGATGAAATTGTTTGTTCTGTTATAGAACATAGGTATTCACGATGGCAATATTTACAATGAAGAGGCTGATATACTTGTTAGAAAAGAAATTAAGAAATTAAAGTATAGAAATCATGAGATTCAGAAGACATTAAGAAAAAATTATAAAACTACCATTTTAGATTTTCATAGCGTGAGCATTGGATATATTAGTTTTCAATAAAACATAGGCAAATATTTTATACAACTTCTATCTAAAATTCCAAGCGATTGAAGAAGAATTGTACATTGTTAAGTAATGAGGAAAAACAGAGTTTTTTATAGTAAATTGCTAAATGAAGTTCAAAAATATTCTCAGAGATTCAAGAAGTAATGTAGATCGACTAAAGAAGTCGAGTAAAATGGCTGTTGCAATAGAAGAAATTACTGATAGTAAATTACTAGAAAAATTTAATTATGATTATCCGATAAAAGAAATTAATATTATTTATATTTCTGAAGAAGCTACTAACTATTTATTTAGTCTTATTGATTCATCAAACTGTATGATTTAAAAGAGATAAAGAGAATAGAAAAAAGAAATTTATCAAGCAATCAAATCAAATGATAGAGAATTAGTAAAACATCTGCTAATGATTCTTACGTTTGATGAGATAGAGATGAATTTTTAAAGGAATTAGAGATGTTGCTGTGAGTGGAATATAAGGAATTAAAAGAAAATTTATCACAAGATATAAAAATTATCTAGAAAGAAATATAAGTCTAAAACATTTTGTGTGTAATAATGTTTTATGTATTAATAGTAAAGTCTGTTGATATACAAGTAATGATTAATCTATTTATAGTTCAATCTGGAGTAAATTCTAAATTAGATGAGTTTTATTGATGAAAATAACAAGAAATTTAGAAGAAAGAGAATTGCTATTACAACTAAATTAGATAATAGAGATATTAAGGAAACATGAAAGATTTATAGAATTAGAATATAAGATATAAGAAGATTAAAATTAGAACTAGCAAGTAGAAAAACAAGTATTTGGATTAGGTTATTAAGTTTAGTATTGAAGAGCGAGAAAAAGAAATAGAAGAAATTGGAGACAAAAAGAATCAAGTAATAAATGAAAGGGAGAAATTATTATTAAGATTAAGTAATAGAGTAAGTAGAGGACATTAGTGATGATAGTGTGGAAAATAATCGTTAAGATTTTTTTTTGATTTTGTAGAAACTTTAATAAAATATATAGTTATTCTAAAGTTCATGTAAAAAAAAAGTGATTGCTGACAATTTTTACTTCATAAGTTATAAAGTTAGGTAAGAGATAGAAAATCTTAGATAAAACTAGGATATACTAAAGAAGACTTGGTAAATAAAATCGGTTTAACGCATAAAGAAATACATTACTATGAACGGGAGTATATAGATATTCTAATTATGAAATAATAGATAAGGTATCAAAGACATTTTTAATTAACATTAAAGCTCTCTTTCTTGAATTAATAGAATATGAAAATGAAAATGATATAGCAGAAAATAAGTTATTAAAATTCAAAAGTGAATGCGAAAAAATCGAGGATCAAAAATCCTTGGATGTATTGGATAAAATAGTTAGTTCCTTATCTGAAGATATGAAAGATGACAAAGAAAGAGTTAAAAAAGCAGAGAAAATTAAGATTGCAAAAAATCTACTTAAATTAAGTGTTTCTATTGATTTTATCTCACGAACAACTGACTTATCTGCTAAGGAATTTATATAATTCGAAGATTATATGCATCGTAGTAAAAATCTTATATGGAGCTTGGCTATGTGGAAAAAATATAAAAACAATAGATTTTGATAAAATCTTATGATTAAATATATAATATTTTTTTTTGTGAGAGTATGACATATAAAGATATAATAGGATATGGTAACTTTATATGTTTTGAGTTATGGAAAAGAATAGAAAATTCTGGATTGAAAGTAAGATATATTCAGACATATTTAGCAAAAGCAATTGATATAACATAAGAATAAGTACAAAAATAAGAATTAAGAAAAAGATATTTTTGCTTCATGCACAGTTTTATGTTATAGTAAGAGAGGCTATCACTTCATTTTTAGATTAATTTATTTCACTTTCTGAATTAGAAGATATTTGGAATGGTTTAGAAGAAGAATCTCTGATATTACAATAATGAATACTAGGCTATGAACGAAGAGAAAATTCAATTTTAATTGAAGAGTTGTATACTATAGCAAAGAATATTAGTTGATATTAAAGAATTACTTTCTATATACTATTGTAAAGATAATGATAGTAAAAATGAGACATAAAGTACGTTGATGCTGCTGTTATAGCTCTGAGAGTGCTTTTTAGTTTAATAATGTTTTTGTCTTCTCTTCGGCTTTTGAAGAAAATAAGCAATTATTGTGAATATTGTAGCTTGTAATCAATTATCTTACTTAAAGTGTTTTTTAGAATATCAATCATTAAAACACTTCTTCAGTACTAACTCAATGTTTTTATGAGTATTGTGCGTAATTAAATTAAGATAGTATTGATCGCCTAAAAAACGAGTACTAAAAGTATATAGTCCATACCTTTGATAAGGTTCAATTAAATCATTTGTAGAATATTTAAATTTGCCTTGATCATCTTTCTTGTACAACTCAACTACAACAATCCCACTTGTTGAAGTGCTTATCATTAAGTTAACTATTCAGTTATAGGTTTTTGCTTTCTTTTTTATTTCTATTAGTATTATAATATTTAAATATGTGACTTTAACTCTTCAGCGTATAAGCTCTCCAACCTATTTTATAGTTAGGATAAACTAGAGAGTTGATAAGATCTCTTTTAACTTTAACATTGCTTACTTTTTTTAATCCTAAATAAAAACTCTGTGCACAGTTAGGCAAGGAAGAAATCTCCAATGGTTCTGGCGAATTAACATTCAGAAGTTTTGATGCGTATACTACCACTTCAGATTGTGTAGCAGGCAAGTCGTCTGCACAATTGTATATTTCACTTGGTTTTATGCTTTGCATGGAAGAAAATAAAATATTCGATATATCTTCAACATGAATACGAGAAAAAAAATGTCCTTCTTTTCGCACATTTTTTGCTTTGCTGAGTTGCAAATCAATTAATACGTTTCTACCAGGACCGTATATTCCAGCCAAACGAAAAATATGAACAGGTAAATTGCTATTGAGCCATTTCTTTTCAGATTTAAGGCGATTTTCTCCTCTATGTTCTGCAGGTTTTGTTTCAGATTCTTCTGTAACCCAATTACCAACGTGGTCCCCATAGACATTAGTTGAAGATAGATAACCAAGCCATTTGACATTTTGAAAGTAATGACCATATCTCTCCAGCACATCATCACCATTTGGTGGGATGGAAATTAAAATATGTGTTACGTCTTGAAATGTATCTTTATTTACTTCATTGTAATTAAAGAGACTAACGTTTCGTATATCTTGATTTCTTGAAGTGCCACTAACTTTCCAATTTAAATTCAGTAATTTTTTCGATAGAAACTTAGCTACATAGCTATAACCGAAACAAAACAAATGCATGAAAATTAGTTTTTGAAATATTTCTTAATAAATTCTACACCTAATCTTATTCCTTCTTCATTGATAATGTGGCCTAACGCATGAATTGGATATCCATTAACATTTATTCCATTTTCTTTAAGAGCTTTAACTGATAAATCAAGAGAAGAAAAAGGTACTACATCGTCAGCATCACCATGGATAATACACATGTTGGGCTTTGATTTGATTTCTGGTGTAACTTTTGAAAATGAAAGAAACCTACCAGAATATGCAACAACAGATGCACACGATTGAGAGCGGGTAAGAGCTATGTGTATTGCAAGCATTGCTCCTTGGGAAAATCCAATCAAAGAAAGTTGTGCATCATTTAAGTTAAACTCTTTTAACTTCATATCAATAAAATGATTTACTATCAGTGCAGCACTCTTTAATCCATTATATAGTGCTTCTTCACTGCGATCATCTAATCTGAACCATTGATAACCATCACCTGTTTCCCTTTCAAATGGAGCATTTGGTGCTATAAAACATGAATCAGATAAAGATCTGCTCATAACTTTAGCAAGGTGAATAAAGTTATCACCACTTGATCCCCAGCCGTGTAAACAAATAATTAAATTTTTCTTATTTTCATTCGCACAAATTTCTGGACCTTTAAGTTCAATCATTTTTTCTTTTTATGTTTATACTCTTATTTAATACTGATTTTTAAATTTGTAAAAACTTTATTTCTCTATAAAGAGAGAAGTAGCCAGCATTAATTGCTTGTACAGAGATTTATTTCGGTATATATTTTAGTTTTTTATCAAAAATTATGAGCATTGATGATAGAGTAGTTTTTAAAATTTACAAACCAACAAAAACTGCAACACAATCTGGTTTAGGTAATACATATTTTTGGCATCTAAGAACTGAACCTGATTCTTACTATATTGAACCTCTGATGGGATGGATTGGCTCAAAAAATCCCAAAAAACAGATTGTGTTAAAATTTGATTCTCTTGAAAAGGGGTTATTTTACGCAAAAAGATGTAATATTAAATATATAATTGAAATGCCAAAGGTCATTAAGAGATGCTCAAAATCTTATGCAAGTAATTTTCTCATATCTAAGTAGGTTTTGTTGAAGAATATAGACTTCACAGATGCTTATACTATACAAAAACTGTATCATACAAGTAATTCATAGAAACAGAATCAAAAAAAACTACTCGACAATCTTTGTAAATTCTATTATTTAAGTTTAAAGTTATTATTTATCTTTAGTCTATGTAAATTAAATGACAGAAAACTTAGCATATTTGGCGTTTCGTATTTAGTTTTTACATTATTTGTACCTTATGTCTTTAAAACTTCTGATTTCAAGTTCAGAGACTCGCTTACAAAGCATTTAAGACATCAAAATAGTCAGTATTATCGGATAGGTAACAAATAACTAGCTACTTGAGTTTCTTTTGCTTTTTTATTTAGTAAATTTCTTAAGTATAAAGATTACATCAACTTTCGTTATCAAACAAGATATATAATAAATTCGCTAAATCTCTTATCGTAAGAGAAATTTTTAAAGTTATTATAGAGGTTTAGTATAGAGTAGATTTCTAGTAAAAATTACTTTGCCTATTTATTCAATATTACTCTAATTACAATAGAGATATTTAGAGAGCTCAAAATCTATCTTTGTCTGCAGATTTTTTTTATTAAATAATCAAAAAATATAGCATATCTTCTTCAGTGTGCATAAGTGCATACACGTGCTTAAAATTTCTCGTGTGTGCATTGCATTTATTCTGAATTTTTACATGAGGGGATTTTATATATATAATATCACATTCTTAATAAAAAATTGCTCAAGTCAGTGGAGGGTAATATCGGATGTTAATATTTAGCTATTAAATGAGAAATTCATACCTTTAAAGGATCATATACATCAATTTCCCTAAGATTGTTTTTTTTCAATTTTTCACTTAATAAACTCAAAATAGGATGTAAATCATCATTAATTGATAAGCATAGTACTTCTCTATCAAGATAATTAGCCAAATGATTCTTCTTTTCTAGAATTTCTGCTTCTTTTGATAAATCGCATTTGTTTAACATCACAATCTCCTCTTTTTTAACAAGATCACTATTGTAAAATTCTAATTCATTGTGTATATAATTATACATTGAAATGATATCATCATGAGTTACATCAATTAAATGCAGTAAAATTTTACACCTTTCTATGTGCTTCAAAAATTTATATCCAAGTCCAATTCCAAGATGAGCGTTGGAGATTATTCCAGGAATATCTGCTATTACAATTTTGCTATCACCAACTTTTGCTACACCTAAATGTGGTCTCATTGTGGTGAATGGATAATCACCTACTTTTGTATCTGAATTTGAACAGCGAGTTAAAAATTTTGATTTACCTGAATTTGGCATACCGATAATGCCAACATCAGATAAAACTTTTAATTTTAATAATATATATTTTTCTTCACCTGGTTGGCCGTAGGTAAAATGTCTCGGCGCCCTGTTAGTAGAAGATTTAAAATTGATGTTTCCAAATCCACCTTTTCCACCTTGTACTACTTGGAATTCCATTTCAGGTTTATCAAGATCTATTATCACCTCTTCACTTTCTTCATCGATTATTTGTGTCCCAACTGGAACTTTAAGTATAATATCTTTTCCTGCTGTACCAGATCTATCTCTACTTGCACCATTTTTTCCATCGTTTGCTTTAATGTGTATCTTATAACGAAAATTAAGCAAAGTATTGAGATTTGCATCACTGATAAAAACTATGTCTCCTCCTCTCCCTCCATTACCACCGTTTGGACCACCGAATTCTACAAATTTTTCTCGAAGAAAACTCACACAACCATCACCACCATTACCAGCCTTTAGATACAATCTAACTTCGTCTATGAATTCCATGCCAATCCAAGATAGTATTTAGCACTTTTTCCCAGAGTACTTTCTATTCTCATTAGCTCGTTGTACTTTGCAAGTCTATCAGAGCGCGATAATGAGCCAGTCTTGATTTGTCCACAATTTGATGCAATTGCTATATGAGATATAGTTGTATCTTCTGTTTCACCTGATCGATGAGAAATGATGGCTTTGTAGCCGTTAGATTTTGCCATTTCAATAGCAGCTAAAGCTTCCGTTAATGTTCCTATCTGATTTGGTTTAATTAGTACAGCATTTGCCATTTTTTTCTCTATTCCTTTGCGTATTAGCTCACAATTTGTAACAAATAAATCATCCCCGATCAATTGAATTTTCTTTCCTATCTTTGCAGTAAGTAATCTCCAACCTTCATAGTCATCTTCACTCATCGCATCTTCTATGGAAATTAGAGGATATTTTTCAACAAGATCACAATAGTACTCAGCCAATTCCTCTGAAGTAAGCTTTCTATTTTCAAATTTGTAAATTTTATCTTTATAAAAAGTAGATGAAGCAACATCAAGACCCAATGCAAAATGACTTTGCATTGAATAACCTGCAGACTCTATAGCCTGAATTATCAGATTAAAAGCTTCTTCGGTGCTTTCAATATTCGGTGCAAAACCTCCTTCATCTCCTACATTTGTGCTGTAATCCTTTTTCTTGAGAATGCTGCGCAAATTATGAAACACCTCTGCAGACATTCTGATTGCTTCACTGAAAGTTTCAGCTCCAATAGGAAGAATCATAAATTCTTGAAAATCAAGTTTATTGTCCGCATGTACCCCGCCATTAATTATATTAATGAGCGGAACTGGCACGATACTTGCCTGTTCTCCACCTAAATATTTATATAGTGGCATTTTGAAACTATTTGCTGCTGCTTTTGCAACGGCAAGAGACACCACTAAAATTGCGTTTGCTCCAAGCTTAGATTTGTTTTGCGTTCCATCTAGTTCTATTAAAGTCTTATCAATCACATCTTGGTTTTCTGCATCCATGTCAATAATTTCATTTGCTATAACTCCATTCACAGACTGAACAGCTTTCAGCACTCCTTTACCACAATATCTTTTTTCATCTTGATCTCTCAGTTCTAAAGCTTCCAGTTTACCGATTGAAGCTCCAGAAGGCACAGAAGCTCTACCTATTGCTCCATCACAGAGCTTAACTTCTACTTCAATGGTTGGATAACCTCTGCTATCTAAAATTTCCCTTGCAAATACATTGTTAATTATTTTTTTCATCATGTTAAATCTTTATTTCCGACATAAGTGCTGCAGTTTCTTTCGCTAATTTAGCTATATTACTACCAGCACCAATAAATAGTATTATATCACCTAAATTTGTTGAATCATTGATGAAATGTGAAATAAGCAAAGCATTATTCATAATCTTTACATTACTAAATCCATTATTGATTAAGGCTTTTTGTATATTATCAATTCCGCAATCGAGGATAGGCTCATCTTCTAATGGATGAACAGGGGTAAGGATGACATAATCAAACATTATAAAAATTTGTACAAATTTATTAAAAAAATTACGAATACGAGCAAAACGGAGCGGTTCGATAATTCCTATTACTTTTCCTTTAGTAATCAAGCGTGCTGCTGTCAGAGTTGCCTGTATTTCATTTGGATGATGAGCATAATCCTCAATTAACTTAATGCCTTTAACATCAGCAATTAAAGAAAATCTTCTTGCTACTCCTTTAAATTCCAAAAGGCTCTTTTTGATGTCTGCATTGCTAATTTCAAGTTTTATCGCAACTGATATTGCAGCCAAGGCGTTGCTGACTTTATGTATTCCTATTGAATTTGATAACACTACATTCTTTATTATGTGATAATTGTCAATTAACACATCAAATTCTATGCTGCTAATATGCTGCTTAATGTTTGCAGCTCTAATTTTATTAACTTTTGCAGAGTATGAAGCTGATTCTTTTTTCTGGATCTTAGTGTTAAGTATTGGAACGACAAAGGAGGATTTGATGATAGAAGGAGATACATCTTCAAATCCAAATGTTATAGAATTACCTACATCACAATCGATGTCTACAGAATCAGGTAAAACTGCAGAACCTGCATTATTCACGAATTTAGAAAATGCATTTTTGAGATTGTCAAATGTTCCATAATAATCTATGTGATCGTCGTTAATGCTTGTTATAACAGCAATGTTTGCAAGAATCTTTAACATAGTTCCATCAGACTCATCAGCTTCAATCAAATAAATGTCACTCTTGCCAAGCTTCGAATTATTTCTATAGGAGTTTAATATCCCTCCAACAATTACAGTTGCATCGATACCAGAGTAATCAAAAATAGAGGCAATCATAGCAGTTGTTGTCGTCTTTCCACTTGAACCTGAAACTGCTATCACATATTTATCTTTCATAATTTTAGTAAGTATGTCTGATCTATGCAAAATGGTTTTGTTGTTATTTCTTGCTGCAATTAACTCTACATTGTCGGATTTTATTGCAGAAGAATGTATTACTATTTGAGCTTTCTTGATGTTATTTGTATTGTGGCCAATATAAATTTCCATACCTAACTTTTGTAATCTATCTGTATTGTCATTTGATTGCATATCGCTTCCTTGGACTTTATAATTAGAATTATGAAGAATTTCAGCAATTGCACTCATTCCAATTCCACCTATACCAATTATATGTATTGTTTCTTTTTGAGTATTGTTCATATTTAGCAGTAGATGTTTACTGATTACTAAATTTATTATAGTAAAATTTAAAATCCTCATGATATCGAATCCTTTCACTGAATGCAATGATAAAAAATCTAGCTTTTTTATGCCTAATATTTGTTTTGATAAGTAATTGCAGTTTTCACAACAAATGTAATGATGCAGCAGGTCATTATAAAATTGGCAATAGTTACACAGTAAATGGAGTAACTTATCATCCAATGCACTGTAATCATCATGAAGAGATAGGAGTAGCATCGTGGTATGGAATGGAAGATCATGGTACACTTACAGCAAATGGTGAAGTGTTTGATCGTAATTCAATTTCTGCAGCTCACAAAACTTTACCTTTACCTTGCTTTGTTCTTGTCACTAACTTAAAAAATGGAAAGCAACTTATTGTAAGAGTTAACGATAGAGGACCCTTTATTAAGGGTAGAATAATAGATCTTTCAGAAAAAGCAGCGAAAATTTTAGAATTCCATAAAGATGGATTAACTATGGTAAAAATTAAGTATCTAAAAAAAATGTCAAAGCAACTAATACAAAAAACCCCTCATTATAAAAAGCAGTACGAAAAAGAAATGCAGAAACGTCATTCAAAACAAAACAGTGTAGAAAGTAAGGGATATGTTGCATTTTTTGAAAATGCTCAGATTGCCAAATCAGTTGTATCAAAGCTTCGTAATCAAGGAATAAAAAATGTTAGATTGTTTTTAAAGAATGACCGATATTGTGTGAAAGTAAGTTATAAATAGTATATGGAGAGTGTGATGGTTAGATTCTAGAATTCTATAAATTTAAAAGAATAAGACCACACATCTTAGATCAATACTTGATCTAAAATTTAGGAATTTTTAAACTATATTCTATACAGTGCTGAAAATGATAGGAAACCTAAACATAATAGTCGTTAAAATTCATAACGATCATATATCTTGAATGTAAATGATATTAGCTATATAGTATACTTTTTAGCCAAAGCTCTAAATGCATTCTTTACTGAAAATGGAATCAAATTGTTTATTGAAATCTATGCAAATAAATAATAGAGAAAAACATTACTCAATTATATGCTTTTCTTAGCAGTGAAGAATAGCAATGCTTGCACATATTTATTAAAGTAGGCGGCATTGGCTATAATACAATATAAATTGTAAGTAAATTAACCCTAGAGCAATTATTTTTGGCAATTATGAATGAAGATAAAATAACACTCAGGATAAGTGATCTTGTCCTCAAGATTATTAATCGAATTAATACAGAATTGAATGATAAAATGAGTAAATTAGAAATAAATAATAGCAATTTCCATTCAATTAAAGAAGATTCTATTTCAGTTTTGATTAATCTAAGATATGAAAAATTAGAGCTTATGATACAATAAAAAAAAATACAAAATAAATCACCAAACCTGGACACTAAGGAGATTATTCGCATAGCCCTTAATGGGGGAGCTTCAACATTATGAAGTCAATAGTATATATGATAAAGAGTATGCTGAAGATGTACGTAATGTAAACATTAAATTTAAACAACTTGATAATTTTGTTGGGCAAAAATATTTAATACAAAATAAAAGTATTTATAAATGCTACAAAGATGAGAACTGAAGCTTTGGATCATGTTTTATTACATGATCCTTCTAGAATTTAGCAAAACCAACCTTGGCACAAATTATCTCTAAAGAATTAAGAGTTAGCTTTCGCGCAATTTCTGATCCTTTTTTTAATAAAACTGGAGATTTAGCTCCAGTATTCACCATTTTAAATGTAAAAGATGTTTTATTTATCAACGAAAAATCCATAGATTAAATCGCAGCATTGAAGAAGTTTTATATACCCTCTCAGAATAGAAGACTTTTGTTTGGATATATTATTGGACATATTAGTAGATGAAGATCAATCCATTTGTACTTTGAGAATAAGGCTTACCAACATTTATGTTGATTGGAGCAACAATATTGCTTGAACTGTTTTTTTTGAACCGCTAAGGATTGTTTTGACATCTCTTTGCGTTTTGAATTTTCTTTTCTTTTAAAGAATTGATTGAGATTATAAAAAGAAGTGGAGGAATTTTTTCTTCCAGAATTAAAGAGGATGTTCATACAGGAAATTTGCCTGCCGCTTACTTAATATCTTAAGAATTGCTTTGAGGTTACTCAAAAAAGTAAGAAATTTTCTTGAAGAGGAAAATGATAAAAAAAAATACCTATAAAATTGTTGTCTCTACGCTATCAAAATTAGATATAGATAAGATTGGATTAAATAAATTAGATATGGAGATTATCTAAGATTTTTTATTCAACATCTCGGGACTTATTGAAATTGATATTATATTTATCGCATTCTCATGAAGATGCTGGCAATATTGAAGAAACAGTAAAACTTTTTTTAAAAAAAATCACTTTTATAAAGTGCACACCAAGAGAATGTGTTTTAACCGATCAAGTAAAAGAATATTTGAGTCTTCGATATTAAAATTTTCTAATATAATTATTGATGATTTATTGATATAATGCTGTATACTGATATTGTATATTGAAAATGAAAGGTATGTGTTATGCAAGATCAGAGAATTCTGCAGAATTATTTATTCTGCAATTATGGATAAAGTTAAAAATTCTTATGCACCTATGATCGAGGAGTTTTTTTATTTTTGATAATACAACTTCAAAGTCAAGTAAAAAAAAATCGGAAGAGCATTTTATCATTATAAATGATGAAATGGAGCAAGAGCAAAGCTGATACGATTGCAAAAGAAGTGCTTTTCTGTGATTTATAGTACTTAGAATGTGCCTAAATTAACATCAGAGTGTGGAATATGTTGAGTTGGAAAGTAATGTGAAGAATAGAATGAATTCTTTTAAATTACAGAATAACTTTTCTACCAATACTATAAATCAAAAATCTTCTTCTACGAAGAAAAGAAAAATTCAATATTACGGCAAAGAGATTGCAAGCAAAATTTCTGATCAAATCAGAAATATCTGAAAGTATGAAAAATAATATTATAAGTTCCATAATGATAAAAGAAGGCAAAAGATGAAGAGAATGTTGTTTACCACTTTCGTGAGAGTTATATTGAATTTTAGTAAAGAAGAAATAGATATAGTAAATCATTTAAATGATAATATATGTAAAAAGTACAATGTAAAAACAATTACGTTTTGTTTTTCTAATTAAAAAAAAGAGAAATGTATGTTGCTATATTAATGATAATGGAAAGAGAGTTTATGAAATAATTAGTGGATTATATGAAATTACCTTAAAGGTATATATTGATGAAAAAGAATGTAAAATTAAATTAATATTGACAATAATGATGATGTAAGGCTTCTTGAAAGCAAGAGTGTTATTGAAGAGCAATTATGTATAAATAAAGAAATAAATTAAATAAGAAACGTGAACTAAAATCTTTATATGAAGCATTAGCATCACAATTGTAATAAGTATCAATCGAAAAATACTGAAACAGTGAAAGTTTTACCAAAATTGTCGGAGAGATAAACATACAGTAATAATAACATCAATTTCTTACTGCCAAAACCAAGCAGATGAAATTTTAATTAAATCCCGATGGTAAATTAAAAAATTCCCTATAATTAAAGATTTAGCGAACTTATTATATATCTTGTTTGATAACAAAAGTTGGTATAATTTCTACACTTTAAAAATTTACTAAATAAAAAAAAGACAAAAAAATCCTCATTAATAATTGATTATTTATGTTTGCTTCAAAATATCAGTATCTGCTCAGTTAAGAGATTTGAAATTAATCTTAACTTTTTTCTTTGAATTGAATAATTTCAGCTTTAGGAAAGCTAATAGATTCAGCTATCAACTCAATAGGCTACATTAGCCTTAAGAAGATTTTAAGCCACATTGATTTTTTCTTCAATTTTTCTTTTTTTTAATATCAGCTTCAATGCTTTCATCAAATTTTTAATTAAAACAGATCATCTTCACGTTTCTTATCTTGAATATTTGTGAATCGTAATTTTTCTATTTTATCAATAGATGATTCTGTTATTTAGCAATTGTAGTAATATTCATTTTTTCAGCAAAAATTGTCTTTGCCATTTCAATCTCTCTCTTTCTTTTTATTCTTTCTTTTTTAGTAGTATTAAGTTTGTATGTAAGGATGTCTTCTTCTTTCCTTAGATCATTCATTAATTTTTCTCTTATACCACAGATTTTTCTTACTCTAGCGTTCCCTGTTTAACTCATCATACACTAGATTTATTATTGGAGATTTTTTTTTGCTATATCTTTTAAGTCTTCATTTGTACTATCTTTTATATATTTGAAAAGAAATACCATCTTTCTATTGTGCTCTCTAGTTCCTTCACTCTGTCTTGTGAATTTAGGCAACTCAATAAAAATAAATTGGAAATCTTTTAAGTAATATCCATTGATTTTTACCTCTTGTATATTATTATAGAAATATACTTAATTTTCTTAGTAAATATCGTATTATCGGAAATAGTAATAAAAAGAGAATATTTTCTCTTTAAATTGATGTACTTGCCATTTTTCCGATTCTATCTTGAATAAGCTTTAGCTGCGTATAGCTAAGTGCTTTTTTTTTGAAACCTTATATCTGGGGCGTGCGAGCAAGGTTTTTACATTCTCAATCATGTATCCTAAATTTTCTAAGAATCTTTGCAAAGAACATTAACGATATTTTATTTATCGAAGTCAATTTTAAGATTCATACAAGTGTTAAAAACTCAACTACTTGTATAGTATTTATTTCAGTAAATTCTAAGATATCATTGAAAATGGATAAGAATTTTCTTATTTTTTCAATGCTAAAGATTTTCTTGAAGATTAAATCCAATTTTGGATTGAGAAATTTTGATAAAGTCATGAGAGATTTACTGAAAAGTATTAAAATACTATACAATTATGTAGAAATATTCAATCTTTTTGTTCGGATGTATTAGCTTACAAATCCAAATTTTATTTTGCATTATAATTATATTAAAAAATATACTAAGCAAAAAAAAGGTAAAAAAATCTCAAGTAGTAAGCTTTGACTCTATAATATTTTAAATTGGCGTTAGTATACTGCTTTGAACGCTTTGTAAGCGCGTTTCAGTTTTTATAGAGAAAACTATATAGAAGTCTAAGTAAAATTAACAAAGATATGAAGTGCGTATAGTACAAAAATTAAACAAAAGATGCTAACCATAATACTTTTATTGTTTCATTTGCGCAGATGAGAATAACTAGATAACCAAAAATTTATATTTGTACTGATGAGATTTGTCAAGTAGTTTTTATTTTATTGGAGGTAGCTTTTTTCACTACCATCTTTCGTTTTTTTTGTGTAGTGGAAATCAGTATGAATATGTTTTATTAACACTAATATTGCTGGTAAAGCAAAAAATTTTAGTGAGGCGAGCGACCAGGATCGAACTGGCGACATTCAGTACCACAAACTGACGCTCTACCAACTGAGCTACGCCCGCCAAAGTATAAAATATCTAACATATCAGCGCAAAAAGTCAATTAACTATTTAAATAAAAGAATTTACTTAAATTATATTATAGTTATATGTAAATTCGTGGAGTTTCTAAGATGTATAGTTCCGCAATTCCTCCTTTGATGATGTTTTTCTCATATTTTATTAAATTTTCTGAGATTAAACTCTTTATTTTCTGCTTAGCATATCCATCAAATCAGATTCTTTGAGTTTGCTGTGGTCGACTTTGCTAAACTTGTTTACCATTGTGCTCATTTGATTGTATTGCTTAATTAAAAGATTGATATCTGATACATTCGTTCCAGAACCTTTTGCAATTCTAAGCCTCCTCTTGCCATTTAGAATATCTGAATCTTGCCTTTCTTTTTTAGTCATCGAATTTATGATAGCTATATATTTTTTCACTTTGCTATCATCTAGCACTCCACTACTTAGTTTTTTTGTGAACGAACTTGGGATGAATTTCATTATATTGCTTATACCATCCATTTTATTCAGAGTTTTTAGCATTCCTACCAAATCATTCAGATCAAATTTACCTTTTTTTACTTTTTTTTGTAATTTATCGATTTCTTTTTGACCAACAATCTCAGCAGCTCTTTCAACTAACGAGACAACATCGCCCATATCAAGTATCCTTTTTGCGATTCTATCTGGATAAAAATCATCAAGATCATTTAGCTTTTCACCACAAGCAATAAATTTAATTGGGCAATTAGTTGTCATTTTCATAGAGAGGGCAGCACCACCACGTGCATCGCCATCAATACGAGTGAGAATAATGCCAGTTACGCCTATTGATTCATTGAATGATTTGGCGATGTTCACTGCGTCTTGACCGATCATCGCATCGGCTACTAAAATAATTTCCACAGGTGAAACTATTTCTTTTACAATCTTCAACTCATTCATCATATTTTTATCGATATGAAGCCTACCTGCGGTATCTAGTATTAATACATCACAATTATCATTCTTTGCTGCTGCCAGTGCTCTTTTTGTAATTGCAATAGGTTTTTCATCTATTGCTATAGGTAAGGTTTGTACATCTATTTGTTTACCGAGTACATCAAGCTGTTCTTGAGCAGCTGGCCTATAAATATCTAAAGAAGCAAGCATTACTTTTTTTTTCTGTTTTTTTAGCTTTAAAGCTAGTTTCCCCGAAGTGGTTGTTTTACCTGCGCCTTGTAAGCCTACCATCATAATTATAGCAGGAGGTTTAACTGCTAGGTTAAGTTCACTTTTTTTTGATCCAAGAATTGCAACTAAATTATCCTGCACAATTTTGATTATCATTTGTGCTGGAGAAACACTTTTTATTACTTCCCCCCCTATGACTTTATCTTTAATGTCATTAATGAATTTTTTTGCAACTTCAAGTGAAACATCAGCTTCAATTAGAGCTATACGTATTTCACGCATAGCAAGACTGAAGTCATCTTCGGAAATGATTGATTTTCCTCTGAGTTTATTGAATATAGAATTAAAACTTTCGGTTAATGATTTAAACATAATAATACCAATAGAACACTTATCAAAAAAAGAGAAGAAGCTGAAACAAAACTCACTGAGTTATAATTTAGCACTTCTTTAAATTTAGTAGTATTATTAGAATATAGACTGGCAAGCGAATTAGTCAAGTTTTGCAGCATGCTGACAGATATTTTTCTCATTTTAAAAGCTAATTTATTGAACAGTGAAATAACATAAAATATGAGAGCTCTAAAAATCCAATCGATATCCATTTTAAAATTTATTCTTGGTAGAAATAATTTACGTAATGGGATAAACAACAAAGTAGCACATAGTAATGAACTAAATTGTGACCAGATATTTTGTGTGTTGTACGCAAGATTAAAAATTGCAGATCTATTGTAAATAGGTAAATAAGGATTGCCAACAATTACGCATATAAATGCTAAAATAATCATGACTATTCCATTTCCTTTTTTTACTGAAGATTTTAATTTGCTTTTAGCAACAAATATGTAGTAAAGAAATTTAAGTCCCACGCTTAAATAAAGCAATAAATTCAGAATTTTGTGTAAGTTCTCGTACAATTCTAAATCAATACCATTAATTTTAATTTCAGCTGCAATGTATGATTTGCTAATGAATCCAATAGTCCCAGGAAATGCAGCCATTGTGAGTATTGCTATCAAAGCATACATTCCTTCTATTGACATGAATTTACTCGCTCTATTAAAATTCACCATTTTTGTACGCAAAATAATCGAATTAGCAACGGTGATGAGCAATAATTGATAGGAAATAGAAAAAATTATGTTGAGAGCAAGTAGTGGTACAGCATTTTCCAAGCGACTAAGCAGACTTCCTGTCATAATTAATATGCCCATTTGCCCTACAACATTGTAGGCTAAAAATCTACGGATGTTTTGTTCAAGGGAAGTAAATATAATACCATAAATGGCAGTGATAGTACCCAGAAATGCTAATATTTCAACATAATTTTGCCAGAGGTTATAAGTATGTAGGAGTGCTACTAAAAAAGAAATCTTAGTAGTAAATAGAGAAAGATATGATGCACCGTGTAATGATGCAGCAGGATATGTATCAACAATCCAGAATGAAAAAGGAAAACAGGCGCAATTTATTAATAGACCAATGATTATAAGATTAGGACTTTGAATTGCTAATCCTGCTGTTAATACAACACCGACGAAAAAGTGTACACAAGCGTATCTTACTGCAGGTCCATTATCTTTGCTGCCAGCTGCGATAATAAAAGATGCACTGATAGCCATTAATTCACAGAATATCACAGCCAATAATATCTGTTTGGATAATATTGCACACAATGAACTGATAGTATAAGCAAAAAGAAACAACATTTCCGAAAAGCTTAAATTTTTTGCTAGTAGAACAATGAGAAATGCAGCTGATAAAAAAGATATCAATAAGATGCGAAAAGATAAATCAAAATTTAGAACAGGATAAGACCAATTAAATGTGATATCCAAATATTCAGGTAAATTTAATACTGCAAGTACTAATATAGATAGCAGAAATAACAGCAAAAATTTATAAAGTTGCACGACAATTTAAATTATTATTAGAGATAATATCTCGATGAATAAACAAAATCAATTTGCATATATTAATCACTAATTAAATTAATTATCATATAATTAATTAGAATTAAAAAGTTATAGGAAATCGATCAGATTAGATTTTAATCTAACTTGACCGATAGTTTTAATAGTGAAGTAAGCTTCAATATAACAAGCTCGATTTATAGTATTACATTCGTGCATGATCTATTTTAAATTTGTGCACTGATATTAGTAAATTATTTATTATTTGAAATAAAGCTCAGCATTAATTTTTATAGTTAGTACAAAACTAATTATTTCCTTATTTTATATTATTATATAATAATATCTATTATAATATAAAGTTATTAATAGTATTTGTATTTCAATATATTAAATGAAGGTTCAATCTGATAGTCTAACTATGATCCAATTATCTTGCTAGTATCAAAGAAATTTTTTTTGTAAGCAAGCGCGCTAAGTTAGTGAATATAAAAGTAGCAATTTATGTTATTACTACGAAACTGGTTGAGTTTTCTTACTTCATATTAAAGCAATCTTCAGCGCTAGTGGAGCAATGGTTTTTTGAATCGTGAGTCAAGCTACATTTAATAGATCTTTTGTATAGTCAATTTATGGTAAGGAAAATGCAGATTAGCATCGTAGAATACTTGAAACTTGAGGAGCACAAGTAAGTTTAAACGTAAAATCAAAAAGCAGGTTATGTAAAAGGTTTATTGTTATATAACTTAATAATTAAATATTTTATTGACTTATTAACTATTTTTATTTATTATGATAATATTACTAGTTTATATCAAAAACATCAATAATGAGTAGCTCTACATCAGAAGAAAAGAAAAATTCAGTAGTTATATTAAAAGGTCAGGTAGAGAAGTTTAATTCTAGCATATTAAGAGCAGATGAAAAGAATACATTAGCGAATTCTAATGAAACGATGTTCATAGATTTTTATAGAATGAATTTTGTTGTTAATAAAAAAAAATATAGATAGCACTTTAGTTTTTGCTTTAACAATAAGGAGCTAAGAAAAATGTGCTTGAAAAGCTGGAATGAATATTCTAAAAACAAGAAAACTTTTGATAATAAAAAAACTGACTAATACAAAAAGAAATTTAAAGAATTTTACAATCTAGGTATTAATTATATTAACCCCCTTACTAAAGGAAGCAGTAGAAAATTATCAAACATTTGCAAAATAGTTCTTTAAGGAGATATTTAAACACGCTTGAGTTCAAATCTCAAGGCGACTCTTATATATTCTCTTAGAAGAACTAGTTATTCATTATAACCAAGCAAGGTATAAAGGTGTTTTTATTTACATAAATTAGCCTTAGTAAGTATAGGCTACTAATGCTATAAAATATTGTAAAAGTGAATAAATATTGACTGTGCTGATATAAATCACATAATAGTGAAATCTGATAATCCAGAAGAAGAAGCTTGCCAGATAAATATCTCACTAGAATTCACACTTGGATCTCAAGATGAGAAAGATGATGTAACATATAAAAATGACAAATTATTACTCTCTT
Source organism: Wolbachia sp. (assembly GCA_051710485.1). GTDB lineage: Bacteria > Pseudomonadota > Alphaproteobacteria > Rickettsiales > Anaplasmataceae > Wolbachia. The sequence goes on along the minus strand of JBPESU010000001.1, from coordinate 124,266 downwards.
TTTTTTTGAGAAGTTAAAAGGCTACCTAATTATTGATGAAGTGCAATAAAGTAAAAGTTTATTTGATATTTTTAAAGAAATTTTCCTCAATTGATTGAGAAAATTATTGGTCATATTTATGATATAAAAATAATAGAAGAGAACGATGTGATTACAATGGAAGGCAGCTTTGGTAAATTATTGAAAGTAAAGAGTATACTAAAAGAAGTTAACCCAATAATGAATGACATTACTCAGAAGAAATAGTAGTAAAAAACTGTATCTAATCAAAAGAGAGTGAAAATTCTTCTATACAATCAATTACTTCAGAACTTAAAAATTGATTTTTAAACCAAGTGTATTGGCGCTTTGCGTAATGCCTTGTGTTTGTTTGAGCAATTTTTATTGCTTCATTTAAATTGAGCTCACCTTTTAAGTATTTTATAATTTCTGGCACTCCATGTGCTTTCATAGCTGGCAAATGTGAAGCTAGGTTCATGCTAAGTAATTTTTCTACTTCATCAATTGCTCCATTCTCAATCATTTTAATAAAACGAGAATTTATTTTTCGATATAAATTTCTACGTTCAGGTAAAATTGTATATATCTTAAAATTATTGAATAAAGGAGGCTGTCTATTTTTTTGCCATACGTAAATTGACTTACCAGTTTCAGTGATAACTTCAATTGCTCTTGAAAGGCGGTGCGAATTGTTCATGAATATTTTATCTTGAATTTTAGAATCTTTGTTTAACGCTAATTTGTAAAACTCCTCTCTACTTAATTTTTTTTTAAGTTCATTTACGTTTTGTCTTACTTCTTGGCTTATTTGTGGAATTGATGATAAACCCTTAATTAAGCTACTGATATAAAGTCCACTTCCTCCAGTGATGACAGGTATTCGTGAATTCTTCAGCGTACTATTGACTTCTTTTTTTAAATCCTCTAACCATAAACCTACGGAATAATTTTCTCTTACTGAAATATAACCATATAGTTTATAAAATTTTTCTTGTCTTGATGGTTGAGAAGTGATTATAGGAATTTCTCTATATACCTGTTTCGAATCACAGTTTAATATGTCAATATTCCCATATCTTTTTATCAGATTATCACATAATTCTGATTTACCTGAAGCTGTAATTCCTGTAATAATTATTATATTATCTCTCATTTGTATTAATTTAATTAACGTATGATAGGGTGTAGTAAAAATTTAAATTCTACAATCTAAATTTTGTAGATTTTTATGATAGAAAACAACGATAATAATTCATTTACTAAACGTTTCACAAACAGGATTCCTGGCAATATAGGAGGGGTTTTTTCAAGTAAGTATTCATCTCAAAACACCAAAGTGCGTGCACTGAGGGAAAGAGGGAAAATCTTTCAACTAGTAAACAAAAAAGCTAAATCCAAAGAAGCTTTTTCTGAAAGTGACAATATAAAAAATAAAAGCAGAACTCTCAATGAGAGATCTTTTGCTGATGCAACAAGAAAAAGCAGATCAGATCTTATATATTTAGTTCGTGGTAAAGATCGTGGAAGATCAGCATGGCATTATGTATTGGTAGATAATGATAAAAGAGAGATGTTTCTTGCAAAAAGTAGGACTGGTTCCATGGATGTTGCGGATTATGGAGAGATTTTATATTCAGGATGGGGAGAAGATCCATCAAAAGAAATAGTTGATAAAATCAATGAAGAGTTTGGGCTATAGTAAATCTGTTACGAGCTCAATATTGAGCTTTTGTATAACGAAAACTGAAAAATTTTGCGTTTTTTGTATGCTCTTAAGTTATTTAGCTATGAGTATTAAGAAAAATATCAAATAAAAAAAAGCAAAAGAAGTCTTGTTGGTAACTAATTATTTATATTAACTTTATAAATTAGAGTTTTTTTTATTCTAAACATTTAATCTAATTGTTTTTAAACTACAACAGATTTAAGTTTAAATATTAAAAAAAATTATTAAGTAATAATAAAGGTAAAAGAAACCTAAAGCAACTAGTATTTAAATACTCTCGTTCTATTTGACGTTCTATATTGTCTAAACAACTTATAAGCGCATTTGAGATTGAAAATTAGAATTTTTTAAAGACATATAGTATATATAGTGCATATATTTAAATATGAGACGCCAAATATAAAATTTTCTTTGTTGTTTTAATCTTCAGATTGCGAAGTTAAATAAATAGCTTTACTACTATGATATGTAGTACAATAATATAAATTAAAATTTCCCTATCCTAGGTTGATTCTTCGATCTGAAATCCTATTTCTATTTGATCACAAGCTTATATTTCTATTCGCCATATCAGTGCTTTAATAATAGCACTTTTAGTTCCTCAATCTATCTTCTAAATTCAACTTTATGCTAGAATAAAATTCTTTATTCTATATTATAATAAGGTTAATTTTCGTTATTACTGCCTATTGACTAATCAGTCTCTTTTTTTTATATTTCTTTTGAATTTTCATTTAATACTTTGATTGTCTGTTTAAATACTTTCTTACTTATATATCGTTTCTCACTTGCGTTTTCCTTACTATAATAATCTTTCATTAATTTTTTAACCTTCTTTTATTTATTCTTCTCTTGTAAGCTTTTTATCTAATGGTTCATCATTTTTATTTTCTGAAATTCTGTGTTGATATTCTTTTTTTATCATCTCTGGATTTTTTTAGCAAATCTTTTTTATCTTTCTCATACTGTTGTCTCTAACATCTCTCTACTAACCAATTTATTGTTACATTTTTTCCACTATCAGTAACATGTGAGACGCTACTATAGCGGTAATAGCTATATGTTTTTCTCATTCTCATGATAGAAGTCGCCATAATAATATCCATAATTTTTATATACAACTAGACTTTGCAGTGAATTTATCTCTATTTCTTCTTTACATTCTTATTTTTTTCTATTTTCATTCAAGTGCTTTTGTATCTTATTAAATAATCTTTCATCAACTATCATTAGTATTAATATATAAATCTAACTATTTTTATCTGTACGATAGATAAAAACCTTACGTTTATTTTTCCTTCTTCTTTTTATTCATTTTAATTTATCATACGCTACTTGTCCTATATATACCGAATTTCTTAACATCTTCTAAATTACTATTGTGAATTGCAAACCTTATTCCACTCTTTATTTTAATTGCCTATCTCTTAATCTATGTATAACTTCTCTTATACTTACTCTTTCTTTTTTAATCCACATGAATATTTGCCTTACTATTTTTGTTTCCTCTCACTTATTTCAAATTTTATCTTTATTTCTATCAAAATGCCTTACATGCTTATAATCAACAAGAGGTGCAATAGTAATTAAACTTACATGACCTTCTTTTGCTGAATGTTCTTTTCCTCTATTACTCAGTTCTAAATTTGTTTTAATATATAAGTTCCAAATGCTCCTTTGTATATTTATTATTAAACTGGACTTTGGAATATCATCAATCTTATGATCTGAAAAGATTATTTCTACTTCTGCATCTATAAATTCATCTATTAAATTTCCTTGATTTACAAAATCATGTGATAAACGATTAAGTGAATGAATATAAATTTTGTTAATTTTTTCCTTTCATTATTTTTACGTAAATTCTTTAAATTTTCACGCTTTAAAATTAATTCACTATAACTATCGTCAGTGAATATATATTCACTCAATAATCTATATGTATCTAGAGGAATTCTAGACTTAAAATTTATAATTTGACTCTTTAATTGTATTGTTTTGCACTTGGTTCTTCGATGAAATTCTCGCATATAAAGCCACTGTTGTCATTTTTCTACTCTCTTTTTATTGTTTCTTTTACTGCAAATTCTAGCAATAGATCATAAGCATCAGCTAAATGTTGCTCCACTCACTCATCAAACTCATATCGACAAATTACAAGTTAATATCTTTTCTTACGTTTTTTCTTGTGAATATCTTGTAGTTTTGGAGCCTTACCACTCTCTTTTTCCATAAATCAATTACCAATACAAAAAAAAGCAACTATTATTTCTATCAGCTTTTGTGTGAAATTTTAAAAATGAAAAAGCATGCTAAAACGCTCCTCTTTAATCCATAGTTCCAGTAATTTTCAACTCATATCAAATAAAACATAAATTCGCTTAAATCTATAATTATAGATAAAAAGCTCCAGCTTAAAGCTTTTTTGCTATCTCTTTTCCTCTTTTTCTTTATTCGTTTCTATCAATTCTCTTCTGCCAATATCACATCGATTACAGTTTTTTTAGAAATTCTCTCTGTTTGTTTTTTTTTGAGATTTTTACACTCTATAACACTTCCGTTATTTCTTTATTATTTCTATCATAATAAATTTCTATTATAATAAATTTGTGTTTGCTGGATTTATCAGGTTGATTTGCTTTCGCCATTGAACTTATTAGCTCCATTACGTTTCTAGATGTTTTCTTATTACAACTAAGTGCATTGATAAATAACCATCTCATATCTGTGGAATTTATATCATCTCCTTTTTGATCAATAATCTTACTGTTTTTAGATCGGAATTTCGTACTACATAATGTAATATCGTTCTTCTTTTTTCATCTTTTTTATTAATATTTTTAAATAAATTTTTTAATAATTCTTCCCAAGATTGATTAAATTCCTCTCTTTCTTTTTTTTATTAGATTTTACAATTATTCTCCTCAATTATTAAATTAATATATTATCCTAATTTGACTTACTTTATAGCACTAGGTGAATTTTTATGTTTAATCACTACTATTTTAGCTATACCTTTTTTTTGATTAACGTACTTTGTTTTTACTAAATATTAGCAAGATTATTAAGATATAAGTATATATATTTAATATATTAAAAATATAAGTTTTTTTCTTTCTAACTTCTGTCTATATTTCAATATTCATGCCAAATTAGAACTTTAGAACAAAACACTAAAATCTAATTTTCCAGTTCGTTAATAGAATATTTTTTGTTTTGAATCTAAATCATTTCATAGTAAATGTTATGTTCTACTAGAATATATCTTGTGATTTTTTGATCGATATAACTTTTTGTTTTATAATTATGAGTAATGCTAAATTTTTCAAAAATTGATTCATATTTTAAACTCCAATGTTGCTCAGATAGTCTACTATTTCTTAGTACAAATTTATTTCTGTTTCTTATACACTTGTAACTAGAAAACACACATTTATTTTCTATAAATTCGAATTATCCGATAATATTATCTCTGTTTTGGCAAACTTAATTTTTGATAGTAAACTCTGTAGTAAAGGGTAAAATATTTTGAAATTATATCATTGATGATTATTTCATAAATACCTTTATAATTTTTTGTGTGATGCTTTATTTCTTTAAGCACTCTTGCTGATACATCTAGACAATATACATCTTTACTAAAAGCTTGTTTATAATGGTTGTATAAGCAATAGTCTATAACTAAAATTTAATGAGTAACTAAACTAAAATTCATTTTCCAAATGACAATATCGATACATCTTATTCGACTACTATATCAAAATAGTCTGATAATAAATTTCCAAATAAACTTTCATCTAAAATAGACTTCCAATGTTATAATGATCATTAAAAATCCTTATTAGACAATATCTTGTAAATAATGATAATTTTGCTAGGATTTTCTCAACAACATCTACGAAGTAGTCGTTTGCTACGTCTTTTATCACTATCTTTAACTCAAAAAGTGTTAACTTGATGAGAGAGAGATTCTTCAATAATCAGAATATTTTCTATATTTGCCAATTTTAGCATTATTTTCAGTGATGCTGTTTTCTTTTTAACGATGAATTTTATTCCTTCTTTTATCGCTCTTATTTATTTGTTATATAATGTAATATTTCTTCTAGTACGTATTTTTCTATTATCTCATGGTAATATTTTTCATTTAATCTAAATTATATCTTTTAATTCAATCATGATCAACTCTATAATCTATCGCATCTACTGTGGCTTTTTCTTATTTTGTTGTGTTTGTAGGTAATAGATTCATTTGTTTTTCTAGATTGTTTTAATTTTCTTTTTATTTAGATAATGCATGAGTGAAGAAGAATTCATTACAGAATTAAAAAAAACAAAGATATCTTAATAAAGAGAAAGCATTAAACAAACTTTTATTATATTTGATTGTTTCATTCATATCTTAGAAATAAAATTCTACTACCTGGAAAAAGATGAGTATTTTCGTCTGCATAAAATTGGTAGTTTTTATCTACTTTATCTTAAATTCTGTACAGTCCATAATTCTCGTATTGATGAAAGGATCACAACTCCTCTAAGCAAAAAAAAATACGTTCAAATCCTACATTTCATCCAGTTCTCTATAATAGAGAATAGCGCATCTATCCCTTTTTATAACAACATCCTCTCTATTGCTCTAATTAATTCTACGTTTTTTATATTTCTTTTACGAATAGATTAACTACAATACATGACTTTATTATACTACATCATAATTTTTAGTCGATTCAAATTTTTCTAAAAAATTATTTTTACTGTTTCAGTAATATCAGCATTTTTAATGCTAATTTTACTGTGAATATCTATTTCTATAATATTACAACCAATTATCTCTATCATATCAGTCAAAATTCTTATATCATCTTGATTAATCCTTTCTTTTACTATATTCATTAATTTCTCTGAATCTATTGATAATTTTGTGAGTAAAATGAGATTTGTATATTTTCTGGCACCTTTGATTCGACTAGTGCATCTTTTACTCTAACGTTAGCTGATATTGCATATTAGCAATAATGTTCTTTACTTCTCTTAGTACTCCAATTTACTATTTTGCTTTTATCCTCTTTCTAAATCATTCGTCATTTTTTTCTTGCCTTTCTATTTCATAAAATTCAGCTAAAGTATCAAGGTTTTTTTTTCTGTTGCATATTTTAATAAATTATTTTTTACTACTTCATTTATCATTTGTTGTAATAACAATTTTCTTGATGGTGCTATTTCTATAATTTTTATTATTAGGTCACTTTCTTCTAATGCTGTAAAATTTTTGTCATGTCGCACTAATTTTTCTTTCCTTTTAAAAAGGATTTCTTCAAAACTCAATTGCTCAATTAGTTCCACAATTTTTATATTTTAATTCCTTAAAGTTAACATTTTTACTATTTGATAGAGACATTTCATCTAAAGAAATAGTGACTTTCCCTTACTGTCACTTCCATAATCTTTATTTTTTTTGAGTTTGAATCTTTTTTCCTATTTCCGCAGTGTTTCAGCTGTCGCTGCATAAGTTTAGAGCGTAAAATCAAGGATTATTTGATGATCCACTAATTTAAATAATCTAGAACTTTAATCTCTTCTCATGATCCTACTTTTTATGAAGTGGTTTATATATTAATAATTGATTGTTTCAGATAGTTTAAATTTTCCAATTCTTTTTCATTAGTAGCATTAATACTTCGCATTGTTTTACTCTGCAAATATATTTTTATTAATACTCATCATATTAAAATCACAAGATACTAAGTCATTTGTTTTGTTATGCCAATACTATTCACAAATATACTGTCTAACTCTTGCGTGAGTGTTTTCCTACAATTAATATATCAATCTTACAACAGACAGATTTCTACTCACAAACATATCTTCACTACTTCTTACACAAATATGAATCAGTATTCTTGTACAACAATTTCCTACACAAACTACAGCTTTATCGATATTTCAATTTAAGTTTATTCTCTTTGACTTGAGCTTTATTCCATTTCTTATCATCTCTATGCTTGATTCTTCAATTTTTAGTGTTATTTTATCCATTATATCAATTTCAATTTTTCCATTTTCGTATAATAATTTCGTTCTGTCTTAAAATTTAAGAGTACGCATAGTTTTTCAGTATTCAAGAGAGAGTATTTTTTTTTGATAAAATGCGGTAACATTATCCTAATAATCATTCCACAAATGGCGATAACCATATAGTTCATTAATATTTGATGATGAATAGTTTTGTTTTTTTCTGTTCGATGAATTATCTGCAGTAGATAATCGATTAAGATTCTCCAATCTTTACACTTACTCTCACTTTTCATAGTCTATTTTTTAACTAGATTTACACGAATAATATTTACTAATTTTCTATTTAGTTCTGAATTTGCAAAATTATGATCTAATAATACACTTTTTCTATTTTGATAACATGTAGCATAATACCAGATGATCATGTGGATTGGCTTGTATGTAATTCATGAATTTATTTAACCAATCACACTTGATATGCATTGAGTTCTGGCTTAAAATCATTTCCTCTTGCTGATATAAATTCATTTGGCGAAATTTTTTCTACATTTTAAATATTTTTATTTACTACCATTGCAATTTTAACTTTCAATTCTCTTTTAATTATTGAAACACTTTCCATCATTCCATCAACTACAATTCTTGTCTCAAATCTAGCTCTCAGTACCAATTCATCTATTCCTGAATCTTTGTTAAATTCTAGGAATTTACAAACTCTATTTCATCAGCATGGCTCTTCATTTTCTTCATCTATTGGTACCGATTTCATAAACTTTCTTCTGAATATTACTACATGGCAATTTTTCATTACTGCTATAAATACCTTTTATACAAAGTACTTTCTATCTTTGCTCCTCTCATTATCTGTTTTATGCTTTTAAATTTTGCTATCTCTATCAAATTTGATATCAATCTTACTCTAAATCATAAACGCTTTTTATTTGCTTTAAATATAATGAACTTACTTTTAATGCCTTTCTTAGTATTTTCCTTTTTTCGTTCACTCTTTTGATTCCTTTTAACATCAGCAACTATCTGTTTTATTTAATGTCCTTATTGTCGCTGTTTCTATTTTTCCCTTCAGCATTTATATTTACACTATTTTTTCAATGCTATCGGTGACTTGATCAATATCAATATACTCAATTATACTCCAACTATATGTATTTGCTACAATATGCTTGACTTATCTATAAGTGGCGGTGTATACACCTTGTATTTATTATCACTTATAACAAAAATATCTCCTACCATCAATTTAATATGTCAAAGATATTTATTTCTAAAGCTAAAGTTCTCCTACAAATTACTCTTCATTAATCTCGTATAATTTATCTGATTATTATTTCAATACATGAATCATGTATGACTTATCCTTTGATTTATATAATTCTTATTCTCTAAAATGTGAAAAGCAATCTTTAATAATTTCTTAATATTTTTTTTGTATTTCTTTATGTTATGCACTATTATATACAATAATTTGCTAAGAAATGGCATATAGATATGGCATCTCTCTTTTAGCTTTATTTGCTTGTAGATTTTATTTCTTTTTAGCATAAATTTTATGCAGAGGAGCCTTAAGTTTATTTCACATATTTTTTTATTGTATTTATGCTAAACTCTACATATAATAAAAACCATCTTGAGATGGAGTTTTTGTTTTTTTTAAAAAGTTCTTTCTTTCTAAAACTTTATTAAACAAACCATTGTGTACCTTATCTTATTAAGGCATTAGAGTGACTAATATAATTAAGAGGTAGAATATGAGTTACACGCATAGAGATATAAGCTATGATAATGCTATATCATATTACTCTTTCTGCATAAAAAAATACTAAAAATCCATAGTTCTATACATTAATTACTTGTAAATTTCTCATAAAATCATAGTAAAATACTATTTTTAGGTATAATATTATTTATTATAATAAAATAGTTGTTGAAAATAGATATGGACTCTACCTCATTCAATATTTATTATTTTTGGATATGTGCTACTTGATTTATCAAGACAAAGTGTACCGATTACTTTACCACCATTGACAGATAGTCAACACGCAAACTATGTAAATTAAGCTATTTTTACTTGTTTATCTTTTTTTTATGGAATATCAAAATTCATCAACAGAATAGTTATGGACTTTAAAAAAAATCCATTATTTATATTTGAGTTTGGAATATTACAATTGAATAATTAATTATAGATATAATTTTTTTTATAAAATAGCTTAATCTTATTGTTAACATTGATATTATTAGATTATGCACAAGTAGTAGATTAGCCAGTTATTACAAAGTTTATAATTATAAACTTCAACATTTCTTCGATCACATAATTATGGAGGAGAGATTATGAATGTGTCTCAGCAACTTGGTTTTGTATTACTCTGGATGTGTTATAAAGTATAATTAAAATTTATGATGCAAAAGGTGTATTTTGTATCCTGATCTTTTATGCTTACTCTTCAGAGTTTATATAATATATAAAGCATACTACATAGAAAATATTAATTTTAATATCTGTAAAATACAGAAACTTAAAATCAATTTCAAAATGACAAGTTCTATATGATTTCTATATTATGCCACTTTTTGTGCTTTTATTATGAAAATGGAATCTTTTTTACTTCTGTATAGTTCTAAAAGACGAATTATAAATTTCTCTTGTGCAATCTTCACTAATAACAGATGCATATGATCTAAATAGAATCCTTGGATTTTTAATCACAAGAAAGATTAATGATATGTGTTTCTTTCAAAATAGAAGCTTGTTAGCATTATTTTTTATATTGAATAGAAAAATATATTTTCGACTAAACACCAACAAATGAACTTTTTGTTACAACATAACTCTTATAAGTTTTGATGCAATCTTATCAGGATTTTTTAATTTGTAGTACAAGTATTAACAGTTATTTTAACTGTAAAAATTGTTTCATAAAATAATTTATATACGTTTGTAAACTTAACAGGATTATTTAGGTATATTGTAAGTTTAATATTTTCATGTATGGTTTTAGGAGTACTTGTTAAACAAAGTAATAATAGTATTATGTTCTTATCTTTTTTTTTCATTTCCTTGTTATCGCACTCGTTTGCTATTCCATATTATCAAGCAGAAATCTTAAAAAACTGAGTAAAATTAATGTGAGAAATGTTTCTTAACACTAAACTTTATAAATAGATTTTCTTCTCAGAAAATAAACATTGTAGCTAAACTCTAATAACAACTTATTTTTAATAAATTACTGAAGTTAAAAATATTAGGTACATCTATCCATATTCTTTAAAATTACAAAGTATTTATTTTTTTTAATTCTTCTCATACTGTTAACAGTAACAAGGCTTCTGCATTCCTTTGTAGCTTCTATAGCGTTGTTTGCGTACTCTATATCCTTATTTTGCCTAGAGAGAGAGTTGTGTAGCATATCTATTTTCAACTGAGTTCATATGTAGAAATTTTATAACCTTGCTATTCGCTAATAATTTTGCGATATCTATAGCTGAGCTATTTCTCACATCATCAGTACCGGATTTAAAAACTAATGCCTGTATCACTATTTTTTTTATTTTGAATTCCATTCAATACATATTCTGCTTTTTAGCAATGTTTATTATATGATAATAGTTAGATTCTTTAATTGAATTAAAATTTGTAGATTGAAATTATGATTTCAAGCAAATTTTATCAAAGCCGACAAAAATTTAGAAAAATAAGATCTTCTAATTCTAGATCAGCTTTTAGAAATTCCCTGCATATTTTATGATTCATTCCCATGTTCATTAGCTAAAAGATCAATATCTTCTCTTAATACCTTTGTATAAATTTACTTATTTCATTGATAAAAGTAATCTCTTTTATTAGAAAAGCATTAAAAGCATATTTAATCATTTCAGCGGTAGTTGTATCAGTGATTACTAATAAAATGTTTTTGTCTATAAATGATTATATATATAATTTTTAATTTTGTTCTAACTTATTCAGCTATTATTCCTATTATTATTCTATCTTGATATAAAAAATCTGTACTACAGAGTAGCTTTGCTTGAGGAATTCCTAATTAATTTCTAATTAAGGTTATAAATCTTTACTGAATAAGTAGTTGTGTATACTTTCTGTAGTATCAAGAAGAACAGTTGACTTTATAACTATTAAGTAACTTTGATAAAACTCTCTTAGAAATTTCATTTACTGATCTATACACATTCTTTTAATTTGCATTTTCTAAGGAATCTGATGTAGTACCTAGGATTATAAATACCATTTCCGTATTGAAATTTATTTAAGAATATAAATAATAAATCTTATTCTTTGAAGCTTTACACTATTCTTTAAATAGTTTGTTAATTAAAATTAATATACGGGATTTTTGATTTTAACAACTAAATCTTCTTAGCATTTATGTCAATATAATCAACATTATGACTTTGTTCTTGTAATATTATACCAGACAGTAAATCTATACAATCTTATTTCTATAATGGTTATATAAATTTTATTATCATATAAACATATTTTAATCTAGCTCAGCTACTTAAGAATTTAAAAAAGAAATCATTGGCAATCAGAGTCATAAGATTTTTATTTTAGTGTTGCTAGATTATTTTTCTTAATTATTTTACTTTCTGAATAGGCTATAAATAAAGTTGATGGTATCAATATTAAAGTACCATAAAAAGCGCTTTTATCAAGTAGCTCATTAAATATAACGTATGTTACTATTGCAGAAACTATTAACTCTATATATCTATATGGTGCAAGTGCAGTAGCATCAGCGAGAGCAAAAGCTTTTAACATGAAGAATAGAATTAGGTTTGAATTAATTCCTAAAATCAGCAGTAATATTAATTCTAACAAGGAAGGTATATGCCAACAAAACAACAAAGGTGCAATAGAAAAAATAGTTGTTGTTAGAGCTGAGTAAAATAACATACTTATTATTGTTTCTTTTATTATAAGCTTCTTATTAAGAATATCCAGTATAGCAAAAATTAATGCAGATGCAATAAAAATAAAAATTTTATGATTAAAATCTTCACTATAAGCTTTAGTAGCAATAGCAATACCAAAAAAACCAATGACAGTTACCACCCATCTTTGCCAAATTATATTTTCTTCTAGTAAGAGGATTGCAAGAAGTATAACAAATAATGGTATAGAGAAGTTTATAATTGTTGCAGTGATCATTGGACAAACAGTCAATCCATAGGTCCATAAGGTCATTCCACAAAACAACAATGCGCCTCTAGTTATTTGAATAGATATTTGATTTGTTTTGCAAGCTTCTATTCCATAGTAAAATATAAAAGGTATAAGAGTAATAGTACTAAATAAAAAACGGAAAAAGATTATTTCAAAACTTTGAAGATGTAAACCAAGATGTTTTGATATAGTATCATTAGCCACACTACTAAGTAAACTAAGTATAAACCAGATAACTCCAAGTAAATAAGCTCTCAATCTGTAATCCATAAAACTCCTGATTTAATAGATAAGTTTTCATAATATGCTCATATAACTCTACTATAAAATAAATAATATAAAAGCTTTCTTATGCTTATTGTTTTAAGTATACATTCGACACACAACTCAAACAAATGAAAGCGACATAAGTTTTTTGATCGCTAAATTAGATAAGGAGTATGAAGAGTTAGTAAAACCAGTGAAAAGCTATAAATTTTTTTTAAAAAGTAGAAGGAAAGTCAGCGATTGGTAAGATTTTAAGCACAATAGCACTTACATCTAAAGATATGATAAATTGGAAGGTAAATTTTAATTTACGAAATAAGTATAGATCTGTAATTGCGAAATGATATAGTTATGAAAAGTGAGAAACCTTAGAAAAAAATGAGAAATGAAGAATCAAATTATCCAATATAGAAGCTTTATTCTACTGAGGAATTAGCAATTGATGCTGCGATGCAAAATTAAGAGAATTAAAGCAAAGTGAAGCAAAATTAAACTTAACAATGTCAGATAATCTAAAATTATTTGCGAAAGCTAAAATAAATTTATTAGGGTTTTATCAAGAAATAAATGATGAATGAGTGATAAGTAGAGCATACTCTGGATAATAGGGAGTATCAAACTATGATAGAAGTGGTAATAAGTAGAATCGATTAAAAAAAACAAGCAAATGATAATTTAATGTTAAACAAGAACATCTAAAGATATTCTATGAATAGAAATTTGAGAAGAGCTTTTTGAGAAAGTTCAATAAGTCAGTTTGATGGGTTAATATTTCTGATATTGTTGATAATGTGTATTGTTGTTATATATTCCTTCTTCTTTGATAAAGAAGATGCTAATAATGATATTTATACTACACTAAAAACTACGATTAAGAACTGTGACTTAAAAGCTATGGAATCATTAGTAAAATAAATAATAGAGATGTACTAAGTATTAATAAAAAAGTTGTTATATTATACCACAAAGAAAAGATGCTTAGAAATTGTTAAATTTCTGTTAGATGAAAGAGTAGATATAAATGCTAATTTTAGCACTACTTGATGCTATTGATGATGATCAATTAGAGGTTGTAATACTTTTGCTGAAGAGAGAAATTAACCTTTATGTTAGAGACTGAAAAGAACAAGCTCCAAAGAGCTAGAGCATTTAAAAGATTGTTTATAATAGCAGTAAGCTTTATGAAGAATTATAAATCTACTTTGTTAAAGTAGAAAAACAGTATAAGTCAGAGCAATAAATCATATATTATTCTCGCGATCAGTAGTATAAATTTTCAATATCTATCTATAATAAATTAGTATTTTAAATCATTATATAAAATTTAAAGATCTCAATCACAGTAATAGTAACGATGTTAATACAGATAGTAGCGGAAATATGGTAGCTTGCTAAACTTGATCTACGAGTGCATATGCATGAAAAATTCATTAAACAGAACAATGGATTGACTGTTATAATGTATCGATTTGAAGAAAGAATGGGTAAAAAATCTCTCTGAGGAATTGGACAAATTCAAATCTCAAATTTCTAACGAAAAATAAAGTTTACAAAATATCTTTTTAAAAAAAAAGATTGACGGTATAAATATTGCTACATTTCCATGTAATAAAAGGTGAAAAATCAATAAATATTATCATTCTGCGCATCTATTACTCATCGCGAAGAAAGAAAGAATTTTCCACGTAATTTAGGTGAATTTAATCGCTTGAATAATTATTTCAGTTAAACACTGATGATCATTTCTATATTTAATTAACATCTATGCATATAAAGATAAATTGTACTATAAAACAGCCAATAGAATTTACACTTAATTTCATTGATTTGATCAAGATTTTCAACTGATATGTTATATGAAAATCTGTTTATTATACCCATTTTGGGGCAGCAATGATCAATATACTGTTACCATTTCAAATACGCGCTGTAGATTAAATGATATTTTCAATGTATAGGCAAAAATTGCTGAAGAAAAGCGTAAAAAAAAGAAATGAAGAAAAATTACAAAAGAAGAAACTACAGAAAAGGCTAAGATACTTAAAACGATTATTAGCCAAAGATGAGCTGATATTATTTAAGATTTAAAAAAATAAAGAAATTTGATTAAGTTCGTTATTTAGCAGTCTTAATCTTTAACAAAAGAAAGCAGGAAAACTCTAAGGAAAAATATCACTTACAATTTTAATAAGGACAAATTTTACACTAATAACGATAAGTATTTAAATATTATAAATAAAGATCATGATGCTTTGTTAAGCATAAAAAATCTATTTTTGTTTATAGTTTAGCTGATATAGAATCAGAGTTCTATACTAGATAAACTCACTATCAGGCCTTGATTCAGTATATTGTCTAATATAAAGAGAATTTGATTTTAATCATATCATTGTGTTTGAAGCATTGAAATTATGATCAAAAATATATCTATCAGTAGACGGTAGAGGCATAATGGGCATTATACTATCTATATCAAAGATATAATGAATATTGAAGCAGAAGTGGTGTTCATGTAAGTAACTGATATATGACTGTACGAATATTGCAATTTGAATCTATCAAAAAAGACGTTATCCAAATGTCCATACATTGTAATTTAGCAAAGTTGATCATAAACAAGAGCATTATATAGTATTTTCAATGAGATTTATAAAAAATTGAATATCAGGTGTCAAACACTGTCATGATATCATTTTTTATATAAATTACCTTTATAAACAAATGTTCATACAATTATGTGTCAGCTATTTGTATGACAGGAAAATAAGCTATTTAGATGACATCTTTTAAAAAAGATCGAGGTTGATAGATTTTTTGACGAGAGATATAATTGAAATCTTGAACAGGCTATTTTAGCTCTTACAAATCTAAATAAAAGGAAGAGGCAGAAATTATTCTACCTCTTAATTGATTAATTTTAAAGCTGCTTACTTACCAGTAGCTTTTTTTATAGCTCCCTCTACTGCAACATCTGCTAATTTAGCTGATACGTTATCTTTTAAAGTTTTATAATCTTGGTTACTTATTGCAACTTTTAATGAAGTAGCATTTTCAGCCGCACCTAACGCTTTCATTATTTCAGCATGATTATTGTATTTGGTTTCACCAACTTCAATCGAATCAACTGTAATGATATTTTCATTAACAGTATAGTTGAGAACAATTGTATCTTTATCTATTTGGAATAGATACAGAACTTTACCTGTGTTATTCTTCGTTAATGCTTCTTTAATCTGATCTGAAGATTTCAGAAGTAATTTATCACCTTCTCCTTTAACAATTTCACCATTTTTTACAGCTTCTTCAAGAAGAGCAGAAAAGTCTGCATCATTACCATTTATACCAGGCATACCATCTTGACCATTAGCTCTTTCCATTGAATATAATTTCTGATATGAAGAAATAGATCTTGCAACGAAGTATATAGCAACATAGGAAACTATTGCTGCTATTACCCAGGGATTAGCAAGAAATGTTGGGAGTGCTGAAGAAAGTGCTACTCCTTTTGTTGCAGCATAAATAATGGTTGCTGCTGTTGCTATAGCTGCAACTGCAAACCCAAATTCCATAGTTGTTTTTGTGATATGTGCAGTATTTTTCAACTTCCATATGCTTTGATCTTGTGTTTGTACAGTCATAATAACCTCTTAAAATAACACTAATAAAAACTTAAATTATACTAATAACACATGTTAGTCAAGTCTTTTTTATAATAATTTAATAAAATAAATATATTATGAGTTAATTTTTAAATTACTACTAGTAGTATATAATTAATATATGATATATTATTGGCTAAATCTCGACAAAATAACAGGAATTAGTTTTACACAAGCTGTAACTCGAGTTAAGAAGATTTTTTTTTAAAAAGACTGTTCATTTTGAAATACTTGATTCCTTAGCTTCAGGTATGTTGCCAATTATCCTTGATAAAGCGATAAAAACTATATCATACTTAATCTCGTAATTCAAAAGCGTACAATTTCACAATAATAAAATGAAAAAGAGCAAAAAACTGCGGACAACTTAGATAGTGATACTACCAAAGTTAATAACATAAAATAAAACTTGAGTATAATCAAATAAACCGCGCAATCAAGAATTTTGTCGGTGAGATATCATAAACTCTTTTTCAATTCTAAGTAATAAAAATCTAAGCAGTAAAAATCAGCGAGACACAAGACAAGAGTGTATAAATTGATAAGAAGTGGGCAAAAAGCGAATATAAAATCTCACTTAGTGAGAATATATGAATTGAAAATTGATCTCTGCTAATATCATAAACAACAGTGCTGATTTTTCTACATTATGCGATAATGATGTATAAGTGATGTATATGTGAGGTATTTTTTTTTGCAAGAGATTTCGAAATTGCATTAAAATTGCTTTGGATATATCTTATAATTAAGAAGGATCTTAATAGTAAGTTTTAGAGAAACCGAATCAGTGACAAGGCAATTTGAATGATTTACAAAAGAAGATAAAATATCCCCATTGCATCAGCTTTAAAAGCAATGTTCAAATTGAAATTTCCACAATTTAGAGAGAAAATCATAAAAGATCAAAAAATCTTATTAGAAAATTTTATTAAATAACTTGTGTAATTTAAAGGATTATGATATTAATTGTACATTAGCAGGTAATGTATTCTTTGCGATCTGCAATTTACATATGGTTGTGTAAAGCCTATTCGTATTTTTAATGTTTGAAGTGAGGTTTAGATGTCAATAACATCAGAAAAGAAAATGAATTTAATAAATGCATATGCAATTAAAGAAATTGACACAGGTTCATCTTTTGTACAATGTGCTATTTTAACAGAAAGGATCAGTAACTTAACTGAGCACTTTAAAGTGCACAATCATGACCATCACTCTAAGCGTGGTTTACTTATATTAATAGGTAGAAGACGTAAACATTTAAATTATATAAAGCGTAAATTTGGTAATGATGCCTATCAAGAGTTGATAGAAAAGTTAGGCATTAGAAAATAATCGAGGGATTTTGTATGTTTGAAATTATAAAAAAATCTATAGATTGGGGTGGTCGTATCTTATCTTTAGAAACTGGAAAAATAGCACGTCAAGCTAATAGTTCAGTTGTTGTAAATTACGGGGATACTTCTATTTTAGTAACTGTTGTACATAAAAAGAAGGAAGAAAATATTGATTTTTTACCTCTAAATGTACAGTTTATTGCAAAAAGCTATGCCATGGGTAAGATTCCAGGTGGCTTTTTTAAAAGAGAAGGTAAGCCATCTGATAGGGAAACTCTAATTTCAAGAGTAATAGATAGAAGTATAAGACCACTATTCCCAGAAGGTTTTCATGATGAAGTCAGCGTAGTATGCAATTTATTAACTTATGATACGATCAACTCTCCTGAAGTGCCAGCATTGATTGGTACTGTTGCAGCTCTTGTAACTTCTGGTGTTCCTTTTTACTCAACAATAGCTGGAGCTTTGGTTGGTTGTGATGAAAATAACAACTATATACTCAATCCTTCTGTTCAAGAGATGAAAACAAGCAGTTTAGATCTATTTTTATCTGGTGACAAGTATTCAATTTTGATGGTTGAATCGGAGATAAAGGAGCTTTCTGAAGAAAATATTCTAAGTGCAATAAAATTTGGTTATGAGCACCTTCAACCCATCATTAAGTTTATCAAAGAGTTTGCTGACGCAGTTGACAAAAAACCTGATAGCTTCGTTCCTGTTGATATGTCAGATATAATGCAGGATCTTAAAAAATACAGTAAAGATTTTGAAAGTGCGTATTCACAAACAGTAAAACAACAGCGAACTCAAACTTTAGAAGTGCTTAGAGTTGATATATTAAATACTCTTAAAGAAATTGGGAAAGATGAGAAATTAATTACATATGCAATAAAAAGCTTTGAAAAATCTTTAATGCGCCAGATAATTAAAAAGGAAGGTATGAGGATAGACGGTCGTAAGCACGATGAAATACGTCAGATAGAGGTTGAAGTTGACATTTTATCTAAAACTCATGGTTCTGCGTTATTTACAAGAGGTAGTACTCAGGCACTAGTTGTTACTGCTCTTGGTACTACACAAGACGAGCAAATTGTAGATGATATTGAAGGTGATAGACGTGAACATTTTATGTTGCATTACAATTTTCCTTCATTTGCTGTTGGAGAGGCTTCTGTTATACGCGGACCAGGAAGAAGAGAAATAGGTCATGGTAAACTTGCTTGGAAAGCAATTCATCCTGTTTTACCTGATAAGTCAGAATTTCCTTACACAATAAGAGTAGTGTCTGAAATTCTGGAATCAGATGGTTCTTCTTCTATGGCAACAGTTTGCGGAACTTCTCTTGCTTTGATGGATACAGGCGTGCCAATAAAAGCTCCAGTTGCTGGAATTGCTATGGGCCTCATTAAGGATAAGGATGAATATACAATACTTTCCGATATCTTGGGTGATGAAGATTATCTTGGTGATATGGACTTTAAAGTAGCAGGAACTAGTGAAGGTATTACGGCACTGCAGATGGATATGAAAATTTCTGGTATAAGTTTTGAAATTATTGAAAAATCTTTGGAACAAGCAAAAGCTGGAAGATTGTATATCTTAGAAAAAATGAATGCAGTGATTTCAGAACATAGCGATGATGTAAAAAGCCATGCACCAAGAATGATATCATTTTATATAGATAAAGATAAAATTTCTGCAGCTATTGGTACTAAAGGAAAAAATATACGCAGTTTGTGTGAAAGAAGTAATGCAAAAATTGAGATAGGGGATGATGGTAAAGTTTCTGTATTTGCCATGAGTAGCATTGAAGCCGAAATTGCAAAAAATATGTTGACTGATTCAATAACAGAACTAGAGCAAGGTGCAATAATTGATGCTAAGGTTATAAAGATAGATAAGTCTATTGTAGAGCTTGAACTTCTCAATGGGAGAAAAGGAAAAATGCACATAAGTGAAGTGGCTAATCAACATATAGAATCTATTGAAGATATCCTTAAACAGGGTGATATCTTTAAAGCACTGGTAATTGATTTTGAAAAAGGTGGATGTCCTAAATTGTCAAGACGTCGTGTTGATCAAGGAACAGGTGAATTTTTTGAAGGCGAGCTCTATAATGAAGAAAAGAAAGATGGTTTAAGTGATAGGGATTATTATAGTAATTCATATAATAGAAAACCTGGGCATCGTAAGAGACTTACTCGTCCTGGTTCTAGCTTTAATAATAGGAGTAACAGATCGAAATTTGGTAATGATGATTCATCATCGAATTTTTATTGAGAGTAGATTTTTTGTATTACCTTCTTTATCTCAGTACTTAGATACTTAAGTAAAAGATGTTGTTGATTTATCTCTCTCAATTAAAGGTTCTGGCAGCTATACCAACGGATTTTTAAGATCGTTCACAGCTTTCTTCATATTTTCAGCTCTAAATATTGCTGACCCAGCGACTAAGATATCTGCACCTGCTTTTATTATATCAGTTGTATTTAGAGTGCTCACTCCACCATCTACTGAGATTTGCGTTTTAAGATTACGCTCTTCTATTATTTTTTTTACAATAGATATCTTGTGTAGCTGTGAATAGATAAACTCCTGTCCTTCAAATCCAGGATTGACTGTCATAATTAGCACAATATCTAGTTCATGTATTATATATTCAAGCACACTTGGAGAAGTTGAAGGAACGATCGAAACTCCAACTTGAATTGTTTTTTTTGTATCGTTTACATTTTTGTATGACTTTATTTTTCTTATCAGTCTTTCAAGGTGTATCTCTACTTCTGCATGTATAGTGATAATATCAGCACCAGCATTTATAAAGCTTTCAATGTGATCACCAGGAGATTTAATCATTAAGTGTACATCAAAAGGAAGATTGCTATATTTACGTATTGCAGAAACAACATTAGGACCAATTGTAATATTCGGAACGAAGCTTCCATCCATAACATCTATGTGTATATAATCTACACTTAAATCGCTAATTTTTCTTACTTCTTCCCCTAATTTTGCAAAATCTGCTGAAAGTATAGAAGGTGCAATTTTAATACCCATAAGTTCTTCTCTTATTAAAGAGTAAAAATAACTTATTTTTTAAACTCTGTCATCTTGATTACAAAATACAGAAAAAGGTTTCATCCATGTTGGAATGATAAAGGTCTTGCAAGATAAAAACATCGTATTTACTGAAATATCTTGACTTCATACGCGTTAAGAAGCATTTTATATACGATTTGGTGCCCGTAGCTCAGTTGGAAAAGAGCAACAGCCTTCTAAGCTGTGGGTCGTAGGTTCGAGTCCTACCGGGCATACCATACATGTAACACACTACTCTGTCTTTTTATTTTATCATGTAACTTGTAAATATTTTTCCTGAAGATTTCTTATCATAAATTGAGTATTTATCTATTCATCGAAATAATGAAATGAGATAGATGAGATGCTTTAAAAAATAATCATATAATAAAAGTGAGTTTGCAATAAATAATGCATTATAGTGTTTTTTTTCTTTCCATTTCAGCATCTTCTTCTTGTCATTAAAATAGAGGACACTATGGTTAAATTTTCCATAAAAAGATATATTTTGACATAATTTTTATACTTACTAACTTAATAAAATTCTTGGATGCCAGTATTAGCTACTTGCATGATACTCTAGTGATAAGATCAATCATAATATTTGTACAGTTGTGTGTAAGATATTTATATGACACTACTTTTGCTTCAATATTTACCACGCACCTGAATAGATAAATTAGGTATGTGAAAGATTTAATTTATTTGATAATTCCCTTTCACAACAGTCGTATCAAATAGTATATCGTGATATGTCTGTCTTTTTTGAGAGGAGCAAGCAATTAAATACCAGCAGAGAGTGAGCAGCAATATCATTAAATCCAGTACGATTAAGGTATTTACTAGAGCGTTTTGTTCTTTGAAAAGCTCGATGAGGACAGCTATTACGTTGTTTAATAGATGAAGAAAAAATTGAGAGATGCTTCTATCAAATGCTAGACTCAAATCTATTTTAGAACCGTCTAAGTTTATGGTATGTATGTTCATTAACTTCTGACCGGGAGTTGCCTGCGCTGCTGAAGATATGAAATATGTGAAGTAACTGCAATTTATACAAATATATGATAGATCTAAAATTAACGAAAAATTCTTTAACAATAATATGATTAATAAGTTTGGAATTAGTAAAATTGCCACATCTATTAAATATGCATAAAACCGCCTTTTGATACTGGCAATTTTCATAATAGTAGTCATTATCTATCTTTTAAATATTTTATTATAAAATCTGTAAGTTTATCAAAATGTTGAAAACATAATAAATTTTCGTATCCACTTATTGATTGGCCGTATACAATTGGTAAACAATTAGCATTTTGTGCACATAAAATGTCTGTTATACTGTCACCAATAAAAAATACATTTTCTTTATTTATAGACAACATACTCTCTTTTAATGCAAATAGCAGTGGGGTTGCAGATGGTTTATCTTCTGCAGTATCACATGAACCAACTACTCTTTCAAAGTAAGAGTCTAGCTTAAAATAGGCTACTTCTTCACGTAAATTAGTGTTTTTCTTATTACTTACTATTGCTAGATAGATATTATTACTTTTCAATGTCTGTAACATTTTCTCTACTCTTTGATTAAGAGTAATGTTTTGTAACAGTGCATTATCTAGGTACTGTTGGTATATTTGATTCGCTTTTTTCCATTGATCGCCAAATAAATTGACCATGTAGCTCTTTCTTGATTCATTAGAATTTCTATCAATAACTTTATTATTGTATCCCATCGAGTTTAAAGTATGCTTAATGGCATTAGAAATATTGTCTTGGGTATCAACTAATGTATTATCCCAGTCAAATACTACTGCTAATGGGCTATTTTTCATTTCTATATTATTACGTATTTTAGGTTAATAAGTAAATAACATTTTGATAAAAAAATATAAATGAGACATTTTTGATGAGCACGAGAAACATTATTTATTGCAAGTTTGTATTAATTATTTTTATATAATGAGAGTTAATACACTGGTTTTATAAACTTTATTAGAAGTAGATATAATTGAAATTAAAGATACATCTCAAACATGTATTGAAAAAAATTCAAAGATATTTTTGGTATTCTCCAAGTCTTTTCTCAGAAGGAGCTTTATTAGAAGAAAAGGTTAATTATATCGCAAAAGAAACAAAGTATCTTAAGATTATAAAAAGTAAAGAATTTGAGAATAAAATGAAGAACATTGTTGAATTAAACAGAGAGCTTGAAAATAGAAAGAGCTGTACAGATAAAAAAATATATCAAGATTTCGAAAGAATTGTTAAGCTTGACTACTAATATAAAGGCAAGAGTATTTTCAGAAGTGAAAAAGTTGCAGAACCAAAAAATGATAAAGAATTCTAAGACACTTCGAAGAAGACTATATAGTAGAAGATAAAAGCTTTGAGTAAAGTAAAAAAAAAGAGACTTCTCTGTGCAAGCACAATTATCGATTAATATGGGAGACTCTCTCCAAGCTATGATCTGAATCTAAATCACAGGTTATTGATCTCTCTTTGATCAGCAGAAGTTCTAAAAATAGAATGATAAAAAGCCTGAGTTGAATAAAGAAGATAATATTTCTAAAAGTCAAAAAGAAGGAAGGACTTTTTAATCTTCTAAAGCGGCTTTGTTAAGAGAAAGTACTGGAAAAAACTTCTAGATAAAGATGAAAAGGATGTAGACATCACTTATAGTATGAAAAGAGCTATTCAGAGAGATATGTTAGATAATAAAGTGCAACAAATAACAGAGAAAGTACTTCGATAGTATTCGAAGTCAAGATCGAATTATAAGCAATGGTTTAGAGAATGTAGCAACATAAACTTGAGAAAAATTTCTCTACGACACACAAACGTGGAGGAATATTTCACTATTTCTCAGCAGGGTACTCCTTCTGCGAGTCCAGTCAATATTCTTAAAATGAATGAAGTAAGCGCAGTTCGCGAAAGATGATCGTTTAACTTCAGTGATTTGGAAAAGTATTTTAACTATACAATATACTGATAGCTATAGTAAATTTATTATTTAATTGAAGTTAAAGGTAATTATTTTTGGTATTTTTTATATTCTCTAAAATTGCCTTAGCTATAAGCGTTAAGAAATTTACTAGACAGAGGAAAAAGACAATAAAACTTTGAAGTAGTTAGTTATTCTAATTCTTTATTTAAAATACGGCGTTGAATGATGTTTTAAACGATTTATAAGTCTATTTCAGCTTGTATGATTAAACTTCATCGAAGCTTTAAAAGAAATGCAGTGCACATAGTGTAAAAATAGTATGCCAAACACAAGTTCTCTTGTCGTTTTAATCTGCACAGATTAGGAAATTAAACGAATAAACTTCAATGTTATTAGAAGGATAACGGCGAAGATTGTCAAGTAGTTTTATCTAAATGATGCTCAGTATGTTAATGCTTTAGTGTTTCTAAATCAGAAAAATTATCTTCTTTATTTTTTACAGAAGAAGATGATGTATTGCTTCCATTATCGCTTTTAATTGGAATAGTAGGTTGTATTAAAGCAATTTTTATAACTTCATCAATGTTTTTGACAAAAACTATGTTGATCTTTTCTTTAATATTTGCTGGAATTTCTTGCATATCTTTCTCATTTTCGCTAGGTATAATCACAGTTTTGATTGATACTCTGAGTGCTGCGAGTAATTTTTCTCTCAAGCCTCCAATAGCTAAAACTCTACCACGCAATGTCACTTCACCTGTCATAGCAACACTTTTGTTAACTGGTATGTTTGTCATAAGAGAAACAATGGATGTGCATATTGCACTACCAGCAGAAGGTCCATCCTTTGGTACAGCACCCTCAGGTAGATGCAAATGTATATCATTTTTTTGAAATTTTTCAGGTTTTATGCCAAAGAATAGACAATTTGATCGTATATAACTATACGCAGCCTTTATGGATTCTTGCATAACTTCTCCAAGTTTTCCAGTATATTTTATTTCTCCCTTACCTGAAATCAATACTGACTCTATTATTAAAATATCACCACCTGTTTCAGTGTAGGCTAGTCCAGTTACTACCCCTACTAAACTCTCATTTTCTGCAATACCAAAGGTATATTTACGCACCCCTAAATAACCTTGTAAATTGTTAACTCCTACAAATATTTTTTTATTTTTACCTTCTAATATTTCTTTTACTGCTTTTCTCATAAGTTTTGCAAGCTCTCTTTCCATACTGCGAACACCACTTTCACGTGTATATAAACGTATCAATTCATACAGTGCATCGTTAATTATACTCCATTCTTTCTTGCGCAAACCATGCTCTTGCTTTAATTTGGGAATTATATGATACTTAGCAATATTAATTTTTTCGTCTTCTGTATAACCAGATAATTGTATTATTTCCATTCTATCATGCAAAGGGTGTGGTAAATTCAAGCTGTTTGCTGTAGCAACAAACATTACATTTGAAAGATCAAACTCGACTTCTAAGTAATGATCAGTAAAGTGTTTATTGTGTTCAGTGTCTAAAACCTCAAGCAACGCAGATGCAGGGTCACCACGCGAATCAGAACCCATCTTATCTATTTCATCAAGTAAAAAAAGTGGATTGCACGAATTAGCTTTTTTAATGTGTTGAATGACTTTGCCTGGCATTGAGCCAATATAAGTTTTTCTATGGCCACGTATTTCAGATTCATCACGAACACCACCAAGAGCTATGCGAACAAAATCTCTTCCTACTGCTCTTGCCATAGATCTAGCTAAAGAGGTTTTACCAACACCTGGTGGTCCTAATAAGCAAAGTATAGGACCTTTGATCTCTTTCACTCTCTTTAACACCGCTAAAAACTCTATTATTCTATCTTTTACCTTTTCTATGCCGTAGTGATTTTCATCTAAGATTTTTTTAGCTGCATTTAAATTGATTTTTGTATCTTTGTATTTTCCCCATGGCAGATCAAGTAACCAATACAGATAATTAGATATAACTGTAGCTTCAGGAGAAATGGGATTCATTTTCTTGTATCTTTTCAATTCAGTTAAAGCTTTCTCACTTGCTTCTTGAGAAAGCTTTGTTTCTTCTATCTTTTTTTCAAATTCATTTATTATATTTCCTTCTTCTCCATTCTCAAATTCGCCCAATTCTTTCTGTATAGCTTTCAATTGCTCATTGAGGTAGTAGGCTTTCTGAGTGCTTTCAACTTGTGATTTAATTGTTTTATATAAACGATTTTGTGCATTCAAAATGCTGATTTCTCTCTCAATAAAAGTAAAAGTTTTTCTTAAACGTTCTCCTGAATCATAAGTTTCAAGTATGCTTTGTTTGTCTGATGCTTTTATATTCAAATATGAAACTACCGTATCTACAAGCAGATCAATTTTTTTGATCTGCTCAACGGGATTAACAATAATATCAGGCTGGTTTTTCTTGTTAAGCTTACACCAGCTATCAAATGCACCTATAACAGATCGCCTTAAAGCTTCTAGATCGACATTATCATAATCTTCCTCGTATTCATGATAATTGTCCAATTCTATTTTAGCCTGTAATAAAGCATGAGAGTCGATATACTCAACAGCTCTTCCTCTGCTGACTCCTTGGATTACAACTTTTACCGCATTATCAGGCAATTTTATCAATGGCTGTATAATATTTGCTATCACACCTACTTCATAAAGATCTTGTGGCTTTGGATTATCAAGAGAGCCATCTTGCTGTGCCACAAGAAAAATCTTATTTTTGTGATTACTATTATTAATTGCATGCTCTAATGCATTAATAGATTTTTCTCTGCCTATAAATAAAGGTACCACTACACTTGGAAAAATTACTACATCCCTTAAAGGCAATACCGATAATATAGCAAAATTAGAGTCCACAGCACATTCAATGTTCATAATACATGCTCAAATTAACCATTAACCTCCTGCTACAATGTCACTCTTGTTGCTACGATTGATTACTACTTTTCCTGATTCCACCATTTCTTTAGTAACTACTATTGTACTACCTTCAAAACCACCATTTCCAACTGTATACATGACATCAAGCAAAAGTGACTCTAAAATAGCACGTAACATTCTTGCACCTGTTTTATAACTCATAGCTTTTTCAGCAATAGCTGATACTGCATTATCTGAAAATTCAAGATTTACTTTGCTAAATGTAAGTAGTGCTTTGTATTGTTTTATTAGTGCATTCCTTGGTTCTATCAATACATGTATTAAATCTTCATGATCTAACTCATCTAAAACAGCAGTTATTGGAGCACGCCCTACAAACTCAGGTATTAAACCGAATTTAATTAAATCTTCGGGTTGAACATCACGTAAAGTATTTTTTTCTCCTTGCTCTTTAGATTGACTAATATCTGCTCCAAAACCAACTGATGTTCCTTTCTTTCTTGCTTGAATGATTTTGTCTAAACCTTCAAAAGCTCCCCCACAAATAAACAGTATATTATTAGTATCAACTTGTATAAATTCCTGTTGTGGATGTTTCCGTCCTCCTTGTGGAGGAACGTAAGCAACTGTGCCTTCCATAATCTTAAGTAGAGCTTGCTGGACTCCTTCGCCTGAAACATCACGTGTTATCGAAGTACCTTCAGATTTCCTTGTGATTTTATCTATTTCATCTATAAACACTATACCACGTTGTGCTTTTGCAACATCATAATTTGCTGCTTGCAATAGACGCGATAACACGCTTTCTACATCATCACCTACATAACCTGCTTCAGTCAAAGTTGTTGCATCAGCCATCGCGAACGGCACATCTGAAACTTTAGCAAGTGTTTTGGCTAGTAAGGTTTTACCAGAACCAGTAGGACCAATGAGCATTACATTAGATTTTTCGATTTCAACATCGCTTATAGAATGAAATTGTGCCATAGACTGACAATGATTATACATCGCTACAGATAAAACATGTTGTGCATGTTCTTGACCAACAACATGCTTACTAAGAAAGTTTTTTATATCTTCAGGTTTTTTTAGTAGTAACTTCACATCAGACATATAATCTGAATTAAATGTTCCACTTTTCTTTTGGCTTATTGCTCTGTGAGATAACTCTATGCACTCATTGCAAATAAACACTTTTAAACCGTCTGAAGAATTAGTAATTAACTTATCTACTTCGTTTTGTGCTTTGTTGCAAAAAGAACAGTAGTGTAAATCATCATTGTTATCCATCAATTCACCTTTTCTCCAACTATAATACCTTCAATCTTAATATCCTTACGCTCAGCTATCACTCTATCAACCAAGCCAATTTTCCTTGCTTCTTCAGGATCCATGAATTTATCTCTTTCCATCATTCTTTCAATTTGCTTCAATGAACTTCCAGTATGTTTTTCATAAATCTGATTTAGTTTTTTCTTGATTCGCAAAATTTCATTAGCATGTATTTCTATATCAGTTGCCTGACCATGATAACCACCAGATGGCTGATGTATCATAATTCTTGAATGAGGTAGAGAGTAACGTTTACCTTCTGTGCCAGCTGCAAGTAACAAAGAGCCCATAGATGCAGCTTGCCCTATACACAAAGTTGAAACATCTGGTTTTATATACTGCATTGTATCATAGATCGATAAACCAGCAGTTACAACTCCACCTGGCGAGTTTATATATATGTAAATGTCTTTATCTGGATTTTCTGATTCTAAAAATAAAAGCTGTGCTACTATTACACTAGCCATATTGTCCTCAATAGGACCAGTTACAAAAATTATTCTTTCTTTTACTAATCTCGAATATATGTCATAGGCACGTTCACCACGACTAGTTTGCTCAATTACAATTGGTATAAGAGTCATACCTTTTCCTATTAAATATTATCAAATAATTCCTTTAATCTTTCCACAGAAACAATCTGCTCTTCTTTATTGACTTTTTCTATTATATAATTTATAACTTTATGCTCAAGAGCTTGACCTCTAACTAAGTCTTGAAATTGCCTATTTGAGCTAAAATTTTTTAACACTCTATTAAACGATATATCTTCATTAACATACTGATTCAGAATATCTAAAACATCATTTTGAATTAATGATATTTTATGTTCTGTACTGAATTTCATGAATAGCATTGCAAGCTTTACTCTTCTTTCAGCTTCTTTACAAGAGTCATCTTTAGAGTTCAATTCTTTTTCTACCCTCTGCTGTTCCTGTTTTACTACTTTTGTAGGTAAATCAAAGCTGTAACTAGCATCCAAATAATCAAATAGTTCCTTCTTAATTAAGAAGCCTTCCATTTCTTTACACTGTTTATCAATCATTTCTCTTGCATGATTTATTAATGAAGAATAATCTTCAAAACCAATCTTCCTAACTATTTCATCGTCACTGCCAGAATCTTCTATAATCTCAATATCATTAACTCGGACAAAAAAAGTAGCCTCTTGTCCAGCAAGAGAAATTAACTGATAATCTTCAGGAAATTTCAACTTAAAGCTTTTTGTTTCTCCTTTTTTCACACCAATTAATTGATCTTCAAAACCATTGATAAATTTGTTGGACCCTAAATTAATAGCAAAATTTTTGCCACTTCCACTTTGAAAGAGTTTATTTCTAATACGACCTTCAAAGTCAATTATCAGTTTATCCCCATTTTTTGCTTGATAAGAATCATCACTAACAGAGATAAGATTAGGGAATTTTGTTTTTATAGAATTAATAAATTCTTTTATGTCTCCTTTTTCGATTTTTACTTCAAATTTCTTCAAATTGATTTTATCAAGATCTATTGTTGGTACTTCTGGCATTTCTTCAAAAGACAGCTTGTACGAAAAATCGCCTTTCTCATCCATTTTATCCAGATTTGGTAATGATAAAATATCAATTTTATGATAAATATGAGACTTAATTTTATTTTTTTTTATTAAATCACTTGAGCAATAGTCAATTGTATTACCCACTACATATTCTAAAGCCTCATTTTTATAATTTGTAACAACAAGATCATAAGGTGTCTTTCCAGATCTAAATCCAGGCAATTTTACATTCTTTGCTATTTCTTGTAATCTAGAATTCATTTTTTGTTCTATATAGTCACTACTTACTGTGATTTCATACTCATGCCTTAGTTTATCTACACTAATCTTTTTATAGGTATACATATTACTTGATGTATCTACTTCAACTGCATTTTGAGGTATGTTACTGCACATTATAACCAATTTATCAATGCTTTAATTTATATTTTTATAAAGCCATTTTACCAGAATCTCGGTGAAATACAATCTTTAAGAACGAGTTTTTACACAAACATTTGGTGTGTATTTAATAAATTTAGTAAATATAAAAACTTTTTTTTAAAAAATCCAAATACATAATTTGAGTGCGGATAGAGGGATTTGAACCCACACGAGCAATCTCACCAGGACCTAAACCTGGCACGTCTACCAATTTCGCCATATCCGCATGAATTTTTTAGTAATTTATAGCTAACACAAGCATTCCTTTACTCTGTATATAAGTACTATCTTAAAAAGACTCAAGATCTAAAGTCTTATTTAATTTATAGTGTTTACATAATCAAAAAAGCTTATTAACATTTCTTAATGAAAGTTTTCAATCACAAAATCAATAATGAGATTAATAATAAACTTTTTACTTGGAATTTTTCTGATTACACAGAGTGGTTGTACACCACTTATAATAGGTAGCGTAGTGACTACAGCAATGGCAACAGCAATAACAACACAAGATAAATCTTTTGGAAATATTGTTGATGATACAACTATGATAATCAGAATCAATAGAGTACTCCTAAAACATGGATTATTTTCATCTGTAAAGGTTAAAGTAAGTGAAGGAAGAGTATTGCTCATTGGAAATGTTGATACTCATAAAAAGCAACTCATAGCAGAGAAGATAGCTTGGCAACAAAAAGGAGTTAAAGAAGTAATAAATGAAATAAGAGTAATACCAATACAAATAACTTCTATATTTGATACTACTATAGATGGTATGATAACGGCAGAAATAAGAACAAGACTTTTAGGGAAAAGAAATATCAAATCAATTAATTATAGCGTTAATACGATTGATAGAGTTGTTTATTTGATGGGTATATCTCAAAATAAAGCAGAGTTAAAAGCTGTAATAGCGATTGCAAGAAAAGTAAAAAGGGTAAAACAAGTTGTAAGTTATCTACGCTATAGACATAGCAAATTACGCCATTAATGGAATTTAATTCTTAGTTACAATTTTATATCAAAGATGATGTGCAAATAAGAGTAGTATTTCAAATGAATGAGAATATCACTTTTGAAGTTGATATCATATTGCCTTAATAAAGGAGGTACAAAGGAGAGGGAGAATGCAGAGTTTTCTTCTATATCTCTAAATGTATCTCTAAACAATTCTCCCTCAGCACTAGAATTAAATTAACCGATCGCTCTTGTTTAGAAAGTCGGCATTGATGATTTTAGTTTCATTTTTAAAAAAAAAATCATCATTAATTTGAGTGAAATGAATCTGATATTTATCAGATAAGATGCATTCTTTGATGTGCATTATATTACAACTATTTATATTTTAGAAAAAACTAGCGCATTAATAATTAATAATTTAACAGAGATAAGAAATATCCTGAAAGATTAATTACTTCACTAGTTCCAGAACTAATTCCATCAACTTTAATTATTGAGAATGTATAGATGATTAGAAATTTTTACCGTTATTACAGAGATATTATCTTGAAATCATTGTATAGTTATTGAGGAAACGATTTAATAAGAATACAAGATGAAAACAATATTCAAGTGGTAGTTGAATTCATGATTACAAAATATAACTGTCTTGTGATTGCATAAATATTTTGCAAAAATATGGATAAAGATAAAAGAATACTATTATTCGATAGCCAATTAATTGGAATAATGAAATAAATTTCAAGAGATAGAGAGATCGGAATAAATTTAAAGCTAGGAGCGAGCTTTGAATCTGCTCAAATGAATGACAGAGACAATAAATGTGCAAAATTTATCCTGAATTAATGAAAAGAGAGCCAATATTTGCTGGTATTGACATTATAGGTGAATTTTTCTCAAAATTAACATGATTTTATCAACGGGAGTAGTTGATGTCAACAAATTATATAATTCATCAGAATGAAATCTTTAGGATTCATTCGAAGAATAAAGTAAGCAGCTATATCCATTAGCTAAATTCTTGAGTTATTAACTTAATAAATTCAATAACTCCATTCCTTATTTTTGTTCTCTTAGTATTATTAGCCATATCACGTAATTTTTGACAATTTTGTAAGAGATTAATTAATAATTCTCTTAATTTTTTTTTTACTTCACTGTTTTGCTCAATTGTTACAGCTGCCCTTGAATCTTCAATATATTTTGCGTTATAAAATTGATGACTATCTTTTGAGTGAGGATAAGGAATATATATAGCGGGGCGCTCAGCAAGAGTAATTTCTGCTATCGAAGTTGCTCCTGCCCTACTAATTACCAAATGAGTACTTGTCAATCTATTTTCTATATCGTTAAAAAACTCACTTAATTCACAATCGATTCTTTCACTCTCATATAGGTTCTTAATTCTATTTATATTTTTTTTCGTGCATTGCTGTGTTATTTTAATCTTTCCTTTTATTTCAGTAGGCAGACTACAAATAATGTCACTTACTACATCATCAAAAAAATTTGCACCTTGACTACCTGCTATTATTAATATGTTTAGAATTTTTTCAGTACAAGAATAGACTTGCGCTTTTATATTAACGAAATTTCCTGTAAAAACACATTTATTGTTTTTTGCATATTTAGTTTCTGGAAAGCTAGTTGTGATTAATTTTGTACTTTTGAAAAAGAATCTGTTTACTCTCCCTAAAACTGTATTTTGTTCATGTAAAATTATAGTTATAGAGAGAATCTTTGCTGCAAGAAGAGTTGGAAAAGAAGCATAGCTACCAAAACCAATGACTAGCTTTGGTTTCAATTTTCTTATTCGATATAGTGCTAATACACAACTATATATTAAAAAAAGAAAAAATTTAAATTTATTATTGCTTGGCTTACATAACGGAAGAGTATAACTTTCTATATCAGTATTTTTGTCTGTTTTTTTATCAAAAAATAATGTGCTATTATATCCTTGTATCTTTAGTGCTCTTGCTAAGGTTATAGCTGGAAAAATATGTCCGCCTGTACCACCTGTTGCTAGGATGATATCCATCTGTATATATCAAATTGATACTAGATTGTTAATCATTATTTAACAATTTGCACTTAAAATTTTACTAAGCTTTATATGTTATGGAATCAAAATGTCTAAAAACAATAGTAAAAAAGAGTCTAACGTGAAAAATAAATCTCAAGCAAGAGCAAGAATGAGAAGAAGGAAAAAGCAGAGATTTTGTAAGATTATTAAAAGATATAATAAAGCTCTTTTTAATTTGGTTGTTGATTTATTTCAACAAGAGCAATGCAAAAATTGCAATCAATAAGAAATAATCAATAAGAAATAAGAAGATAAAGATATAAATATTAAAACATTAATCAAGCAAAAGGGTAAAAAATCATGTATCTTGATCAAAAGTAAGTGAAAAAAGCAGTTGAAAGATTAAAAGAAAGGTAACAGAAATCTTGTGCTAGTAATCAACTTATCTGGAATAAAGTATCCAATCAAGCTACAGCTCAAGATGTTGATGATGTCAAGCAATAAAACGTTAATTCAACTGTTTAATGATTCATTGTTTGCTGCAAGAATTGATTCATGTATCATTTCTGAAATGGTTGGATGAGGAAAGATCGTAGACTTTATGTCATAGTCTGTTCCTTCTAATTGCTTTGCAAGGGCGAAATTACTAATTAATTCTGTTACTTTCGCTCCTATCATATGAGCACCAAGAAGTTCTCCTGTTTTTTTATCAATCACTGTTTTTACTAACCCTTCGGTTTCGCCGAATGAAATAGACTTACCATTAAAATTAGAATGAAATTTTCCTATTTTTACATCGTACCCATTTTTTATTGCTTGTTTTTCAGTAAGGCCAATACTTGCTATTTGCGGGTGAGAGTAAATGCAATTTGGTATGCATTCTTTTTTTAACTTATGAGGATTTTTGTCAGCAATCTTTTCAACGCAGATTACAGCTTCATGACTTGCCTTATGCGCTAAACATGGCCGACCAGCTACATCGCCTATCGCATACACGTTAGGTTCACTTGTTTCATACCATTCATTCGTTTCAATAAAACCAAAAGAGTTTAATTTAATTTTTGTATTTTCTAATCCTATATTTTCAGTGTTTGCTTGAATGCCAACTGCGATAATTACTTTATCAAATTCTTTGCTTTCACCACTACTTAGTTGTACTTGAGTAGAGCCTTTATTTTTAGTAAAAGTTTTTATACTGTTGTTTGTACATATTTTTATTCCCTGTCTTATAAGTATTTCTTGCGCTAAATTTGAAATCTCTCTATCTTCTAGCGGTAAAATAGTATCTTTTACTTCTATAATTGTTACTTCAATTCCTAAAGTACTATAAAAACTTGCAAATTCTATTCCAATTGGACCAGATCCTATAATTAGTAGCGATTTTGGCAATCTATCTGGAGTCATAGCATGGTGTGCATTCCATATAAAGTCGCCATCCATCTTTATTTCAGGTAGATTTCGCGCTCTCACACCTGTTGCTAAAATAATATGTTTGGAAACAACTTCTTGTTCCTCATTACTATTGAAGATTTTTATAGTGTAGTTATCTACAAGTTTACCAAATCCTTGGTGAATTTTGATGTTATTTTTTTTCATCAAATATTCAACACCTTTTGATAACTTATCAACAACACTCCTCGAGTATCTCACTATCGATTGAATATCAAAGCTTATATCTTTTACTTTTATACCAAATTTCTCTGATCTTCTTATTAATCTATAAATTTCAGATGCTCTAAGCAGAGATTTTGTTGGTATGCAACCCCAATTTAAGCACATACCACCTAAATTCTTCTCTTTCTCAATAATTGCAGTTTTAAATCCAAGCTGTGCTGCTCTAATTGCTGCTATATAACCACCAGGACCGCTACCTATAACCGTAACATCATACTTACTCATTAGTTTTCTTTGTATTAGAAAGGATTAATTATATATAACAGAAGAAACCTATATAATCAAGGCGTTGTCTCTTTTCATTTAAGTAGATAACATTAGGATCTAGAATACTACTTTAGTAAAATATATTTAAGAAATTTACTGAATGAAAAAAAAAGCAAAAGAAGTCTTGGTCGGTATTTATTTAGTACTGGTGTTTTTATGCCTTAATTGTAGCAATTTAGCTGATTTTAAACGCAATTAAGCATAAGCTATATTATTTAATAATTTACTAAAAATTTACTAAATTTACTAAATAGTAAAAAGGAAAATAAAGCTTTGAGATAGCTAGTTATTCCATTCTGTATTTTAATACAGCATTGAATGATGCTTTAAACGACTTATAAGCGCGTTTCAGCTTAATATGGGGAATAATATCTCTCTCTGGAAATCTAGATGAAATTAATAAAGATGTGAGATACACATAGTGTAAAAAATTAAAGATAAAACATCAATTATGATACTCTTATCATTTAATCTGCATAGACTGAAACTCAATGAATAGTTTTAATACTAAGGCTAAGAGAACTGAAAGAATTTGTCAAGTAGTTTTTTCACATATGCCAAAAGTTGTTTTTTATGTGAGAAATTTATCAGTGAGTTAACAAAAAACTGCTTGTAATTAATTGTTAATACTATAATAATGTATTATTTCTAATAAAATTTAAATTGAAGGACACATTTCATGAATAATAATCATCCAATGATAAATTTACCGATTAGCATCAAAAAGCTATTGTCAAATAAGTTCATAGAAGATATATATCAAGGTCAGTTTGAAGATCAAAGTAACATTTTATTTGAAGATTCTTTTATTAATAAAATTAAGGAAGGAGATGTAGTAGAAGGTATCATTACACGAGTAAATCCTAATGATATCGTTGTCGATGTTGGCTTAAAGTCTGATGGAAGAATTTCAATCAAAGAGCTTGGTTGTAATTATGAGATTGTTATTGGCTCTAAAATTAGAGTTTATGTAGAGAGAATTGAAGATTATCATGGTAATGTAGTTCTTAGTCGTGAAAAAGCAATTAGGGACGAGAAGTGGCATAAGTTGGAAGAAGATGCAGTTACAAAAGCTGAGGTCAGTGGAGTTATAAAACGTTCAATTAAATGCGGTTTTATTGTTGATCTTGGCGACGGAATAAGTGCCTTTTTGCCGCTGAGTCATGTTGATCTTAAGCAAGTAAAAGATGCCAAGCATCTTATTGAAACTGAGCAAAAGTTCATCGTGCTTAAAATGGATAAGAAACAGGGTAACATTGTAGTATCAAGGAAATTAGTATTAGAAAAATTGCATGCTGGTGAAAAAACTAAGTTTTTAGAATCTTTAAATGAAGGTGATATAATAGAAGGAAAAATAAAAAGCATTACTCATTATGGTGTATTCGTTGGCATTCACGAATCAGATGCAGTAGGAGTTATAGATGGATTGTTGCATATTACAGATATCTCTTGGAGTAGAGTAAGTCACCCATCTGCAGTTTTTGCTTGTGGCCAGACTATAAAGGTTAAAATTATAAAAATAGATAAGGAAAATGCAAAAGTTTCCTTAGGTATAAAGCAGCTAGAAGATAATCCTTGGCAAGATGTAGAGTTAAAGTATCCAATTGACAGCGTTCATAAAAAACATATAACAAGTATAGAAGATTATGGGTTATTTGTTGAACTCCAGCCTGGAATTGAAGGTTTAGTTCACTCATCAGAAATAACTTGGGTTAAAAGCAATCTGCCAGTTAGTAGTCTTGTAACTAGAGGGAAAGAAGTGTCTGTTAAAATTCTCAGTATCGATACTACTAAAAACAGAATGAGTTTAAGTATGAAAAGATGTGTTGATAACCCTTGGCAAGTATTTGTCGATAAATATCCTACTGGCTCCATTGTCTCTGGTAAAGTTAAAAATAATGCTGGCTCATATATATCTGTTACTTTTGATGATTGTGAAATAGACGAAAATGTTGAAGGGACAATTTATATGCAAGATTTAAGTTGGTCTAAAAATGGCTCAGATGAAATAAGAAAGTATAATATTGGTGATGCGATAGAAGCAAAAGTAATAAGAGTCAACGTGAATCGAACAAGAATTCACCTTGGCATAAAGCAAATAGAGTATGATCCACTTATCGAACTAATAAAGAAAGTTAAAGTAGGAGACAAAATACAGGTTAATGTAGGTAAGAGAGAGGATGGTGGACTAATTGTTGAAGTTGAAAATGATGTAACCCTCTTAATAGATCAAGAGCATCTACCGGAAAATAAAAAGTTTTTTATGTCAGAAAGGATAGAAGTTCAAGTATTGGGTGTTGAAGAGTATAGTATAATACTGTCTGCTAAATGATTGCAATTTTGGCTTCGTGTGAATGACAACGAAATCTAACATTATAATAAAGATGGCAGAGGATCGTCCTTTTCTAGACAAAAGGGTTGTAGTAGCTATAGTCAACAGATTTTTTGAGGTGGGAGGATATTTTCAAGTACATTGAAGTGTTATAATAAAATTGAAATTAGAGGATTTGGCTCTTTTCAATCAGGACTTATAATTTGAAAGAGAAAAATAATTTTGTATCACAGAAGTTTGTAAAAAAATCAATGCTTTAAAACTTATTTTCGTAGCAGTAAAAAATTATCTTATTTAATAAATGAATAAAAGTTCATACAGTAAATAAGATGAAAGTGAGAGTAAATTAATATGATATAAAAAAAAGTTTTAGCATTATATGTAAGTAGTAGAAATAGTTATAGGCAACAGTACATATAAAATATCTTGAAAAGTAGAAAAAAGGATCATTTATTATATCTTTGCTAATAATTTTAGCAAGCTAATTAACTCCTGTATCTTAAAAAACTGGAAGTCAGAGCTTAGAGGTAGTAAATTACTACTTGTACACTAACTTTTGAGGATAAAGTTTTAGAATTAACAAAAAAAATGGATGAAATGAATTAAGAGTATAGAAAGTATAGAAATAAGAAAAGAACGGAATAATACTAAAGTATTGAATAGAGAAATAAAATTATTGAGTGCATAAAGGATTAGCTTTAATGAAGCAAATAATTAAATCCATTATTTTACTATCTAAATTAGAAGGAAGATTTGCTTTGCAAGTTACATAACAATATAATTCATGATCATCAAGATCAACTATTTTTTCATATTCAATTAGTTTATTTAGGGAAAATTTATTAAGATATTTTAATGCAAAATATCCTAAAAGGATATCGATTTCTTTGCATCCTCTATGCCAGCTTCTATAAATCAGTTTTTTTCTTAATAAAGAGATGTCTGTCATTTTTACTAAGTTTTTCTTAATTTAAAGGTTAAATTAAACGCTTGTCAAGCGAGGCGTGTTTTAATATACTTAACATTTTGTTAATATCTAAAATACAAGTGGAATTAGTTTCTAATCTTGTCCATCATCTTGGTGATGGAGCATATAATCTTTTGTCATTTACTTTAATCACCTCTATTGTAGTATTTGTACATGAATACGGGCATTATATTTTTGCCAAAGTATGTAAAGTTAAAATTGAGTCTTTTTCTATAGGCTTTGGTCCTGAAATTTTTGGTTTTCATGATAAGTCTGGAACTAGATGGAAATTAAGTGCTGTTCCATTTGGCGGTTATGTTAAAATGCTAGGAGACAGCAATGCAGCAAGTATTTTAACTGATCAACAAAAATTCACTGAAGAAGAAAAATTATATTCATTTCATACAAAGCAGCGATATAAAAAAGCAGCAATAGTTTTTGCAGGACCGTTTGCAAATATGGTACTTGCTGTTATAGCTTTTACGATATTTTTTAGTACAGCAGGCTATTATCGCACTCCACCAGTGATTGGAAGTGTAATTGAAGGTAAATCAGCAGAGCAAGCTGGTTTATTGCCAGGTGATATTATCACACAGATCAATGAATATAAAATAAAATATTTTGAAGATATTTCACGTGTGATGATGTCAAGCATTGAGAAAGAAATCAAAATTAGTTATAATCGAAATAACGAAGAGCATAAAATTACTCTGATTCCATCAATAATTAAAGATGCTTCCAATACCACAATAGAAAGAAGAATTATAGGAATTACTTCAATTGATATAACAGGGTTAAAGCAGTCATCCTTTTTTGGAGCTATGAATCTATCAGTAAGTGAAACTTATTACGCTATGAGTTTAACAATCAAAGCTCTCTTTCAGATTATTGTTGGTAAGAGAAGTATAAATGAAATAGGTGGACCAATAAAAATTGCAAAATATTCAGGACAATCAGTTAAACAAGGGTTTATTATGATTTTATATTTCATGGCAATCCTTTCATCTACTTTAGCTGCGATTAATTTATTGCCAATTTTACCATTGGATGGTGGACATTTATTCTTCTACATTATAGAAGCAATTATACGAAGAGATTTGAGTTTAAAATATCAAAAATATGCTGCTACTTTTGGTGCTACTGTATTGTTCTTGTTAATGGCAATTGCGATTTCAAATGATATCAGATATCTTTTTTAAGATAGATATGAAGAAACTTTTTTATATATTAATAGTAATTTTTATCTCTTTTCCTACTTTACTTGTTGCTTTAGAAAATGAAAAAAAAACGCAAATAAAGGATATTAAATACGTTGGTAATGAGCGAGTCAGCAATCAAACAATAAAGTTCTATACAAAATTAGAACCTAGTAATTATGTAAATAATGATGATATAGATTCAATTGTAAAGGTTTTATACAAAACAAAGTTATTTGCTAATATTAACGCTTACATCGATGATAAAAAAAACTTAGTAATAAAAGTTCAAGAAAATCCGCTAATTAATAAGGTAATATTAAAAGGTAATAAGCTATTTAAAAGCAAAGGATTATTAAATGACATGATTCAATCAAAACCCTTGACTATTTTTGTTGAAACAAAATTACAAAATGATTTATTGAATTTAATCACAACTTATAGAAACAATGGTAAGATCGGTGCTAAAATTGAATATGAGTTGAATAAGCTTGATGATAACAGGGTTAATTTAGTATTTAAAATAAAAGAGGGAAAAACATCTAGAATTAAAGATATAAGATTTATAGGCAATAAAAACTTTTCAGAAAATGAGTTAAAGCAAGCTATTAAAATGCAAAGTAATGATGTATTAGATAATTTATTCAGAGCTTTTTTTAAAGATAGAAATCATTACTTACCACAGTATTTGTTAATCAACGAAGAGTTGCTTGATTGCTTCTATTCGTCCAAAGGATATATCAACAATAATATTCAGCCAATTGCTGAAGTTGATAATAACAATCAAGTGGTATTAACTTTTTTGATTGATGAAGGAGAGCAATATTTGTTTGGAAATAATAAAGTTGATGTTGAAGATAAAATTCAAGATCAAAATCTAAAAGAAGAGATATTAGAACTAATAATTGAAGAAGGAAACAAAGTATTTGATAAAGTTAAAATTAATAATACAGTAGAAAAAATAAACAAATATTTAAATGAGAGAGGATATATATTTGCAAAAGTTAATCCAGAATACACACAGCGTGGCAATTTTGTAGATGTAACTTACAAAGTTCTGCCAGGTAAAAAGATTTACATAAATCAAATTACAATAGATGGTAACGATCGTACTTTAGATAAAGTAATAAGGAGTAAGCTCAGTGTAGCAGAAGGTGATGCGTATAACACATATGAAATTCAAAAATCGTATAGAAAATTGATTAGTAGTGATTTTTTTGAATCAGTAAAAATAAATAATTATACAATTAATGATAATATTGTTAATTTTAACTTAAATGTTAAAGAAAAAAATACTACTTCATTATATTTAGGAGGGGGAGTATCTTTTCCTGGCGTAGCATTTTTAAAAACTGATTTTAAAGACCGTAATTTATTTGGTAGTGGAAAAGAATTCTCCTTTGCTCTTGAGAGAAGTAGATACTTATTTTCGATTGATTTAGAAATCATTGAAAATAATTTTAATGATTCCGATACATCATTAGGTGTAGGCATATTTTATAAAAAACAAGATAAGCTAAACACTATCTTTGATAGTTGTGACATGGGATTTTTTACAAAATTATCATATAAAATTACAGATAACTTAACAAATTTCCTCCGCTATTCTTATAAGTATAATAATATATACTTGGATAATAAGAGTGAGAAGGAAGATAATATCCCTCCAAAAATAATACGTGAACGAGAAGATGAATATCATATTTCATTAATAGGATATACATTAGCGTATAATAAATTAGATAATCCATACACTCCAAGGGATGGTTATTTATTGCGCATAAGTCAGGACATCTCAGGACTAGGAGGAAATGTAAATTTTCTCAAATCTGAATTTCTGTCTTTTTATACACATCCTATATTGAGTAAGATTGATGATGATACAATACTGCGCTTTAAGATGGAAGCAGGTTATATTTTTTCTTATACCGATGGATCTCTAAATATTGGCCAGCATTTTTTTAAAGGAGGTAATGAGATTAGAGGGTTTGATCTCTCTGGTATTGGACCAAGAGCAAAGGATAAAAGCTCATTAGGAGGTAAAACTTATTTTAACTTAACACAACAAGTGGATTTTCCATTACTGAAATTATACAATTATATTGGCATCAAAGGTTCATTCTTTATTGATTATGCAACGCTTTTTGGTTTAGATAATAAAAAAGAAAAAGAACTATACAACGACAGTAAGCTCGTAAGAGTGTCACCAGGTTTTGGTTTTTCGATGCCTTCTCCTTTTGGTGGTAGGTTTAGATTGGACTTTGGCTTTCCTTTAGTTAAGGAATCTTATGATATAATACCATCATCGAATATTAAGTTTTCTATTGAAGTAGGAATTTGAATGAAATACACACAATTATTTATATCAATTATTGTCTTAGTTATTTTCCTGTTTGTGGGTTTTAAGATTATAAAACATCAATCTGAAGATGCACTTAACATAAAATTTGCGATTATTGATAGCGACAAAGTGATCAGTGAGTCTCTTGCTCTACAAAATATACAACAGCAAATAAAAGAACAAAATTCTTGGTTGCAACAAGAGTTTGAAAATGAGCTAGAAAAATTCAAGCCTTCAAAAGAGGAATTTGAACTTCTATCAGAAAAAGCAAAAAAGGAAAGAACAGAACAATTTGACAAGCACGCTCTAAGCGCTAGAGATAGTTACGCTAAAAAAATGTTATACCTAGAAAAAAACTACAGAGATGCAGTAGATAGTATTTTTAATAAGATAAAAGAAATTACTAAAGAAATCGCAGAAAGAAGCAACGTAGATTTAATATTATTTATTTCAAAGAAAAATCAGATTTTATACTCTATGAATGAAGCTGACTTAGATAAAGTTGATTTATCAGATACAGTATTAAAAAACATAAACAAAGAAATATCAGAATTCACTTTGAAAGACGTAAATTAGTATTACTATAAGAGTATTATGCAGTTTAATATCAGTGATATTATAAAAATATTACCACACTCTTATCCATTTCTCTTAGTGGATAAAGTAATAGAATGTGATCCATGTAGGAGTATAAAGGCAATTAAAAATGTGACTTTTAATGAATCATTTTTTATTGGCCATTTTCCAGGACATCCGGTAATGCCAGGAGTTTTAATAATTGAATCTCTAGCTCAGGCATCTGCAATATGTGTTCTTGGTAAAGAAAGTCAAAATACAATGGAAAATAAAGTTATTTATTTTATGTCTATTGAAAATGCAAGATTTAGAAAGCCAGTTACTCCAGGAGATACTTTGATTCTTCAATCTAATATTAAAAATGCACGTTTGAGTGCATGTAAGTTTGAGTGTGTTGCATATGTAAAAGAAGAGAGAGTTGTAGAAGTAACAATTTTAGCTATGTTGCAAAACAAGTAAAATTTTCATTTGTAAAAAACAATGTATGTGCTGTATAATACAGCAATGCAGCTGAATTTTAACATCTCATTTCCCGATCTATATATTCGCAATGGATTAATAAAGTTAGATGAAATATTTTTAAATTACGCCAAATCATACGATGAAAGTTTATTTTGTTCTTTAATTAAAGCAAGAGAAAACGCTTCAGTGTCATCGCATTGTCACTCTATGTCATCTCAGTGTTATCACATGTCATCTCAGGATCTTTCCATATTATCTCAGCGCTTGACATTGGGATTCAAAAAACAACAAATGTCGATCATTCAAGCGACAGATAGTAAGTTAATTATAGATCTTTCGTACTTACTTGATGAATTTATCGCAAAGCTTTTCAATATTGAAAAAGAAAGAGAAGCGTTAAAAAAAAAGCACAACGACTTTGCTGTAATATATAAATGCAAGAGATTATTTATTCAACGCTATGCATTAAAGAAATATACTAACATAGAAAACATAGACGTTGATTGTGTAACTAACAGATTAAATCATTTTCTTACTTTATCGACAACAGAAAAAAAATTTGCCGAGCAAGTGATGTGTTGGTTTGAGGATAAAGAGTTTCACAAAGAGGAAATAGAACTTGCAGCGCAATATGCGGCATGGAGAGTAAAAAATAAACAGAGTATACTTTTTAGTACTAATAAAAAAGTCGATTATGAAAATCTAGTATCATTTTCTAAAAAAGAAATGGATGAGATTGAAATTCTGTATTCAAATGAAATAAAAAGACGATATGATTTTGATCTAACAAGTGAAAGAGTGGATTTAGATAAAGCATTAGATAATACTCACTACTGCATATTTTGTCATAAACAAGATAAGGACAGCTGCTCAAAGGGGTTACAGCTATCTGTTATCCAAATGGCTGATACTAAGATTCAAAAAGAATACGCAGATTCTAGTGCAACATTTTATCACTCAAGTGAGATTTTTAAAAAATCTCCACTTAAAATTGAATTACATGGCTGCCCATTGGAGCAAAAAATTTCAGAAATGAATTTGATAAAAAGTGAAGGGTACAGTATAGGAAGCCTTGCAATT
The DNA here is from genome assembly GCA_051710485.1 of Wolbachia sp. Classification (GTDB taxonomy): domain Bacteria; phylum Pseudomonadota; class Alphaproteobacteria; order Rickettsiales; family Anaplasmataceae; genus Wolbachia. The sequence continues at coordinate 79,940 of JBPESU010000001.1, read as the reverse complement.
GTGATGATAGATAATCCATTATGTGCAGCTACTGGATACAGAATATGCAATGATTGTATGAATTCTTGCATATATCAAAAACAAAGGCCTGTGAATGTGCCAATGGTTGAAACAAGAGTTTTGGATGATGTGCTCAGTTTACCATATGGATTTGAGATATATTCTCTACTTAGTCGTTGGAATCCTTTAAATTTTCAGCGGCCGTTGCCGAAAGAAAATACTAGAAAAAATATTTTAGTTGTAGGTCTTGGTCCTGCTGGTTTTAATCTAGCTCATCATTTGTTGAATGATGGGCACAATGTTATTGCTATTGATGGATTAAAGATAGAACCTCTGATTGATAATTTTCAGCCGATCAGAGATTTCAAGTATGAAAAATTGAGTAAGCGTACAGTAAGTGGATTTGGTGGAGTAGCAGAATATGGTATTACTTCTCGATGGAACAAGAATTACTTAAAGATTATTAGATTGTTACTAGAAAGACGCAAAAATTTTGCCTCTTATGGAGGCATTCGTTTTGGTGGTACAGTAACTGTTAGTGATGCGTTTAATTTCGGTTTTGATCACATAGCTCTAGCGCTTGGCTCTGGTAAGCCACGGATAATCAAGATAAAAAACATATTAGCTCGTGGTGTGCGTATGGCATCTGATTTTTTAATGTCATTACAATTCAGTGGTGCTCTTAAATTTGATTCTATAGCAAATCTGCAAATTCGCATGCCTATAATTGTTATAGGCGCTGGACTTACTGCAATTGATACTGCTACTGAAGCTTTAGCGTATTATCCGATTCAAATTGAAAAATTTCTTCTTCGTTATGAGACATTGGTTGTTAAATATGGGAAAGACTACGTTGAAAAAGATTGGACAGAAGAAGAACATGAAATTGCGAATGAGTTTATATTACATGCACAATCAATTAAAAAAGAAAAAGAATTAGCGAAAAAAGAGAACAGAGAAGCAAAAATATTGGAGTTAATGCAGAGTTTAGGGGGAGTAAAAGTTGTATATAGAAAAGAGCTAAAAAATTCACCAAGTTATCGATTAAATAGTGAGGAGGTGCAAAATGCACTGTCAGAAGGGATTTATTTTATTGAGAACCTAGAGCTAATTGAAATTGTGACTGATAAGTATAATCATGTTGAATCGATAAAACTCATAGACACAAAATCTCACAAAATCAAGTCTATAAAAGCACGTTCTGTTCTTATAGCAGTGGGTACTGAGCCAAATACAATTATTGCAACTGAAGATAAAAAGTATTTTAAATTAAGAAATGGATATTTCGCTCATCTGAACTTATCAGAGGAAGAAGTAGATCCAATATTCTCTCCTAAGATGCAAAATAAAGATAGAATATTAGTGTATAAGCAAGGCAATAAAGCAATTAGTTTCTTCGGTGATCTTCATCCTTCATATAGTGGTAGTGTTGTGAAAGCTATGGCAAGTGCCAAAAATGGCTACCCTATCATTTCTCAGCTTTTGAATGGAATTATTCAGAAAACTAACCAATCAGTGTTATGCGCTGAAATGACGCTAGAACATTTGGCAAATGAAGAATTCTTTAATAGGATCAAAGAGCAGTTCACTGCAAAAGTTATAAAAGTTCAATATTTAACTGACAGAGTAATAGAAATAGTGATCAAAGCACCACTTGCTGCAAAAAATTTCAAGCCTGGTCAATTCTTTAGATTGCAAAATTTTGAAACTAATAACAGAAAAGCTACAAGCCTTACTATGGAAGGTATAGCTGTAACTGGTACTGAAGTAGATAAAAAAAAAGGAATTATTTCTACTATTGTACTTGAAACTGGTGGTTCAACTAATTTGTGTAAATATTTCAAAGAAGGTGAACAAATAGTTCTTATGGGTCCAACTGGACATCCTACTGAGATTTGTTAGATCTAACTTGTACAAAATCCCAATAATAAATAGAACAAATTGAAAGATTTTTCTACGATGAGAGATTTAGTGAATTTATTATGTATCTTGTTTGATAACAAAAGTTGATATAGCCTTTTTGCTTAAGAAATTTTTTAAATAGAAAAAACAAAAGAAATTTTGATTGGTATTTTTATGCTTTAAATGCAGCAATTTAACTACTTTTAAATACAAATAATCTAAATTCTAATATTTAAAAAATCTATTAGACAGGAAAAAAGACAACAAAATTCTAAGATAGTTAATTATTCCACTCTCTATTTTAAAATCTGTGATTGGGTAATGTCTTAAACAATTTATAAGCGCATTTCAGCTTTTATGTACAAAAACCAAGAAGTTTTTAAATAAAATGGAATATACAGATTGAAAAGTTAAACAAATAACTTCAATAGTTTGATAAAAGAGTTGAAAGAATTTGTCAAATAGTTTTTTAGTTTCTATTTAATTCCTATGGTTTTTGAACATATAATAGAATATATAGGTATAATAGAACTTAAATCTTGATAGGAGTTATTCATTTATATTACATCTTTTAAAAATAATAAATAAACAGTAAAATAAATGTTAGTACTGATGTAGATAAAACAAGTATAAGCTTTGTACTGATTGCTTGAACATTATAAATATAGCTAGTTAAATCAATAAAAATGGTCATGATGAAAGATATGATGAATGAAACTGCAGAAGAAGATTGTTCATTATTTCAAGTAAAGCGTTCAATAATTCATTAAAAGGCATTGTCTGGTAAATTGTATAATCAATAACGAAAATAATCATTGATAATGTTATTGAGTAGGAAAAATTTAGCATGATTATACTAAATATAATAAGTAATAAAGACTCGATAATAACTACATTTGTATCATAAATTACATATCTTATTGCCCTAAGTTTTTATAAGGATCATGTCAGTAAATAGACTGATGAGTGTTATGTGAGAAGGATTCGACTATTATACCTTGATTTTCAGTGCATAAATAGCACTAGATAAGCCAAAATTCTCTATGTATAAAAAGATCTACAAGTGATAAATAACATATAAGCAGCAGAAAAAAAAAGATTCACTATCAATGATAGTGCCATAAATTTTGAACTCAATAATAGTTTCTCATAGTCTTTTATTATTTTTTTCAAATTTAAAGATATCACGGTCTTTTTTTTTATTTTTAATAACAGGAAAAATAGCAAAATCTAAGAGATTAAACAAAGTATTGCAACACTTGTATAATACCATGTTATCCTTCAATTTTATTGATGAAACTATTCAAAACCAATGCAACTGCCATAACAATTGTGAGAACAAAAATTCATGATTCCAAACTTCATTGTTTCATTGTCTTTATAGCTATTTGTAATGATTGCAAATACAACTGCAGAGGCTAATATTAATGCCTTGAAAAGGAGCGAGAAATTAAAAACTAAAGAACTGATGGTGCAAAAACACAGTCAACAGCATCAACGAGTAGTAAAGTATTATCTATGATCATAATTTTTCTTTACATTATATTTTATAACAGATCAAAAAAAAATAACCCTCCTATGGAAAAATCTAAGAAATTGTAAGCAATAGTTAATTAAATTGTACCTTATGATGCACTGAAATAGTGCATCATATCCGAAAAGTTAGGTACAAGAATATTAATTTCAATAAACTTGATAATCAAAGATAAAATCAACAAAAAGGATAGTATCTTGAAATTTTCAACTAATGGGCAAAAGTAGCACATCTAGAGCGTTTAGCAAAGAATATTTTTCATTATTTTACCAAATTGCTTTCATATAAAGAAATAACGTAATCAGAATAAGCTGAACATCAATAAGAAAAATACAACAATCATACGTATTAAATTAAGAGCAAATTTTCAAAAAAAACATAATTAGATTCAATATTGAAATAACTCTTCTCGCTATTATTTTTTCTTAACATGAGCATATGTAAAATATTCGTGCATCACACACTGCCATTTGATATACAGGAGTTACAGTATTCCTTTGCTAAAATTTCCAGAATCTGCACTATATTTAGTGCTGCACCTTTGCGCAGATTGTCAGCTACTATCCACATGTTTAATCCGTGTTCAACAGTGTTGTCTTTTCTAATACGTGATACATATACAGCGTCCTCCTGTACAACATCAATTTGAGTTTTATATTTTCCACTTTCACGTCTATCATACACTAAAATTCCATTATCCTCGATTTCACTTAGTATTCTACGAGCTTGTTCTTCAGTTATAGATTGATAAAATTCAATATTCACTGCTATAGCATGACCAATAAAAACTGGTACCCTCACGCAAGTTGCAGTCACTTTTATATCTTCTCCTAAGATTTTTTTTGTTTCCTCTTTCATTTTCCATTCTTCTTTTGTGGAACCATCTTCCATGAATTCTCCTATGTGAGGAATACAATTAAATGCTATTTGCTTAGGAAATATCTCTGGTTTTTTGATTTCATTCATAAAGATCTTTTTTGTCTGATGATAAAGTTCATCCATTGCTGCTTTGCCTGCGCCAGAGGTCGATTGATAAGTTGAAGCAACAATTCTCTTTATTGTTGCTTTTTGGTGTAATAAATGCAGTACTAGCAACATCTGTATTATAGTACAGTTTGGATTGGATATTATGTTATGGTTTTTGTATTCCATAATTTTTCCTTTGTTAATCTCTGGAATGATCAGTGGTACACCTTCTTTCATTCTAAAATGGAAACTGTTATCTATAACAATACATCCTACTTCAGTTGCAATTGGTACATATTTTTTAGAAACATGAGTCTCAGTACAGAAAATGGCTACATTGACTTTAGTAAAATCACAATTTTCAAGACATGAAACGGTTAGTTCTTCATCACCAAAACTCACCTTTTTCCCCTTTGATTTTTTTGATGCAAATACGATAATAGAATCTATCAAAATTTTTTCTTCGTCTTGAAACTCAGCAAGTATATTCAACACTTCACGTCCTACTCTTCCTGTCGCTCCAACAACAGCAATTTTATGTCCCATATAGACGAACCTCTGGCTTAAAATTATATTTTATCTTCACTGACAAAATTTACAATTATTTTAATATTTTTACCTTGCAATTAACCATAATTTAGTTATTCTTATGCAATATTAATAATATTACGTGGTAAAGTGGGAGATGAGTAAAAAATATGATGAAACTAAGGTTAAATCTGCAATATCTATATCTTCAGGATTTGATGGAATCAATGAATCAAAGATTCAAGTGATAAGAAAGAAATTTCCTAATTTTAATGATAAAAGATATTCTGTAAAAACTGTTAAAACACTGTTTCTAGAAACAGGACAACAGTCTTTAAAGCTAAGAAATTTCTTGAAATCAATACCAATTATAGGAAGGTTTTTAGCAAAAATTTTCACACCCGAAAAAATAAGAATTATCAGCAATCATATATATGAAAACAGGGAGGCGTACGAAGCATATAAAAGATCACAAAACAAATACTACAATAAAGCAGAAGATGAGGCAAAAACAATTTGGGGAATGAGAGTGGTAAGAACGAGAAAGTAATAAGCAGTAAAGTTAAGCAGAGTAGTGTTGAACAAATGGAACAACGAGGAGAAATGTCGTGATTCGAAGCACATCTTATCTAAAAACTCTCTAGCTGTGCTTTTGTTGCCTAGCAAGTGAAATTATATCAACTTTACTACACAGAAAGCGAACAGACAAAAATGGAAAAAATTATAACATTATTCAATAGAAACAAAAAAGATTACTTGACAAATACCTAAAGTTCTATTCATGGAACTGTACAGTACATCAAGTATATTGAGTTTAAAGAATCTAGTTATAAGGTGGGAAATGCCAATTCTTAGGTGATAATGTGAATATTTCAACACTATCTTTTGTTACCCCAAGTGTATGCTCAAATTGTGCAGAAAGTGAAAGATCACGTGTTGTTACTGTCCAGCCATCTAGCTTGCTGAGCAGAGTTTCATGTTTTCCAGCGTTAATCATTGGTTCTATTGTAAAAAACATGCCTTCTTTAAAGACAAGATCTTCATCTTTATCATAAAAATGCACTACATTTGGTGGAGCATGAAAGATTTTTCCTATACCATGTCCACAATAGTTACGTACGACAGAATAGCCAAAATCTTCAATATATTTCTCTATAGCAAGTCCAATTTCATTTAATTTATTACCAGGTTTGACTTGCTTTATCGCTTCCATTAATGCGCCATAAGTAGCATCACATAAGCGTTTTGCTTTTATTGATGACTTACCAGCCCAAAACATACGACTTGTGTCACCATACCAACCATTTAAAATTACTGTGACATCGATATTTATAATATCTCCATTTTTAAGCGGCTTATCATCAGGAATGCCATGACAAACAATAGCGTTTTTTGAAGTACAAATCGATTTGGGATATCCTCTATAATTCAATGGTGCTGGAATTGCACCTGCTTTAATTATAAAGTTATGACATAAATCATTTAACTCATTAGTTGTTACTCCTACTTTTACGTACGATGCAATGAAATCAAGAGTTTCAGCCGCTAATCGACCAGCTTTTCGCATAAATTCAAAATCTTCCTGTGAATGTATAGTTATGTCCATATTTTCCATATATTATTGTAATTATCATACAAATTTTTGTGTAGAATTAACAGTTTTATTTATAGCCTTATATGCCATATAAGTAGTTCCACTAGATTTTAGTGTCAAATGTATAACTTCATGAACATTGCAATTTAATCAGTACGTTATTTAATAGAGACGAAAAAACTACTTGATAAATTCTTTCAACTCTTTTATCAAAATATTGAAGCTATTTGTTTAACTTTTCAATCTGAATGTTCCATTTCATTTAAAAACTTCTTGGTTTTTGTACATAAAAGCTGAAATGCGCTTATAAATTGTTTAAGACATTACCCAATCACGGATTTTAAAATAGAGAGTGGAATAATTAACTATCTTAGAATTTTGTTGTCTTTTTTCCTGTCTAATAGATTTTTTAAATATTAGAATTTAGATTATTTGTATTTAAAAGTAGTTAAATTGTTGCATTTAAAGCATAAAAATACCAACATTAACAAATACCAACCAAAATTTCTTTTGCTTTTTCTATTTAATGAATTTTTAAACATAAAGGCTATATCAACTTTTGTTATTAAATAAGATATATAATAAATTCAATAATCTGATCGTAGAGAAGCTTTTTAATTTATTATTGATATTAGGAAAAAGTTCTAGACAAAAAATTAATCGACTATTTTTTTTTGATTGTATCTATTGTACTACTAATTAAATTTTGTAAATCATCACGGTCATTTTTTTTATCATGATTTAATTCTTCAATTCTATCTTCTAGCTCTAGTTTAATTAGAGTATTTATTTTATCTATGTTATCGAGAAAGTTTTGACATTCTTCATCACTATATTCCTCACCAGATGCCTTTCTTTCGATAAATAAGTCTTTAAACTCTACTAGATTAGAATTTTGATCGGTATTCAGTATAACATTTCTTTCTATGAAACTAAGATCCGATAGTAATAAACTAACCTCAAGTAGATCTTCATTTTTAATATTTGTAAGATTATCAAGATTGTCTAAAATGTTAAATATCTTGAGTTCTTCCTGAGCAATTTCTTGATCTTCTTTGTTAAATTCAGATAACAATTCTCTATCATTCACGAGTTTCTCACTAAAAGCCTTGTTTAGCTTTGAAAGATTAATATCATCTTGTTTAGTGTTATCCAGAAATAAATCTACTCTTGCTCTACGTGCATTTAAAATGTCATTGTAGTCATTTAGCTTTATATTACCGTCTTTATCCTTGTGCAGTTTATAATAATCAAGGCCTTTGAATTTTTTTTTATTAGTCTCCATAGCTATCCTCATTTTCTTCTCTTGGCTCATCCAGTACATTTCTTTTTAATGAATCCTCCAAAAACTCATTTGATTTCTTTGAATTTGACTTACTAAACCTTGGTGATTGCGGATTTGATTGATTACTATTACCTTTATCTTTACGTTTCTCTGGTTTTCTTTTGCGCTCTATGATGTAATCATGAAGTTTGTCCAAGAATTCTCGTCTATGAGATTTTGCTCTATAGAGCAAGTTATGATTATAACTATATTTTCCTATAGAATCAACACTATATTCCCAAGTAAATTTCATAGCATCTTTTATTGTATAGCCAAAATTTGACCCTACATATCCTTTGTAATAATCTAAATATCTACCAATTCTTCTATGAATAATATCTTCCTTGTCAACTCCAAACGCCTTGTAAATCTTTTCCTCAAGTTTATCAACTTCATTTTCAGGTGATGTTGCAAATTTTGTTGCTTCGATAGCAGCATCTACAAATTTACATGGCACATCAATAGCGTATTTCAACACACCTTCAACTCGTGGTATCCTATCCAGTAGATTAGTCGTACCTTTTGCTAATCTATCCGGTAAATGAGTAGCCCAATTGTTTAATGACTCTAGTCTTCTACCAATTGTGTCTTGCCAATAAGATTGTTTTAATCTTTCTATTATTCGAGTTAAAGGCGATGCTTCATATATCCTAGATATACTATAAACACTGAATCCACCAGTAGCAATACTTGAGCCCATTTGTTGTACGAATTCGCGTAAAGAGAATATTAAAAATGAAAATAAGAATAATACAAAGATTTCTCCAGTATTGATTAAATAACCTCTCTCTATTTCTTGCACTCTTTGGTAGTCGCTATTTTCTTGATATTCCTTTTTATTTACATCATGAAAATTCTTTAATTCGCAGTTTACACTTCGTTTAATTATATTCTGCGTTAAAATCTTTATTTTATTTATTATTTCTCTATAATCGCTACACTTGTTTATATCTTGACAATGGTGTTTTATTATTTTATTAATATCACCACCATCTATTTTATAGTTAATACTATCTATTAATGATAGGATGTCAGTTTTTTCTGATGCATGGGATAAACTGTTTGTTAAGCGTACTAGATTTTTTTCATTTTCACTACAGCTATTACTAATCACTATGTCACTTTCTGCTATATAATGATCTGCTGGATTTTCTTTAATACCAGGAATTGGGTTAAAAAATGGATAGTCTATATAACGGAAACATTTTTCAATGTAATTCGGTGGAAGAGAAATATATCCAGCACCGCTAGTGAATTTTATTGTACCACCTGCTCTGCTTAGTTTTTCTATACCATCTATGTTTTTGTCTACGTTTAATGGAGAAGACTCTCCGAGAGTGTAAGGTACAAAAATTTGTCCTGGAGTCCAACCAAAGTATTGTTTATCAATGATACAAAAACCGTTAAACATCCATTTTGGAGCACACAATCTTATTTCAAACCATTTATTATAGCATACAGTGAAACCTAATTGCCTATAAAAGGTATCCATTATAATGGAAGCCAGCAATGATAATAGGGCAAATATCATAATCGATTGTAAACAGAAACTAATACAGAATTTTATCCAACCTTCAAATAGACTTTTCAATGATGAAAATAAGATAGAAATTAGAAATAGTGGCATTATAGCTATAAGAAAAGCTATACCAACGAAACCGAAAAGGAATATTATATAAGCATATACACACAGTAGGAAATATAAAACGATTCCTATGAAAATAGTTGGTATCATAAGTATACTTGTCCACATTTGATAATGCAAAAGCGCCGCAAACTTTTTCCAAACAGAGTAAGAAAAAAATTTATTGAACATGTCCTCCATCAAGCTAAATAATTTAACACGAGCGTCCCAATCAGCTTTGATATGATTCAAATTAGCATCTGTATTCATATTAGGAGTAAAGCTAGTAATTACATTTATTATATATTCAAATCCTTCAATAAACAAAGTAAGGAAATGATTATAGAAAAAGTTAAAACTTCTAGGAGATATAAGTACTATTACTAAAGTGATTTTCATGATTCTGATGCCCATATCATGTTTAGTTTCTCTTATCATACCAAAAAGGTAAAGGAGTGATGAAATCACTATAAATAAAACAAGTAAGGAAAGAGCAAAATTATGAAAACTTGTACTTTTTTCAGCTATGTTCTGAAACATAGCTTGTGCGGCTGCAGGTTCACCTTTACTGTTTTTATTGATCAATAATACATTCTTTAGATAGTGATAAACGTAATCAAAAAATCCAAAACTACTTGGTTGTTGCGCTCCGCTCAAAAATTCAAAAGAGTAGCCTCCTACATTGTTTAAGTAATATCTGTCTAATATTTTTACATATATTTTCCATCCCTTTTCTAACTCCAATAGTTTACAATTTCTGTCCTTTAATTTTTTCTCACCTTTTTTCAAAGTAAAAAACCCACTTCCATTTTCTGCTACAGAGTTATAACCTAAATGTATAGTGGGAGATTTAGGATTGCGCATGGATTTCAGACTTTCGTTAGGGTTATTATCACCAGGTTTTTTAAACAGAAGGTAAGCGCCATGACCATTAGTAAACCAACATGAAACATCACGTGAAATTATATTTTTATCATCATTCTCATTAATGCGCTTACAGTTTACTGTATAACTTGTACTAGAACTACTTGAAAATTTTTGCATATTATATTTATAATTATTGCAAATCAAGTGAAAGTCAGGTAAACTATTATCGCCTTTATTATTTTCAAATTTAGTTGCATATTTCAGCTGCTCTAAGCTTTGCAAGCTGTAATTGCCTTTAGATTCTTTCTTATTATCATTACTATAAGATATCCATGCACCATTAACTCGTACTATTAAATCATCTCCATTGGTTTCGAATCCGGTATCCTTCCACTTCACCACTTGATTAGATTGAAAACCATAATTGATTTCACCAGTCTCAGGATCAATAGGTTCTTCACTTTTATCTTCTGGAAAAAACGCATCATGACCAATTGGAAAATAAGCATCAACTGTAATAGGTTCAGGTCCAAAATAATCAGCAGATATGCACCTTGGAAAGGGCATATCGTTCTTATTACAACTTGTTATCAGCACATAAGCTACAAGAAGTAGTAATTTAAACGAAAATGTGCCTAAGCGTAACTGCATATCCTAAATTTTTTCCAAATATAGAAATAAAACATTGCTTAATATATCTTTTTAATTAATTACTCCATGATATCACTCGTTCCTTTTTTTTCTTTCTTATATTCAGCTCCAAGTTTTTCTTCCTTTTCTGCTTGATTTAACGTCTTAGGCAACTTATATTCAATTTGTGTTCGATCTTGCTGATTCGTCATTCTTTTGACATGTGGTATCATGCCTTCAATTCCTCTCTCTTTATTTCCTTGAGTTGTATCGTCAAATCCAACAGTTGACAGAATAGCTTGTGATGCGCTGTTAGCAACATCACCAACACTTCCAACAATTCCAAAACCAGCATTAAATATTGCTTGTGTCATAGTTTCTGATGCGGAAACAAAAACTTCCATTGCTTTAGCAATAATAAAGTATATAATTGCCTGAATTAGGTCTATAGGTAATGCTGCAAAATGCCCACTAGTTTTCGATCCATCATTTAATGCAACATCAACATTAATACCAGGATTATATCCAAGAGGCAGTATAGATTTCATAAGACAGAAATCATAAGACAAGAAATTTATACTAATTAAACATTGATAACATGCAGAGAAATTTGTGAGGTTATATAATATTGAATATATTAATTGATTCAAAATTGATAAAGATGAAAATAAAATCATCGGCTGTACTGAAACATGAGCAAGTGTCTTTATCCAATTATTAAATAAGGACTTAGTCTGTTGAAATAAGATAAAGACGATAAATAAAGGTGTTAATGACAGCAAAAACGCTACTAGAACAGTAGATATCACATATCTAAATGTAGCGCTAATAATACATTTTAAGAACATAAAACTAGCATGAAGTATTATCAAAAAAGCGATAAAACCAAAAGGACCAGCGAATATCAATGATAAAAATTTCAACCATGTTTCTTCTGTGAAGAATATTCCTGCTGTTAAATCTAAGAATGCAAATCTTTTATCTCCTTCTCCTATATAATCAGAGAAACTATCTACTAAATGAGTGCTACAATCCATAAAAAATTTGGATAAAGTTGTGCCAAAGAATTTCCAGCTATTGTCGCTAAAGGCAAAAGCTATAAATGCTATCTTCATTATCCTTATAATAAAGTCAAATTTACTTAGCTGTATCATTCCAAGCATATAGCCAACAACAGTAAATATAATATATAGGGTAAGCAAAGCTCTTACCCCTTGAAGAAAACCTTTAGCATACCCTTTGTATAAATCTTCGACGCTATCTCCAATTACTTCTTTTTTAATAAAATTAAATATTTTATTTACATTTGATGAAATCAAATCGTTATTTTTTTTTTTGACAAACAAAGTTATAATATATTTATTATTTTCATAATATTTGCCTTTTTCGTCTGTAATATCTTCTTTTTCTATGTTACTTACATCGATACCGAAATATATCTTCTCAGATTCTTTATCTGTTAAATGATTTCCATTTATTATATAATAATTTACATTATTTTCTGTTCTTTGATACAATTCCTCTACTTTTTTGAAATCATTAATTCCTACGTTACTCAAATCTTTAGGTGATTTATTACCTAAATACATATAAAGTTTTTGGCCATTAATGTATTCACATGATCTGGTTACTTCAACATGGTATCCACCTCTATGAAGAGAGTAATTGCCATCACTTACTATGGCAAGCATTACATCACTACCAGGAGAAACATCTCCGTTTATTTCATAAGTATAATTCAATCTTAAAGAAAAATCTTCAAAATCGTTACTGGTTTTTGAATACTTATACTCTTGATTACTATTTTTACCTGTATCTTTTTCTTTTGGAAGATATTGAACACTATTAGTGTTGCCATTCTTTCTATCAAATCTACGATTTTTTGTAGTGTCAAAATTACCAATTTTTGCAATAAGAGCTTCAGCCCATAAGATATTTTCGATGTCTTCTTTGTCGTTTGATGTAAAACTAGTGCTACTTTTATTTTCTTTAATTTCTTTGAGCCTATCTTCAATCTTTTTAAGATGAGAGTACATGTTGCACTTATACTCTTTTTTATTTTCTTTATTTTTTTTATCATATTTCTCATACCTTATAGAAGAGACACAATTCCGATTTCCTTTTTTATGCAAATCATTATTGAATATACCTTCTTTAGTATAACATATATTTTGATAGTAACAATTCAGCTCATAAGAGCCATACTTTTTTATCTCGTTAAGATTACAGTTTTTTCCATTGCATAATTCATTCAATCCTACTCTTGCTTGTTGCAAATCTAACAGTGCACCATTTATCCATGGTTCGTCTCTCTTAATGAAATTTTTATTAAAATGCACTTTATTATCATACGGAGTATAGCCGTTACCAACTAGCACTTTTCTTTTTTCTATGTTCTTCTTATTAAGATTAGGAAATTCTATTGCAGTCCTTTTGCCATTGCTTTCACAAAAGAACGTTCCTCCATTAAGTATTTCTTTTATTGTAGCTCTGTTTTTGTCATCTTCTTTTTCGGTTTTATAACAATTGTCATTAAGGCTGATGCTTTTTTCTTCTGGATTATCATAATCAATTAATATCTCTCTTGGAACTAAGCTAAAATTTAGCTTATCACCAGGGTTCACTTTAATTTCAGTGTCTACATAACGTCTATTGCTGCCAAACCCTCTACCACCACACAATTCGTTTCCACTCACGTCTTTTTCGTCAACGCCGTAATTATTGGATACATCGTTAATATTTATAGCTTTATTATAAATTGGTATTGAACCATCAGCACAAAATACGGCAGGAACAAGTACTTTTCTTGGATTCTTATCTTCTTTAGGGAAGCAAAAATTTAATGATCCATCAATGGTAAATTTGATTTTCTCATCTTTACTGATTATTTGACCGGAATCAATCCAATTAATTTTAACTCTTTCATCAACTTTATGAACTGGAACATTTACATTAACACTAGTATTTCTACTTTGCAGTCCAGGCTCGACACAATCAATATTACAGCCAGTAATTGCAAGGTACACTATTAATAATAGTGATTTTTTATTTATCATGGCTTTTGTTGTAGTGATGATACTGTTCTTTGAATTATAGGCATTTGAGATCCTTTGCTTGATGGCTGAATACCTTCTCCTCTTTCAGCTTGTCTTCTGTGAACACTTTGCTCATCTAATCCTATTAATCCCATTAAGCTATGTTGATATTGTTTTCCAGATTCTTCTTGTACATAAACACCAAACAACGAGTCAGATATTTTTGAAGAAGATTCGATTAAAGCTTTCATAGCATGACTTAAAATAACAAAGGCCATTATGGTGGTAATATTAGGTGTATATTTGGAAGTATATCCAGAAAAGATGCAGATTTTAAAAATCTTTAGGTCAACTTTGAGTATACATGTAGTGCAGACTTCGAAATTAAACACTGAATACACAATATAATCCATAACTTGACTTACTAATGATATAAAAATCAAAAGTACAACTGGATGAATCGTAAATCTTGCCAAATTTTTGACCCAATTATGAAACATTTGTCTAGTGTATGTAAACAGAAGGCTAATAATAAAAATAGGTGTTAAAGAAAGTAATAGCATAACTATTGCTATAGACGTAATAAAAGAAAACAAGGCGTTAAAAATAGATAATATCACTATTGTTAAGCCCCAAATCACTAAGCAAAAAGATACAATACCTAGAGGGCCAGAAAATATAAGAGATATTATTAATATAATTGAATTTACTGACAAAAATCTATTCAATGTCAAATTTAGAAATTCAAAAACGTTTGATGTTGTGCCTCTAAAATTTGTTATTTCTATCAACTGTTTTGGAATGTTGATAAAGATAGAAAAAGCATTGTTATAAAAAAAATCCCAGCTATTATCTTGCAATAATTGAATAATAATTCCTATTTTTATACATATAATTAAAAACTCATATATAGAAACATGAGTTAAGCCAAAAAAGTAATAAAGAGTATACAATACTATATACAATATTAACAGCGATACTATCGTTGATCGAATGGTTTTCATTCTATTTGATGCTACTAAATTTTGATAAAGAGACTTTACAGGACTAGACTCAGAGTGGACTGCATTTGAATCTTTGTAGCGAGAACCAAAAAATGTAGTTTTTACTTTTTTGTCAAAAAAATTATATATCACACTAAAAGTTCTTGTAGGTGGTTCTTTGATTGTTAGTTTAATGCTAAACTGACCTTCGTTTTCTTTATAATCGCAGCCATGGTTTCTTATTCCATAATATATGGTGCCGCTTTTGTTTTTTAATTTATCTTTTAAGCTTTCCATGTACTTGATATCATAAATTTCGTTAACATCAATAAGTATATCTCCATGAGTTTCATCAGGATCATGTTCAGGGAATGTATCAGACACACGTATATATAGGCTATTTTTTAGATTAATAAGATTAGGAATTTTTGTTACTCTTATGTTGTAGCCACCCTTGCATTGATCTTTACAGGCAAAAGCAAAAGTTAATTTTTCACCTTGAGGATGATCTTTCTCTACTTTATGATCATAGTTAGTCCATGCATTAAAACTTTTTTTTTGTGTTGACACTATTAACGATGGGATATGAGTTTTTATCTCTCCTTTTTCTGTAATCTTTTTAGTGACTTTAGTAATTTCGCTTACTTTATTTTCAGCAGAGACTAAAGCCTTATCAAGGCTTTTAATCAAATTGCCATCATCTATAGTATTTGATTCAATTTCAACACAATTTTGGCTAGAGTAATGACATATATTTTTACATGCAAGATTCAGAATGTACGTATTTATCATCTTACTTTTTTGATCGCTTAAAAGCTTGTTGCAGTTTATATTTTCTCCATGTTTTATAGAATTAATATTCTCAATTTCCTTTCTTCTTTTTTCTTGATTTTTTTTTGAAAAATCTGAACTCCAATACTCTTGGCCAGGCAGCCACTTTGCACTGCCTATCATGAGTTTGTTAGGACATATTGTGTACTTATATTCTCCATTTTGCCATATTGCTTGACATTCTTCTCGATTTAAAACATGTGCAAAATACTCTGTTTCTCCTTTATCACAACTTTCGTCAATTTTTTTATAAGTAACCGTGCTATTATCGTTTTTGCACATTTTACTTCCAATGACACTAAAGCTTATTGAATCATCAGCTTTAAGGGCAAATGGTAATGTAACAACAACAGGATCTTTTCCAGATTGAATTGCAAAATCTTCATACCACTTAGGACAAAAATTAACTTTGCTAGGCACTATACTAATTTCTGTTACTTTTACATTACCTGAGATATAAACACCAGAATCAACCCACTTTTGCTTTGTTGATACTACATCTAATTTTTCGCGTAAGCCTGATAAATCTTCAGGTTTAATGCAGTGACGATCACAACCGGACAATATAAAGAGTGTCACTATCAACAAAAACTTATGCATAACTTATCAAATTTTGGTTATTTTAATATTTAAGCATTTGTTATTCATTTTTTATACTCAAGACTCTCTTATTTCTTATTAGCAGAATCACTAGTCTGAGTAGACCAATTCACAGTATCTCTAATTCTCTGAGTATCATTAGCAGCTCTAGTAGCATTATCGGATTTAGCTTTACCAATGGCTCCAGCAATAGCTTTACCTGTAAAAAAGGCTTTTGACATCATTTTTGCAGGTGTATCACCAGAGCCGAGTGCTGCTCTGTAATTACCAGAAAGCTCTGCAGCCATTCCTGGTAGAATATGCAAAAAGTGATAAAACAAAAACAATATTAAAGCTAATTTTAGTAATTCTCCGATAGGAGAACTGTTAAATTCCATATATGTGAAGCTAAATAGACCAAGTATGCTGCTTTTCTTATAGCTGTAATTTTGCATCATACATGCAAGAGTATCTTCATTTTTATCACATTCGTCGCTTTTCAGTTTAAACCATTGTTTTTTATTACTACCAGAGTCTTTTATCTTTTCTTCATATTTTCTATCCAACTCAAAGTTCAAGTTTTTAAAATAGATTTTATCACATGCTATAAACATGAAGGATAAAAATGCAAAAAGCATAACAGGATATAAACTATAAGTAATTAACTTACTTATCCATCCATCAAAGTATCCTTTAGTGTGTTGGAATAAAACCATAGGAATAAATAAAGGTGACAAGATGATTATTATGCTTAGAGCAACTAAAGATAAAATAAATACGTAGCATATCCATAAAATAACCATCATCATCATAACAGCTATGAATATGGCAACAATAGCTATTAAAATTTGACCACCAGCAAAAATAGTACCTATTATTGAACCTGCCGCTAATAAAACAGGAGCAGCACCTAATAAAACAGCCAATATTCCTACACTTCCAGTACCAATTTTGCTACCAATTCCATCTAAAGGTGCTCCTAAGTAAAATAGAATTCTACAATCGAGTCTGTCCCAAGGTGCAAGATAACTGTAAGATATCCTTTTTCCTGCACGATCGTATTCATAATCTGTACCTGCATTATAATTACATATACTTTTACTTTCAGATGAAGCTTTGAGCACTATTTCTGACAAACCATTTGAAAGTTTTGTCAATTCTCCATAATAATGAGCCATAGTATTGCCTGTTGTGAAATAAATTACTAAGGCAAATTTAATGATTAATATATACATTTCTTGAGGACTGTGAATACCACCAGACATGGCTTTTATAGAAAATAGTATCAAAGCTAAAACTAAAACGGCAGTTACAGTGTTTTTTAGCTTTTTCTGTGCTACAGATAAGAAACTACCCTTCCTATTTCCACGCTCGTCTTTCAATAGATTGCCACTTGAATCAATACCAGCCACTAAATTATCCAATGATTCCTTAATGCATTGTACTATCATAGAAGTTATGGGAACAGGAGTTAGTGACTTACCTCCTGCTTGATTATAGCAAGCTTCAGATACATATTGACTAAAACAATTGGCATTATTATAACCTGAAAAAATTTTTCCTTCTTTTTTTTTATTTCTTATAATAGTTTGATAATCATCATCAATACTTATAGAAACTTCTTCTTTTTCTGTGCCATCCTTATTTTTGAATATCATCACAGATTTTTCACACATGGGAGCAATTGGATCTGGTGGCAATTCCGTACATCCAATATCAACTCCTTGTGGCCAAGGAGTCATTTTAATATCAAATGTACTAACACTTTCTAACTCTACACACAACCTGCTCATTTTTTTTACTGCCTTGAATGTTGACCCATGTATGATTTTGCTTTGTCCTGCTTTAAGAACTTTGCACTCTAAGTTGCCAGCAATCTTTGGAGACCATCCTTCCTTTCCATAATTAAGCTCTTTCTCTCTTACATCGAAATCTTTTTCTATTTCTTCATATGATTGAAACAATTTGCCGAATGTTAAAGGATTTCGATGACATATTTCTATATACTCACTATATTGCATGCTGTTTTTTGGCCAGTAATAGTTTTCTCTATTGAAAGATAAAACATTCCAATCAGTAAAGTTTAAAATATTTTTTTCTGTCTGTTTTCCATCTTTTCCTGATTTTCTTTGTAGTGCAGAAAAATATTCATCTTCAATTTGATAATTTTTATCTGTGTAATCACTATAACTTGTGTTTTCTAGTTTGAAGTTTTTATATTTTCCCTCGTGATTGCGTGCAACTGGATGCCTAACAAAACTATGTTGACAAATAACAAGTCCTCCTATAGCTTTCCAGACCCCAATAACTGTGGCTATCATTCCTACGACAGCAAAAGCAGCAAGTAAGAAAGCAGAAGAAACACTTAAAATGATGCCAGTTAATATTGCACCAACAGCGATAGCTATTCCTGCAAGTGCTGTAGCTGTTTTAAATGCTCCACAATTAGGATTAGTGGCACGACTAAAGCTGCCAGTAGAATTAAATCTACTAACGAATTCCGTCTTTTCAGTACCACTTACCTCATCTGCAAACACTGGATATGAGAGTAAAAAATCAATATTTAATAAAAATATCGCAATTAATAGCAATGACAGCTTAGTCTTAAACATTTTTTACCTTCTGATAGAATATAGGTAACCATACCTTTGGGTTGTCTCCTACCTCTTTTAGTATATCATGTAATAATAGAACACTTTCTGCACGTCCAGATAACACGTTGACTATATCAACTAAGCCTTTTAAATCTATTCTAGCTACAACAGCATTAACTCCTTGCTTTACCAAAAAAAATCTAGTGCTTGGATCTGTGTGTTTAATTAGTATGTATTCACGTTCAGTTAACATAAAAACATCACGATAGATATTAGTAGCTTTCAGATTTGGTAAAAAAATTTGTGTTGCTGTTTGTTGTACAAGTGTATCACTAATAGTACTTTTACTTGCATCTTCAACACTTTGAGTAGCAAAAATCACAAAAGCATTTAATTTTCTTAGTACTTTTAACCAGTCTTTTATCTTAGGTGCAAAAACTGAATTATCTATTAATGCCCATGCCTCATCAAGAATAATAATAGATGGAGTGCCATCAAGGGATATGCTAATCCTATGAAATAAATAAGCTAAGATCGGTTCAAGAGCAATGGGATCTTTGAACAAGTTAGCCATTTCAAAGCCAAATACCCTTGCTTTTGAAAAATCTAACAAGTCTTCTTTATTATCAAATACTGTAGCATGAGAACCATCACCATGCCACATAGATATTGCTCCAGCTAAAGTATCAGGGCCTGCAAGTCCTAAAAATGGTACGAGATTTCTTAAAAATCTATCTTCTTTTCTCAATTTAAAATTTCCTTCAATTGCATCATTAATTCGTGCAATATCTTCTGAAGTAAATTTATCATTGTACACCGAGATTAAAGATTTTATCCACTCCATTAAAAATGTTCTATTATCAGGAGTATCATCAAGTTGTAGAGGATTAAAATTTGTTTTGGTTCTAGGTTCTATTATAGTGTAGATGCCACCAAGTGCTCTCAAAAAAATTTCTGCACTACGATCTTTATCAAAAAAGAATATTCTTGGAGAAAATTTTATTGCTTGAGCACATAGGAAATTCATTAAAACAGTCTTACCAGCACCAGTTGGACCAATTATCATAGTGTGTCCAACATCCCTTATATGAAAGTTAAAGAAAAATGGAGTGCCAGATGTTGTGTCAAAAACTGTAACAGCATCTCCCCAGTGGTTATTGAATTTTTTACCAGTAGGATAATTATGTTGAGATGCAAAACCAGCTAAATTAAGACTACTTATTGTACCTTTTCTTACTATATAATCGAAATTACCTGGAATTTGTGCCCAAAATGCTGGTTCAAGATTAACTTTCTCGCGTGTAGGGTAAACACCGCAATTAGAAAGCTCTGATTCTACTAACGATAAAGCATTATCTAATGATTTAGGGCTTTTTTCTATGCATAAGATAGTCAAGTGATGTTCACCAAATGCAATTTTACCACTCATTGCATCATCAAGTGCATGAGAGATTTCTGCTATTTGGGAAATAGCTTTATCTGCAGATTGTATCATTCTATTTTGCTGTATCTGCATTTTTGCAATTGCCATTTGCCTATTTGTAAATTGAAAAGATTGTGTGATGATAAATTCATAAGGAAGTTGTAAAAAGGCATCAAGCATACCTGCAGAAGTATTATTTCCATACTCTTTGATGCTAACTATTCCAGCATATTTACTTTCATTATGAGTTACAACCTGTATCATTTTACGACCAAAAAACAACCTATGTACCGGTAAGTATCTTGATATTTCCGCTTTTAGCGGGAGGAGTGTATTTGTAACAAAGCCACAATTTACAATCCTAGATAGAAATTCCATTATTTCACAGAATAGGCCATTTGGAGTTTTTTTTACTTCAAGGATTTTAGGTGAGTAATTTCTTAAGCTCGTTAACACACGATTTGTTGTCTCCTCTAAATCTTCATAAGTAGCACGCATATCGCTTTCCCAAGCATGTTTTGAAGTTACATGTCCAAATTTTTTTAGTAGATGTGATAAGAATTCTATTCCTTTTGTATCTTCTCTACGAATAATTGTAATGTATAAGTCATTAATAAATGATTGTCTTGTTGCGTGTTTTTCTCTCCATTTTAGATTTACGTGGTTAGCAAAAAAATTTGGTAAATTTTGACTTGCAAATTCATCAGAAAAAATATTTTTCCTACGTCTAATGGTGTGAAAATATAAACTAAATGCCTGGGATGAAATGCTTCTTAGCATCTGATTCCTGATTTTGTTTTGTATTACCAAATCTTCATCATCGGCTGTTTCAAATGCGAAGCCATTTAGTTTGATAAACTTTACTAACCAATTTTGCTTTGTTATTAAGGTTGTGCTATTCCAGTAACAAGAGTACGGTAAAAACGCTTCAGCGTGAATCTCTTTGGTTAATATAGATTTATTCTTCGATTGAATAGCTCTAAATCTTAGCATCGCATATTTTCAAGCAACATCGTAAGAATTGGCTCCGTAATAAAAATGATTTAAACACTTAGAGCACTTTCTTAATTTTATCATAAATAATTCAATAAACAATGGTTCTTTTGTGGAAGCTATATAACCAAGTCCGTGTATTCCTGGTAGCATTAAGAGAATTATTCTCAGATCATTTGAGTTAATGAAAATTAGCATGCAAGTTAGAACGTTTAATATTGCAAATATATAACTCACACCAAAAAGCATTGCAGGTCTTGTAAGACCTTTAAACAACTGATCTGTTTGTATATTACCTGTAGACATATCCTTGGACCTTTTAATTAATAATTCTAACACTAATACTATATCATTAATTAAAAATCTATTGAAATCAGTGGCACTTTAGAGTAAGATAAATAATTTAATCTTAATGATGATGAGTTGGCCGTTTCAAGAAGCAGAAAAAATATTACAAGAATTTCCTAACAAAAAGGAGATAATATTTGAGACTGGCTATGGACCTTCAGGTTTGCCGCATATTGGTACTTTTGGAGAAGTTTTCCGTACTACAGTTGTAGCAAATGCGCTAAAAAAAATAGCTCCTAGTATAAAAATCAAAATTATTGCAATATCCGATGATATGGATGGTTTGCGAAAAATACCAGATAATGTGCCAAATCAGGAGATGCTAAGAAAGCATTTGAACAAGCCGCTGACTATGATACCTGACCCATTTGGCACTCATGAGAGTTATGGTCATCATATGAATTCATTGTTGTGTAAATTCCTTGATTTATTTGAGTTTGAATACGAGTTTAGAAGTGCTACAGAGTGCTATAAATCTGGTATTTACGATGAAAATCTTTTACTTTTGCTGAAAAATTACGATAAAGTGATGGATGTAATGCTTCCATCTTTTCGAAAAGAAAGACAGCAGACTTATAGTCCATTCTTGCCATTATGTCTAAAAACTTTTCAACTTCTACAAGTTTTAGTGATTGAAAGAAATACGGATAAAGGAACAATTACGTACAAAGATGTAAATGGAGAAAAAATAGAAGTTCCAGTGACAAAAGGAAGATGTAAATTGCAATGGAAACCAGACTGGGGAATGAGATGGGCTGTATTTGGAGTCAATTACGAAGCTCATGGAAAAGATTTAACTCCATCTGCTGTGCTTTCAAGTCAAATATGCAAAATTCTTGGAAAAAAGCCACCACTGCTATTTTGCTACGAATTTTTTCTTGATAAAGAAGGAAAGAAGATATCGAAATCAAAAGGAAATGGTATTTCCATTCAAGAATGGCTTACTTATGCACCGACAGAGAGCTTGGCGTTATATATTTTTCAGAATCCAAAAAAGGCTAAACGTTTATATTTCGATATTATACCAAAATCAATTGATGAATATTTGGAGTTTGTTAAGCGTTACAATGAGAGTGAAGAAAAGGATATAAATAGTCCTGTATGGCACCTTCATCAAGGCAGAGTTCCAAATATAAAAATTTCAGGCATAAATTTTTCATTGCTTTTAAACCTGGCAGCAGCTTGTAATGCTGAAAATAAAGAGATTCTTTGGGGTTTTATATCCACTTATGCACCGGACGTTACATTAAAAAATAACAAAATACTCGATAGGCTTTCAGATTTTGCAGTTAAGTATTATCACGACTTTATCAAGCCAACGAAAGCATATAAGACTCCAAATGAAGAAGAGAAAGAAGCATTGCTAGATTTAAAGAATACCTTGCATTTCTTGCCTATTACGGCTGCTGCTGAAGAGATTCAATCTCAGATCTTTTCTATCGGAAAAAAGCACAATTACAGTAACTTACGCGATTGGTTTCATCTACTGTATGAAACATTGCTTGGCCAAAAAACTGGGCCAAGAATGGGATCTTTTATAAAGTTTTATGGAATAGATAATACTATTTCTCTTATAGAAAGTGCTATTGAATGCACACTTTAATCTATACTCTCTAGTTTTAAATAATTAGATATAAAAATTATTTGACAACTTTTGCAGATTCCACCACAATAACATTGTGGATATTTTAGATCTAAAATTTATCTTTATTTTTTTTATTAAGTAATAAAAGCACAGTATAAAATAAGGTTTGTTATGTTTTTGCAGTATTGGTGTGCATGTCTTTAATAATATTTTTTGTTTACGTTAGCTAGTTTTGTTTATTAAACTCTGTAAGAGAGAATCAGACATCAAGTTTAGAGAAAAATAAACAACTCCATTTAGAGCTAAAACAATTCAAAAGCTTATTAAAGATATCATCCTCAGTACTCTAACACTTGGATTAAATTTTTCCATAGTCATTAAAACACCGTATTTTAACATAACTTTTATACTTATCAATTTAATAAAATTACTGTGTGCTAGTGTTAGTTTACTTGCATGACACTCTAGTTAGAGTACAATGTTCGCAAAGTTTTGTGTGTGAAGATGGAATCTAGGAAAGTTTGCTTGTAATATCAAGTCTCGTTAGTAATGAAACAAATGAAAAAGAGCTCTTTTTTCCTGTAATTAATTGTAGAATTAGCAAATTTATAATGTGTCTTCATTTATCTTCTCAATGACGAATGTTAATATAAGCAGGCAAACTAATTTTGTGAGCATAGAAAGTAGCTCATCTTATTAAAGATACACAATATTTATTTTTTTAAAAAAAATGAATTCCAATATCAGAAGTACTGAGAAGATAAAAGAATAGGTTATTTTGATGATAGAAAATATCATACTTTTATGACGCGCTTCCAGCGAAAGTTGTATTAAATAGTTTTCAACTAATTAGTGTTGCACTAAAGCAATTTTTAGAAATAAAAGGCAATTTGTTTTATTACCTATAGCCGCAGCTTTGGGCAAGCCTGAAAATCCTTTATTTGTCTAAACAATGGCGAAATTAATATAATTTTAATAGTGAAATGATAATGATTAATAAAAAACTTTAGTGATAATAACTCTTGTTTTGTTGTTGTCACAATAGTCTTTTGCAAATGAAACAGAAGGATTTTACTTTAATAATGGATAATATGATATTAGTAGTATAGATAGATTGAAGCTTCAGTAAGTTGAAAAGATTAGTTTTACAATATATTTCAACCTTAAGGATGATAATAATAAGAGTGTAAATATGAAGAATTTAATAAAAATCAGATCAATCGAATAAATTACAATCAAAATATGATCCACTATTGCTGAAAATATAGCATTTGGCTGTTCAATAAATAATTACAGAGTTGAATTAGAAGGAATATATCAGTTATAACAGCAAATAATTGTGATTTTGAATTTAACGGAAGAATTTTGTGAAAAACAGGATCTGTAAAAAAAAATCAAAAGAGAATCTCTCATAACAAATGTTTATTATTACTGGAGAAGTGATCGTTTTTCTTTTTCTTTTTAATGTTGAGATTGAGAGGATTGATGCAACAAACGTAAAAGTGCTCATCGAGTTATCAATATGGCTCACATATCAATTAAAAGCTGATATTAATTATCACATACATAAATATGTGAGTATGAGAATATGATATAGATATTTTAATGCAACGATAATTTCTGAGGTTATCACTCGATTATCAATTAGTGAAAGTAACTTCAGTTATAATGAATCATTTTCTACATGCGATATTGAAGTTGGTCTTTAATTTTCATTTTGTTGTAAAACTAGTTCTATTGTATAATGCTAGCAATTCTGTTGATAATTTTACTATGCACTCGATTATTATCTTTAGTTTCAATTTCAGTGATAACATTACATCTATCAGACTCTTTTAGTGCTATTTCTTGGAATCCTTTTCGAACTTTATTATAAAAATTAATGTCCATCTTTTCGTATTTATTTTTGTCTTTTACTCTGTTTAGCCCAATTTGAACATTAATATCTAGGATAAATGTGATGTCTGGACGTTCAATTTTTACTAATTTATGTAAGTTTTTTATTAGCTCTAAGTCAATTCCAAGCCCATAGCCTTGATATGCAATAGTTGAATCAATAAATCGATCGCAAATTACTATTTTTCCTTCTTTTAGAGCTGGTAGTATTATTTTTTTTACATGTTCAAATCTCATTGAAGAGAGCAGCAAAAATTCAGAGATGGGATCAATATTGTCATTAAGTAATATTCTTCTTACTTTTTCTGCAAAGTCAGTACCACCTGGTTCTCGAGTCAATATCACATGATTTTTGCCATGAATTTTCCTAAAATGATCTGCAAGTAATTCAGACTGTGTTGTTTTACCAGAGCCATCTATTCCTTCAAAAGTTATGAACATATGTTCTATAATCGAAATGTTAATAAAAAATATAAAAACAGTATATACAAGAACTATTTGACATTTAAGCAATAATATTATATGTTATGTGTAATATATAATTTCTGTGAGCTATGGTTGCACTGAATATTCCTAAGGTAAATTTTGATTTTATTGCAAAGGATTTTAATCTTTTGGGAGTGGATAACAAACACTATACATTAAGTGACTGTTGCGGGAAAAATGGGCTTATTGTAATGTTTATATGCAATCATTGCCCTTATGTTCGATCAATTATTACCAATCTGGTAAGTGATGTTAATTTGTTAAAAAAAGATTATCAGATAAGTACTGTTGCAATAATGTCAAATGATGTAAATAAATATCCAGAAGACTCTTTTGAAAATATGATTAATTTTGCCAAGGAAAATAAGTTTAAATTTTTATATTTGATTGACAATACGCAAGAAGTGGCTAAAGAGTACGGTGCTGTTTGTACTCCTGACTTTTTTGGTTTTAATGCTAATTTAAAATTATGTTATCGTGGACGCTTTAATGATACAAAAAAAGAAAAGACTCAAAATTATGAGATAGGAAGTAGTGACTTATTCCAAGCTATGAAATTTGTTGCAAAAACTGGTAATCCTCCGATTGATCAAAAGTCAAGCATTGGTTGCTCAATTAAATGGTCTGATCTTACAGATTAAATATTATGCACAGCAGCTCTCAGTATTTGTTTGATATTATAATTCTACTTTCAGCTGCTGTGTTTATAGTAATAGCGTTTTGGAAAATGAACATCAGTCCAGTGCTAGGTTACTTTGTTGCAGGTGCGTTGATTGGTTCTCATGGATTTAATCTGATACATTCAGCTAATGCAATGGATAATTTTGCAGAATTCGGAGTAGTTTTTCTATTATTCATTATAGGTCTTGAATTGACCTTTGAACGCCTTATTGCTATGCGTATCCATGTATTTGGATTTGGTTCTCTTCAAGTAGTAGTTACTATGGTAGCGATATGGTGCATTGCTCTTGCTTTTGGAGTGAACACTAACATAGCAGCAGTTATCGGCGGTGGGCTTGCATTGTCCTCAACGGCAATAGTATTACAAGTTCTACAGGAAAAAAGTTCTCAAGCAAGTCAAGTTGGTAGGTTATCGATAGCAGTGCTACTAATGCAAGATTTTGCAGTAGTACCGTTAATAGTATTAGTACCCTTACTTACTGATAATTCTACAAATAGTTTGATAAGATCATTGGCAGGTTCATTAGTACAAGCAGCTATTGCATTAGTGCTGATATTTATAACTGGTAGATTATTACTCAGACCATTATTTTCGGTTATTGCTAAAATGGAAAGTAACGAGATTTTTGTATCAACAACACTCTTAATAATATTAGGAGCAGCGTTTATTACAGAGCAATTTCATTTATCAATGGCACTTGGTGCATTTGTTGCTGGGTTATTAGTTGCAGAAACGGAACATAGGCACTCAGTGGAACAAACGGTATTACCATTTAAAGATTTGTTTCTCGGCTTATTTTTTATGACTGTTGGTATGTCTATCGACATTGATCTTTTACTCAGTAAATTACCACTAGTTACTTTATTTTCGATCATTCTTATCGTTTTGAAAACATCTATTATATATGTATTGTGTAGATTTTTTAGGTTTAAGAGTGCACCTGCTATACAAGCTGGATTATTGCTTGCGCAGGGTGGTGAATTTGCATTTATTCTGTTTCGATTAGCAGATGAGTTAGATGTATTACCAAGTGAAATTGCTCAAGTGCTTATGATGGTAACTACGGTGACTATGGCTTTCACTCCTCTTTTATCTGGACTTGGAGAGTGGATAGCAAATTCATTTAATATTGAAAAAGTAATATTAGATGATGAAGCAATTGAAACAGATATACAAGATCTCTATAACCATGTAGTAGTTGCTGGATTCGGAAGGGTAGGATATATGGTAACAAAAATGCTTACTGTAGAGCATCTAAGTTACGTTGTTGTGGATATTCAATCGAAGATAGTCAAAGAAGGGAAAAGTGACAGTTTTCCTATATATCTTGGAGATGTCACGAGATATGAAATTTTAAAATCAGTAGGAATAGAAAGAGCTCAAGCCCTCGTAATTTCAATAAAAAACGAAGTTACTATAAAGAAAGTTGTTTCTTTAGTTGCAACAAATTTTCCACATGTAAATATTATAATACGACTATCAGATTTGAGTAATGTAGAAGCTTATAAAGATCTAGGAGCTAGTAAAATTATTCCGGAGACATCTGAGATTGGATTGCAGCTTGGTGGAGCAGCACTGAGCTTAAGTGGAATTAGCGAAAGTGGAGTTGAATCCTTAAAAAGTAGATTTAGAAAAGGCAATTATAGCATGATAAAGGATATTAGTAGCGATATAGATGAATGATTATTTCTTCAGTTCTTTATCTTGTTATTTCAACTTATAATTTTTGATGTCAGACACATGAATGGTGTGTTTATTTTGTCTATAATAAACTGCACACCAAATCAAGGAAAGTGTAAACCAAGTTATCGCATATTCCAAATGTTTCATCGGCTGCATAATTGATTTATTGTTGAAATCTTTCTGCCATAACATACACTGCTCTAACTTAATACCAAATTCATTGGAAATTTCTTTTGTACTTAGAGTAAACCACATGTTGAGAGTAGTATCATTTTTTATTAACCAACTTTTGCTTTTACTGCTATCGCAGTATAAAATTCCACTTGCAGCTATTTTCTCAATTTTTGCTTTTTTCTTTTTTTTTTCTCTAACTATTCCTTTATTCACTAACATATAATGTCCAGTAGTGAGTAGCATAGGAGATAGAACATGATAGCCGCGTTGCCCTGCAAAAACGTATAGCTCTATGTCGCTTAAAATCCCATCAATTTTGACGTGTCTGTAGTTAAATTTTGCAAGATCATCATTGGGCAATAGATAGATAATTAAAAGACTCATATTTTTGATAATATTGTTCTTCAAGTTTAATCTATATAATTGCCACAACCCTAACAAGAAAAGAAGTAAACAAGGTATAATTAAGATAAATATTGTTTTTTTTAACACCTTATATTTATGTTTTTAGGTAATCTTAAACACTTATAAATTCAATAAGAGCAATTTACTCTTCAATCCAATCGGTAATGCTTTTCTTCATTTTTCAATAATTCCTCTAATAAAATTATATTAACAAAATCTCTTTCTTTTTGAGTAATAGAAATTGCTTTTCTATAGTTTTTTAAATCTCCTTTTTCTAATTTTAAATTATCTTCCAAGATTTTTCGTATTGTATCTTTTGTTAACTTCATATTTTACTTTAAGATTTCATTTGTGTCTTGAAAGTTTAGTATATCTTTTAGCAATAAGATTTTTTTTATTAGCTTATTTATGTTTAAGTTTTTCGTCAAGTTCTTCATTCATTTTCTCTGCAAATTTATTGATCCAACTATCTTTGGGAATTTTAGAATGCAAAAAATACTGACGTATAGAAGTTAACTCATTAGTGAGTGATTTATTCAAATGCTTTATTATTATTTCTTTATTCATAATCTTCCTTTAGTTTAATCTATCAGTATTATTTGTATAATAATAATGAAGATTATAGTAATAGATCTCTCAATGGTGTCAACTTAAGAAAAATGTCAGTGATCGTGTATAAAATACTCTCTAAAATTTTACCATTAAATTATTCAAAAGCTACAGTAAGTAGCATTTTTGTTTTTATTTTGTTTCAACAAAAGAAATTTACAAAGAAGTTCTTGAGTTGATACCATTGTATGTTCATCTACTTGATAAATTCTTAGATTCCGATGTATCATGCGCACAACTGTACAAACATTGCAATTAGCAGGTAATTTGAGTAACAAATGATGTCATCTCAGTGCTCTGACACACTTGGATTCAATCTTTCCATAATCATTAAAACGTTGTATTTCAACATAATTTTTATACTCATTAATTTAATAAAATTCTTTGATATCAGTATCAGCTACTTGCATGACATTTTTAATAGTAGCTTCAAATCGCAATGTTCGTACAGTTGTGTATCAAATACTAAGATGACAAGAGAAGAGGATACTGGAATCACATCAGTTATTATAAAATAAATGTTCATTCATGAATTGTTTTAATATTTAAGAAATTTATTAGACAGAAGAAAAGGACAGTAAAACTTTGAAGTAGCTAATTATTTTAATTCTCTATTTAAAATCCGGCGTTGGATGATGTCTTAAACGATTTATAAGTCTATTTTCAGCTTGTATGATAAAATTCCCCTCTCGAAACTTTAAAAGAAATACAGTGCACATAGTATAAAAAATGGTGTTCCAAATACAAGTTTTCTTGTCATTTTAATCTGCACAGATTGGAAAGTTAAACAAATAGTTTCAATAACATTGATAAAAGAATTCGAAGAATTTATCAAATAGTTTTTTTTCCTTTCTATTGTCTATCCTTTTCTTATGCGGTGGAAATTGATATAAGAAGACTTCTTACACAATTAATTGTTGAACTTTATATCTTTAAGTGTATCATAATTAATATTACAATACTTTATAAATAGTAAATATTAAGATATTTTTTATGTCAGATGATTTATGGAGTTTTCTTATAGATATTCCCAATGGGGGTTACATAATTGATTGTTTATACTGCTTAGGGGATGAGTGCAGTAGTTATACAGGAAAGATCGATCCAAGTACTATCTGGATGTTTAACTTGATTTCTTCAGACGGTAAAGTAGCAAAAGAGTTTGAAGCTAATATAATTAGTTATTTGGAGCCGAGAATTTGCCTTAGTGTAGATAGTAGTGGCAAAAAAATAGATTTTGATATCTCTTCTAAAAATTGTGACATAACAGAAGATGGACTTCTTTGTATTGATGGAAACAATCAAGATCATAAGTTTAAACTTTTGATAAAGAAATATTAGTTTCTATATCTCTGGTGTAACGTTTAGTATAAGTGTTATTTTATTTATAATTCTTTTAATCACAGATGCAGTGATTATCCATTCGATATAGTACTTACCACGAGATTCATTAATAACAATTAGTACTATATTACCTTGGATTAAGGGTAGTTAGCACTCCTATAAATGACGCTATTTTTATATCTTTATCATATTTATCATTTACAATTTTTTCTGCTAATTTAGTTTTACTAAATGTCGTATATGCTTTTATGTTCGCTTTCCTTCTTATTCTATTTGTTACTACTGGACGTAATAATTTGTTATCTTCTTGGAATTACTTTCTGCAAAAATCTATCTGCAACAATCTACTTCTTATATCTTTTTGTTTAATATCAAAGTTTTTTGTGAAAGATATCTCTCATCATTGACTAATGCAGCTGTAGTTTGTGCAATACACATTGAAATTACAGCTATTCTAAATTATAGATGCTGTTATTAAAATGCTCTCTCACTCCACTTATCCTGAGTTTTAGTATGGATTTTTCTAGCATTTCTATTCAAGGAAGAAAATAGTTTTACGGCCTTTAAAATATTCTATCTTTTCCAATACTTAGTTTGGGTGCAATTTTACTACATTAACGTTGAACAATTTTACAAGTATATCTCGCACAGTAACTTTTGGAATTTTAAACTCATGAAAATCTTGAATTTTATATTTCCAAATGATAATTAACTTTGATATGTTATATAAGTCATCAGTATTCACAATACTCGCATCGAGTGGCTACTGCTTATTGTAAAGAATTTTATCACCGATCCCACCTTATACAGTATAAGACTGGCGAGATTATATTTATATATTTTTGCCTTACTCTACAAATTGTAATTAAAGTAAGATGGACTGATTATCGAAATGACTTCATTTATCTTTCTTACATTTTAAACAATTCCTATTTTATAAAGTATTTGATATCTGTTTACGACTTTAGTGAGTTCTTGATGTGTACTATGATTTGTGCTCGCGTGAGTATTTAAGGATAGTAGTTAAATATTTCTACTGAGATAGTGTAGTAAGTTGATTACTTATGTATGTCTCAACTTAAGAAATGCCTTTTGCCAATATATGTTAGTGTTAGCCAAGTACATGTGAAAATAAATTATTGTAAGAGTATATAACGTTTTATATCATTATAAAAGTTTACTCCTGATACTTGGGAGCCGCTCCACCATCGCCCCTTTTCTTCCTTCCCAACACTTTCCGCGTTTTTATTGCTAATAACTCTCTCGTATAGTTAAATGCTGTTTTATCTAAGTAAATTTTTTTTTGAGGTAAGTATTTGATATAGATCTTTTTATTCAAAATTATCTAAAATAAGGCATAATTGTGATGCTATACATTCTGAATTCTTTACTCTGGTTGAATTTATATAAAGTGATGTTGTTGGCACATTTATTACTATCATCTTTATATTTCTATTCAAGATATCAAGTTGTCTATATGCTATATTACTTTTTAAGTTTTTTTTAAGCGATAAGCTGATCAAATATTAAAGAGAACATACGAAAAATAATTATTATATAATAATATAAACAATGTTACTATAAAACATAGTGAGCAGAGCTTATTTCTAAGTAATACTTACGTGTTTATTTGATTTAAAAAAATGGAAGTTATCTTAGCTGAACCACGTGGTTTTTGTGCTGGAGTCAAAAGAGCTGTAGCCATATTGAATATCACTTTAGAAAAATACAAGAACAAGCACCAAATTTATGTGCTGCACGAAATTGTTCACAACAAATATATAATAGAGGATTTTAAGAAACAAGGTGTGGTTTTTGTAAACAGTATTGAGGATATTGAAGATAATAAGGGAATACTGATTTTTAGTGCACATGGAGTGTCAAAAAGCATAGAAGAAGAGTCAAAAAGAAAGGGTATTAAAGTGATTGATGCAACATGTCCTTTGGTCAGTAAAGTACATACAGAAGCAAAAAGATATGAAGATAATGGTAGAGAATTAATTCTGATTGGGCATGAAAATCACCCAGAAGTTAAGGGAATTAGAGGAAGAATAGATGATCCTATCACTTTAGTTCAAAGCATAGAAGATGTACATAATTTAAAAGTTAATGATCCAGATAATTTATCTTACTTCACGCAAACTACTCTAAGCGTCGATGATACCAAAGAAATTATCGCTGCTTTAAAGCTTAGGTTTCCAAATATCACAGGTCCTAATTTAAAAGATATATGCTATGCAACACAAAACAGGCAGAATGCTGTTAAAAGACTAGCTGAAATCATAGATATAGTGTTAATTGTAGGGAGTAAAAATAGTTCGAATTCAAATCGCCTATTGGATCTATGTATCGCTAGAGGAAAAAGAGCCTATTTGATTGATAATTACAATTGTGTGAATAAAAGCTGGCTGCATGGTGTAGAAAAGATAGGAATTACTGCAGGTGCTTCTGCTCCTGATATATTGATTAATGAGTTAATAGATTATTTAAAAACATACATGAACGTAAAAGTTTCAGTTATGCTAGATGGTGTTGTTGAAAATGTTCAGTTTAAAATACCGAATTTAATTTAAAAAAATAAGTCCAATAGACTTTATTTTGATATTATTGATATCAACTTCTTCTATACAGAAGGCGAACAGACGAAAGTAGAAAAAAGCCACAGCGTCATCCAATAGAAATAAAAAACTACTTGATAAGTTTTGATATTTTTAATAACATAAAGTTATTGAGTATTAATACTCTTAAGATCAACTACTTGTCAAGTATATAAAGCATTAACGCCAAATTATTAAAATGGATATTTACTAGAACTATTTTTAACTTTTTTACCTATTTGGTAAATATTAAAGCAATTTATAAACAAACATTTATTTTTATAATAAATGGTAATATTCTAGTGTTACTTCTGAAACTAAGCTTTCTATGCGATCTCATCAAGAACGTTTTTAGTATAAGATTAGCTACTTTCCGTGATTACCAAATCAGTTTTCTTGTGAACAAAAGCAAATTTTCCTGAATTCTAGTGTCAAACATTGAAATGGCATTTTTCCCAATGTTTTACATCACTTTAGTAAAAACGGGAAATAAGTTTATTTACTTGATATATATCGTACAAAATTTTAGTACGCAAAATTTAAAGAACAAATTTTATCCTTAGCAGCAAGATCGATATCACACGCAGTTTTAGTTAAAGTAAAGCAAGTGATTAGCAATTGATGCAAAAGCTAAAGGCAAGTAGTGATTTACCAATTATTGGAATAGTATCTCTCATGATGACAAACTGGCTCTATTCTACTAGATTGTTCCAATTATATAGTTTGATAAGTTTTTCAGCTGCATCAAGCAGTATAGCTTAATGATTTTGAGTAATTAAAATTTAATATTTCCTGAAGTATATCACAATGACAAAGCTGACAGCATCGTGTAATATCTATAATGGATGAGAGAAAACATTTCTTGGATCGCAGCTATATGAACATTGTGATTTAAGATTAATCTTAATCAAAAAGGATGTATGCAAGTAGCTTAACACTGGCTTTAGAACTTTATCAGGCTAATGAGTGTAAAAAAAAAAGGCTCCCCGGGCCGGATTCGAACCAGCGACCAATTGGTTAACAGCCAACTGCTCTACCACTGAGCTACCGAGGAGTAAATTGGTTTTAATCTATCATATTGAGAGCTGATTGTGAAGGTTTTTTTTGTATGCAATTATGATCAAAGCAACGTTAAATGCATGAAAAAGCATGCACTGTAATAAGATACAAGTCTAATGAAAAAAACTACGAACACCGGTGAAAAACATAGCAATTTTATTTTCGTTTGCAGTTGCTATTACCTCTTGATCTTTCAACGATCCGCCAGGCTGAATTATTGCTATAATTCCGTGTTTTGCACTTTCTACTATACTATCTGTGAATGGGAAAAATGCATCTGAAGCAAGTACAGCACTTTTGCATTTTTCACCTGCTTTTTTAACTGCAATGTTCACACTACCTATTCTACTTGTTTGTCCTGCGCCGATACCGATGGTACAACCATCTTTTGCTATAACTATTGCGTTGGATTTCACATACTTACATATTTTCCAAGCAAAAATAAGATCTTCTTTTTCTTTTTTTGTTGCAGCGCACTTTGTTACTTGGCTTATTTTTTCTGCTTTTATTGTATGATTATTATTTTCTTGTACTAAAAATCCACCTGCAATATTTTTGATCTGATACTTTGTATTTTGCTGAAGAGAACTATGAATAATAATTATTAAATTTTTTTTCCTCTGTAAAATTTTCAGTGCTTCATCATTTATTGATGGTGCTGTCACTACTTCCAAAAATATCTCGCTTAATTTTTCTGCTAATTTTAAATCTATCTCTCGATTTAAAGCAACCATGCCACCAAAATTGCTTATTTCATCACATGATAGAGCTTTTTCGTATGCTTCTAGAGCGCTATCACCAATTGCGGCTCCACATGGATTATTGTGTTTGATTATTACTGCTGTAGGTTCCTGAAATTCAAAAATTATGTTAAGTGCAGATTCTATATCCACTATATTATTATAGCTCAATTCTTTTCCATGTAGTTTTTTTAGTGGATATCTGGTGAATTGATTGCTGTAAAAAGCAGCTTTTTGATGAGGATTTTCGCCATACCTGAGTTTTTGTGTTTTACGCCCATATAGGGCAAAAAACTCTGGTAATTCATTGCTTTTACTTTGAAATAGAAACCAACTGTAAATATTAGAATCGTAGCATGCAGTGAGAGCAAATGCTTTAGTTGCTAGATGTTTTCTGTATTCTAATGTTGTTTCATTGTTATTTCTAATCATTTCAACTTTCAGTGTTTCATAGTCTTGAATACTAGAAATAACTGAAGTAAAATGAAAATTTTTTGCTGCAGCTCTAATTAGTGCTACTCCACCGATATCAATTTGTTCTATAATCTGTTCCTCATTTGAGCAGCTTTTTACTGTTTCCCAAAATGGATATAGATTAATTATAAGAAGATCTATGTGTTTAATTCCTAGATCTTGTATTTCTTTTTTGTGCTTTTTTTGATCACATAGTATTCCTCCATGAATTTTAGGATGTAGAGTTTTCACTCTACCGTTTAATATCTCTGGAAATTGTGTGTAATCTGAGATTTTTTGCGTTTTTATTCCTGCATCAGATAGGATTTTGTATGTATTTCCTGTTGAGAGAATCTCTATTTTTTGTTTTATTAAAAACGATGCAAGGTCAATTATATTTGTTTTATCATAAGTAGATATTAAAGCTCTCTTCACTTTTATATAGAAAGTTTTTTTTAAGATTATATATAGGAAAAGAAGATTTGACTATAGTTGTAATATTATATGTTTTTAAATTTTTATTTGTAATTTGATTCAATCATATGGAAGTTTTAATAGCAAGGGTAGAAAGATTATATCAAGATTCTAAACCTTAAGAAATGCTCTTAAAAAGCCCTGCGATACCAAAATAAATAAAGAGGTATACCACTTGCAGTGAATAAGCTTGAAATTAGTAAGGTTTTTACAGGAGTTTCAAGTATAACCCAACAGCAAAAGATTGTTGCTATACTACCAATTAAAATCTTGTGATAATTTCTCTCATTTACAACAACTTTTAGAAAAGCAAGGCTGCATGCAAGATAGACAAATAAAAATGAAACTACAGAAAAATCGATGATTGATGTGATTTGCTGAGCAAAATTGTTGCTTAAAGTAAGGACTAGTAAAACTGCAGTTCCAGTTGAGCTGGTTATTATTCCCCAAAAAGGGGAACCATACTTATTTTTTTTAGCAAAGAATTGTGGCATAAGTTTATCTTCAGCAAGACCAAAAGCAACTTGTCCACTAGATAGAACCCAAGCATTTAAACTACCAACACAAAAAATGAATGCAATTACAGAAATAATCAAATGCCAATTGCCAGAAAGCATGATTTTGATTGAATCAACATATGGTGCTCTTGAATTTGCTAAATTATTCCCATTTATTAATCCCATAATCGCGAAATTATTGATAAAATATATAACAGCAACGCAGATTGTGCCAAGCACTACAGCTCTTGGTATAGTTTTGGTAGGGTTATCAACAGATCCTGCAGGTGCTGTTGCCATTTCAACTCCAACGAAACACCATAAAGTCAAAAATGTAGAACGAGCAAGAATCTGTGATGCTGTAAGATTTGAGACTTCTTCACTTATGATAAAATTATTTCTATCGAAAAAAGACAACGCTGCTACAGGTATTGCAAGCAATACAGAAATTTTTATAACCGTGAGTAGAAACTCAATGCGCCCAGCAATAGCTATTCCTCTTAAATTCACTAATGTAATGACTGTAAATAATAGCAACTTTAAAAACAAACGCATGCTTTGGATATCTTCATGGAAAAATGGTGTAAGATAACTAATACCTACAATTATTAGAGCTGTTGTACTCATCCAAGAGATTATCCAATATGTCCAACCAACAAAAAAGGCTACTGTAGGACCAAAAGCATATTTTGCATAAACGTGAGGACCTCCAGTCTCTGGAAACTTTGCACATAGCGTAGCAAATACTAATGCAAGAGATACAGCACCAGTTCCTGATATTACCCAACTTATAAGGCTATAAGCTCCATATGGTGCAAGACTGATTGGAAGAATAAAAATCCCAGAACCAATTTGACTACTGATTACTAAAGCAAAAACAGTTAAAAAACCTATTTTATTTGACACAATACCTCTGATTCTATCAATACAGTTAATAGTATAACTTAACCTTAAGAATTTTAACAAATAAAAAATTATGTCTTTAGGTTAAGCTTTTAGTAAGGTTGCCTTTATTATACCAAAGTAAATAAAGAAGTGTGCCACTTAGAGGGAATAGACTTGACATAAGCAGTGTTCTTATAGGAGTTTCATATATTATCCAGCAGCAAAAAAGCACAGCCACACTTCCGATCAAGAATTTACAGTAGTTTTTTTTTTGTACATTAACTTTGAGAAAAGCAAAACTACATGCTAAATAGATAAATAAAAATGAAACTACAGAAACATCAATTATTGAAGTTACTTGCTCAGTAAAATTTTTGTTTGACGTTAGAACAAGTAAAACTAATATTCCTAACGTATTGATTATTATACCACAAAAAGGTGCATCATGTTTATTTCTTTTAGCAAAAAATTGTGGCATTAATTTATCTTTTGCAAGACCTAAAGCAACTTGTCCATCAGATAAGAACCAAGCGTTTAGATTGCTTGTAGAAACGATAAAAGCAATAATTGAAACTATTAAATACCAACTACCAGGTAAAACTATTTTTATTGCATCAACATATGG
This sequence comes from Wolbachia sp., assembly GCA_051710485.1. Taxonomy (GTDB): domain Bacteria; phylum Pseudomonadota; class Alphaproteobacteria; order Rickettsiales; family Anaplasmataceae; genus Wolbachia. The sequence goes on along the minus strand of JBPESU010000001.1, from coordinate 41,991 downwards.
TGCTTTTGAATTAGCTAGATGATTGCCATTCATCAATCCCATAATTGCAAGATTATTAATAAAATATATGATAGCAACAGAGAATGTGCCAAGTATTATTGCTCTTGGTATTGTTTTGCTCGGATTTTCAACTGATCCTGCAGATGCTGTTACTGCTTCAAGTCCTATAAAGCACCATAAAGTAAGTAATGAAGAGCGAGCAAAAATTTGAGATATTGTGAGATTTGAAACTTCCTCGCTTACAATAAAGTTATTTCTATCAAAAAAAAATAGTGCTGCAATTGGTATTGCAAACAATATAATGATCTTAACAATCATCAATAGAAGCTCAACGTATCCAACGGTAGTTATCCCTCTTAAGTTTATTAACATAATAGTTAAAATTAGTGTTATTTCTAAAAGTAAACGTATATTTTGTATATCATTGTGAAAAAGTGGAGCTAAATAACCAATACTTGCAACTGTTACAGCTGTTGATCCAACCCATGAACTTGTCCAATATGTCCAACCAACAAAAGAAGCTGCTGTAGAGCCAAAGGCATGTTTTACATAAATATGAGGACCACCCGTTTCTGGAAATTTTGCACAGAGTAAGGCAAAAATTAAAGCAAGAAATACAGCACCAACTCCTGATATTACCCAACTTATAAGGCTATAAGCTCCATATGGTGCAAGACTGATTGGAAGAATAAAAATCCCAGAACCAATTTGACTACTAATTACTAAGGCAAGAACAGTCAAAAAACCTATTTTATTTGACATAATAGCTTTTAATTTTATTACTTGACTAATAGTATAGTCGAAGCTCAGAAATTTCAATTGATCTTTATAGAAGCTTGCACTTTTTATACAAGTGTAATAATGAATAATTCTATTAATTATTGAGTAAAGATCATAACTGTGTTAACATTGCAATTAGCAGGTAATTTGCATAACAGTTGTTGTTATCTCAGTGTTCCGACACTGAGATCCAATTTTTCTATAATCATTAAAATGTTGTATTCAATATAACTTTTATAATTATCAGTATGATATAGATCATAACTTTTAAATTCTTTTGTTCAATTTCACTACTATAATCCCTCTCAACAAAACTTTAATTGCGACTTTTTCGTATATGGCTCTTCAGTGTAACATTCACAGCGTTTTTTTTAACTTCTGCTAATCTTGTTTATTTTTTTTATTTCATATTTCAATCTCTATATTTGTTGGTGTAACAATCCATAAATCGTCTCTAAATTTATGATCGTCTCGCCTTATTATTATGTTTTCCCACATTATGAATACTATCAATCAGTACAATTTTCATTGCATCTTTTGCTAGTCCTTGATTTTGTTGATTTGTTCCAGAATACTTGTAAAGTATACAATAAACCTTCCAAATTGACATAGATTTTTATCTTAATACATGATACGGCATATGATCTCGTTAGAGTGAAGTAATATCTTGTCTTAGTGTTATTCTTCATTTTGTCTTTTAGTTTAAGTACAATGTTAGACTTTTAGGATGTTATTTTATTTCTTGATTCAATATCTTCATTTTCGTTATATTCTATGTTGTCTATTTCATTAGCTTTACTACACTTGTTATCTTATACAGAATAATAATTTATTTCAGATTGTTAGCTAGACTTTGCCTGAGTTGGATTTTCACCAACTGAACTTTACGCACCTTACTTGGCGTATACTTAATAAAATTCCTGGATGCCAGTGTCAGCTACTTTCATACCATCTTAGTGGTAAGCTCAAATTATAATGTTCGTATAGTTGTGAATGAAGATTATGAATCTGAGGTTAAAAAAAATTTGATTGCTTGTGGATATGTTTATACTCGAGTTGACAAGAAAGCGTAACTTTATTATAATAAGTAATTATTAATTTAATTTGGTATTCATGTTAGTAAGTAATAATGTTTTGAAAAGGTATGCGTTAGCATATATAAAAAAATCTGGTGGTAACATTGATATTCAAGAGTTTTTACAATTTTGTAATACACACAATACTCCAAATTGGAATGAGGAGAATTTTGATAAAGTGTATAAAGAATTTATCAGTAATCAAAATCTAAATAATAGGCAAAATAGAGAAGACGAAAGAAATGGATATAATGAGAGGAATATCGATTGTAAGTCTGTAGGTAATAAGAACATATATGTGCATATGCATAATAGAAGTTTAGGTTTTTGGGATTTTTTACTATTACAATGTTGTTTCAATTCTTTATTCGGTGGTTACACTACTAATGTAATAAATATTAACTATGATAATACCACTAATCAAAGCAGAGAAAAAAATAAGAGCGAAGAGAGAAAGTTACTAGCATTAGGTATAACAATTGCAGTTGTATCTTTTGCTTTTCATGGTCTTATGTACTACTATTATTATAATAGCAAAAAAGAGGCTAGAAAATCAGATAAAGTAGATTATTTGGATAATAAACTTAAAACTTTCAGAAATATAGAATTTGCGATTGGCGCTATTTCTTTAGCAGTTTTGATAGCTTGCGCATTTTGTCCAATCTTGCCAGCGTGGAGTTTAGTTATTCTTGGCGTTAACTCTTTTATATATCTTGTCGATAGTGTAGCTTTTCATATGAAGCATAAGGAGGAATCAGAGAATATTGAAAAAGCTAAAACAGCGATGGAAGATTGCAGAGCTAGTGGATATTACTCATGTAATATATGTAATAGTAGAGAAACTGCAAACTTATATTAAATATCAGCAGCTGCAACATAAGTTGCACAGATAATGCGTTTTTTATTATAACACAATTCATTCGCGATATTTGATGTATATTTCGCTAATACGTAGTGGAATGATAGTAGCTATAAATATTTAAAAAATTTACTAAGAGTAAAAACAAAAAAAAAAGCCAGGTTGGTATTTTTATGTCTTAAACACAGTAATTTAGCTGCTTTTAAACGCAATTAATCTAAGTTTTAATATTTAAATTTTTCATGTAGTAGAAAAGACAATAAAAACTTGAGATAGCTAGTTATTCTAATCTCTATTTTAAAATCTGACATTGAGTGATATCTCAAACAACTTATAAGTGCGTTTGAACTTGAAAACCAGAAATTTTAAAAAGAAATGTAGTGCACATGACAGTACGAAAAATAGTACGCTAAATACAAATTTTTTATTACTTTAATCCATAAAGATTGGAAAATTAAACAAACAGCCTCAATTTCATTGTTGAGAGATTGAAAGGATTTGTTAAGTAGTTTTTTATCTCTATTGGATGAAATTATAGCTTTTTTTCCACTGTTATCTATATATTTTCTGTATAATAAAAATTGATATTCTTTCGAAGATAATCTTCTGAATCGTGAATTTATATTACCTGATGGTGATGGAACTACTCGATTCGTTATCCGTTTTCTACTGATATACGCTATCTAACATTATTCAGGATTTGCTTCTGTTGCTGTGACTGCTTGTTCTTCTGTTATTGATAAAAAGTTCTTCATTACTACTATTCTGTGACTTTAAATCAGATAGCTCTAACATAGGCGGCATTATAACGATAATATTTATGAACATATTTATATACTATAAATCCTGTTATTCCAATAATGATGCTCATTGCTCTAAATACAGATCCTGCTATTATTCCTGCCTAAAGAATCATTATAGTATATTGAATTGTATGAGGATAAGAAGTTTGTTGAGTAGGCAAAATTGTGATAGACTCAGAAGTTGTCAACTCTCTTGTTTTGATGCTTGATATGGTAAATATTGTGTGTATAATTTTTCTGAGTTTGTAATTGGCTTATGAGTTGGCATTGTAGCAGGTTCAATTGTTGTCGCTTGTAAAGAGCAAAAGACATTGTTGGCTCTTCGCTATTACAGAAGATTTTACAGTACTTGTTTCAGCTTCTGTAGTGATTGTGGTCGCTTTTGAAGTAGTAGATGCTGTTGTAGAAAATTGTCTTATTTAAGTTGTTAACTTCACTGTTGAAAAATAAGTGATCTTCATGGTATCAGTTTTGATGTATTAGTAATTGCAATGATTGAAATTTTCATAGAAGTCACAACTATCTGTGTGATAGTTATAGGAGTTACAATTTTGCTAGAAATAATACTGGTCATCAATTAACCATTAATGATATTTATAAAATCATTATCTTTAGTATAGTATGATATACAGGATTTTCAAATTTATGAATAACAAAGTCTTATTTTGATCTCTTCTTAATCAGGCTTGCTAAATGCAATTCTTGCGTGTAAGAAGATTTGTCTTTTGCAAGAAAAGTAACTAGATCATTTTTCTTTATTTACTTTAATATTCTGCAAAAAACTTATCTAATATTTATTAGAAAGTGATAGTTTTTTTTATTATCTATTTGACGCTCTTTTTTATTAAACAGTTATTTGTTAGCTCCATTTTTGTTTTTAAACTCTAGACTACTTTTGCTAAATCAAATTAAAAATTTGTATTTCACATGACTTTCTTCGGTAATTTTTTCGTTCAATCGCACATAAAACATTGTGTTTTCATTTAATACCAATTATCCTGGATTATTAAATTTGAACAATTTTCTTTCCATAATATTATTTACTATACGCATAGCTTTAAACTTTCTATCTACTTTTAATCATAAGTATCAAGAAACTAGGGATTTGATCCTTTAAATTAAGGGCGATTATAATAATATTATCATTGTCAATTTTTACTGTTTTTGATTGAGAGTAATTGTTATCTTTATTTACAAGATTGCTATTATTAGCGTTTTTTTTGCAATTTAGTTTCACTTGAATGCTTAACTTGAGAAGCATTAGTTGAATGCTTGATTTATAAATGCTGAATGTTAGATCATTAATATGATTTTTCCTTCTCTGTTAATCCATTTTTAAGAAAGATTATTTCAATTTTATCAATTTCAGCTGAATTTTCTATTGATGTGAGAGAGATGATTGGCTCTTGAATCAATTTGTTACGTTGACACGTGTATCACATTTGTATGCTTTTGATTGATATAGTGTACTATGAGTAATTTTACTTTACTGTTTCCATTGCCGTTATCTTGATAATTAAGTCCATAAGTAATTCTATTACTTTCAATGAGTGCTATGTTTGCTGGGTTAAAATCTATCTTGCTTCTTTAATTTTAATTTTAACGTATTTGAGTTAATTTCAAGCAATTTATTTAACATAAATATAATTTTATCTAAAATTTTAACATAAAGCTATTAAAGAATTCTTTGGTACTAGTAAGCTAAACTACAAGCTTAGAGATAAAAACTTTAAGTTGAATGAATGGTATCCTTCCTGATAAACATGTTTATAGTGTTGAAAGAAGTAATTTGACAGTGAAAGTATTTCATAAGAATCTCAGTGATAAAAAATTAAAAAACATCGAAGAAAACTACCAATGATACTTTAAAAAAAATGCTGTAGATTTTTTTTTGATGTTCAGATTGATGATTACGCAAATTTTCGCATTTTTATTCTGGGAAATAGAGATAAATTTACTGAAGTTTTGAAAAAAGTACACAATTTCGATCTATCGAAAATTTGAATTGGATTTGCAGTCAATAATAACTATCTTCAATATAGAGCTTTCAAAGTTCTCAGCTTCAGATGTATTTCTTTTTTTTTAATGAAAAGGGTGATTGTTTTAACAAGTAATTTTTTGACAATACTATTGAGTATCATATTTTTCATGAATTTACCAATTACATTCAGTTTCTCAAATTTTATCAGATAGTCACTAAAAGTTTGTTGTAAAGTTTTAATTGTCAATTTTAGGGAAGTGCAGACTTTATAGCATGCGAAAAAAAATATACAATAGACTCAAGAAAACTCCTTCTGTGAGGCTCGTTTTAAGCAGAGAATCGATAAAGTGAAGTCTGAGAACTTGAGTTATGCAATATATATATAATTATTACGATCAAACAAGCGATTATTCTTATAAAACGGAAATATAGTATCAAAATTCTTAAGTGATCGGGCATTCTAAGAAGATTATCAAACAATTCTACTGTACTAGGCAATGAGATTATAAATTTCACAATGATTTATAAAGCGAGATATCGAAAATAAACAGTAGTAAAAAATTTGCAGATTGGCTGAATAAACAATATCACTCTGCAGATAGTATGATACTGTAAAACTCTATTTCTAATAGACTAACAATTTAAACAAAAAATTACTTGATAATTTCCTCAGTCCAATTTTATAAAATATGAGATATTCAATTATTTTTATCTGTGCAGATTAAACGATAAGAGTATTATGGTTTGACGTCTTATGTTTAATTTTTTGCACTATGTGCATCTTATATCTTTATTAATTTTATCTATAATAAGCTGAAACGTCCTTTTAAGTTGTTTAAGACAATATAGTACGCAAATTTACAGGATTAGAAGAGTGAGCAATTTTTACCACAGGATTCTTTTGCTTTTTTTTGTTTAGTAAATTTCTTAATATTTATAGCTAAGGCAATTTAAGAGCACATAAAAAAGCTAAAAATAATTGCCTTTTTCATGTGAGAAGTCTAATTGCAATTATTGATCCTTTAATTATAATCTGTTGAGATTTATATTGGCTTTACAGATGAAAGAAAAAAAAGAAGAGCAGTTTAGTTTTAAATCAGAAAATCTCAAAAAAGCAAAGAAGTTTATAGAGATGTACCCAAAAGGTAAAGAAGGTAGTGCTGTTATGTCTTTATTATATTTAGTTCAAGAACAATGTGGATGGGTTTCTGAGTCTGCCATGCGCTACGTTGCCAATATGTTATATATTCCACATATTCGTGTATATGAAGTGGCAAATTTTTACACTATGTATAATTTAAAACCAGTGGGTAAATATTTGGTACAAATTTGTAGAACAACTCCTTGTTGGTTATGTAGTAGCGAAGAAATATTAAATACCTTTAAAAAGAAGCTTGAGATCAATATAGGTGATACCACTAAAGATAATTTGTTTACTTTAAAAGAAGTTGAATGCCTTGGTGCATGTGTTAATGCTCCTGTTGTACAAATCAATGACAATTTTTATGAAAATCTTACTCCCAAAAAAGTAGAAAATATCATAGTAGAACTTTCAAGAAAATAGATGGAAGAAAAGTTCTCATTTGAAATAATCAAGCAATCAGGTTCTGCGAGAATTGGTACAATTAAAACTCCAAATGGAAGTATAGAAACACCAGCATTTATATTTTGTGCAACCAAAGCTGCAATTAAATCTGTGGATGTTGAAAGAATCAGTGAAGCTGGTACCAAAATAATACTTTCAAATACCTATCACCTCATGCTCCAACCAGGAGAGGATATTGTAGCAAAACTTGGTGGTTTGCACAAAATGATGAGATGGAATGGACCGATACTAACTGATTCTGGTGGATATCAAATATTTAGCCTTGGGCACGGATCAGTTTCAGAAGAAATAAAGGGAATAAGAAAGAAACAAAAAACTCTGATCAATATTAATGAGGATGGGGCAATTTTTCGTTCTTACATCAATGGTAAAACTTATTCTTTAAATCCTGAAAAATCTATACAAATTCAACAAAAATTAGGAGCAGATTTAATTCTAGTTTTAGATGAATGTACACCATTTCATGTAAGCAAAGAATATACACAAAGATCAATGCTTATGAGTCAAAGATGGGCTAAGCGTTCTTTAAATGAATTTGAAAAAAGTAATGATGGCAAACAAGCACTGTATGGAATCATTCAAGGTGGAGCATATCAAGATTTGCGCAGAGAAAGCTGTGATTTTATCAACGATCTACCATTTTTTGGTCAAGCGATAGGCGGATCACTTGGTCAGAGTAAGGAGCAGATGTATGGTATAGTTTCTTTTACTATGAAGCATTTAAAAAAAGATAAACCTACTCATTTGCTTGGTATTGGTGGAATTGTGGATATCTTTCGTGCAGTGGAATTTGGAATTGACACGTTTGATTGTGTACATCCAACTCGCCTGGCAAGACATGGTGGCGCGCTTGTTAAAGTGAAAAATAGGAATTTTATTGTTTCAAAATGCAAAGAGCATATTAATTTGCGAAATCAACAATTTGAGCTTGACGATAATCCAATTGAAAGTGACTGTTTGTGTTTTACTTGCAGAAAACATTCGAGAGCTTATATACATCATTTATTGAAAGCTAAAGAGCTGTTAGCCTACACTCTCGTTACTATTCATAATGTTTTCTTTATGAATAAGTTGATGGAATCAATAAGGCAGTCAATATTAGATGATAGGTTAGAGCAAGAAAAGAATAACTGGATTAGTGAAATGTTGTAATCTTGTCTCATTTTAAATCTTCTCTCGACATTATTAACTTGAAAGTATTATAGTAGATAATTAATCTATTAGTGTTGGCCTTTATCCTTGATTGATAAAAATCATAAGGTGAAGATATTGTTAAAATAAATAATGCTCTGTTAATATTCAATTTTGATAATACTATCACTAATAAGCATATGTATAATGCTTTTCCTAGGTTAAGAAAACGTGACTTAAATTCTATTGAAAATAATGTAGTAATAGATTCTGGTATAAGAAAATTTCTAAAAAATACAAATAGAATAAAAATGAGGAAACATTAAAATCTGTGTTGCAATCTGCATTTTCAAATGGAATGGAAGTGAATATTGCATTATACAACGAAATATCCAAATGCTATAAAAGAAGTAGTAAAAGATTATTTGAGCTTATCTAAGAAGCAGATAGAAAGTATTTCTATGTTTTATGGATTTGCATAGAATATAATATTCAATTATCAAGACAAGATGTTAAAGAATAACAAAGTTAAATTGGAAAAATCTACATTTTTGCAGAATAATTGTGCACTATAAGAATAATCATAATGATTAATTACCAAAAACTATTATGTCGATTGATAATAATGCAGATAATATAAAAATTAATTGATTTGTTGAATCAATGAACATGAAAAAGAGATAACTTGAAGAAAATGGGTTGAACATTGAAGATATAAAATCAAATTTGAAGGTGTACACAAGTACCTATAAATAAAAATGATAAAATGGTAGGAGGTACTGATTATTTAGGAAGGTACAAAAGTTTATCAATATCAATTTGATACAAGAATCAATCTATTAAAATTTAAGGAAAGATGAATCACTATATGCTTTAATTAATAAAAATATTTTTTCTTTACAAAAAGATATAGAAATAATTAGGTCTGTTCTTATTAAGAATGATCAATAAATTAAAGAAAGAAGTACATAATGTTCAACGTTTAAAAAGGAAATAATATAAGGCATTTAAAGAGTAAGGCTATACTATAAGTAGTAAACAAGAAAGTAATGAAGTTTTATCAAAGGAAGTGAGCCAATAGATGTTTAAAAAAACTATATTGTTGACGTCCTAGATCAAATTATAAAAAGAAGAAGGAGATAAAAGATTTTGGAAACAATTATAAAGGTGGCTAGTTATAATAAGAAATATCGAAATTATTGAATGTTAGTCGACAAAAGGAAAATACAAACTTTGTAAGCGAAGGATTGTTTAAAAGTTATAAAGAAAAAATTATGGAAAGTAGAAATACAGATAACGCTGTTGAAAAAAGCCAATGATTCATATCATTGCTTATATGTTTTACATTGTTTTAATTATATACAACATATTGAATATACATATGAGCAAATACAAAAGTTTGTTTATGTCAAATATAAGAGATGGAAAAGATAGAGGGAAAATTGTTCTTTTATCAAGTTTGATATTATAATGCATAAATTAATTTACAGGAAATGTTCTAGAGAACAAAGATGTCTTGGTTGTTAGGCAATTTCTTCTTGAAGTTGTGCAATTTTAGCTTTAGAAAAAGATCAATAGATTCGACTATCAAGTCAATAGATAAATCAGCTTTAAGTAGATTTTATCATAGCTATTTTAGCATATTGTTTGCCTTCTGCTATGTCTTTTACTTTTTTTTTGATTTGAATGTTTTTACTTCAGTAAAATCAAGTCTGTATGTAAAAGGATGGCTTCTTCTTTTCGTAGATCGTCCATTAATCTTTCTTCTTGTATCACCAGATTTTTCTTACTCTAGCGTTCCTTATTTAACTCATTGTACGTTAGATTTATTATTGGAGATTTTTCTACTATATCTTTTAGGTCTTCATCTATAGTATCCTTTGCGTACTTGAAAAAGAAACATCATTTTTCTACTTTGCTTTCTAGCTGTTCTATATTATTCTTTTGTAATTTAAGCAGTTTAATATAAGGACAAACTTAAAATCTTTTAAGTAATTTCCATTGATTTTTATATTTCGTATAGTATGAATAGAGAAAAAATCAATTTTTGAAGCAGTAAGTTAAAATTGGAAAATAGTAATAAAGAAAACATTCTGAAGATTAATATAATTATCAGATTTATCTAATTGCTCAGAATAAGCTTTAACAACATAATATTGAGCCATGTTTTTCAATGCTTTTAGTTTTAGCAAACTGAATTTTGATTATTATTTTATACACTCCATTTTTCATCTTTATAGAGAGCATTAGTAATGCTTTGCTTTTAGAAGCAATTTTCAACATTCATTATAATACTAAGAAACTCTATTTTTTCTTTATTTTCATTCTTACCAGTAAAATCCGAGATATCATTGAGAAAATGAATGAAGATATCCTTATTTTTTAAGCTTAAATATGTTAACAAAAAACATCCTCTACACATGGCTTTAGAATAAGATCTTAGATCTTGAATGTCCTTTTGTTTATCAAAAGGTGGTAGTTTTTTATGATTTGAGTATAATTCAAGCTTTATCCAAGTAAAAAGAATGAATTATTTAATGGAATACGTTTTAACATCTCTTTCCTTACCATTTTTAATCACTGAAAATTATTTGTTAATTACTGCATTGATTCCGCTGTTTAGTGCAGTGATTATCTTTTTTACTGGTAAATGGACTAGAGTAAGCAACGGCATTACTGTTGCCTCTTCTATACTTCTATTTACATATGTGTGTCTGTGTACTTTATATTGGGCATATGGTGATTGTTCTCAGTTTATCCTTATGGATTTTGGCAATAATTTACACATTAGTTTAAAGTTAGAGCTCATTGGAATGGTGTTTAGTTTATTAATATCATTTTTATGGATATTAACTAGTATATACGCAATATGTTATATGCAGAATAACTATTCTGGTAATAATTATTCAAATTTCTTATGTTTTCTTTCATTATCGATTAGTTGTACAATGTTTATTGCTTTTTCTGGTGATTTGCTTACTACATTTATCTTTTATGAACTCTTGACTATGAGTACTTATCCTCTTGTTACATATAACATAACAAATGAATCAATGATAGCTGGGCGTTATTATTTTGGTGTGCTGTTTTTTTCTTCCTTAGTACTATTTTTTCCAGTTCTCGGTTTCTTATACAATAAATTTCATACTTTAGACTTTATAAGTGGTGGAATATTTAAATTTGACACTTTGCTCGTCACTTTTATTGCAATGTGTTTTGTTATGCTGATTTATGGAATAGGAAAAGCTGCATTAATGCCAATGCATTTTTGGTTACCAAAAGCGATGGTTGCACCAACTCCTGTGAGTGCAATACTACATGCTGTCGCTGTTGTGAAATCCGGAGTTTTCATTATTATAAAAATAATATTATACACTTTTGGCACCGATAATCTACAACGCTTTGCGCAACAAAGTTGGTTTGCTGGAGGATGGCTGCCTTATGCTGCAGGATTTACTATCATTATTGCTTCACTTATTGCACTCAAGCAGAAGGAATTGAAAAAATTGCTTGCTTATTCTACTATTTCTCAATTATCATATGTTATACTATTTGCTTCAATTTTTAGCAACTTTAGCGCAAGGGTTGCAATTTTTCAGTTAGTTTGTCATGCATTTGCAAAAATCACTCTATTTTTTGTTGTAGGCAGCATAATAACGAAAACAGGTGAGAAATATGTAGATAGAATTCACGGCATAGGACGAAATATGCCAATTACTATGGCAGCATTTACTATAGGTGCGTTATCTATGATAGGAGTGCCACCTGCTCCAACCTTCTGGAGTAAATTTCTCATTTTTCAGGCTGTTTTTAGCTCTAATAATGTAGCACTTTTTATATTTATTACTCTTGTGTTAATAGTAAGTACTATACTGAATGCTATGTACTTTTTGCCAATAATTTACAACGCTTTTTTCTTAAAGCCTTCTAAGAACTTTTTCGTTAAAAAGACGCCTATTTTTCTGGTTTTACCACCAGTTGTCACTGCGATATGTACTTTTGTCATTTTTTTTAGTTATCAAGTACTATTTTAAAGTACCTTGTCTTTAAACTTTGACATCTAAGCTGAGATTGATTATAGAAACACTTTCTTCATCAAAATCTATATCTCCGATTAAAATATCATCAATAATATTCAAAAGTTCTGATGGAGAAATAATAGTTCTGTTATTACCAGCTCTCATTCCAATCACTCCAAGCTCTATGGCAAGCGGTACTTTTTTATCACCAACTTTGAATTGTATTGTTTGATCTTTGATTATATATTCACCATTATGACTCATTACGCTATACTTAATTGACACTTGATCACCACATCTCACTTGTTTTCCAGTCCTATTAATTAAATCATTGAAAATCATTATATTATTTACTGAGTCTGGGTATTTATCTTTTACTTCGATTAGTTTGACGTAATAAGAATTATAATCTATTTTATTGTCATTAGCAATGTTTACAGTAACTATATGCTCTCCTCCTTCTTTCATACCCATTATTCCTAGACCTATCTCTTTCCAATCATCTTGACCTATTTTAAAAGTAACATTAGAGACTTGATTTAGAAGTGGTGCTGCTAGATTATTAGATATTTTATACATTTGCAGCAGGACTTCTTGACCACATAGAGCTTTACTACCGCTGCCTTCTGTGATTTCATAGATGTTTATTGAATTTTCCTCTCTCTCTTGTTGTGTTATATTTTTTAAATATTCCTTCAATCCATACTTTTCGATATAGTGATCAAGTGCTGATTCAAGTATTGGCTTCATTAGGTAATATGCTATTGTCTGTATCAGACTATCATTCGTAATGTTTAACTCATAAAGCCTGTCTCTCTTTTCTGGCCTGCTTTTGTTTATTTGAACGATGGTGAACATAAAAGCGGAAGTTAAAGTGAAAATTATTACTATGGAAATGAGTAATTGTAATACAATTTCTCTAATCATCCTTTTTTACACGATTCAATAAATTGAATAAATAATTAGTTTTGCCTGAAAGTTCACTCAAATTATCCAAAGCTTGTTTAAAGAGATTTTCTATATAGTTCTTTGTTTCACTTTTATTGAGTAAAGACATTAAATTACTTATCTCATCTTGCTTATAATCTTTAATATCATCTTTGGCTTGAAAGATAAGCCCTAGGTTTATTCCATAGTCATGTAACGCTCTTCGTTGCTTATCTGTAGCATTTCCCATTATAGCACCTATTTCACATGAAGCTGCAAATAGTTTTGCAGTTTTTAATAAATGAATTTCTTTTATTTTAGAAAAATCTGCATCAATATCTAAAATTTGTCCTCCTATCATTCCTCTAGTTCCTATCGCTTGAGCGAGTACTTTTATAATTTCACAGCATTTATTATTATCTTCATTTAGTGAAGAAAGTATTTCAAAAGCGAGAGTAAGTAGCGCATCTCCAGCAAGTAATGCTGTTGCTTCATCAAATCTTTTATGGCAACTTAACTGACCTCTTCGGATATCGCTATTGTCCATACATGGTAAATCATCATGAATTAGAGAATAGGTGTGAATACACTCAACTGCTACAGCAATTGATATTACTTTCTCAGCTTTTACATTAAATACTCTTGATGAAGCTGTGACTAAAAATGAACGTATATATTTTGCGGGAGCAAGAAGCATATAATGCATAGCTGATATAAGCTTACTTTGGCTATTTTTAGGAAGAAATTTATTTATTTCTATGATAAGTAAATTTTTTGTTATTTCGTCTAGCATTTGTGAGTTTGTTAATTTCCCAGTACATAATGTTGAAGCATATTTCAGCTAAGACGATAGAAAATTTTGTAATAGTCTAGCAATCATAAAAGGTATTGCAAACATGAAAATTTTTTATAGCATCAAAGAATAGGTTATTTTTTGGTAAAAAATGAGTAGCGTATTAGCAAAAAGCACTAGAGAAAACATAGAAGAAAAAGTAAAAAAGATTGTATTAGAGCATATTAGTAAGGATATAGAGAAGTTTAGTAACTCTTCAAAGCTTTCAGAGCATGGCGCAGATAGTTTAGATGCAGTTGAGATAATCATGGCAGCAGAAGAAGAATTTGGCATAGAAATTCCTGATGAAGATGCACAAAGAATGGAAACTGTAAAGCAGATAGCTGAGTACATCAGTAATAAAAAAACAATAATTAGTATTAAATGAGCAGAAGAGTAGTAGTTACCGGTATTGGCTCAATTACTCCACTAGCGACAGATATTGCAAATACTTGGCTTAAATTAATAAATGGTGAGTCTGGTATAAAGAAAATCAGCAGATTTGATGCTTCCGATCTTGCTTGCAAGATCGCAGGACAAGTTCCTCTACAAAGAGATAATATTGAACATTGTTTTAACCCGCTAGATTATATTTCTGAAAAAGATCTAAAAAGGACAGATCGTTTTATCCATTATGGTATTGCAGCAGCTATTCAGGCAGTGAACGATTCACTACTTTTAGAAAGTAAAAATATTGATCGAGAACGCGTTGGTGTGATTGTTGGTTCTGGTATAGGCGGTCTTCCATCAATTCAGAAGAATGTAATTATTATGCAAGAAAAAGGGCCTAAGCGTGTTAGCCCATTTTTTGTTCCTGCAAGTTTGATAAATTTGATATCTGGCCATATTTCTATTAAATATGAATTTACGGGTCCAAACGATTCAGCGGTAACTGCATGTGCGACAGGTGCGCATGCAGTCATAAACTCAGCAAGAGCTATAAAACTTGATGAAGCAGATGTAATGATTGCAGGTGGAGCAGAAAGTGCTCTTTGTAGAGTTGGAATTGCAGGCTTTGCATCTATGAAGGCATTATCAACTAAGTTTAATGATAAGCCTGAAGAAGCTTCAAGACCGTGGGATGAAGAACGCGATGGATTTGTTATGGGTGAAGGAGCAGGTATACTAGTATTGGAAGAGTATGAACATGCAAAGAAAAGAGGAGTAAAAATATATGCAGAACTTACTGGGTATGGACTAACAGGGGATGCTTATCATATTACTGCTCCTCATGAAAGTGGAAGAGGTGCATTGAAAGCAATACAACTTGCCTTACAGAGTGCGCAAATTGATCTAAATCGAATTGGATATATCAATGCACATGGAACTTCAACTTCACTTGGAGATAAAATCGAAGTAATAGCAATAAAACGGTTATTTGGTGACTATGCTTATAAGATACCAGTTTCTTCAACCAAATCTTCCATAGGACATTTACTTGGTGCTGCAGGTAGCGTTGAGGCGATATTCAGTATTCTTGCATTAAATGAAGGAATTACTCCTCCAACTTTAAACTTATACAAACCTTCAGAAGGATGTGATTTAAATTTTGTACCGTTTAAAGCTCAAGAGCATAAAATCCAATATGCACTTTCTAATTCGTTTGGTTTTGGTGGCACTAATGCATCACTTATTTTTGGAAAAGTATAAAGTTCTATAGTTTATGCTTGTCTACAAGATGCTTATTTTTCAACGAAAGTAGTTGTAATTTGTATTCGATATCATCGAAAGCATATAATAAAGCTAAGCGAAACTAAACTTTGTTTTTAGCAAAGTTATCGCTATTGAAAAATATGTAAGAGGCTTTATAAAAACTTAACATGAGATTTTATCATAAAAATATCTTCTTTTACTTTGTAAAAGCAAATCTTAGCACTAAATGAGTCTTTTTAAATACTATGAATTGGATAAATTGGAAAATAAATTTTATTTACTTTTATAATGTCTTAAGATCTAATGTCAATTTATCAGTTGAAAGTATCAAGAAGGATTATAATTAGGCTAGTATGTTCTTTACCCTTTTTCTCAAAATATTACCTATTTATATTACAATATTTATTGGTTATTTAGCAGGAAAATGCCTTAGGATTGATAGAAATACTATATCTCAAATACTTTTTTATATAGCTAATCCAATAGTGATTCTGTATGGAGTATCTCATACAGAGGTCAATTTAAAGGTAATTTCTTTGCCGATTTTGATATGGTTTATAGGTAGTACTATGTCTTTATCAGTATATTATCTTTCTTCTTTTTTATTTAAAGATAACACGAAAAACATATTGGCATTTAGCTCAGGCAGTACAAGTATGGGTTATTTTGGCTTGCCAATTGCTATGACTTTGTTTGATGAAGATTCGGTTTCTGTATATGTTGTCTGTTATATAGGAATGGCACTGTTTGAAAATAGCTTAGGATTTTATATAGCTGCAAATGGTATATATACCGCAAAAGAATGTATGTTCAGATTGTTTAGACTTCCTTCGTCCTACGCGATGATTTTTGGTTTCTTTTTGAGTGTATGTGATATACAAATACCTTCTTTTCTAACAGATGTTATGATGAATATTAGAAGTACATTTATTACATTAGGAATGATCCTACTTGGAGTAAGTATTGCACAAATTACAAATTTTAAAATAGATTGGAAACTCGCTTTAACCACTATTACAGCAAAGTACTTATTCTGGCCATTATTTGTTTTGGGAATTATTCTGATAGACAAACATATCATAGGTATATACGATGAGAGTATATATAAAGCTCTGATGTTGCTAGCTATTATTCCAATTTCTGGATCTAGTGTAATACTTGCTAATATTTTAAATTATCAACCAGATAGAGCTACTTTGCTACTTCTCATCAGTACTGCAGTGGGACTATTTTACGTTCCATTAATAATATCATTATTTTTTGCAAAACTTGTTCCTCTTTGATCAAACATACTATTGATTAGCTATGCGATTCAGTCGCTCTACCACAATTTTGCTCTATTATATTTGCTACATTCAATATTCCAATTTCATCATAAAAATTTCCAATTATTTGTAAAGCAAGTGGTAAACCTTCATTAGAAAGTCCAACGGGAACAGAAATAGCAGGTAGTCCAGCTAAACTTGCTGGTACGGTGAAGATATCATTGATACACATAATTAGCGGATCTGGCTTTTCATTCAAGCTAAAAGCTTCTGTTGGAGTGGATGGAACGAGTATATAATCTATTTTTTCAAATGCTTTTATAAAATCATTTCTGATTAATGCTCTAATACATTGTGCTTTTTCATAATATTCATTGTAGTGACCTGAAGAAAGTGCATAAGCACCAATTAAGATTCTTCTTTTTACCTCTTTTCCAAAACCTTCTGCTCTTGTTAGTGAATACATTTCTTCGAGAGAATCAGTATCAGCTCTGAATCCATAACGCACACCATCATAACGAGCAAGATTAGATGAAACTTCAGCAGAACAAATTAAATAATAGACTGGTATTGCATATTTAGTGTGTGGCAAGGTAATATCAATAACTTCAGCACCGTTTTCTTTCAAATTGGAAGAAATTTTTTCCCAATAATGGACGATTTCTTCTGAAATTCCATCTATTCTATATTCTTTTGGTATACCAATGCGCTTACTTTTGATATTACAGTTTATAGAATTAGAAAACTTAGGCACTGGCCTTTTACTCGATGTTGAATCTTTGCTGTCATAGCCACAAATCGTTTCCAGCATTAATGCTGAATCAGAAACGGAACGAGTAATGATTCCTGCTTGGTCCAAAGAACTCGCAAATGCAATCATACCAAAACGCGAACATCTTCCATAAGTTGGCTTTATTCCAACTACTCCACAGTAAGCTGCTGGCTGGCGCACAGATCCACCGGTATCACTTCCGAGCGCTCCAGCGCATAAAAATCCAGCAACAGATGCTGCAGATCCACCAGATGATCCACCAGGTACAACTTTTCCACCATCACTTTTTCTAATCCATACGTTTTCAACAGGACCGAAATAGCTATTTGTGTTCGCAGAGCCCATAGCAAATTCATCCATATTAAGCTTGCCTAGCATGACCGCCCCACTTTTTAAAAGTAAATCAGATACTGTAGATTCGTAAGTCGGAATGAAGTTTTCTAGCATTTTTGAGCATGCAGTTGTTTTTATTCCTTTTGTGCAGAATAAATCTTTAATACCAATTGGTATACCCATGAGCGGCATATCACTTTTTTTTTTTGAAAAATACTCATCTGCGTTTTTAGCAGCTTTTATTGCTATTTCTGGAGTTTTCGTCACAAATGCATTTAGTTTTTCGTTTTCTATAGCGCTGATATGCGCCTCAATGAGTTCAACAGCAGAAAAATCTTTCCGTTTAAGTCCATCATGCATCTCTGTAATACTTAACTTTCTTAATTCATTCATTTATTAATGTTCAATTTTAGCAAGGTATTAATTATACCAACGATAGAACAGAAGATCTATACATTTATGGTAATATAATATCAATTTCATTATTAATAGATTGAACAATTAGCGTTTAAAACGCTTGGTTTTGATAGTTGAAATCAGCTGAAAAAGCAATGCTTAAGCGTATAGTTGATTCTCATTGTTACAAACAGTTTTAGAGATTTGATATAGTTGACAAAATTGCATAAAAATGTTAAAATATAATAAATTATAGTATATCATCAATATGAATTCTAAAGTTTATGTAAATCCTGAAAATCAGTTGAATAATTTTCTTACTAGTATAGTGCAATTATAAAATTATTAATGAAAGAGGAAATTGAAGGTATAGAATTACCTAAAATCTCTGATAAACAATATAAAGAAAAGAAGATTAGACGTCTTGATGTTTTTTGAGACTAAGTAGTATAATATGGAATATTCAGAATCTTTTGTTAAAAAGACATTTCACTATTTCCAGCAAAGGTAAAATCTATGATTAAAAAGGCAGTAATGAAGTACATGATAGTTAAATCCTATAGAATTAGACAAACCAATTGAAACTTAATTTTCAAGTGGATAAAGTAGTTTACGAGTAAATACATATCGTAACTCTACTATGTAGATATGTTAAACATACAGTAGTTATTACTTCTATAAAACATAGAAAAGACGCTTATCAAAAATAATTTTCTATAATTTAATTACGGTAAAGAAAATAGTTATATGAAAGTCAAATAAACTTTTGTTTAATTGACTTTTAGAGAGAGAAATATGAAAGTAGTAAATTTAATTGCTTTATTGCATCATTACTTATAAAGACTAATTATATAAACAACTTATTGAAAATCTTGTTTTTTTAATCAATCTGATTTATTTAAGGATAGTAATTCTATTAATAAATTTAACTTTATTTAATATCAATCTTTATTATTGAGAAGGCAAATAGATAAATTCGCCTGCAGCTAATCAAAGTAAGATTTACCAGAATATTAAAAAATAGAATAATAGTATGTGGCTTTAACATTTTTTGCCTTTTTATCACTCAATGCCATATTTTTACGTCATTTTAAAGAATTCTTTTAGTTATAAATATAATACTTAACAATTTGAATTACGCTTGATGCTCTGATTTTGAGTGGTATTAGTAGTGAATAGATCAGAAAGCAAGCTTTTAGTAGTATCTCATGTATTCATATTAGGATTTTTTAGGATTTTTTTACTTTTCTTCACTAATTTTTTCATAGAACATGCCAATACCATAATCAATTAATACACTACTCACTGCAGCTGCTAGAAATACTACAACATTAACATTAATAGGAGTTTCAATATTAGGGAGAGTGCCAGACGCATGGCGGAGCCCATTCAAAAAATCATCTTAGCCACAAGATATGTTATTTTCATGCTCAACAATAATTGAGCAGAAGCAGCTATAATAGGTAGCTTATTTCTTTCAGGGTTTACTGTGTAAGAATATTCGCCTCATCAATATAAGGTTAATATTAGATATATTTGATATAAAATAAATATTTTCTATATCTGCAACTCTTTTGTTTTTTAATTTCTTTAAAAACTGTTTCACGTTTAGATCTATATCTAAGTCTCTTAAAGTTTTATCATTTTTATTTTTAATAAAAGATCTGCTTCTGTATTTAATAAAACCTTTATTATTTCTGTATTGTTATTTTTACGTCCAAATTTAAAGCAGTGTTGTTATACAAATCTCGTGCATCAATACCAGCCTTTTTATTTGCTATGAGGTGTTTAAATATATCTAACCGCCACTAAAATAGTTACATGTAACATGTGTTTCTAAATCTTAACAATCTATTAATACGTGTATATATACTAGATAAGTGATTTTCATCAAAATTTTTTGTTTCTATTCCTCATATATAACTTTATGTTCTTTTTTGAGATTTCTTATGTATATTAAAATATAACATCTGATTTATTGAAATGTATTGAATGCAATATCTCCTTTTATTCTTTGAATGTTAAATTCACAATTATCCTCTCCTATTAAAAAGTAACTATGTAATTTAACTATTACATTCTTTTATAAGAAAGTTAAGATGTATTATTTTTATACTTTATATAAAATTGTTAGTAATTATTTTAGCTTACTATAGCTTGATTAATAAGTAATCATGTTAAGAATTAGCATCACAATAAGTTTAATTATTTACTTTCCAAAAAATTGCAAAAAAAAATACTCATATTTGTGAGAACAAGCAGAATAAAAATAAGATTATGAAAATAGAAATGTAAAACTGTTGTAGTAAAGTTAGGAAAATTGATTCATATTTAAACGTGATAGAAATAGGCTAATATAGCTGATTTTGCATTGTATTAAATTAATTATAGACAAAAGTTGTGTAAATTATAAGATATGTTGTCTCATACTAATGATAATAGGATAAATTAAAAAATTTCCTTACAATTAGAAGTTTAGTGAATTTATTATGTATCTTGTTTGATAACGAAAATTGGTATAACCTCTATGTTTAAGAAATTTACCAAGCAATAAAAAATAGCAAAATAAACTCAATTAGCTAGTTATTTACTTTTTTATAAAATTGGCATTTTTATGTTTAAAATACTTTATAAGTACGTTTGAGATTGAAAATTAGAAATTTTAAAAAGATGTGATAACTATTGCAATTTTTCTGCAAATTTCAGATTTAATGCGCTCAGAGATATGATTATTCCCAGCAAAATCATAGGTATTGAAAGTAACTGTCCCATAGTCAAATCAATCCATAAATAGCCGACTTGATAGTCTGCTTCACGGAAAAATTCAACTATAAAACGTACTATTCCATACCACATAATTGCAATACCAGTTAATGTACCGCGATATAGCCTTATTCTAGTCAAGAAAAACAGTGAATTTATAGCTGAAAAAAATAGCAATCCTTCGAAAGATGCCTCATAGAGCTGACTTGGATGGCGTAGCAAATTATCACCACTTTCTGGAAATACTATGCCCCATGACACAGTTGTAACTCTGCCAAATAACTCTCCGTTTATAAAGTTACCTATGCGACCGAAAAACAAACCTATCGGAACTCCGCAGGAAATTAGATCTAGTGTGTAAAATATAGGAATGTTATGTCTTTTGCACGAAATTATCACTGCACATAAAACTCCTATTGCGCCACCATGAAATGACATTCCTCCTTTCCAGGTTTTTAGTATTTCGATAGGATTGTTTATATAAAAAACTGGATCATACATCAATATGTAGCCAAATCTTCCTCCAAGGATAATACCTAGAATAGTCGCTGTTAACAATGAATCATAAAAACTTTTGATAAATATTTTTTGATTATCCAATTTATGTAAATACCAATATGCAAATATTATACCCAAAACATATGCCAAAGAATACCAATATATAGAGACAGGACCGATACTAAAAATTATTGGATTTAAAAACATATCTTGCTACAAATCATTCTTAGACAATCTATTTTTCTCACGATTCCACTCTCTTTGTTTTATAGTTGCTCTCTTATCGTAGAGTTTTTTTCCTTTTGCAATGGCAATTTTAATTTTCGCCAATCCTTTGTCATTAAAATAAATCGAAAGTGGTACAACAGTTATTCCAGTAGTTTTAATCTGGCCAATTAGTTTATTTATCTCTTTTTTATGCAAAAGTAATTTACGTTCTCTTTTAGACTTATGGTTTCTTTTGTTTGCAGCTTTATATTCTGCAATATGCATATTTTGCAACCATATTTCACTGTTATTTTCAATAACGTAAGCATCAGAAATGTTTGCTTTTCTTTCTCTCAGAGATTTGACTTCACTAC
The DNA here is from genome assembly GCA_051710485.1 of Wolbachia sp. Taxonomy (GTDB): domain Bacteria; phylum Pseudomonadota; class Alphaproteobacteria; order Rickettsiales; family Anaplasmataceae; genus Wolbachia. Next base: position 19,716 of record JBPESU010000001.1, on the reverse strand, counting down.
TTAGTAAGACTATACCTGCTTCAAATTCTTCTAAGATAAAGTATTCAAACTTTGCTTTTCTATTTTCTGTTATAACTTCCATACTTAAATATATCTTGAGCTGTAATATATTACAGGATTTGCTGCTCTTGTAGCAATGTAAAAACATTGTTCTAAGTATTTCTACACTCAAAGGCTAAATACTTTTTAGATAAGCTGATATAGCTAATCTTTTTTTTCAAAGGTAGTTCATTTAAAAAAGATATTGAAATTATTGGGGCAAATACATTGAGAAAATCCCATGGATTTGTTCCTGAATTGCTATTCATGCGTTGTTAAATAACTAATTTATAAAAGCAGATATTTTAGAAAAAGAAACACGCTATGCAAGGTTAGAAAATTCTAAAAATGATATAATTTATGAATTAGCAGGTGATGAAGATGAATTGATAAAGAAAGATAAAAAAAAGATTTTTAAGTTAAAAAAAGGATAGAAGAAAAAAAGGAAAGATATTGCTAAAAAATTTATATAATCTAATTATAAAACGCAAAAAACTTTAACAACAAAGATAGTTCGCAAATACGAAGGTAGAAAAGAAACGTTTACACTATTAGATTATACTATACTACACGACACAATAAAAAAATCTACAAATGATATTTTTGAAAAAGCCAAAGAACATCAGCTTTTCGAGTAAATTTCTAATGCATTAATAAATTAGAGTATTCAGATAATCAAGGAGAATTGATATGCACTTTTAGTACTGTTAAATATAAAGAAAATGTAGCACACACACGCTTTAAAAGCCGTGAATTTATCACAAAAGATATTCTGATCACTATCCTCCTGCAATAGAAATTGATACTCAATTTTGGAAAATAGCAAAGATTTTGATAATGCTGAAATTACTGATGGAAAAATGAAAAAGATATTACATATTACTTCAACAGAAATTGCTATGAAAAGCTGAGTATTCTCTGATGAGTAAAATCAATACTTCATTTTCTACTGAGATAGTAAATCAAACAGAAACGCGCTCTTACATTGAATTTGCCAAAGAAAAACACAGTAAATAAAAATCCGCTAACAAGAGCAGCACAGCAAAAACAAGTAATCATAGCTAGTGATGTTGAGTACAGTACTATTATAAGTAGCATTGCATCTTATGCTTTGAAGATGCACATTATAGCGATAGTTGGAAGAGTTGTTGGGTTAGTATGCATGAGTTTTGCATTGTATAATATTTTACCATAATACCAAACTTGAGGAAGTAAAAGACTGTAGAATATTTGGAAATCACAAGAAAGTGCCTTATAAGCAATAGATATTACTCTTCTTTTTTATCATCTTTATGGTTTTCTTGATTAATCATTCCCTTGCCAATTTCTTTGATTTTTAGTATCAATGATTCAGGTATATACATATCAACTATATCTTCTATTATTAAAAATAAAGCTTGATAAGAGTGCGAATTTATTATCCAATTAGGTAGTATATTTTCTACTTCTATTTTAGACTGCTCTTCCTTTTTGTCGTATGCTGTGTAGCAATATAAGTGCACGGCAAAGAATAGTACATAAGAAAGCAATACTCCTTTGAACGCTCCTACAAAGATTCCTGTCACTCTATCGATTAACCCCAATCTTATGGGTGATAATATATACATCAGCCAGTTGTTTACTATCATAAATATAATGTTGAGTGTAATAAATACAGAAATTGTAGAAAATATGTTTTGTGTAGCTTTAGAATCAAAGTATTTATTATAATTTATAGCGAAGAAATCATAATGATTAGCTGTCAGAAAAACCGACAAAAATAAAAACATTAGTGTGCATAATTCTTTTATAAAGCCTCTAGCTATCGAGATTATTACGTATACAACAATAATAAAAATAATTATACAATCGAAGAGCATAATATATATTATATGATTTTCAAGATATAATAATTGTAAATAATGAAATTGTAAAATTAATTGTATCTATATTGCATCAATTGATCTAAATATCTAGCGATCATGTCAAATTCTAAATTTAGATAATCATCCACTTTGTTATACTGGAATGTTGTGTTTTGCCATGTATAGGGAATGATATTGACAACAAATTTTTGGCTGGTAATTGAATTTACTGTGAGAGAAACTCCATCTAGAGTTACAGATCCTTTTTTTGCAACAAATTTAATTAACTCTTGTGAGCACATCAACTTGATTTCATGAGAATCTAAATTTTGATTGATTGCAAAAATTTGTACTGTCTCATCTACATGACCTTGAACTAAGTGGCCATCGATTCTATCACTCAGTCTCATTGCTTGTTCTAAGTTTATTTTCTTTCCTATTTTCCAATTATTTAGATTAGTTACTTTCATGGTTTCTTGAGATACTTGAACTTTGAATACATCGTTAATTATGTCAACGACAGTTAAACACACACCAGAGCAAGATATTGAATCTCCTCTATTTATAGAGAATAAGTTTTGTGCTTTGATATAGAAGATTTGATCGGAATTAGAGCAAGTTTTGATATCAATTACAATTCCAATATCTATAATAATTCCTTTAAACATAAAGTAAAATAAATGATTTTATCACAAAAAATTTTTTAAAATAGCTACTCATTAAATTGAAGTAAGAAAGGTGTTTCACCTATCTATTCAATAGATTCTATCGAATATTTCAAATACATAAAATAAATCAAACTCAAAACACATAATATGGCTAATATTGATAATATTATGCTCAATTGCCAGCAGAATACTTTTTCTCTTTTCTATGATGGCATTAATCCATTTAAAATTGGACACTATTCCCAGCAGCATATGCTATAGATAGCATGTTGATATAAAAGATGCTATCAACAATAGACAAAAGTAAGTCCTTTTCGAGGAAAACATGATTTTTAACAGAAATTTGAAAGCAGTTTTAGTAATTAATGGAGTTGTATTTGTTATTGATGAGAAGGGCTTGTGATTTTATTTGATAAGGATTCCAATTTTATGGGAATTTTTTTTAGACTGTAGAGAAGGTTGTTGTATGAAAATGTCTGAAATTAATTTGAGTAATTGCTCTTTTTCTATACACTTGTTTTTATAAATATTCTTTGCTTAAAAGTTAGTTATTAGAAGATTGTGATTTTTCGAGTATTTATAAACACTTTTAATATTTCATCTGGCTCTACTACTTTTATGTAGTTGTTTTATCTTGAAAATAAACAATATTGAACACTAAGTTGAAAATACTATAAAATGTTTCTGTATCATGATTACTGATCTATTCATCATTTCAATAAATATTTTATATTTTTTTTTGATAGTGCTTTAATTTACTTTTTCATTTTTTTTTCTTTTTATTAGCTTTAAAATAAGCTATATGCGACTTGATTTGATCTATATCGGAAAGCTTTGCGATTTCATCTGTTTTCTTTTTCCCTTCATTTTTTTATATTACTTTGTTTGATTTGTCTTTTTGGGGATAATTGTTAAGTTAAAGCTCTATGTCTTCATGCCATCTTTGATGGCTGTTGAAAGAAGAATTATACTATACTTAAAAAGTAAGTAGGTAAAAAGACTTAAATAAAGCAATATTGTCATACATTACAGCACCAACTATTGGCCCGTGGGCAAGGCCCCGCCACCCATATTTTTTCCTCGGTTTAAGCTTTGTTTCTTGTTATTCGTTACATTACAGCTCAAAAGAGCCTGTAATTGATACGATTTGTTTATTTTGTATGTTTTCTTCTTAAACTATATTTCATTCTTTTTCGTTTTTAGTTTTTTCTGCTTGTGAAATATTCTAATTTTGTTTTTCATTTTTGATCTCTTCCACGAATTTTAGCTTCTTATTTAGAAGAGATTTAATCTTGTGTAAATTACTTAGATTAATGTCTTTGATATTTGTTTGCAATTTAATTGTGATTCCTTATTATTAGAATTTTAAGAAAAGTATTATTTATTAATTCTTCTGCAGTTTTGAAATGATTAATTTCATAATAGCTATTATATAATTCTTTACTTTCTTTTGATACTTCTATGTTGATTTTGAAATTTTTCTCTTGAGAAAAGCAAGTTTAAAAATTAATTAAAGATTTTATTGAAGTGGTCTCATATTAGAAATGTTATTATTTGTTGTTGTCAACAATTTTAATTTAAATGAGAATTCTTACACATCGTTTTTAGCGCTTTTAGAGAGGGAATGGTACTATCTCTATTGTTGATTCGTTAGAAAATGCCTCATTTATGTCTTTAATACCTCATTCTTAAAGAATCTAGATAAATCTTCTATTTTTATACTTCCTATCAGTCTCAGTATTATCATTGTGTATATTCATATTTATTAATTTCTTAATATAAAATTAAATAAAAAGCATAATTAGTCACTAAATTAAGATAAGATAATTTTTCAGATTATTGATAAAATTGAAGATTTTATTATAATGAAAGTTTAAGCTAGCGTTTCTGAGATGAATAAAGATTTATTGAACGAAATATCTTTACTTGAGGATAAAGCACTTTCTAAAATTGAAAATGCTTCTTCTTTGCAAGATTTGGAAAAAGTAAGGCTATCATATTTTGGAAAAAATGGTGTAATTAAAATTTATTTTGATGATTTAAAAAAGATAAAAGACCAAGAAAAAAAACGTGATTTTGGTGCAATCATTAATGTTTTACGTAATAAGCTGGATCAGCTTATAACAAACAAGGAGATCATATTAAAAGCAGAAGAAATTAATTTTAAATTACAAAATGAAGCGATTGATATCACATTACCTGTTAGGCCAGAAAAAATTGGCAAGATTCATCAGTTGAGTAAAGTTATAAATGAGGTAAAACTTATTTTTGCACATATTGGTTTCAAAACAGTAGATGGTCCTGATATTGAAGATGAGTTTCATGTTTTTGATGCGTTAAATACCCCAACTCATCATCCTGCAAGAGAGAAGCAAGATACTTTCTACTTAAAGAATAAAATAAACGATAAAAGAATGGTGCTGCGCACTCACACTTCATCTGTGCAGATTAGAATCATGAAAAAAGCAAAAACTTTTCCAATTAAAGTAGTAGCTGCTGGTAGGGTATACAGAAATGATTTTGATGCAACTCATACTCCTATGTTTCATCAGATAGAGGGGTTATATGTCAATGAGAACGTCAATATGGGCCAGTTAAAATTTACTATTCATCACTTCCTTAACAAATTTTTTGGAGATAAGGGATTAAAAATACGATTTCGTAACAGTTTTTTCCCTTTTACTGAGCCTTCTGCAGAAGTGGATATAAGTTATGAGAGTAGTAAGTGGATAGAAGTGCTTGGATGTGGTATGGTGCATCCAAATGTCTTTCAAAATGTTGGAATAAATCATACTAAATATAATGGTTTTGCGTTTGGTATTGGTATAGAAAGGCTTGCAATGCTGAAATACCAAATTGGTGACATAAGGAACTTTTATGATAATAAGATCAGTTGGCTCAATCATTATGGTTTTCATTTTTCATCTTTAAGATAAGTGACGAATAAACCTTGTACATTTATTATACTTGCTGCCGGACATGGCAAGCGGATGAGTTCTGGCTTACCTAAAGTCCTACATAAAATAGGCAATTTCTCTATGCTCGAGCACATCATTTATAATGCAAAACAGTTAAGTCCAGAAAATATAGTTGTTGTAGTTGATTTGCCTTTCATTGAGCGGCTGCAGCGCTTTAAGGATATAAAATTAATTACACAAAAATCAATACTTGGGACAGGAGATGCAGTTAAAACTGCGATGAGAAATCTGATGAAACTGCCAGATTCGAGTGTAATTGTTATACAATATGGAGATACTCCACTAATAAAAAGTAGCACCATAATTAAAATGGTTAACTCTTTAGAAGACAAGGCCCTAATTTGCCTAGCTTTTAAAGCAAGTGATAAAGAGTATGGTAAGTTAATTATTAAGAATGGTTATTTAAGAGAAATCTTAGAAGTACAAAATAATAGAAATAATGATGAGGAATTTCTTTCTAATGCTGGGATAATGGTTGCATATGCAAAGAATTTACGTGAATTGGTGGAGAAAATAGAGTGTAATAAGTTGACACAAGAGTATTATTTAACTGATATAGTCTCCATTGCTGTAAAGAGCAATTTAAATGTTGATTACATTATTACTTGTGAAGAAGAAGCAATTGGAATAAATAATAAAAATGACCTTGCAAAAGCTGAGTTTTACTTCCAAGAAAATAAGAGAAGATTTTTTATCAACTCCGGGGTAACGCTTGTAGCTCCTGAGACTGTTTTCTTTTCTCTTGAGACACAAATTGGTATAGATTCAATTATTTACCCATATGTTTTTTTCGGTCCTGGGGTAAAAGTGGGATCTAATGCTAGGATCGGTCCGTTTGCCAAGTGTGAAGGCACAAGGATTGGTGACAATGTAATCATGGGAAACTTTGTCGAAGCAAAAACAAGTGATATAGGCATGAATACTAAAATAAAACACTTAAGTTATATAGGAAATACTAAAATAGGGCCGGAAAGTAATATAGGTGCAGGTACTGTTGTATGTAATTATGATGGAAAAAAGAAACACAAAACAAATATTGGAAGAAATTGCTTTGTTGGTGCCAATAGTTCATTGATTGCGCCGCTTAATGTCCATAACGACTCTGTAATTGCAGCAGGTAGTGTTATAGTGGAAGATGTACCAAAGAAAAGCCTTGCAATTGCAAGAGAAAGACAAGTGATTAAGAAAATAAAGTAATTCTTAATTGTTAAAAAGTTTAGAAGTGTAATATTCATAAGGAGCTGTAGTTAGACATGTTTCTTACTGGATCCAGAAAATAAAGAAACATAGACTCTATCATTACGCGCTGAGATGATACTATTTATTGTAAAAATAAATGTTCGTTATGAATTGCTTTAATGTTTAAGAAATTTACTAAATTAAAAAAAAAATCAAAAGAAGTTTCGTGATCAGTTTATTTAAAAATATATTATGATAGATAAGCGATTAACTCATGGCCTTCTTCTTTTGTTTCCGGCTCTGCTTTTTAGAGTTGATTTAGATATCTTCTTGTTTGTTTTTAGTAATATCATCAAGTTTTTGAGCGAGAACAACTTTCTTATTACAAATACGCTTGATCTTTTATTTATAGACAATGATTTTTTGATTAGTTAAATCTATTTAGCTTCTCATATGATTTTTTGATTATTGTGTCATTTTCTATCATTTTTCCAATTTCTTTCATTAGTTTCTTCTTCATTTTTAAAGAAGTAGATTCATTTCTCAACTATATTCTCTAATTGATCTTCTTTTGTATTGAGAAATTTTGGCAATTTAATAAATTTGAAATAAAAATCTTTTGAGTCATGATCATTAGTATCTTCATCTCGAATAGTATGCCTAAATTTATATTTAGACTTTTTAGGAAATAAGATATAATTGGCAGTAGCGATAAAGATATTTCTTTGAGGTTTTTTTATATTAATCACTTTTGTTAGCTGTCTTAAATATGCTTTAGCAGCATAATATTGAGCATGTTTTTCAAAAACTTTAGTTTTAGTAACTTGAATTTCGACTATTATTTTAATACATTACATTCTCATCTTTACAGAGAACATCAACAATGCTTTGTTTTTGGAGGAAATTTCAGCATCAATTACAGTATTGAGGAACTCTATTCTTTATTTCATTTCTTGCTAGTAAAGCTCAAAATATTATTGAAAAATGAATAAGAATGTCTTTTATTTTTCAGTATCAAAGATACGATGAAACGTTATAAGAGAGTAAGTCCAGAATAATTTCTCTCTTTGGAAAATTGGCTTCTCAACATCGGAGAACCATTACGTAAGACTCTCGCCTCATAAAACTCTCACTATTCATTGCTCTCTAATCTTATGCTTAATTTCTAATGCACAAAAAGATTTGATCTATTCTTTGCTATACTTTCTAGTAATTTAGCTATTTTGATTTTACGCTTATTCATCATTAAATTACTCGAAAATGCTTTATCTGAATTTATTTGAGATATTACAGAAAGTTTGATCAAAAACGTTTGCTCTGTGAATTATTTGTCTAGTTATTTTTGATTGTTGATATAACATATCGTGTTGTGTGCATCTCTCCAAAAGCTTTTGCATTTCTCTATAGATAGTCCAGCACATTAGTATGACTGCTCTTAGCAGATACTTTAAATGCAACATAACTTTTAAGCATTTTCAAACGCACTTTTGTATATTTAAGGACTCTGCTTTATTCCATAGATAGCTTAACACATCAATACGCCTATTATAAAGTAGCTATTTAAATACAGGATAAATCGTTATCCTGTAACATTATGCACTGTACATCTAAAGGTCTTGCTTTATTCTATAGAAAGTTATATGTTCTTATATAAACATTTCTAGCAGTTAATCTAAATACTAAATAATCATCAGCTTCTAATATTTTACATAGTGCATTTGATAAATTTACTATTTGTATTCTATAAGCATCTTAATGCTTTGGTATGACTTACACATATCAGTTAAGGTAAATGTGTAATAATTCATAGGCTTTTAGTATTGTATTGTTGTGTATCTAGTAAACCTGCTGAATATCACATATACTTCAATAATCAGTATTGATCATTTGCAACAATTATTGAGAATGTAAGATTTTCATTAATATTTTACGTTATGTATCACGTGTTAAAAGATTCTAAATCTTATCAAATACATCTACTCTTTCTTTGTATATGGCTTGTTTATAAGTAAAATGATTATTTTGATTGACAAGCTGTAATCGACTTTCTCAGATTTACTTATCTGTAAAATCATTTTTAATCCTTCTCTCTAGAGTACTGCGGAATATAATGTAGTGTAGTTGTATATCTATTAAATAATTAGCTATTAGAGCATCAGTTAGATTTTGATTCTCAATAAAAATCAGTAAATTAGATATTTGTATAAATGATTGACTTTATGAGTCTGATACAGCAGCAATAATTATCACATCTCATAGCTATGAGGTTCTTAATCTACTTGAATCTATATATCAAGCAGCGTTTTATTTATTTCAAAACAAAGTTCTCAATTCGTTTTGTGACAATTGAATTTGCATTTGATTAAAGTCACTCTTCCAGTTAAAACATTAAACACAATCTTCTCTTCAGTGCTTGATTTTTCATTCAGAACATTTTTATATATGTAGATTTGTAAGTCTATATAACAAAACTGCTCTACTTCTTTTATTACTATTTCATATGCTTCTAGATATATATTGACATTATTCCTACTAATTCTTTCCAGATTATATCTGTTAATAATTTGCAATATCTTCTTCAATATGTAAGAACTTCGTTCTTGAGTAAAAGCTTTCGTTAAAGTATTAATTAGAGGTGTATCAAGATCAACTTTTTAAAGATTGCTAATAATTTCTCAAACACAGTGTGTAATGATCTTTCTATTTTTTATTTTTTCTATGTGATTATCTTCTAATATTAGAATAGTATTCTATGCTTCTGAAATCTTTATCTTGCAAAAAAAAATCCTATTACTACTTATTCTGCTGAGAGATTATAAAAATCTCTTAGATTGTTATTATGTAGATAATAATATCTAAAATTAACCCGTATTGATCATCTAGTATATCATACTATTAATTAAATATATAGAGAAATTGATTCTCATATTACTATTGATCATATCAAAAATGATGAAAAGTTAGGAAGGTTTTTACAATAAAGGTAATCTAATATCTCTTTTTATTTAAAAGATAAAAATTATCGTGAATTTTCCTATTATTTTCAAATAAAACAGCACTAATTCTTTAGTATAAATTACTAATTATTTAAATAGTAAAATCATTTCTAGCTTCCAAAACCAGCTGTTGTAATAAGAATTTTTGTGGAGTCGGTTGATAAGGCAATTGGACATGATGATTTTTATCATTGTTTTCTTTAATATGAAAAACATAATTCACTATGAGTGCAATTTGCATTAGTAACATATTTTTATATAATAAGATATTTCTCAATCAGAGATAGAAGAGATATGTGATTACTCATGGGCAAAGTTAATGAATAGATCGCAAAAGGTTAGATAAAGTGTTATTGTATATTTTAAATGAGTTATCAATTTAGTAATTTAAATGAGAACATTTCATATATAAGATTTCTTTTAAACTTAAAAGCTAATCTAAATGTGCAAGGATTTATGTGGAAAAACTCTATTATACTACGTTATTGAACGTAATGATATTCAAGGTACAAGATTTTCTTTTAGAAGTAGGAGCTGATCCAAATGTGTAAGATCAAGATGAAAAACTCCTTTGTGCAATATATTGCACTATAACAAGTCTTGAGATATGATGATGTTATTGGAGTTCTTTTACAAAGAAAAGCAAAAAGAATTAAGATTCAAGACAAAAGTAATAATGCACCGCTACATTATGCTGCTTTAGTTGTAATATTAATTGATATATAGTTACTCATAGAATATATTTATAAGTAATAAACAAGATGATGTTATTAATCTTACAAATGAAAAAGGAGATATAGCATTTCATTTAGCATTACAATATACGAGAGGGGCGCAGTATTGAATCTTTTCTTAAAGATGAATTAAATAGGTTTTAACATTAAAGATTCAGAAGATACTATACCATTACTCGCTGCAATAAGAAGTGCAGACTTAAATGTAGTAGAATTATTATTTACAAAGCTAGAAATAAAAATTGATGATAGAGATAGTAAACTTAGTGCCTCTATATTTCATCATATTCTAGCTAGTTTGAATTATTCCACTGTTAGATATGCTATCTCGCATTGTACGACTCAGCAGCCAGATTTTGAATGCGAAAATGAACATGACACTACTGATAGAATTATTAATATGATTATTAATCATGTTAAAAAATATAAGATCAAATTCAACATTAATTGCATTGATAAGAATGGAAATATACCATGACTGTTGTAATTGATCATAGAAGAAGTACAGTGATGGAAAGATTTATAGCAGAAAAAGCTGATGTTAATATAATAAACAAAAACGGATATATAGCATTTCATTATGCAGTCAAGAGAACAAGTTTTGAGATGTTAAAGACTCTCTTTACCTAGAAAAAAAAACGTAAATGATGTTACAGTTATTAATGAATGTGGTCTTATTATTAAAGAAATTGATGCAGAAAAAGCTAAGGAATTTCTTGGCATAATAGATAAAGTGGGAAACACTCTTTTGCACCATACAGTGAAGATTGGTTGTAGTGAAGGAATAATAAATTTTTGTAGAATGTAGAGTAGATATTAATAAGAAAAATAATAATGGAGTAATATCAATTCATATTGCTGTAAAATATGGACATTCAACTTTAATAAGTTGTCTAATAAAGAACAAAGCAGATTGTAGTATTAAATGTGATAATTTAACAAAATTACATATTGATAATATAGAGATGGAGTATCTGTTATTATGTTATATAAATGTTCAAGGCGGTTACATTAATAATGGCGCTTTTAACATAGAAAATGTTAATGATTATAAGAAAGCTACATCCATATTGATAGAGGTTGATGACAGTATTGATACTGTAAATATCATGTCCTCATTGGATGGCAAAAAAAATATTCAAGATAGTGAAGTTTGGATGCATTATTCATTGCTATTAAAAGAGTTTGTAGTGAAGATTTTGTATAGGAGAAGAAAGACAAAAGATGTGTAAAGTTATTATAAAATTAGCATGTGATGCAAATTATGGAATTTTAAGATGTTTTAATGATATGAAATATCAAGTTCTTGAAGAGCAATTGCGTTATAGAATAAGGAGTTTAGCAAAAAGTAGGCTAATTAATAATGAAAAAATCTTAAATGTAGATATTCGCCACAAATAATAGGAGGAAAATTAGAAAGTTTGATTCAAATGTCTATTGAAACTAGATATCAAAGACGAGGAAAGCATTATATATCAAAGTTATTTTCTAAAGATGAATTTTTAGAATCTATAGCTAATAAAGAAGTTCACATGTACGAAAAGCGCGTTTGTAATAAATTAAAGAACATAATAGAAAATGCATTGAGATTATCTAATGATGATGAAGTTCGGAAAATAGTTAAAGGAGCTTTTCATAATGCCTTAAATGCTATAAAAAGCAGAAATGATACAATTATTTTGTTGTAAGGAAATACAACAAATTTTGATAGTAATTTTTATAGAGAGATAGATTCTGATGTAAAAGAAGCACTTGAAATTTACTATGCTACCAAAGCTAACGTTGAACAAGAGAATACAGAATAGTGTGGAACTCAAGAAAAAGGATTATTTCCAAAAATGAATGAAAGATCAAAGAAATCTAAAGGGTTACATTAATGGATTTTGGAAAAGTGCTGAAAGTGCAATCAGAAGAGGTAAATTAAAAAGTCTTGAAATAGATGACACTGCTTTCTTTCTAGAATATTCAGAAGACAGTATAATTGAGATTGCGAAAGTTACAGATGAAATGAAAAAGTTAGGGCTTAATTAAGAAAATATAGCATATGATAGTAATATAATAAAAATTGGAGAAAATGAAGTAGAAATTATCACTAAAAATGATGTAATGGGTTATATTGATTTTGCAAAAAGTAGCGATATAGTATTAACTTTCTACATTAGTCAAGGAGAATTAGGCGTTAAATTATATCCTGATAAAAAAGATCAAAATCTACTAAGAGTAGAAGTAAAAGATCAAAAGAAATGAGAAAAATTAAGGAGTTGTAAAAAAGAAATAGAAAAAAATTGTTCACTTGATGAATATTCAGTATTCAATGTTATTGAACGTAGGTTTTTCGAAAAATTTGGACATTTTCAATCTTGTGGAGCAATTAACTTATCCAAGAAAGTCTCAGAAGAAATTAGAGCAGCAGTAAAAGATTTAAATTCTGGATATTGTAGAGAACTCTATATCAAGTCATAAATCTTGTACAAAAACGATTAAATGAGAAGATGAAGTTAATGTGTATAAGAGCAAACTTAGAGTTGATCAGCTTAAAATTTAAGTATTTTACTGAAATAGCTTCCACATTTTTTTGTGAAATATTAAAATCCTCATGATAATGTCTGATTAATAATTTAAGGTTTTTTTTGGCATTTATGACTTTTAAAATAGCTTTAAGCTCTTACAGATCAGTTGTTTGTTGTATTGCATCAATTGAAATATTTACCTCAAATAAATTCTTTGCTACTTTTGTTTCTTTTATTTTTACCTCTTTTTATCGATCTGTATTTTTTAGATACTAGTACTAATTCCTATTATACATAAAATAGATGAATAATTATGGAAAAAGCAATACTTAAGTAAATAAAATAATCTAGATTTAATAGCATTAAGATCAAAATTATTGGATGAAAAAGTAGTAGAGTCACTAAGAAAAATGCTGAAGAAGGTAAGAAACAGTCACATATATTGCAAAAAAAATAGATACTGTAAATTGCAAGAAAAAGCAGTATAATAAGCCGTAGCAAAGATATATTGCATTTCAAGAATCGTACATTGACTACAACGAGTAAATCACTTAAAATCTAACAGAGAGGAAAAATTATCCGTTTCTCTTCAAGGATTACTTTTACTGACTTTTTATATTTTGTCTAAAAGTGAGCCTTTTAGAAAGCTAAACTATTCTCTTCTCTTAAATTAAGAGTAAGAAGAGCAAATTGTCTATACAAAAATAGATTGGTAATATTTCAAGTCTGCTAAGCAGCATCAGAAATAATAGAAATAGTTTTATTCCACTTCTGAAAGTTGGACAATTATCTGAAGACAAGATTTAAGTTACTGAATCCTAGATCAAAGATTATAGTCTTTGTTGCAGAGATCTCACATTAGTGCTAGTCATAAATCTCTCTGTATTGCCTAAGTAAGACATCACTATTGATTATATAGTGAACTTTAATATGTAAATTGTAAAAACGTAAAGATAGAGTGAATTTCATCATCTTCTAAAATTTTATAATTAAATTATATCCTATCACCTCAATTGAGATCTAATAAAAGGCAAAAGCGAATTTCCCATAGATCTTTAAAACAATCAAATGGAAGATTTTGATTTCATTATTGGCAGAACCATCATATCTCCACTAATAAAGCTTTCAAAAAAGCTAAGACTAAATAGAACTTTAATCCATGTAATTACACATCACATAGTCAGTTGACGTAATAAAAGAAATGATGATAGATATATTATATCTAAATGATAATTATATTCCTAAATTAACATTTTTGTACAACCAAAAACAAATAAATAAAGATGAAATAATAAATATCTCAGTAAAGTAAGAGACTTGTTCATTGTGATAAATATCTAATTGTCTTATGATCTTTAAGTAATTAAAAAAAAAGATAGAGGGCTAAAGATCATAAAAATAATTTGTTATTATTTTTAGTAAGGCATTATTATAATGCCTTATGAAATTGTTATAATTAACAAATCTATCAGTTAATACATCGGACATTCCGTGACATATTACATTAAATAATGCATATCAAATAGATAATAGGAAAATATGCACAACAAAATTAGTCCATAATATATTATTTTAGTATGAATCACTACACTTTGCGTATTTAAAATATTTTTTTTGTAACATCTAAGAACATTCATAATAGAGTAAATTATTTATACTCAAAATTCACAGTATGGGAAAACTGCAAAATACCTATAGTAATTATACCAAAGCCACTTATATCATGCAGAATTGCTCTTCACAGCAATATTTCTGGAAATAAGCTTTTCAATATCACTGAATACATTTGTCTCTGTTGTGATAAGATCAAATATCGTTTCAAACGATACATCAATGTAATCCAGACTATCAAGATAGAATGGATAGCTGAAAATAAGGATAAAAGCAATCCAAGCACAATATGGTAATCGCAAAACCACTTATATTATATGTAATTTGCTTAATTTATCTAATAAAACAAAAATTGTGCCAGATATATGTAAGTAATCACAAATCCAACTAGAAAATTTTTCTACTCATAATCCAAATACTTATTAGTAATAGCAAGAATGAATATTTTAAAATTAAATATCAATAAAAATACTCTAATAAAAATAAATGGAATTGAACGTAACGTTTGCAAGTGTTGATGATTTTTTGTAGAGTTACTTTTTAGAATAAAAAGATATTACACTATATCATGAACTTTTGCTGAAATTTTCTTTATATCTTCATTTGAAAGTGGTATTAGACCGAGTTTAGATAAGTATCCGTCTTGAGTACTGATAGAATCGATAACTTCTCTAATGAATTCTCTTAATCCATCAACAGTACTCAAGTGTTCTTTTTTTATATAAAGATACAGAGGTCTTGCTAATATATATTTTCCCGATGATATGTTTTCATAAATTGGCTCAATTCCTGCAATTGTGCTTCCTTGTATTTTATCTTGGTTTCTCATCAAAAAACTAAAACTAAATATTCCAAGAGCATTCTTATTGCTTTTTAATTTTTGTATTATTATATTTTCATTAATCCCAACTTCTTTATACTTTCCATCTTCTCTTATTCTGCTACAAGCTTTCTTTCTTTCCTCCTGATTTTCATAATTCTCTTTGAAAATTTTTGAATTCATGCATGAGTATTGATCGAGCATAATAGAATTAATCAAAGTTTCGTACGTACCTGTATTTTGATGTGGACCATAAATTTCAATTTCTGTTTTTGGTAAGGATTGACTGACATCAGACCAAAACTTTTTATTGTTTTTTACCAGCTTACCATTTTCTTGAGAAAATGCAGACAAAGTTTCAAATAAATCCTTTTTTGAGAAGTCAAATCTATAGCTTTGATTAGAATTTGCGATTACAACTCCATCATAGCCAATAATGATCTCTATTATTTCGTTAACTTTATTCCTTTTACATAACTCTCTTTCTGCATTTTTTATAAAACGAGACGAAGCAGCAATATCTGGTGTGTCTTTTCCTATTCCTGAGCAAAACATTTTGAATCCTGACCCACTTCCTATTGATTCCACAACTGGAGTTTTAAAAGAGAATACACGATTGAAATCTTCAGCTATAAATGAGATAAAAGGAAAAACAGTTGAAGATCCAACAATTCTGATATATTTCCTTGCATCAGCGTTTGATAGAGGCATGAACAATATAAATATAAAAATCAAGAGAAAACCTCTAAGCATCGTTTTAGTTAAGAACACAAATCTTTAATTATTATAACAAAAGATCAAGCTGAAAAGCCCTAATTTTCTTCTATGGTTAAATTTCTTGCATTATCTCTTTCATCATCTTAAAAATCTAAGCTATTATACACAGAAAGCAAATGTTACCCAATAGAAATAAAAAAAACTATTTGATAACTTTTCCCATATCATTATATTATAGAATTGAAGCTATTATTTATCTTTAGTTTGTGTAGATTAAATGACAAAAAAAAACTTAGTATATTTAGCTTCTCATGTTTAAATTTTTGCACTAAGTGTACTTTATGTTTTTAAAACTTCTGATTTCAAGCTCAGAAACTCGCTTATAAGTCGTTTTTAACATAAAAAAACGGCCAATATTATAAGATAGATAATGAAAACTAGCTACCCCAACGTAGCTTCTTTTGTTTTCTTCTCTATTTAATAAATGCTTAAGCATAAAGGTTATATCAATTTTTATTATCAAACAAAATACATAATAAATTCGTTATACTTTCAATCGTGAGGAAACTTTTTAAAGTTATCATTGAGATTTCTTTTCAATTTAAGCATTTTTATATAGACAGGTCCTTTTTAAAAAAAAAGAAAATATAAATTATACCTAATAAAATAATCTAAAAACTTAAATTTTTATTAGAAAATATTTAGAGGAATTTTCAATGGAGTGAAATTGAAGGAAGATATCGGTATTTCTTTTCCAAAGAAGCTTGTTTTTCTATAAAAATTAATTCTTTTTCAAATACAATTAAATCAACTTCATCTAACCTATAACCTATAATGACAACGTTGCTTCATAACATTATATTATTTTATATTTTAAATATATTAAAATTAATAACTCATCAAAATAATCTATAAGATATTGTAAATTATTTATCATTAAGATAAAAAATATGATAATAATTAATTTTTTGTAACTACTTTATTTTCTTCTTTATCTTTGCTATAAACTTTACCTTTTGCTGTAACATCCCTATCAACTAATTCTATCACTACCATTGAAGCATAATCACCCTTTCGAGTGTTAAATTTTATTATCCTAGAATACCCACCTTTACGATTTTGATAACGATTAGCTAAAACGTTTAATAACTTATCAGCTACTAATCTATTATTATGAAGACGTGAAAGTAAAAGTCTTCTACCATATAAAGTATTCTTATTCTTAGCAATTGTAATAAATTTTTCCATATACGGACGAAGTTCTTTAGCTTTTGATAGAGTAGTTATAATCTGCTCATGGTTAATTAATGAGATAGATAAGTTCTTCAACATCGACAACCTATGTTTAGTTTGACGAGATAGCTTACGCTTTTTCATTCCATGTTTCATATATTACCTAATTTTCATCAGTATGTTGTCTAGCCAATTCATCTATATCTTTAGATGGCCAATTTGGAACATCCATACCTAAAGACAAGCTAAAATTATTTAAAACTGCCTGAATCTCATTCAAGGACTTTCTACCAAAATTAGCAGTTCTTAGAATTTCACTTTCTGTTCTTTGTATAAGATCACCTATATAAGTGATATTTTCATTTTTTAAGCAATCATGTGATCTAACAGACAACTCAATTTCGTTTATTTTGCGCAATAAGACAGGTTCATAACCTAAATCTCTATAACCATTATGTGAGGAAAGTTTAGGTTTTTTATAATTTACTTCAGAGTTAATAAAAGGCTGAAGTTGTTTCTGTAATATCCTTGCAGCAGAGTTAACAGCTTGACTTGGAGAAATTGTACCATCAGTTTCAACTGATAGTATCAACTTATCCTTATCAGTAATTTGACCAACACGACTATTCTCTACCTTATATGAAACTCTATTGATAGGACTATATAAAACATTAACCGGAATGAATCCTATTAGATCTTGCTCATTCATTAATTTCAAAAATTCATTTTCCTTGTATTTAATGAAAGGAAAATAGCCTTTTCCACTAGCCACATCTATAGTCATGTTGAGCTCTATATTCTGCCAAAGTGTACATATCAACAGATCTTTATTAATAATAAAACATTGATCATCAGTTTCTATCATCCAAGTCGATACTTGACAAGGTCCTTTAGCACTTAAACTCAAGTATTTATTAAAAGCTCCATTCAACTTACATCTCAACATACTAATATTTGATATTATATCAATTATATCTTCTCTTACTCCTTGAATTGAAGTAAATTCATGAGTTATGCCATCGATTTTCATTCTATAAACAGTACTACCTATAAGAGAAGATAGCATCACACGTCTTAATGCATTACCAAGTGTTAAAGCAAAACCACTCTCTAATGGTTCCAGTATTATATTGCTTTTTTTATTTGAATTATTTGATGCTACCTTCATTGAATTAGGCCTAGTAAATTTATCTAAATTACTAAAAACAGAAACACTATTATTATGATACATAAAATAACTTTTTCAAATATTCTATACTCTTCTTTTTTTTCTTAATCTGCATCCATTATGAGGAATCGCAGTTTTATCCGCAATTGAGGTTACTGTTAATCCACATACTTGAAGTGCTTTAACTGCAGCTTCAGCTCCAAAACCAGGTCCACGAATCACCACAGAAACAACTTTCATACCAAATCTTTCTACTACTACCTTTGCAGTAGACTCTGAAGCTTTACCTGCAGCATAAGGTGTAGATTTCCTTGAACCTGAGAAACCATGTGCACCTACAGACGTTTGGTATAAGGTGTTACCCTGAACATCAGTTACATTTATAAAGGTATTATTAAAAGTTGCACGAATATGAACAACTCCAGTAACAAACTTTTTTGTACTTTTACCAACTGTTTTGATCTTTTTCATTAAAATTTACAATAATAATAATCTTATTTTTTTCCATCAATAGGTAAATGAGATATACCTTTACGGATTTTAACATTGATATGAGTCTTTTACAATCTTACAGGCAAATTTTTTCTGTATCTTCATTCCTTTATATCATTCTATTTTCACTAAAATTTATACTCATAGCCACTTCTTTTTTCAACTTTTTTTCTATAGAAAAATTCTGCATAATGAAACTTATGATCTTTTCTACGTTTTTATCTTTTTTTTCCGAAACACGTTTGCTCTTATCAATTTCACTAGCATGACAAATTTTGTTTGCAGTAGCAATACCTATATCATATATATAAGTTAATACAAAAGAAATACACTTCTTTATTGGAACATTTACACTCGCAATACGCACCACTGGTACTCAGATACTTTATTAAAAGTAATTCTTAATTTATACCATAAAACAAATCCAGAGTCAAATTAAATTGCAAGAAATTTTTCTTTCGATCTCTTGTCTTATCTGATCAACATTAGGATTAGCATTAATCGTTAATAATTTGTATTTATAATATTCGCGTAAACACTTTATTTGAATATGATATTCACTTATTCTTCTATTAATTACGGATAAGTCAGAATCATCAATTCTCCTTTCTAGCTTTGTACTTTTGCATTTCATACAAACAAAACCGTCATCGTTTTTAAGAGAAGATGCACTGTATACACTTTTGCATTCTAAACACACAAGGCGACTCTTTAATCTATTAATCAC